>NZ_JAYEES010000003.1:5000-917500 GCF_034653275.1 Nitrospirillum guaranorum | reverse complement strand
CGTTACGACCTGCCGGATCCCCCGGGGCGATGAACCGGATTTCGGCGTTTCCAGTCGTCAGTTCCTCTCCCTCGACATCGGCCCCGCCACGCAAGGGCGGGACCGGTTGGTGAGGATTTTCGTGGTGTGTTGGCACCATGGCCAAGGCCGTTCAACCGGGCGGCCCGTCGACACCGTGCCCGCGCTCCGGAAACAGGGGCCCGGGAAACAGCGCCCGATGGGGCCCCATGTTGTCTTTGAGGTTGAGGGTTTTGACGATGCGGTTTGATTTGGGGGAGTGGGGGCCTTGCTGAAGCGCATCGCCGTGACATCCGTCGTCGCCCTGACCCTGGGCGGCGTCGTCTCCCTAGCGTCCCTGGACGACACGGGCAGTGTGGCCGTCGCCCCGCAGGCACTGCCCCCCGCCCCGCCGTCGGACGTGGACCCCGACCTGGCCGCCGCCGCGGCCGCAGCGCCCAAGGACCAGCAGGTTCCGCAGCAGACCGCCGTTGCCGCCGCCGACCCGGCGCCGCAGGCTGGCAAGCCCCTGTCGGTCGACCCGGTGGAGCGTCGCCACGTCAATGTCGGCCGGGGCGACACGCTGATGCAGGTGCTGATGGATGGCGGCGTGCCAGCCGACAGCGCCCAGAACGCCGTCAGCGCGCTGAGCGGCGTTTATGACGTGCGCCGCATGAAGGCGGGCCAGGGCATCACCGTGCTGTTCGACCACAGCGAAGGTGACAAGTTCATCGGCCTGGAATTCCAGCCGGCCGCCGAGCGCGCCGTGTCGGTCGCCTTCAATGGCGGCCGCTATCAAGCCCGCCAGGTGGACAAGCCGCTGGAGAAGAAGCTGATGGCCGCCCGCGGCCGCATCACCAGCAGCCTGTCGGAGGCGGCCAGCGCCGCCGGCGTGCCCTACCCCGTGCTGGACGCCTTCATCAAGCGCTACGCCTACGATGTCGACTTCCAGCGCGACCTGCAGCCGGGCGACACCTTCGAAATCCTGTTCGAGCGCTATTACACCGAGGACGGCCAGCCCGCCCGCGACGGCGACATCCAGTTCGCCTCGCTGACCCTGTCGGGCAAGCAGAAGGCCATCTACCGTTACCAGGCGTCCGGCAGCGCCGCCGACTATTACAATGCCCTGGGCGAGAGCATCCGCCGCGCCATCCTGCGCACCCCCATCGATGGCGCCCGCGTCACCTCCGGCTATGGGATGCGCATGCACCCGGTGCTGGGCTACAGCAAAATGCATAAGGGCAAGGACTTCGGCGCCCCCGTGGGCACCCCCATCTACGCCGCCGGCGACGGCCTGGTGGAGCAGGCGGGTCCCTTCAGCAGCTATGGCAACTACGTCAAGCTGCGCCACGGCAACCAGATGGAAACCGCCTATGGCCACATGAGCCGCATCGCCAAGGGCCTGCGCCCCGGCATGCGCGTGGCCCAGGGCGACGTGATCGGCTATGTCGGCGCCACCGGCCGTGCCACCGGCCCGCACCTGCACTTCGAAGTGCTGCGCGGCAACCAGCAGATCAATCCCGACAGCAAGGAAGCCAAGATCGAGGCCGGCCGCAAGCTGGACGGGAAGGACCTGAAGCAGTTCCAGGCCGTCGTCGCCGAGGACCAGGACGCCTTCCGCGATTTGCAGGGCGCCAACGGCAGCACGTTGGTCGCCGCCAAGCCCGGCACCGGCCACGTGGTCCAGGCCGCCGTGAAGCGGCACTGATACGAAAAAAGCCGGCTTCTCACGAGGTCGGCTTTTTTCATGCCCTCAAGCGCCGGGCGGCCACATCCGTGGCCTTGGCTTCCTCGCATTCCAGTGCGCTTCGCTCCCCAGAATGCTGCGGCGGACGCGATCGCGTCCTTGTCGCTTCGCTCCTGGAGACTTCCTGGAAAAGAAAAGGGCCGGCCTCGGGAGAGATCGGCCCTTTCGCTTTACCGTTCAATGCACGGTGGGCGGCTGGCCCCAGAGGCTTTCGCCGGCCGGCGGCACCTTGATGGCCTCGCCGTTCAGCACCAGGCCCTCCGGCCCGGCGGAGACGGTGATGGTCTCCCCGTCGTTGATGCGGCCTTCCAGGATGCGGGTGGCCAAGGGGTTCTGCAGTTCCCGCTGGATCACCCGCTTCAGGGGCCGGGCGCCATAGGCTGGGTCGTAGCCGGCGTCGGCCAGCCAGCGCAGGGCCGCGTCGTCCAGTTCCAGCGTCATGTTGCGCTCCGCCAGCATGCGCCGCAGGCGGCCCAGCTGGATGTTGACGATGCCGGCCATGTGCGGCCGCGACAGGCGGTTGAAGATCAGGATCTCATCCAGCCGGTTCAGGAACTCGGGCCGGAAGGAGCCCCGCACCACCTCCAGCACGTGGGCATGCGCCGTGGCCACCGCCGCCGCGTCCGCCCCGTCGGCCAGCGAGGCCAAGGCCTCGGACCCCAGGTTGGACGTCATGATGATCAGCGTGTTGCGGAAGTCCACCGTGCGGCCCTGGCCATCGGTCAGGCGACCGTCGTCCAGCACCTGCAGCAGCACGTTGAACACGTCCGGGTGGGCCTTCTCCACCTCGTCGAACAACACGACCTGGTAGGGCCGGCGGCGCACCGCCTCGGTCAGGGCCCCGCCCTCCTCATAGCCGACATAACCCGGAGGGGCGCCGATCATGCGGGCGACGGAGTGCTTCTCCATATATTCAGACATGTCGAGGCGGACCATGGCCGTCTCGTCATCGAACAGGAATTCGGCCAGGGCCTTGGTCAGTTCCGTCTTGCCCACGCCGGTCGGGCCCAGGAACAGGAAGCTGCCGATGGGGCGGTTGGGGTCCTGCAGGCCGGCGCGGGCGCGGCGCACGGCGTTGGACACGGCCACCACCGCCTCGTCCTGGCCCACCACGCGGCTGTGCAGCTTCTCCTCCATGCGCAGCAGCTTTTCCCGCTCGCCCGTCAGCATCTTGTCGACGGGAATACCGGTCCAGCGGCTGACCACGGCGGCGATGTCACCGTCGCGCACCTCCTCGTTCAGCATGCGGTTGCCACCGGCCTCCTCCGCCTCGCGCAGGCGGCGCTCCGTCTCCGGAATGACGCCGTAGGTCAACTCGCCCGCGCGGGCCCAGTTGCCGGTGCGCTGGGCGTTCTCCAGCTCGGCGCGGGCCTGCTCCAGCTGTTCCTTCAGCTTCTGGGCGCTGGACAGGGTGTCCTTCTCCGCCTGCCACTGGGCGGTGAGGTTGCCCGACTGTTCCTCCAGCTCGGCCAGCTCGGCCTCCAGCTTGACCAGCCGATCCTTGGAGCCCTGGTCGGTTTCGCGCTTCAGCGCCTCGCGCTCGATCTTCAGGCGGATGATCTGGCGGTCCAGCTCGTCGATCTGCTCGGGCTTGCTGTCCACCACCATGCGCAGCCGGCTGGCGGCCTCGTCCACCAGGTCGATGGCCTTGTCGGGCAGGAAGCGGTCGGTGATGTAGCGGTTGGACAGGGTGGCGGCCGCCACGATGGCGCCGTCGGTGATGCGCACGCCGTGGTGCAGCTCATACTTCTCCTTCAGGCCGCGCAGGATGGAGATGGTGTCCTCCACCGTCGGCTCGGCCACGAAGACGGGCTGGAAGCGACGGGCCAGGGCCGCGTCCTTCTCGATGTACTTGCGGTATTCGTCCAGGGTCGTGGCGCCCACGCAATGCAGTTCGCCCCGCGCCAGCGCCGGCTTCAGCATGTTGGAGGCGTCCATGGCGCCATCGGCCTTGCCGGCCCCCACCAGGGTGTGCAGTTCGTCCACGAAGACGATGACCTCGCCCGCCGCGGCCTGGATTTCCTGCAGCACGGCCTTCAGCCGTTCCTCGAACTCGCCCCGGAACTTGGCGCCGGCGACCAGGCCGGCCAAGTCCAGCGCCATCAGGCGCTTGTTCTTCAGCCCCTCCGGCACGTCGCCGTTGACGATGCGCAGGGCCAGCCCTTCCACGATGGCGGTCTTGCCCACGCCGGGCTCGCCGATCAGGACGGGGTTGTTCTTGGTGCGGCGGGCCAGCACCTGGATGGTACGGCGGATTTCCTCGTCGCGGCCGATGACGGGGTCGAGCTTGCCGTCCCGCGCCGCCTGGGTCAGGTCGCGGGCGTATTTCTTGAGCGCGTCATAGCTCTGTTCCGCCGACGCGCTGTCGGCGGTGCGGCCCTTGCGCAGGGCGTTGATGGCCTGATTCAGGGCCTGCGGCTTGGCGCCGGCCTCGGCCAGCACCTTGGCGGCCGTCGTGCCCTCGGCCATGGTCAGGGCCAGCAGCAGGCGCTCGGCCGTGACGAAGCTGTCGCCCGCCTTCTGGGCCAGCTGCAGGGCGCTGTCGAAAACCTTGGCCAGCTCACGGCTGAGGCTGATCTGCCCGGCGCCAGGTCCGGACACCACCGGCACCTTGGCCAGCGCCGCCTCCACGCCCGTCAGGGCGCGGGCGGGATCGGCGCCGGAGGAGCGCAGCAGATTGGCCGCCAGGCCTTCGCTGTCGTCCAGCAGCACCTTCAACAGGTGTTCAGGGTTCAGGGTCTGATGACCGCCGCGTAGCGCCAGCGTCTGCGCCGCCTGCACGAAGCCACGGCTGCGCTCAGTGAACTTCTCGAAGTCCATCGCAAAAAGCTCCTAGTGTCGGCCAGAGCGTCCGCCAGGCAGCCCGTTCCAGCCATGATCCACGACAATTGTGCGATCCGAAGGATGCACCAGCGATATGGGGCCTGTTCCGGCCAGCCGCAAGCCCGATCCCGCGCTTGTTTCTACATCTACGCGGCCCCACCTCTACCCGGCCCTACATCTAATTGTCGTCAACTTGTCCCCGACCGTTCGTTGACAAGCGGCGGGGCTGATCCCTTAGACTGGCCCCATGATGACGACCGTTTCCATCCTGCACTATTTCCCCGTCAAGGGGTTGTCCGCCCAGACCCTGGAGGCGGTCACGCTGACCCCCGGCCATGGCATGCCGCAGGACCGGCGCTTCGCCATCACCCACGGTGCCACCACCTTCGACGTGGTCAACCCCGCCTGGCGGCCCAAGAGCAACTTCCTGGCCCTGATGCGGGATGAGCGGCTGGCCACGCTGGACGCGCGCTATGACGCCACCAGCTGCACGCTGGTGCTGCTGCGCAATGGCAGGCAGGTGGCCAAGGGGCGCATCGACACTCCCACCGGCCGCCTGTTGATCGAGCAATTCCTGGCCGCGTACATGAAGGACGCGGCCGTGCCGCCGCCTTACAAGGTGATCGAGGCGCCGGGCCATATGTTCAGCGACATCGAGGAAAAGGCGGTGTCCCTGATCAACCTGGCCAGTTGCAAGGATCTGGAACGGGTGACCCAGGCGCCGGTGGACCCGCGCCGCTTTCGCGGCAACCTGCTGCTCTCGGACCTTGCCCCTTGGGCGGAGGCGCAGTGGGTGGGCAAGCGCCTGCGCGTCGGCGACACGCTGCTGGAGGTGTTCAAGAACGTCCGCCGCTGCGCCGCCACCGAGGTCAACCCGATGACGGGCGAGCGCGACATGCCCGTGCTGAAGTCCCTGATGAACGGCTACGGCCACGTCAACTGCGGCGTCTATGCCCGCGTCATCGAGGGCGGGACGATCCGGCCGGGCGACACCGTCACGGTGCTCGACGCCTAGCTGTGAGGTGCCCCCGGCTGGCGTAGCGGCGCCGCCTTGGCGAACGCGTCGATCTCCATGCAGGCGGTGAAAATCCGGTCGATGGTCGGATAGTCGGCCGGGAATACCTGGAAGCCCTGGGCTCCGGTCACGTGGCTCATGAGGCACAGGTCCGCGATCGTGGGGCTGTCGCCATGGCAGAAGCGGCCGACGGCGGGATCACCGGCCAGACGGGCCTCCCCCTGCGCCAGCCCCTCGCGGAACCAGTGCCGCACCCAATCGGTGTGGCCCACACCAAAGGCGGTGGCCAGATGGCGCCGCACCCGGGGCACGATCAGGGGGTGATGGTCGGCCGCGAAGCTGAGCGCCAACGCCCGGACCCGGGCCCTGGCGCGCGCGCCGGCGGGCAGGAGCGCCGGCTCGGGATACAACTCCTCCAGATACTCCAGGATCGCCAGCGATTGGGTCAGCGGCGGCCCGCCATCCACGAACAGCGCGGGCACGGCCGCCGCCGGGTTGACGGCCAGGAAGGCCGGCGCGTTCTGCTCCCCGGCGTCGAGATCGATCATCGTCTCCTCGACCGTCAGGCCCTTGAGGTTCAGCGCGGCACGCACGCGGAAGGCGGCGGCGGAGCGCCAGAAGCCGTACATCTTGAACATGGGCCAAGGTTCCTTTCAGGTCAGCGGCGGGCACCATAGGCTTTCGCCGATGCCAAGCCGGCTTGGCCTTTGGCAAGGCGCGCTTGCGCCGGCGCAAATTCAGCGATGTTGCCCGGGCCGCCGCAGGCACCTTATTTTGCAAGAGCGCAAAGGCGTGACGGATTCAAGCGGGTAAGCTTGCGCAGGAACAAGCCACATGGACTGGAACGGCTTCCGGCTGATCCTGGCGATCAGCCGGACGGGATCGCTGAAGGGCGCGGCCAAGGCGCTGGGGCACGACCATTCGACCATCTTTCGCTGGCTGAACGCCCTCGAGGCGGCGTTCCAGGTGCAGTTGTTCGAGCGCAGCGCCGGCACCTACCGCCCGACGGACGCGGGGGAGCGCATGCTGCTGGCCGCTGAACGCATGGAGGAGGAGGCCCTGGCGCTGGACCGGGACATCACCGGCCGGGACGCCCGCCTGTCGGGAAACCTCAGGATCACCTGCTCGGAAAGCCTGGCCTACCGGCTGCTGAACGACCTGCTGGTCGAGTTCCGCGCCCGCCACGACGGGATCTCGATCGAACTGCTGGTCGACAACCGGCAACTGGACCTGCTGCGCCGGGAGGCGGACATCGCCATCCGCGCCACGCGGCCGGCCGAGGGCGACCTGTTCGGCCGGCGCCTCGCGGACACCGCCTGGGCCTTGTACGCCAGCCCGGCCTACCTGGCCGGCAAGCCCGCCCCCGTGGCGCCGGGGTTCGCGGGGCACAGCTTCATCGGCTGGGACACGGGCGCCGCCGCCGCGGCCGCGACCTGGCTGACCGACATGGTGCCGGGGACCGCCATCGTCTATCGCTCCAGCAGCCTCATCAACCAGATGATGGCGGTGAAGGCTGGGATCGGGATGGCCCTTCTGCCCTGCTACCTGGGGGACCCGGAAGCGGACCTGGCGCGCGTCGCCGGTCCCGAGGGGGCGTTGACGCGTGAGCTGTGGCTGATCACGCATCGGGATCTGCGCAACACGGCGCGCGTCCGCGCCTTCTTCGATGTCGTCGGCCAGGGCCTGGTGGCCCGCCGCGCCTTGTTGGAAGGCAGGGACTAGGCGGTGGGTCCGCCGCCGGCGCCTCCGGTCGCGGCCTGGGCGTCCAGCCGCGCCGCCAGCTTCTTGGGCGCCACGGCCTGGTAGCTTTCCTTGATCCAGGCCCGCAGCAGGTCCAGCGGCACCTCCTCGCCCGCGCCGAATGTGGCGGTGATCCACCCCGCGCGCCCCAGGCCGTAGCCCGTGGGCGCGCAGTTGGCCATATCCAGCGCGAAGGGGGCGGAGCGGGGCAACTTCACCGTCACGTGGCAGCCGGCCGCCCCGTCCCGGCCCAGGAAGACGAAGATCTTCTGCCGCACCTTCACCACCGTCTCCCCCAGGGGTGATCCTCCCACGCCTCCGGATAGGTCAGGGCGTGGGCCCGCAAATCAGCCAAGGGGGAGTCCGGGATCGACGAGGCGTCGGTCACGGCTTGGGCTCCACCGGGGCCTGGCCGGCAGGGGATTCGGCGGCGGGGGGTTCGGCGGGCGCGGCGGCCGGCAGGTTCTCCGCCTTCCAGCGCATGGCGCGCAGGATGCGGTTGTAGCCCGAGGGGTGGTCGTAGAACACGATCTCCTCCCACTTGCCCGGCTGCAGCTTGCGGTATTCCGCCAGCTTCAGCGCCGCGTTGGCGAAGCCGTCCGGCTCGCGCGCCAGGTTCAGGCCGAAAGCGTCGGCCTCGGCTTCCTGCGTGCGGATGATGGTGTTGAGCACCGGGGTCAGCACGAAGAAGTAGGCGGTGAACAGGATGACGACCAAGGGCAGGCCGGCCACGTCTCCCAGGCCGGTGATCCCCCAGCGCCCGCCCCGCGTCAGCCGGCCGAAGACACGGTCAACGAACAGATAGCCGAAGCACACGAGGATGGAGAGATAGAGCAGGATGACGAAGGCGTGATTCAGGACGTAATGCCCCATCTCATGCCCCATCACCGCCTTGATCTCCGCCAGGGTGCAGCGCTGCAGCAGCGTGTCGGTCAGGGAGATGCGGGTGGTGCCGAACAGGCCGCTGACATTGGCGCTGATCTTGTTGGACTGGCGGGAGGCGTTGAATTCATAGACGTCGGTGGCCGGCACCTCGTTGGACCGTGCCATGGACAGCAGCGCCTCGCGCACCGGGCCGGGCTTCATCGGTTCGTATTTGTTGAACAGCGGCGCCACGAAGACCGGCGTCACCACCACCATGAGGGTCACCACCACCACGCCGAAGGCGCTGGCCCATATCCACCAGCTGCGGCCCAGGCGGCGGACGATGGCATACAGCACCCAGACGACCAGGGCGCCGATCAGGCTGGAAATGGCGAGCTGGATCATCTGGTCGCCGAACCAGTCGCCAAAGGTCTGGTTCATCAGGCCGTACTGCCGCTCGCGGTACCAATCGGCATACCCGACGTAGGGCAGGCTGAGGATGTAGTCGATGACGGTGTAGGCGATGAAGAACACGGGCGTGGCGAAGCGGCCCAGGCCGGCCAGCCGATCCCGTAGGCGCCGCGCCAGGCCGCCGGCCAGGAACACGGCGGCCACCGCCAGCGACACCAGGAAGCGCCACAGCTGCAGCCAATAGCCGCCTTCGAAATAGGCGTTCGACTTGGCCCGCGCGTCGGCGGGCACCGTGTCCAGGTAAGCCTGCGTCGCCGCCACCGGGTCGAACGCCGCGGCGTGGACCGCCGCCGGGACCAGACAAGCCCCCAGCGCCACGCCTAAAATCCCCACGGCCACCGCCGTCCCCGTCCCTTTTCCCCAAACCTTCATAACCAGCCCCGATCCTTGCGCGCCGCGCCCCCTGGGCGGCGCTTATCGACCGACAGCGTAGAAGCCCGAAGCCGGTCTGGATAGAACCCGTTCGCCCAAATCTTACAGGGCCTTGGGCAGGCGCGACTCCGGCGTGGGCGGGGCCAGGTCCTCATACAGCGCCTGGGCCTCCGGTGCCGGGCCGCGGCGGGTGCCCAGCGCCAGCACCTTGATGACACGGATATGGTTGCCCAGGGGGAAGGTCAGCACATCGCCCGGCCGCACGGTGTGGTGCGCCTTGGTGATGGATGTGCCGCCGCAGCGGATGGCGCCGGAACCGCACAGCTTGGCGGCCAGGCTGCGCGACTTCAGGAAGCGGGCATACCACAGCCATTTGTCCAGCCGCAGCCGACCTTCCGCCAGGTCGGCGGCATCCTCGTCATCCGGGCCGGCGCCCTTCCCGTTCGTCTTAGCCATGTCGCGCCGCCGCCATCGTCGTCACCGCCACGCCCCCCATCAGGGCACCTCCACCAAGGTCCGCAGTATGCTGAAAGGGTTGTCACCGGGCGTCGCGGGCTGGGGTGCCGGCGCCGCCTTTTTGCCGGGCTTGGGCGCCGCGGGCGCCGGGCCGGGCTTGGCCGCCGCGGGGGCGGGAGCATGCTTGGGCCGCCGCCGCAGCCAGGGGGCCGGCTCCCCCTCCGCCTTGGGCCGCCCCAGACGGTAGCCCAGGGCGGACATCAGGGACGGCACCTCCGCCCGGGGCACGCCCAGGCTCAGCACCAAATCGTCCACGGCGACCAGCGGCCCGGCCTTGGCCCGGCCGGCCAGGGATTTCTCCAGCCGGTCCACCATGTCGACGCGCATGGCGCGAGTCCCCAAGGGAATATAGCCGATGGCCGCCAGGAAGCCCGGTGGCAGATCGCCCACGGCCAAGGTCACGCGGCTAGGTGGCGGCACCGCCACGGGCGTGGCGTGCGCCACCGACCACAGCAGTCCGCGCAGGGCCACCGCCGCCGGCCGCGTCAGCGCCGCCAGGAACACCTGGCTGAAGCCCAGGCGCAGACCCAGGGCCGCCAGGCGCCGCCGGTCCTCCCTGGTCAGGGTGGCGATCAGGGGTTCCAGCGCCGCGCGGGGCAGGCCGCCCAGCGCCTCCGCCACCTGGAAGGCGATGCCCCGGCCGGCGCCGGAAAGCTCCGCACCCTTGCCTTGGGCGGCGGCGGCCAAGGCCGTGAGCGGGGCCAGCACCCGGGCCACGTGCGCCTCCACCCAGCGTGCAAGCCGCGCCCGCACCGGTTCACGCTGGCCGGTCTGCAGGAAATCGTCCCCCACCAGGCGCACCAGGGGGGCCAGCGGCGTGGGCCCCGGCGCCAGCACGCCGATGACGGCGCCGTCCCAACTCAGCTCCCCCCGCCGTCCAGGGTTATGGCGGCGTCGGGTGCCGTCTCCAGCGCGCGCACCCGCTGGGCGATGACGTCGCCCAGGGCGCGGCGGGCGGCGGTGGTGATGGCCTTGGCGTCGGCCGCCGGCACGTCGGCATCCAACTGGAAGGCCACGCCATGCAGCCGGCCCACCGGGTGGCCTTCCACCAGCACGCGGCCGTCGCGGTCCACCGCCCCCATCAGGTCGCGTCCGTCGGCCAGCCGCTTCACCAGGCCGGCCGACCGCTTGTCGACGAAGCGCTGGGTCAGGCGCTCATGCAGGGCGTCGGACAGCCGGTCCTCGATGGCGCGGGTGCGTTCCTGCCAGTGCGCGGCATCGTCCAGCCAGCCAGGGCGGTGGGAGATGTAGGTCCAGGTGCGGATATGGGCGATGCGTGACACCAGGGTGTCGATGTCGCCCTCTCCCCGGTCCAGGCGGGCCACCTGGGCCGCCACCCAGTCCAGCGGCAGGGTGCCGGCCGGCCCATCGCGCAGATACTTGAAGATTTGGGACAGGAGGCGGGTATGGGCGTCGGACAGCACCTTGCGGAAGTCCGGGATCTGGCAGACCTCCCACAACAGGCGCACGGCCAGGGGGGAGTTGGCCACGCGCATGATGTCGGCGTCCTGCGCCAGCGCCTGCAAGGCCAGATGGTCGTCCGCCTCGCGCGCGCGGATCAGCACGGGCGACGGCGGCCGTTCCTCCAGCGCGCGCAGCAGGGCCTGGGGGCTGCGGAAATCCAGATCGACGTTGCGCCACATCAGGGTCTTCAACGTCTCGAACTTATGGTTCTCCACCGCGTCGATCAGCTCGGGATCCAGCGGCGGCGCCTCATCCGTCGTGCCGAAGGTGCCGTCGGCCAGGTGGCGGCCGGCGCGGCCGGCGATCTGCGCCACCTCCGGCGCGCGCAGGCGGCGCGGCTGCTGGCCGTCGAACTTGGACAGGCGGGCGAAGGCCACATGGTCGACGTCCATGTTCAGGCCCATGCCGATGGCGTCGGTCGCCACCAGGTAATCCACCGCCCCTTCCTGGTAGAGCTGCACCTGGGCGTTGCGGGTGCGGGGGCTGAGGGCGCCCAGCACCACCGCCGTGCCGCCGCGCGTGCGGCGCAGCAGCTCGGCCAGGCCGTAGACGTCGGCGGCGGAGAAGGCCACCACGGCGGCGCGGGGCGGCAGCTTGGTCAGCTTCTTGTGCCCGCTGTAGGTCAGGCTGGAGAAGCGGGGTCGCGACACGAACTCCGCCTTGGGAATCAGCTTCTGCAGCAGCGGCTTGATGGTGTCGGAGCCGAGGAACATCGTCTCCTCCGTCCCGCGCGCGTGCAGCAGGCGGTCGGTGAAGATGTGCCCGCGCTCCGGATCGGCGGCCAGCTGGATCTCGTCCACCGCCAGGAACTGCGCGACATGGTCCAGCGGCATGGATTCGACGGTGCAGATCCAATAGCGGGCGCCGGGGGGGATGATCTTTTCCTCACCCGTCACCAGGGCCACCTGGCCCGCGCCCTTGGCCTTGACCACCTTGTCGTAGTTCTCCCGCGCCAGCAGGCGCAGGGGGAAACCCATCATGCCGCTGGCGTGGGCCAGCATGCGTTCCATGGCCAGATAGGTCTTGCCGGTGTTGGTCGGCCCCAGCACCGCCACCACCCGCCCGCCCGGCAAGGCGCCCACGCTGTCGGCGGCCCGCCGCTGAGCGGGCAGGGCGGAGGCTGGAGAGGGGCGGGAACGGTCGCTCATGACACTCAGTGTTGGGGCGGCGGCCCCCAAAAACAAGACGGCGCGTTCGGGAGCCCCACCCAAGAACCCCACCGGACGACGGCGGTTCCAAAGTGGACCCCGGCCCGGCCGCGGCCAAGTGGCCCTGGAAAAACCCCGCCCCCAATGCGGACATAATGCGGGGCCATCCTTATATAGGGTGCCGGCCCGACAGGCACGCCGCTTGATTCCGGCCCATACTCCCGTATCACCTAGGCGCAACACCGTTCCCTTGAAGGCCCGTCCATGCCCGTCCGCCCCCGTCTCGCCGCCCTGTCGCTGATCCCCCTGCTGTTGGGCACGTCCGCCCTGGCGGCACCCGTGACGCAGGAAGGTGCGGACAAGCTGGCCCGGCTGGCCGAACAGCAGCTGACCAAGCCCGCCAACCCGCACAAGGACGGCAGCCTGCGCCTGACCCTGAACGGCCACGCCAGCGCCACGCGCGATGGCGACCACTACCGCCTGAGCCTGCCGGGCGCGCAGCTGCACCTGGGCGACGACAGCGTGTTGGACCTGGGCACCCTGGTGCTGGCGGTCACCCCCACGGCCGACGGCCACTGGGACGCCACCGGCGCCCTGCCCAGCCCCATGGGCGTGTTCGACGGCCAGGGCATGCGCATCGGCGAGGTGCGGCTGGGCAGCCAGAGCCTGCACGCCCGCTGGACGCCGGACTTCCAGACGGTGGACCTGCTGGACGCCAAGGCGGGCGACATCCGCTTCATCCCCCGCCCCGGACACGGCGCCGTGTCCATGGACACTCTGACCGTCCGCTTCATGCCCGAGGACGAGGCGCGCGGGCGGTGGAGCGGCCCGCTGCGGATGGAGGTGAACAAGCTGGAGACCAAGACGCCGGAGGGCGCCGAGGAGACCCGGCTGCTGCGCGGCCTGCTGGCCATCGACGTCACCGACTTCAACATGGCCCAGGGCGCCCTGCTGCGCGTGGGCGGCGGCACGGATCCCGGTCCCGCCGGCGCCGTGCTGTCGCGCATGAAGGGCACCTTCAGCCTGGACGGCTATGCCAGCCACGACGACGAGGGCCGGCCCTATTCGCTGAAGACCCTGAACGCCACCGTAACCGCCGACAACATGGACGGCGACCACGGCGTGCTGTCGCTGGACTATAGCCACCGGGGCCTGGTGAAGCCGGCCGTCAACGGCCAGGCCGACCCCATCCCGGAAAAGGGCGACCTGCACCTAAAGATCACCGACCTGCCGGCGCGCACCCTGGCGGAGGCTGACTGGAACACCCTGCCGCCGGACACCAAGCACCGCAACCGCGCCATCAAGGACCGCACGCTGACCGCCCTGGGCCAGGCCGGCAGCCACCTGACCATCGACAAGCTGGACTTCCAGGCGCCGGACGCGGCCCTGGTGGGCAACGCGGCCCTGGTGTTCGACGCCGCCAACCCGCGCGGCCTGACCGGCACGCTGTCGCTCCTGATGCGGGGCCTGGACCATCTGCCGGCCAACGGCGTGGGCAACGGCGCCATGCTGGGCTTCTTCGCCCTGCAATCCATGGGCACGCCGGAGAACCAGGGCCGACGCTTCAGCTTGGATTTCCGCCCCGACGGCCATGTGAAGCTGAACGGCAGCGACGTCACCCTGCTGATGACCGGCTTGGCCAAACTTCCCTGAAGACCGCCCCCAGGGTGCGGGACCCGACTCGCAACTGACATAAAAAATACACTTCCCTTTCGGGACGCCGCTTTCATAACTCCTGTCCAGCCCGATGGGGGACAGGGGCCGGCCCGGGCAAAGCCCATGGAAGGGCTGGGCGGCGCCCAAAAGAAAGAAACGAAGTGGCGGAAATCGATATTTCCATCGTCGTCGTGGCGGTGACGTCGTTCCTGTTCGCGCTGGGCTGCGGGATCTTCTTCCATGACAACCCCGTCTGGAAGTGGATCGACATCGTCTACTATTCCCTCAGCGTCTTCGGCGTGATTCTGCTGTTCGTGTCGGAAGACCTGAACCGCGCCATGCTGCGCATCCAGGAGAAGGAGCGGGAGATCGAGCGGCACTGGGCCTCGGCGTTTCCCTCCATTGGCCCCGGCGCCGGCACGGGTGTGCCCGCCATACCGGTGCTGCCCGCCGCCTCCCCCGACCACTGGCGCGCGAGTTACGAGGCGCTGAAGGCGGAGCAGGATTTGGGCGAACTGTGCCGCCAGGCGCCCAGCCTGGATTGCGCCCCCCACACCAGCCACGCCGGCTTCATCAAGCGCGACTTCCAGCAATTCGACGCCGGCGCCGGGGCGGTTCCAGCCGACCGCGCGCGTAAGGAGGAGGATTTCTGCCAGCGCGCCTATCAGCTGGTGGATCATCTGGCGCTGAACAGCGGCGTGGGCACAGATGACTACGCGCTGGTGAAGCAGCGGCTGCTGGCGGTGGAGCGCAACGAGGCCTCCGCCCTGGAAACCGCCGCCCTGGCGGAAGCCATCGGCGCCAGCCATGACCGCATCCTGTCAGCCGTGCCGACGGAGAAGTACGCCGCGGTGGAAAAGCTGCTGGGCACGGAGGGGGAGTTCGCGGAGGAGCTGTTCACCCTGCTGTCCTTCTGTGCCACGCGCCCGGCCGACGCCACCGCCAAGCAGCACCATATCGATCTGCTGCCGTCGATCCAGGAAACCCGCCACCAGACCCCGCCGGAGGTGCAGCAGGCCATCCGCGAGGCGGAACAGATGGCCTCGGCCAGCCTGCCGCAACGGGTCTCGCGCTTCATCCGCCTGAACCTGTGGCCCTTCATCCTGACGCTGGCCCTGGCCGGCAAGTTCGGCAAGGCGGTTTCCGGCTTCGGCGGCCTGCGCCGCCTGCGCATCGCCCCCTAACGCCTCACCATGGGAACAAAGGCGACGGCCAGCAGCGGCCTTTCCCGCACCTGGCCGTCCCGTCCCTTTTCCACCAGGCAAAGCTGCTGCGCCCCGTCCGCGGGGCCCACCGGCAGCAGCAGGCGCCCGCCCGGCCGCAGTTGATCCACCAGGGCGGGCGGCACGGCGGGGGCGGCGCAGGCGGCCAGGATGGCGTCGAAGGGGGCCGCGTCCGGCCAGCCGGCATGGCCGTCGCCCACGCGCACGGTGACGTTCCTGATCCCCAAGGCCGCCAGCCGCCGCTCCGCCGCGCGCGCCAGGTCGGCGATGACCTCCAGCCCAAAGACGGTGGCGCCCAGACGGGCCAGCAGCGCCGTCTGGTAGCCGGATCCGACGCCGATCTCCAGCACCCGGTCGCCGGGCTGGATGGCCAGCAGCTCCGTCATCAACGCCACCAGGGAGGGCTGGGACAGGGTCTGGCCCGCCGCCAGGGGCAGCACGTGGTCATGATAGGCGTAAGGGGCCTGGTCCGCCGGGGTGAACAGCTCGCGCGGCGTGGCCATCAGGGCGGCGGCGACGCGCGGGCTCAAGGCCGGCAGCCCCAGGGGCTGTTCCAGCCGCATGCGCCGGGCGATGGCGGCCACCAGGATCTTGCGCTCATCCCGGCGGGCCAACAGGTCCACCGCCGCGCCGTCGGCGCCGGATTTTCCGAACCATGCCATCACCCACCCCCGTATCGCGGATGCCGGATTCAGGCCCCGCCCCAACGGAGGGGCTTGCGTCCGTCGCGCCCGCCCCTCATATCGGGGCGCGACGGCCGGCCCATCCATGGGCGGCGCGTCGGAGCCAGGTTCACCACGTCGGCGGCGCCACGACCGGGCCGCCCAGAAAAGAGGACGGAACACGCCCATGAGTGAGGAAAAACTCAGCTTCCAGGCCGAAGTTTCCCGGCTGCTGGATATCGTCGCGCATTCGCTGTACTCGGAAAAGGAGGTCTTCCTGCGGGAACTGATCTCCAACGCCTCGGACGCCTGCGACAAGCTGCGCTACGCCTCCCTGACCCAGCCGGACCTGACGGCCGGGGACGCCAACTTCCGCATCACCCTGACGCCGGACACGGCCGCCCGCACCCTGACCATCGCCGACAACGGCATCGGCATGAACCGGGACGACCTGGTGGAGAACCTGGGCACCATCGCCCGCTCCGGCACCGCCAACTTCATGGCCGCCCTTTCCCAGAAGGCCGAGGCCAAGAAGGAGGGCGAGAAGGACGTGTCGCTGATCGGCCAGTTCGGCGTGGGCTTCTATTCCGCCTTCATGGTGGCGGGCGAGGTCGAGGTCTATTCGCGCAAGGCCGGTGAAACCCAGGGCTGGCGCTGGACCTCGGACGGCAAGGGCTCGTTCACCGTGGGTGAGAGCGACGACGCCCCGGCGCGCGGCAGCCGCATCGTGCTGCACCTGCGCGACGGCGAGGACGACTACCTGCAGACCTACCGCCTGCAGAGCATCGTCAAGAAGTACAGCGACCACATCAGCATCCCCGTGCTGGTGGGCGACGACGAGAAGCCGGCCAACGCCGCCTCCGCCCTGTGGACCCGGCCCAAGAGCGAGATCACGGCCGAGCAGTACAAGGAATTCTACCACCACGTCGGCCACGCCTTCGACGACCCCTGGCTGACCCTGCATTGGCGGGCGGAAGGTGTGCTGGAATACACCAACCTGCTGTTCATCCCCGAGGCCAAGCCCTTCGATCTGTTCGAGCCGGAGCGCAAGCACCGGGTGAAGCTGTACGTCCGCCGCGTCTTCATCACCGAGGGCCCGGAAGGCCTGATCCCGGCCTATCTGCGCTTCCTGCGCGGCGTGGTGGACAGCGAGGACCTGCCGCTGAACGTCAGCCGCGAGATGCTGCAGCACAACCCCATGCTGGCCAAGATGCGCACCGGCATCGCCAAGCGCGTGCTGGGCGACCTGGCCCGCAAGGCCGATGACGCCGACTCCAAGGCCGATTACGCCCGCTTCTGGGAGAACTTCGGCGCCGTGCTGAAGGAAGGCCTGTATGAGGAGCGGGAGCAGCGCGACACCCTGCTGAAGCTGCTGCGCGCCCACAGCACGCACGGCGATGAGCTGGTCAGCCTGGAAGACTATGTCGGCCGCATGAAGCCCGGCCAGGACGCCATCTACTACATCACCGGCGAGGACAAGGCGGCGTTGGCCCGCAGCCCGCACCTGGAAGGCTTCCGCGCCAAGGGTGTCGAGGTGCTGTTCCTGACCGACGCGGTGGACGAGTTCTGGCTGCAGTCCGTCACGCAGTACAAGGACCACGCCTTCAAGTCCGTCACCCGCGGCGGCGCCGACCTGGCCAACGTCACGGCCGAGGACAAGGCCGAGGAAACGCCCAAGGCGCCGGAGGACAGCGTGGCCGACCTGGTGGCGCTGGCCAAGCTGACCCTGGGCGACGCGGTCAAGGACGTGCGCACCTCCGAACGCCTGCGCGAAAGCGCCGTCTGCCTGGTGGCGGACGAGGGCGACATGGACATCCACCTGGAGCGCATGCTGAAGGCCCACCGCCGCCTGGACGAGGCGTCCAAGCGCATCCTGGAGGTCAACCCCGGCCATCCGCTGATCCGCCGCCTGGCGGATCTGGCCAAGGCCAACGGCGCCGGCGGCGCCCAGGGTGAGGCGCTGGCCGACGCCGCCTGGCTGCTGCTGGACCAGGCGCGAATCCTGGAGGGTGAGCCCCTGCCGGATCCGGTGGCCTTCGGCCGCCGCCTGGCCATGTTCGTGGAGAAGGGCCTGGCCTAAAAGGCCAATCGCCTCATTTATTTACCCCCTGTTCATGCCCCGCCCGGGAAACCGGCGCGGGGCATGGCGTTTTTGCAACGGCCGGTGGGTGTCAAGGACGCCACGCGCCGCATCGAACGGTTTCGCCCTTTTCTTGCCGCTAACTGCTGGCATAGTCCGCAACCGATCGGACGACACGGCTGTTATCGTTGTCAGGTCGACATGCGGCTGCACAGGGGGGCACCCTTGCCGTCGTTGACACGGGTTTTCCCCGGGGCGTCCCCGGGGACCAAGGGCGTGAGCCAGGCGGGGTTTGCATGGGGTTGTCGAGGGGGGCGTTCGCCCCGAATGATCGGAATGGGCCGCCGGCCGTGAAGCGGGGCGGCAGGGCCTCCACCGCCATGCTGCTGGCCACCGTGCTGTTCATGCTGCCACTGGGCGTCCAGGGGGCATCCAGGGCGGCGCCCAGGCGCGCGACCTGGCGGACCTGATGAAGGATCGCTTCCCCGTGACGCAGGGCGAGGCGACGCCGGACGACAGCGACCAGACCGTGCTGGCGCGGTTCTACCGCGGCCGGGGGCTGAAGCCCCTGTGGGTGGAACATGGCGAGGCCAACGCCGCCGCCCGCGCCGTTCTCACCGTCCTGGGCCATGCCGACGAGGATGGGCTGAACCCCAACGACTACGCCCCCGCCAGCCTGACGGCGCAGCAGGGCCATCTGGACAGCCCCGAGGCGCAGGCCGCGTTCGAAACCAACCTGACCCTGGGCCTGGTGCACTATGCCAGCGACGTCTCGGTGGGCCGCATCATCCCCACCCTGGCCGACCCGGAACTGGTCATCGACCGGCCGCCATTCGACCGGGCGCAATTCCTGGGCGGCGTCGCCTCCGCCACGGACCTGGGCGCCCTGCTGAGCAGCCTGGCGCCGCACCGGCCGGAATACGCCGCGCTGAAGGCGGCCCTGGCCCATTATCGCCAGATGAAGGCCGCCGGCGGCTGGCCCACCATCCCGCCGGCGCCCAAGGCGCCCCCGGCCCCGCCGCCACCGCCGGCCGATCCCACCAACCCCGCCGCACCCGCGCCCAAGCCGGAAAAGACCAGCGATGCGCTGAAGCCCGGCATGGTCGACCCGCGCGTGCCGGCCCTGCGGGCCCGCCTGGTGGCCACGGGCGAGGCCAAGCCCCTGCCCAGCCCGCTGCCCAAGGGCACCAATGCGGAGCTGTACGACGACGCCCTGGCCACGGCGGTGAAGGAATTCCAGCGCCGCCAGGGGCAGGAACCCGACGGCGCCATCGGCAAGCGCACCCTGGTGGAACTGAACGCCACGGTGGACCAGCGCATCAACCAGATCATCGTCAACATGGAACGCTGGCGGTGGGAGCGGGAGCCGGCGGACCAGCCCTACCTGGTGGTCAACCTGGCCGACTACACCCTGTCGCTGATGCGCGGCATGGACGTGCAGATGACCATGCGCGTGGTGGTGGGGGCCCCCTTCACCCGCACGCCCGTGTTCATCGGCAACATGAGCTATATGGAGCTGAACCCCTACTGGTACGTGCCGACCAAGATCGCCAAGGAAGAGATTCTGCCCAAGCAGAAAAAGGACCACAGCTACGTCGTCAAGAACCACTACACCCTGCTGTCGGACTGGACGTCCAACGCGGTGCCGGTGGACCCCAGCAGCATCAACTGGGCGACCGTGACGGAGCGCAACTTCCATTGGCGGGTGCGGCAGGACGCGGGCAACGACAATTCGCTGGGCCGCATCAAGTTCATGTTCCCCAACAAGTTCGACATCTACCTGCACGACACGCCGTCCAAGCGGCTGTTCGAGCGGGCGGTGCGGTCCTTCAGCCATGGCTGCATCCGGGTGCAGGATCCGCCGGCCCTGGCCCTGGCCATCCTGGCGCTGACCGACACGCCAGGCTGGCCGGAGGAGAAGCTGCGGGCCGAGATCGGCGGCGACAGCCTGAAGCACCAGACGATTCGCCTGAAGAATCGCCTGCCGGTGCACATCACCTACATCACCACGGTGACCGACCCCGACGGCGGCATCGACTTCCGCACCGACGTCTATGGCCGCGACGCCCGCGTGCTGGCCGCCCTGAACGGCCCCCGCCCGCGCAAGCCGGTGGTGCCCGCCGCCGTGCCGGCGGCCGCGCCCACGCCGGGCAGCGCGCCCAACGCCGCGCCGAACACCGTGCCGGCCGCGTCCGGCGACGCGCCGAAAGCGCTTGAGACTCCAAAGCCTTCGGTCCCGGGGGTGCGTACGGGCGCGACAGCCGCCCCGGCCACGGCGCCGGTGCCGGCGGCCGCCCCAGCGCCGGCGAATGCCAACCCTGCCCGCTGACGGACGAAGGCGCCCGCCCAATTGTGACCGTTTCGGAAGCGGTTGCAAAGGCGGACGCCAAGGCCGCCGCACGGTAGCGGTCATACGTTCATCAAATTTTTGCCTCATTTGGGCTTGCTTATTCACACCCCGTTGTCACAGACTGCAGCCCTGCCCTGCTGGTGACGCGGGACTGTGGCAAGACAGATGGGGACATCCGGAATGGACGAACGGCACGCCGCGGCGCGTTTGCTTACTATTGCCTGCGACGCCCCCAGTGCCTCTGACGCGTCCTTGGTTGCCTCTTCCACTCCCGCCCCGACCCGGCGCGGCCTGCTCGCCGGCTTCGCCAAGCTGGCCACCGGCGCCGCCCTCGTGGGGGGTGTCGCCTCCCCCCTGCCGGCGTTGGCCAAGGCCGCCGCCAAGCACCACGGCGGTGCCAGCCACGGCCACAGCGCCGCCCACGGCAACCTGATGCATGGCGACTGGTCCAACGCCCGCGCCGCCACCCGGCCCCTGTCGGACAATCGCCGCGTCCTGGCCTTCAACCACCTGCACACGGGCGAGAAGCTGAAGGTCACCTATTGGGCCGATGGCAAGTACCTGCCGACCGCCCTGCACGACGTGAACTCCATCCTGCGCGACTGGCGGACCAACCAGACCATCGCCATGGATCCCAAGCTGCTGGACCTGATGTTCCAGATGCAGCACCGCCTGCACACCAACGAGACCATCCAGGTCATCTGCGGCTACCGCTGCCCCAAGACCAACGCCATGCTGGCGGCCAACTCCGAAGGGGTGGCCAGCCACAGCATGCACATGGAAGGCAAGGCCATCGACCTGGACCTGGCCAGCAAGCCCCTGGCCCGCATCCGCCAAGTGGCGGTGGAGCTGAAGCAGGGCGGCGTCGGTTACTATCCCAAATCCAACTTCGTCCACGTCGACACCGGCCGCGTCCGCCAGTGGGCGTGAAGGCCCGGGGGCGTGATGGCCCGGGGGCGTGATGGCCAGGCCATGGGCCTAAGGACGGGGTTGTTCCCCTGCTTGCCGGCATGAGACAAACACCCCTCGCAAGACGTTGAGGGGAACGAGAAACATGCGCATGCGCCCGGCGGCACTGGCCGCCCTGATCATCGCCACCGCGTCCACAGCCGCCGCGCAGACCGCGCCCGCGCCTTTCACCGGCCGCGACCTCAGCGGCAGCTACGCCTGCACGGGCGTGGACGGGCATGAGGGCGCCTACACCTCCACCGTGACGCTGGAGATGGACAGGGCGCGGTCCCACGGGAAACGGGCCGGCTATCATTTCAAGATGGAGGTGCCGAATTACGGCACCTATCGCGGTGTCGCCACCGCCGACGGCGACGCCCTGGCCATCACCTTCGCGCACGAGGACCCGGCCACCCAGGACTACGGCACCGGCATCGCCACGGTGGGCCTGACCAAGGACGGCAAGGTGCGGTTCGACAAGTTCTATTACGAGGAAGCCTACAAGGGCGGGAACACCGGCACGGAAAGCTGCGTGCGCAATTGAGGCGCCTCCGATGAACGAACAGGCCCCGGATCGGTCGATCCGGGGCCTGTCGCGTTTCATCGCATGCTGTCTTGCTATCGGCCGGATTTGAAATCGGGCCGGCCCGATCCCAAGGCTCAGGCAGCGCTGGGTCCGTTCGCCAGTTCCCTGTGCAGGACCTCGGTATCCAGTTCCTTTTCCCACTTGCTGACGGCGATGGTCGCCACGCCGTTGCCCACCAGGTTGGTCAGGGCGCGGCATTCGCTCATGAAGCGGTCGATGCCCACCAGCAGGGTCAGGGAGGCGATCGGAATGTCCGGCACCACGGCCAGCGTGGCCGCCAGGGTGATGAAACCGGCGCCGGTGACGCCGCTGGCGCCCTTGGACGTCAGCATGGCCACCAGCAGGATGGTGACCAAGTGCCCGAAGGTCAGGTGGGTGTTGGTCGCCTGGGCCAGGAACAGGGTGGCCAAGGTCATGTAGATATTGGTGCCGTCCAGGTTGAAGCTGTAGCCCGAGGGGATGACCAGGCCAACCACCGGGCGGGCGCAGCCCAGGCGTTCCATCTTCTCCATCATCTGGGGCAGCACCGTCTCGGACGAGGAGGTGCCCAGGACGATCAACAGCTCGGCCTTGATGTAGTTGATGAAGCGCAGGATGGAGAAGCCACACAGCCAGCCGACGATGCCCAGGACCACCAGCACGAACAGCAGGCTGGTCAGATAGAAGCTGCCGATCAGCATGCCCAGGTTGATGAGCGCGGCGATGCCGTACTTGCCGATGGTGAAGGCCATGGCGCCGAAGGCGCCGATGGGGGCCAGGCGCACCACCATGTGGATGATGCGGAAGAAGATCTTCGACATGCGCTCGATGACCACCGTGGCCGGCTTGCCATAATCACCCAGGTGGGCGATGGCGAACCCGGTCAGGATGGCGATGAGCAGGACCTGCAGCAGGTCGCCGCCCCCCAGCGCGCCCAGATAGGTGTCGGGGATGATGCCCAGGATGTGGTCGGCCACGGTGTCCTTGGCGGCCTTGTCGACGTAGGTCGCCACCGACTTGGCGTCCAGGGTGTGGGGGTCGACGTTCATGCCGTCGCCCGGCCGGATGATCTCCCCCACCAGCAGGCCGATGACCAGCGCGAAGGTGGAGATGACCTCGAAATAGATCAGGGCCTTGCCGCCCACGCGGCCAACCTTCTTCATGTCGGTCATGGCGGAGATGCCGCTGACCACGGTGCAGAAGATGACCGGCGCGATCATCATCTTCACCAGCTTGATGAACCCGTCGCCCAGCGGCTTCAGCGAGGCGCCGAAGTTCGGCCAGATGCTGCCGACGATGATGCCCAGGATGATGGCGATGATGACTTGGAAGTAGAGGACCGAGTACCAGGGCTTTTTCACATGTTCCATGGGCACATCTCCCTTAGCCTCTTGTGACGAGGCGTGTTGCCGGGTCCCCATTTCCGATGCCCCAGGGACCCGCGGCCACACCATGGCCGTTAGGTGCGACAAGAAAGCAATTGCCAGGTGAGATCAAGGCTTAAGGCGGGCTTCCGGCCGCCGCTCCCCATGAAATTTTTCGACCGGTGCGCCCGGGACAACAGCCGGTCGCGGTCGCCCCTCCCCTTGGGCCTCGCGGCCGTTTTCACATTATCGTTTCAAAAGACGGTCAGTTGCGGCGGCGCCGTCTTCAGCAGGTTCTCCAGCCGCTCCACCACCTCTTCCATGTTCACGCGCACGCGGTCCAGCTCGTCCGCCGTCTTGTCGTCGATGCCGGCCTCGAACAGCATCATGTCGTAGTCGGCCAGCACCTTGGTGAAGGCCTCGCGCTCATGCTGCAGGATCTCATAGGCGCCCAGCGCGTGGACCAGCAGTTGCGGCGGGTTGCGGAAGAAGGCCAGGCTGACGCGGGTGAAGGCAGCGATGGACCGCAGGCGCATGCGGATGAGCCAGGACTTAAGTTCACGCGGCGCGTCCTTGGGACGGCTCTCGGCCTTGTCGCCGATGGTGAAGATCATGGCCTGGATTTCGTGATAGACGGCGCGCGCCTTCTTGTAGTCCGGGAAGGACTGGGCGGGGCGGCCGGACATTTGCTCGAAAGAGGTCACGGTGGACGACAGCGATCCCGCCAGCTCACGCAGCAGGGCGCCGTGGTTGACCTCCTTCTTCATGCGCATGGGGGCGACGTCCCTGTAACGGATCAGACGCCCCAGCTTAGCGCGCCAACCCCGTCGCCACCAGGGTATCCGGTGTATGGGGTCGGCCCGCGGCGTCCGCCGCCCTGTCGTCCCCGCGGGCGGCCAGGTCGTCGATCTCCAGATCCCGGCCCCGCAGGTCGGGCAGGACCAGGGTGAAGCGGGTACCGGCCCCGGCCTCGCTGGCCGCGGTGACCGTGCCCTTCAGGCGATGGGTCACCAGGTTGTAGACGATGTTGAGGCCCAGGCCCGTGCCGCCCGCCCCGCGCCGCGTGGTGAAGAAGGGGTCGAAGATGCGCGGCAGGATGGCCGCCGGGATGCCCCGGCCGTCGTCCTGGTACACCACCTCTGCCCCGCCGGCGTATCCGTCCGCTTGGGCGTCCCCCTGGTTCCCCGCGCCCTCCCCCGGCGGCAGGCGGCGGGCGGTGATGGTGATGCGGCCGCGCACGCCCGGCTCATAGGCATGGAGGATGGAGTTGGAGACGAAGTTGGTCAGCACCTGGGCCAGCAGGCCGGGATAGGTCTCCAGCTCCACCGGGCCATGGCAGATGACCTCCGCCGCGTGGCCGCTGCGGCGCAGGTTGGGCCCCAGGCTGGACACCACCTCCTCCATGTAGGCGCACAGCTCCACCCGCCGCCGCTCCTCCGAGCTCTGGTCGGCGGACACCTGCTTGAAGCTCTGGATCAGGCTGGCGGCGCGACCGATGTTGGACAGCATGAGGCGGGAGGATTCCGCCAGCTCGCCCATGAAGTCGGTCAGGTCGCTGCGGCGCAGGCGGCCGTCGCGCACCAGGTGGTCGATGGCCGTGACCCGTTCGGAAACGTGGGAGGCCGTGGTCAACGTCACGCCGATGGGGGTGTTGATCTCATGCGCCACGCCGGCCACCAGCTGGCCCAGCGAGGCCAGCTTTTCCGCCTGCACCAGCGCGTCCTGCGACCGTTTCAGCTTTTCCAGGCTGTCGCTCAGTTCCGCCGTGCGGGTGCGCACGCGGTCCTCCAGCTCATCATTGGCGCGGCGCAGGGCGGCTTCGCTGGCCTCCAGCGCCCGCTCGCGTTCCTCCCGCTCCTTGCCGATGCGGTAGGCGACACCGAAGGTCAGCAACACCAGGCCGATGGCATTGGGGGCGTAAAGCGCCGCCTCGGTCCAGATGGCGGCCGGCAGGACGCCGCTGGCGCGCAGTGACCAGACGACCGCCACGCCCACGATGGGTAGGAAGCCCAACAGGAAGAAGCGGGCGTTGACCGAGCGCCGCAGGTCGCGCACCGCCGCCGTCAGCGTCAGGACCGAGCCCAGCAGCGCCAGCGCCTGCGCGATGCCCGAGCCCCGCGCCGGATCCAGGTAATGCAGGGGCGTATCCAGGACCAGCAGGCCGGTGGACAGCAACAGCAGCCGGGCGATCCAGGGCTGTCGCCTTCTGAGATCCAGGAATTGCACCGCGAAGATCTGACCCACGGCCACGGGCAGGGTGCCCACCACCTCGCGGTAATAATGGCTGGCCAGGTCGGCCGGCAGGTGTTCCCAGGGATAGCCCAGCTGGCCGTAGATGTAAGCCAGGGTGATCAAGGCGTAGAACAGCAGGGTCACCCCCACCTCCACCCCCGCCATCACCACCAGGGCGAACTGATAGGCGGCGGCGATGATGAGGACGCCGAAGGTCAGGCCGTGCAGCAGGATGTCGCGGCGGTCCACCTGGGCCTGGGCGTCGCTGCTGCGGAGGTAGAGCGCGAAGGAGGCGAAGTAGTGCTCCACCCGCATGTACAGCACCGTGCGCCCCGGCGGCAGGGCCAGGGCGAAGACGGGATAGCGGTGGGGAATGTCCGTGCCCCGCGCCACCGCCCCCTCGGCCACGTGCCGCTGCGCCACCGGGAGCTGGCCGTCGCCGGAGAACATGTAGAGATCCAAGCTGCGGTAATAGGGATAGGCGAAGACCAACAGCCGGTTGATCGTGCCGTCGGTGGGGTTGTCCAGGGTGACGCGCGCCCAATAGGCCGAATGGGTGCGGGCGAAGCCCGGCGTATCGCGGGTGGCCGGGGTGAACCGGGACGCCGCCGGGCCGGACATGACGTCGGCCAGGGTCAGGTCCCGCCCCTTGTCCTCCAGCAAGTCCAGATGGCCGCCCAAGGACAGGTCCGGGCCATTCACCGTCACCGGGTTCGCCATCACCGTGGTCGCCGCCACCGTGGTCGCCGCCACCGGGTTCGCGCGGGCCCCAGGGGGCGCCAGCAGCGCGAGCGCAAGGAACAGCAGGACGGCCAGCATCGCCCGCAGGCGGCAGCCCATCCCGTCACGTCCCGCGCCTTGTCCCCGCACGCCCATCATCCGTCCGCTAATCCGTGGCTGGCGCAACCATGCCCTATCCAAGCTGGAAAGGCACGCCTTGCGTGTCCTGATGCTGCCAGGCACGCGCGAACCGTCAACCGGCCCCACCCTGTCACGCGCGAACCGCCCCGTTCCGGTCCCGGCCATCAATTGCCAGGCCCGCGCCCCCATGATAAGCGTCGCGGAAGGACGGGCCCGCCCTTTTCCGGGCGATGCCGGGACGGTCGGGGCCGGCCTGGCGGGACGAACAAGGCGGCGGGGCGCCCTTGGGCAAGACATGGCGGGACGGCGGGTCATGAGGCGGCTGGCGGATTGGATGAAATCCATTGGGCCGGGCCGCCTGATCAACATCTCGCTGGCCGCGGGCATCGCGCTGTCGCTGGTGTTCGTCCATGCCGAATTCACCCGGGGCCTGAATTCCCGCCGCGCTGAAATACGCCAGGCCATGGACACCCAGGCCATCGCCCTGGACGGCAGCCTGGCCGCCATTTCCGGCCGGGTGGAGCGCCTGCGGGAGTGGATCCGGCGCACGCTGCCGGCACCGCCGGCCGACGCCCCTCAACTGAACGTCTTCCTGGACGGTGTGGCCCAGGCGGACGCGGATGAGGTGCCGGTGCTGGATCGCGCCGGCCTGGCCGACGCCAATCCTCTGGACGGCCCCGCGCCCGCCGCCGTGCTGGCGCTGCCCGACCGGGCCCTGGCGCGCCATGAGGGGTTGTCGCGCCCCGACCGGGCCCACTGGCGGGCGGAGGTGGCCACCGCCGTGGCCCTGGCCCAGCAGCTGGCGCTGGATGTGCGCACCCAGCCGGGCCTGGGGCGCGGCTATTTCATCGCCACCTCCGGCTTGGTGGCGGTGGCGCCCTGGCGGCCCGCCGACAACGCCCACGGGCTGATGGCGGGCATCTTCGAGCGCGGCGCCTATCGCCTGTCCACCCTGGCCGCCAATCCGGCCGGCCGCGTGCTGTGGACGGAGACACCCAACCCGCCGCCGCAGGGGCCCGCATCATCGGGCGACACGCGGGATGATGCGCCGGCCCCGCCGCTGGCCACCGTCGCCGCCCCCATCGATGACCAGGGCCGTTTCCTGGGCGTGGTGGCCTTCGATCTCGATCCCGCCCTGCTGGCCCTGCCCACGGCCAATGCCGCCGCCGGCGGCGCCGTGCTGCTGCTGGGATCGGACGACCGCCTCCTGTCGGCGGCCGGCACCCCACCCGCCGACCTGTTCCAGCAGGGCCGGCCCACCCCCGTGGGCCTGGCGGCGGTGATGGGCAAGACGGCCGCCACGGCAGAGCACGCGGGCTACGTCATCACGACCCGCCCCCTGGCCAACGCCCCCTGGCGCCTGGTGCATGTGGCGCCGCGCGCCGCCCTCACCTGGTCGCTGGTCATGCACACCGCCGGGTCCATGGCCGGCTTCTCCAGCGTGCTGCTGGCGGTGGTGTTGCTGTTCAACATGGTGGTGCGGCGCATGGTGCGCTCGCAGGAACGCTCCGCCGCTGCGGAGCGGGAGGCGCGGGCGACCACGGAACAGGCCTTGGCCGAGCTGCGCGCCGCCCACGATGAGCTGGACTTCCTGAACCGGGAGAAGACGCGCTTCTTCTCCCTGATTTCCCACGATTTGCGCGGGCCCTTCAACGTGCTGCTGGGCATGACCAAGGAGCTGGCGGACTACGGCACCCGCATGGCGCCGGCCGACGTGGCCGACTTCGCCGCGTCGGTGCACCAGAGCGCCGTGACCGCCCATACCCTGCTGGACAACCTGCTGAACTGGTCGCGGGTGCAGATGTCGGGCACGCCCTTCAGCCCCTCGGTCATGCCGCTGGGCGAGGTGGTGGCCGCCGCCATCCATGACCTGGGCCCCACGGCCGACGCCAAGGGCATCCGCATCCTGGACGCCTCGGGCGACCGCCACATCCTGGCCGACCGCACCATGGTGCTGGCCATCCTGCGCAACCTGCTGGCCAACGCCATCAAGTTCAGCCACCCCAACCAGGGCGTCCAGGTGACCTCGCGCGCGCTGGGCGACCGGCTGGAGATCGCGGTGGCCGACAGGGGCATCGGCATGGCTCCCGAGCAGCTGGACCAGCTGTACCGCCGCGAGGCGCAGGACAGCCGCCCGGGCACGCTGGGTGAGGTCGGCACCGGCCTGGGCCTGACCCTGGTGCGCGACCTGGTGGCCCGCCATGGCGGCGTCCTGGCCCTCGACAGCCAGCCGGGCGTGGGCACCACCGTCAGCTTCACGGTGCCGCTGGCCACGGCGCCACGGTGAGCTTGTTTCCCCAGTCGCCGGACGCACCACGCTTCCGCCGCAATTGATCGCCAAAGCTGGCGGGTCAAAGAACCTCGGCCAGGCGCTCCACAGGGCGGCACAGCACGGCACCCTTGGCCGTCCGGGCGATGGGGCGCTCGATCAGGATGGGGTGTTCCACCATGAGGTCCAGCAGGGCCTCGTCGCTGAAACCGCCGGCGGGCTCACCGGCCAGGAGGTCGTCGTTGCCGCGACGGCGCAGGATGTCGGCCGGGCGGGCTTTCAGGGCGGCCAGCATGTCCACCAGGGTGGCGCGGTCGGGCGGTGTCTTCAGGTATTCCACCACCCGGACCTCATGCCCTCCGGCCTGCAGGTCGGCCAGCACCCGGCGCGAGGTGGAGCATTTGGGGTTGTGCCAGAGGATCACCGTCATGGACGCAGGCTCCAGGGCTGGAATGATGAAAGCGGGCACCATAGCCGCACGACCGACAAGAGGCCAACCGTCGGATTGGCAAGCGGAAGCCAAAACCGACGCGGTGTAACGTTACGTTTTCTGCCTTCCACCCCGGCCCCGGCCTGGACTATGACTGCGGTCTTGCTTGAGAGAGGTGAACGATGTGCGGCATCGCCGGTTTCCTGGGTAATCGCAACTGGACCCGCACGGCGGACCTTTCATGGCTGAAGGGCGTGGCTGAAGGGCTGGCCCAGGCAAGCGAACCCGCCGCCATCGACGCCGCCCTGGATGGTCTGGTGGCGCATTTCACCGACCTGATGGCCTTCCCCACCCACATGGCCGCCGTGGCCGACCCGGCCGCCGCCGCCCTTCTGACCGCGGTGGCCGACCGCATCGACGCGCTGGAGGCCATGCTCCGGTCCGGCGAGGCCGCCCGCGACGTGGCGGTGGAGCGCACCGCCGAGCGGCTGCGCGACTACGCCTGGCAGTTGCGGACCGAGGTGCTGGGCAACATCGGCCGCACCCTGGCCCTGCTGCCGGACGGTGCCGCCGCCACCCGACCGCAGCACGCCGTCGCCTGGGCCGCGGAACAGGTGCTGGAGAACCTGGACCGGCTGGAGGTGCGCGGCCGCGACAGCGCCGGCATCGCCCTGCAGATCACCATCGACCATCGCTACACGCTGGACGACCTGCCAGCGGCCCTGCGCGCCGGCGCCGCCGCGCGGCTCGCGGTGGGCGACCGGCATGAAGGCCTGGCCCTGCACGTCCTGCCCGACGGCCGCACCACCGTGCGCTTCACCTACAAGGTGGCCACCCTGATCGGCCGCCTGGGCGACAACGGCGCCTTCCTGCGCGGCCGCATGCGCGCCGACGCCGTGCTGTGGGCGGTGGCCCGCCACGCCGACGGCTTCAGCGCCATCGCCCATACCCGCTGGGCCTCGCATGGCGCCATCAGCCTGCCCAACTGCCACCCGCTGAACGCCCGCCTGGCGAACGAGACGGGCGCCGGCAAGGCCGCCACGGCGCTGGACGCCGATGCCGACGCCATGGTGGCCCTGAACGGCGACATCGACAATTACCGGGCCCTGACGGAAAGCGCCATCGAGGGTACCGGCCACGCCCTGCCCACCGACACCACCACCGACACCAAGGTCATCCCGGTGCTGTTCCGCCTGGAAGGCGAAACGGGCAACGGGGGCGGCAACGCCGACCGCTTCCTGGCCACCATCCGCCGACTGGACGGGTCCATGGCCATCATCCTGCAGCACCCGGCCGATCCGGAGCGCCTGCAGCTGGGCCAGAAGGGCAGCGGGCAGAGCCTGTTCGTGGCCGAGGTGAACGACGGCCTGATCGTCGCGTCGGAGAACTACGGCCTGGCGCCGCGCGCCCGCCGGTCCATTCCCCTGGCGCAGGTGGAGCGCGGCGGGCTGGCCGTCGTCCTGTCGACGGCGGCGGGCGAGCCGGCGCTGTCGGCCCGCACGGTGGATGACGGCGCCCCGGCCAGCCTGAAGGCCGACGCCATCGAGATCTTCTCCCGCGACATCTTCCGCGGCCGCCACGACCACTTCTTCGAGAAAGAGGTGCATGAGGCCCCGGCCAGCGTGCGCAAGACGCTGGCCGGCCGCTACCGCCGCCAGGATCGCCGTGTCAGCTTCGAATTGGGGGCCGGCGGCACCGACACCGGGCCATGGGCGGGCTTGCGCGCCCGCCTGGCCGACCCGGCCAAGCCGCCCATCCGCCGCATCCTGGTGACCGGCCAAGGTACCGCCGCCATCGCCGCCATGGGCATCGAGCATCTGATCCGCCTGGCGCTGGACAAGGCGCCCGTGACGGTGACCAGCGCCAAGGCCTCGGAACTGTCCACCAACCTGGACGGCAGGAGCCTGGACGACGCCCTGGTCATCGCCATCAGCCAGAGCGGCACCACCACCGACACCAACCGCACGGTGGACCTGGCCCGCGCCGCCGGCGCCTGGATCCACGCCATCGTCAACCGCCGCAACAGCCCCCTGGTGCGCAAGTCGGACAGCCACCTGTTCACCAGCGACGGCCGCGACATCGAGATGGCCGTGGCCTCCACCAAGGCCTTCTACAGCCAGGTGGCGGCCGGCAAGCTGACCGCCCTGTGCCTGGCCGACGCGCTGGGCACCCTGCCGCCCCAGCAGATCCATGACGAGATGGTGGCGCTGGAAGCCCTACCCCAGCGCATCCAGGAGGTGCTGGACGACGAGGGCGCCATCGCCGCCTGCGCCCGGGCCTACGCCCCGCGCAACCGCTATTGGGCGGTGGTGGGGAACGGCGCCAACAAGGTCGCGGCCGAAGAGATCCGCATCAAGCTGTCGGAGCTTTGCTACAAGTCCATCCCGGTCGACTACACCGAGGACAAGAAGCACATCGACCTGTCGACCGAGCCGCTGACACTGGTGGTGGCCAACGATCTGGCGCCCCTGCTGGCCCAGGACACCGCCAAGGAAGTGGCCATCTTCAAGGCGCACAACGGCAAGCCCATCGTCTTCGCCGCCAAGGGCGAGACCTGCTTCGCCCCCTATGCCGAGGCGGTGGTGCACCTGCCCTCCGCCGGCGCCGGCCTGGACTTCATCATGGCCACGGTGGCGGGCCACCTGTGGGGCTTCCACGCCGCCCTGGCCATCGACGCCGAATCCCGCCCCTTCCGCGAGGTGTCGGCGGTGCTGGACCAGGCGCTGGCCGATCCCGAGCGGCCGGTGACGCCGGTGGCCACCAGCCTGGCCGCCATCATCGACCGCATCGCCGACGGGCAGATGGACGCGGCCCTGCCGGCCAGTTACGCCGCCCGCCTGGCCAAGCTGGCCTCCGCCCTGCCCATGCTGGACACGCCGGGCGGCAAACCGGAGCGCACGGCCGTCATCACCCGGGGCCAGGACCTGCTGCGCCTGGTGTTCGAGGAGACGTCGCGCCCTATCGACACCATCCGCCACCAGGCCAAGACCGTGACCGTGGGCATCTCCCGCCCCGGCCGTGAGATCAGCCCCCTGCTGCTGGCGGCCCTGGCCGACCTGGGCGCCGCCCCCGCCGATTTGGCGGAGCCGGAGCGCCAACTGCTGATCGCCCTGTCCACCCTGGTCATCGGGGTGGAGGGCGGCGTGCGCTATCATCCAGCGGGCGGCCCAGGAAGTGAAGGCGCGGACGGCACGCCGCTGCTGCGGGCGGTGGAGCGCAGCGGGCGGGCCAAGGGCGTCGCGTCGCGCCATGACCAGCCGGCGCCGGCCACGGGCGGCAAGCGCCGCGCCCTGCGCCTGGGCCGGGGCATGCTGTCGGGCGGGGCCAGCGGCGCCCAGACCCTCGCGCTGTTGCCCCTGATGCGCGAGCCCAACTGGACACCGGATGGCCTGGTGCTGCTGCACCTGGCGCTGGTCAGCCAGGCCTCGCTGCAGCAGAAGATTGCAATATTGAAGGATTTGCGCCTGTACGAAGACCTGTTCGATGCCTACCATGAGGCCGGACAGGCGGACGCGGCCGGCGACGGGGCGGGCCCAGGGGGCGGTAAGGACGGTGGTTTCGCCGCCTTCCTGGAGAAGCTGGCCCCCCGCGACCTCATCCTGTCCACGCCCGCGGACCTGATCCGCCGGGCCTGAACTCGGGGTTTTGGGGAACGGCGATGCAACGGGCGGGGCGTTTGGCGAACCGGACGGCGGTGGTGACGGGGGCGGCGTCCAGCCTGGGCCGCGCCGTCGCGGTCGCCCTGGCGCAAGAGGGCGCCAACGTCATCCTCCACCACCTGTTGCCCGACGAACAGGCGGCGGCCACGGAAACGGCCCGCCAGGTGCAGGCCCTGGGCCGCACCGGCATCGTCGTGCAGGCCGACATCACCCAGCCGGCCGGCGCCTATACGGTGGCGGAGGCGGCCATCGCCGCCTTCGACCATGTCGACATCCTGGTCAACAACGCCGGCTTCCGCCTGAAACAGCCCTTCGACGGCATGACGCTGGAGCTGTTCGAGGCCACCATGGCCGCCAACATGGGCGGCACCTTCCTGATGGTGCGCCATCTTCTGCCCCTGATGCGGGCGCGCAGCTACGGCCGCATCGTGACCACGGTGGACAGCACCGCCATGGAAGGGGCGCGCGGCATGACCGCCTATGGCGCCGCCGCGTCGGCCCTGCTGGGCTTCACCCGCAGCCTGGTGCACGAGTTCGGCGACAACGACATCACCGCCAACTGCGTGTGCCCGGGCCACCTGCCGCCCGACGCGGATGGCGAGGAAGAGGATTGGGCCGGCATCACCCCGGCCTACGTCTTCCTGGCCAGCGACGACGCCTACGCCATGATCGGTCAGACCCTGCGACCCAGCCCGTAGGGCACTCTCCCGCGCAAGGTTTTAGGCGGCGGCGTGCTTCACGCCGCCGTAGGCCGCGACCGCAGCCGCCGGAGATTTTTGGGGAGCGTCAGCGGACTGGAAATCGAGGACGAGCCAAAGCCGCGGACGCGGCTGCCGGCGCCTGAGGCGAACCGGAAGGCGGTGTCACGCCGCCTTCCGGCCCGCCGTGAACACCCTGTCACCCGGCTGGATCTGGTCGGCCGGCAGGTCTGGCAAGGCGGCCAGCTTGGCGTAGATCGGCGCGAAATCCTGCGCTGTCGCCTGGAACAGCTGCTCGAAGCTGTCCAGGACGAAGTAGGTTTCCTGGTAGTCGTCGATGCGGTAGTGGGTGCGCATCACCCGTTCCAGATTGAAACCGACGCGGTTGGGCTCGGGGCTTTCGATGCAGTACTGCGTCTCACCGCGCGAGGACAGCATGCCGGCGCCATAGGCGCGCAAGCCCTGGGGCGTGTTGATCAGGCCGAATTCCACCATGTACCAGTACAGGCGCGCCAGCCGCTCCAGCCCGCCATGGGCTTCGGCCTCCGCGCCCTTCTTGCCATAGGCCTGCAGGTAGTCGGCGAAAACCGGATGCATCAGCAGGGGCACATGGCCGAAGAAGTCGTGGAACACGTCCGGTTCCACCAGGTAATCCATCTCATCCGCCCGGCGGATCCAGTTGGTCACCGGAAATCGCTTTTCAGCCAGATGGTTGAAGAAGACGTCGTTGGGCAGCAGGCCCGGCACGGCCACCAGGGTCCAGCCCGTGGCCTTGCGCAGCAGTTCGCTGGCCCGGTCGAAATGGGGCACCCCGTCGCGGGCGTCCAACCGCGCCAGGCTTTCCATGAATTCCGGGGCGGCGTAGCGCGGCAGCAGGGCCGACTGACGCTCATACAGCGTGCGCCAGCGGGCGTGTTCCTCCGCCGTGATCCTCTCCCACCCCTGGGGCACGGTGTAATCGGCCGCCATGGCGCTGTAGTCGCCGCGCAGGGGGGTGTCGGACTTGCCCGTGGTGTTGACCGGCGCGGTGCTGCTCATGGCCTCATCTCCCTGGCTGGGTTTCTGAAACCATTTTATCGCTGGATCAGCACCATTTCCTTGCGATCATGCCCCAGTACTAGGGACCTAAAACCACTTCCTGCCGTTTGAGCGATCAGTTTGGCAATCTTGTGCCGGCAAGAAATTTCAGTCCCGCGCCAGTTCGGCGACCGACGGCAGGGGCACGGCGGTGGAGTGCTTGACCACGTCCAGCACGAAGCTGGAGCGCACGTCCTTCACGCCCGGAATCTGCAGCAGCTTTTTCATCGAGACCTCGGCGAAGGCCTCCAGGTTGCTGACCACCACCTGCACCAGATAATCCATGGTGCCGGTCATGACGAAGCAGGACACCACCTCGGGGATTTGGCTGACCAGGCGGCGGAACACGGCGTCGCCCTCCGCGTTCTGGTCGATCTTGACCTCGACGAAGGCGACGACCCCCAGGCCCAGCAGGCGGCGGTCCAGCAGGGCGGCGTAGCCCTGGATGTAGCCCTGGTCCTCCAGGTCCTTCACCCGGCGCAGGCAGGGCGAGGGCGAAAGGCCCACGGCCTCCGCCAGGTCGACGTTGGACAGGCGCCCGTTGCGCTGCAACGTATCCAGGATGCGCAGATCTGCCGCGTCCAGACTGGATTTACCCATAGTGATGCCGCCTTAAGGGTTTATTGAGCACAACGTTGCTCAATCTTGACCAAATGCGGCAGACTTCGCAAGGAAATGCCCAGCCCCTGGGCGTATCATCAGGGGGATTGTTGCTTCTAACAGGGAGAGCGACCCGCCATGTCCACCCCGACTGCGCCCACCCCGACCACCCCTTCCTCTTCGCCCGTCGCCGAAGCCGTCGCCGGCGGCGACCTGTGGGAAAACCCGCTGGGCACCGATGGCTTCGAGTTCGTGGAATACACGGCGGAGGACACCGAGGCCCTGGGTCGCCTGTTCGAGGCCATGGGCTTCACCAAGGTGGCCCGCCACCGCTCCAAGAACGTGGTGCTGTACCGCCAGGGCGACATCAACTTCATCGTGAACGCCGAGCCGGACAGCCTGGCCCAGCGCTTCGCCCGTGAGCACGGCCCCAGCGCCTGCGCCATGGCCTTCCGCGTGAAGGACGCGGGTGAGGCCCTGAAGCACGCCGTGGCCCAGGGCGCCAAGGAGGTGAAGGGCACCGTCGGCCCGATGGAGCTGAACATCCCGGCCATCGAGGGCATCGGCGGCAGCCTGCTGTACCTGGTGGACCGCTACAACAGCCCCAGCATCTACGACATCGACTTCGTGCCCATCGAGGGCGCCGACCAGAACCCCGTGGGCGCCGGCCTGAAGCTGATCGACCACCTGACCCATAACGTCCGCAAGGGCCGCATGGACCCGATCTCGGAGTTCTATGGCAAGATCTTCGGCTTCCGCCAGATCCGCTACTTCGACATCACGGGTGAGTATACGGGCCTGACCAGCCGGGCGCTGACCGCCCCCTGCGGCAAGATCCGCATCCCGATCAACGAGTCGAAGTCCGAGCAGGGCGCCGACAAGCTGGACCAGATCCAGGAATTCATCGAGGCCTACAAGGGCGAAGGCATCCAGCACATCGCCCTGCTGACCGATGACATCATCGCCACCTGGGACACGCTGAAGGCCGCCGGCGTGAAGTTCATGACGCCGCCGCCCGACACCTACTACGAGATGCTGGAAGAGCGCCTGCCCGGCCACGGCCAGCCGGTGGACGAGCTGAAGAGCCGCGGCATCCTGCTGGACGGCAAGGACAACCGCTATCTGCTGCAGATCTTTACCGAGACGGCCATCGGCCCGATCTTCTTCGAGATCATCCAGCGCAAAGGCGACGAGGGCTTCGGCGAAGGCAACTTCCGCGCCCTGTTCGTCAGCATGGAGCGCGACCAGATCCGCCGCGGCGTGCTGAAGGTCGCCGAGTAAGGTCGGTTCCGGTAGCGAAACGAAGGGCGGCATCCACAGGGGTGCCGCCCTTTTTGTTAGCGCTAGCGCCGAATGATGGCTTTCTCCTGCCCCCAATTCCCTCGACACAGAACTCGAAATTCTCCATCTAGGACGTACCTAAACACGAATCTACCGTCCTCAGATGAGGGGCGAACTTCAGTAATTCGCCCTCCATGCCAAGCCTTCCCACGCTGCTTCTCATGAAGATAGATATGCCCACCCAACGCCTCTTCAGCGGTGGCCTGGGAAACACTCCAATTCCCGGTTTCGAATTCGTTTTTCCCGAGAGAAGACCAATGCTGTTGATGCTTACAAATGAAGTGAAGCTCTATGGTCATAGGTGCCTGCTCCATCGGGCTGCAAACCAAACAACACAACCATAGCGAGCTTTTGTAAATCCTAAATCGGCCCCTCGAACGCCCGGTCATGCAGCAGGCTGGGCACCATGCCGCGTGCCTCATCCACCTTGGACAGGTCCAGGTCGGCGACCAGGACGCCCGGGGCCTCGCCGCCGGCGTCGGCCAGCACATCGCCCCAGGGGCTGACGATCAGGGCGTGGCCGTAGGTGGCGCGACCGCCGTCGTGGAGGCCCACCTGGGCCGGGGCCAGGACGAAACAGCCAGTCTCGATGGCGCGGGCGCGCAGCAGCACATGCCAATGGGCGCGGCCGGTGGGCACGGTGAAGGCGCTGGGCACGGTGATGAGGCGGGACCCGGCCTTGGCCAGGGCGCGGAACAACTGGGGGAAGCGCACGTCGTAGCAGACGGTCAGGCCCAGGCCGCCCCAGGGGGTGTCGACCACGCGGGCGCTGTCGCCGGGGCGGAAGGTGGCGCTTTCGCGATACCGCTCCCCGTTCGCCAGTTCCACATCGAACATGTGCAGCTTGTCGTAACGCGCCAGAACCTGGCCGGCCGGATCGATGACGAAGCAGCGGTTGGCCGCGCGGCCATCCTCCGTCAGGCAGGCCAGGGTGCCGGTCATGAGCCACAGTCCGGTTTCAACCGCCAGCTCACGGAACCGGTTGAGCGCGGGGTGCGCCTCTTCGGCGAAGGCGCCGGCCAGCACCCGCTCGCGGCCCTGGACCATGCGGGCCACGTTCTCCGGCAGGGTGGCGAACGCCGCCCCCTGGTCCTTGGCCTGGCGCAGCAGCTGGGCCGCCGCGTCCATGTTGGCCGCGATCTCCGGCCCGGCGGTCATTTGCAGGACCGCCGCGCGCAGGACGCCGGAGAAGGGGGTGGCCGTCATGCTCAGGCGGTGCCGGATGCCAGCTGGTCCAGGCCCAGCTTGGCGTTCAGTTTGCCGGCGCGATCCAGGGCGTGGATGTCGTCGCTGCCGCCCAGGCCCTCACCATCCACGAAAATCTGTGGCACCGTCGTACGGCCGTCGGCGCGCTGGATCATCTCGGGCTTGCGCGATGGATTGGCGATGACGTCGATCTCCTCATACTGCACGCCCTTGCTGTCCAGCAGGCGCTTGGCGCGGTGGCAGTATGGGCAGTAGGGGCTGGTGTAGATTTCAACGCGGGGCATGGGCCCAAACTCCTGAGGAAATGATTTACCTGAAATATTGGCGCATCGGCGGCGCAGCGCCAAGGGTGGGTGCGCAACCCAGCCCTGAGTTTAGAGTGTTTCTAAATATCTTCCGCCTTCAGCACCCGGGCCAGGGCCAGCACCTCCACCCCCGCGGCACCCGCCCGCAACAGCACGCGGGCGCACTCCGCCACCGTGGCGCCGGTGGTGTAGACGTCATCCACCAGCACCACGCGCAGCCCCTGGACCGACCGGCCGGGGCGCAGGGCGAAGGCGCCCGCCACGTTGCGCGCCCGCCCCTCGCGCGACAGGCTGCCCTGGCTGGGCGTGCGGCGGCGGCGGACCAGCAGGTCGGGCGCCGTCTTCACCCCGCTGAGGGCGCCCAGCCGCGCGGCCAGCAGGGCCGCCTGGTTGTAGCGCCGGGCGAACAGCCGCCAGCGGTGCAGCGGCACCGGCGCCACCAGATCGGCCCCGGTCAGCAACTCCCCACCAGCGCGCGCCATCCAGCCGGCGAACAAGGGCACGGCCTCCGTCCGGTCGCCGTGCTTGAAGCCCAGGATCAGGGGGCGGCTGGCGTCGTCGTACAGCACGGCGGCGCGCAGCCGGCCGAAGGCCAGGGGCGCGGCGACACAGATGGCGCACAGCGCGTCGGCACCCATGTCGTGGGGAAAGGGCCGGCCGCAGGCGGCGCATTGCGGGGCTGTGATGAAGCTGACGCCCCGCCAACAGACGCCGCACAAAGTGCCGGCGGCGGCCACCGCCTCGCCACACCCCAGGCAGCGCGGGGGCAGCACCAGGTCGAGCAGGCGCACGCCGGCGCCGCGTGCCCTGGCCCCCCCTATCGCGGCCCCTATCGTCCGCCTCCAATCGCCCATGCGCGCATGTCCCCCGAGAAGCACACGCCATGATAGCGCAAAGCCGCGCGTACCCCGTAAATTCCTGTTGCTCCGGCGTGCGAAGGGCCTATACCGGCCCCATGAGCGACGCCGACAGCATGACCGTCTTCAACCGCCGCCGCGTGCGGGCCCATCGCGACCGGGCCGCCGCCGGGTGGACCGGCTTCGATTTCCTGAAGGCCGAGGTGGTGGGCCGCCTGGTTGAACGCCTGGCCGACATCAAGCGCGACTTCCGCGTGGCCCTGGACCTGGGCTGCCATGGCGGGGAGGTGGCGCAGGCCCTGGCGGCCGTGCCCAGCATCGCCCAGGTGGTGGCGACGGACCTGTCCCCCCGCTTCGCGGTCGAGGCGGCCAAGCGCATGCCGGGCCTGCCCACGGTGGCGGCGGATGAGGAGTTCCTGCCCTTCGCCGAGGGCAGCTTCGACCTGGTGGTCAGCGCCCTCAGCCTGCATTGGGTCAACGACCTGCCCGGCGCCCTGATCCAGGTCCGCCGCGCGCTGAAGCCCGACGGCCTGTTCCTGGGCGCCATCCTGGGCGGCGAGACGCTGTTCGAACTGCGCCGCAGCCTGATGGAGGCCGAGATGGACCTGATGGGCGGCCTGTCGCCCCGCATCAGCCCCATGGCCGAGGTGCGCGACGCCGGCGGCCTGCTACAGCGCGCCGGCTTCGCCCTGCCGGTGGTGGACAGCGACATGCTGACCGTCAGCTACCCCCACGCCTTCCGCCTGATCCAGGACCTGCGGGGCATGGGCGAGACCAACGCCGTGCTGGACAGCCGCAAGGCCGTCAGCCCCAGCGACCTGTTCACCCGGGCCGCCGAGCGCTACCAGGACCTGTACCCCGATGGCGAGGGCGGCATCGAGGCCAGCTTCCAAGTGCTGTACCTGGCCGGCTGGGCCCCCGACGACAGCCAGCAGAAACCCCTGCGCCGCGGCAGCGCCAAACTGCGCCTGGCCGACGCGCTGGGTACGGAAGAGATCAATCCGCTGAAGAACTGATTGGGACGCGGGCTCACAGCCGCTCAGACAGGACCTGGATAACCGTGCCCCACCCCACCAGTTTGGCCCCCTCCTGGATGCGCCACTCGCGACCGGGATAAAGCTGGCCATCGAGGCCGGACCATCGCCAGAACGCCATTGGCACCTCGATGCTATCGCCGGGCTTCAACTCGGCGCCCACCGGCAGATCGATGAAACCGGTGGCCATCTCCCGGTTATCCGGCCCGAAGAAATTGTGATTGGGACGATAACTCCCCCGCACCGGCGTCGCACGGCCCCCTTCCGCCACCGACAGCAGCCGGACCATCGCCCTGACGCGGATGACATCTCTTCCATCCATCGTCCGCTCCTGGCGTTGGCTACAGCAGGTCGCGCAGCATGGCCACCAGCGGCACATCGGCTGGAGGCATGGGATAGTCGTTCAGCTGATCCACCCGCGCCCAGGCCAGGGACTGGCCTTCCAGGGGCTGGGGCGTGCCCTGCCAAACGCGGCAGACGTAGAGCGGCATCAACAGGTGGAAGGTCTCGTACCGGTGGCTGGCGAAGGTGAAGGGCGCCAGGCAGCTGGTGCGCGTGTCGATCCCCAGCTCCTCCCGCAGTTCCCGCACCAGGGCCACCTCCGGCGTCTCGCCGGGGTCGACCTTGCCGCCGGGGAACTCCCAGAGGCCCGCCAGGGACTTGCCCGGCGGACGCTGCGCCAGCAGCACCCGCCCGTCGGCGTCGATCAGGGCCACGGCGGCGACCAGGACGGTGCGCACCGGATCCGTCGGTTCAGGCTGCCCGTTCCAGCAGGGCATGGTGTCGTCCGCCATGAAACGCTCCTTCGTATTCTACGACGCCCCAAAGCAGTGGCATGAGCATCTCATGCCACTGTAGGCCCCGACCGGGGCCGCCGGAGCTTTCCGGGGAGCGTCAGCGGACTGGAAAGCGAGGACAAGCCAAGGGCGTGGATGCGCCCGCCCGGCGCTTGAGGGAACAGGCAGCCACCGCAGCTCAGCTGCGGTAGCTGCCGTTGATGTCGATGTAGCCGTGGGTCAGGTCGCAGGTCCACACGGTGGCCCTGCCGCGCCCCAGGCCCAGGTCGACCTGGATGTCGATCTCCTGCCCCTTCATGTGGGCGGCCACCGGCGCCTCGTCATAGCCGGGGACCTCCATCCCGTTGGCGCAGATCTGCACGCCGCCGATGCTGATGACCAGCTTGTCGCGGTCGGCCTTCTCACCGGCGCGGCCCACGGCGGCGACGATGCGGCCCCAGTTGGCATCCTCACCCGCCACGGCGGTCTTCACCAAGGGGGAGTTGGCGACGGTCAAGGCGATGCGCTTGGCCGCCTGGTTGCTGGTGGCACCGGTCACGGTCAGGGTCACGAACTTGGTGGCACCCTCGCCATCGCGCACGATCTGCTGGGCCAGGTCCAGGCAGACGGCGTCCAGCGCCTTGGCGAAGGGCCGCAGGCGCGGGTCGGTCGCGTCGGTGATGGGGGCGTTGCCGGCCTGCCCCGTGGCGACCAGGATCACCGTGTCGCTGGTGGAGGTGTCGCCGTCCACCGTCACGCAGTTGAAGCTGCGGTCCGTGGAGCGCGACAGCAGCTTCTGCAGCACCGGCGCGGCGATGGCGGCGTCGGTGAACAGGAAGCCCAGCATGGTCGCCATATCGGGGGCGATCATGCCGCTGCCCTTGGCGAAGCCGTTCAGCGTCACGGTCTTGCCGTCGATGACGCAGGTGGCCACCGCCCCCTTGGGGAAGGTGTCGGTGGTCATGATGGCGCGGGCGGCCGGGTCCCAGTTGCTGGCATCCAGCTTGGCCCAGGCGGCGCCCAGGTGCTGGGCGATCTTGTCGGCCGGCAGGGGCTGGCCGATGACGCCGGTCGAGGCGACGAAGACCTCTTCCGGCTTGCAGCCCACCAGCTGGGCGGCGGTGGCCACCGTCTCGGACACCAGCGACTCGCCGGCGGCCCCGGTGAAGGCGTTGGAGTTGCCGGAGTTCACCACCAGGGCGCGGGCGCTGCCGCCCGCCAGGCCCCGGCGGCACCAATGCACGGGCGCGCTGGCGGTGAGCGAGCGGGTCAGCACGCCGGCCACGGTGGTGCCGGGCGCCAGCTCGGCCACCATCAGGTCATCCCGGCCCTTGTAGCGGATGCCGCAGTTGTACGCCGCCAGGCGGACGCCGGCCACGGGGGACAGGGTGGGGAAAGCGTCGGGCGCCAGGGGGGAGACCTTGAGGGCCATGGGGAATCGCTCCGTTGAAGGCGAACGGTTCGGATGGGGGCCGCCCGGAGAGTGGCCGGGCAAACGGCGCAGAAAATAGGCCGAAATCCGTGACGAATAAAATCGAAAACGGACCTCTAGCGCTTAAGCGGGACGCGGACAGCAAAAGGGCGCAAGACCGCCACCGGCGATGCTTGCGCCCTTCGCTAACATGTCGGCGCGGGACGGGACACCATCCCACGCCGTGACCGCCCGCCTTACTGCTTGGCGGGGGCGGCCGGCTTGGCGGCGGCCGGCGGCGGGGTCAGGGAGATGGCCTGCTTGCCGGTGATGTCGAAGGCCTCGACCTTGGCCCCCTTGCGCAGCTCATCCACCACCTGGGCGGCCAGATCCTGAGCCTCGGCCTGGGCGACCTGGCCCTTCACCTGCTCGAACGGCGGGGCCTGGCGCTTGCGGCGGTCCTCAACCTTGATCACGTGCCAACCGAAGTCGGTCTTCACCGGGGTCTTGCTGACCTCGCCCGGCTTCATGGCGAAGGCGGCGTCGGCGAAGGGGGCGACCATGTCACCCTTCGTGAAATAGCCCAAGTCACCGGCCGAAGCGGCGGAGTTCTTGTCGATCTGCTGCTCGGACGCCAGCTTGGCGAAATCGGCGCCGCCCTGGATCTGCTTGATCAGCGCGTCGGCCTCTTCCTTGGTCTTCACCAGGATGTGCCGGGCGCGGACCTCGTCCTCGGCCGGCATGGCCTTCACCATCTCGTCGTACTTCTTCTTCAGCAGCGCCTCGTTCATGCGGGCGTCGACCTGCTTGCGGATGTAAGCCTGCTGCACGAAGCGCTCTTCAGCGTGCTTCAGCTCGGTCTTCACTTCCTTGCTGTCCTGCAGCTTGTCCTTGTAGCCGGCGTCCGTCAGCAGACGGGCGGTCACCAGGTTCTCCAGAACACGCGGATAGGCTTCGTTCAGGTGAATCTGCTGCTGGGTCTGGGCCGGCAACTGGCTGTATTCGGCCAGCACTTCCGACCGATGGATTTCCTTGCCGTTGACACGCGCCACCACCGGGTCGTCCGCGACCTGGGCCGGAGCCCCGGCGGCCGGGGAGCCGGCGGCCGGTGCCGCGGCGGGGGCGGCAGCCTTGGCCGGGGTGTCAGCGGCCAGGGCGGTGCCGGCCAGGGACCCGAAAGCCGCGGTCAGCAGCGCGGCACGCAACATCTTCACATACATGGAGCTGAATTCCTCGAGGACTGGGGCTGCATCAAAAAACGGCGCGACGCTAAGGACCGGGACGGCCACGCCGTAGCACTGCCGGGCCCTTCTTCGGCTGTCGCGCCATAAAACACGGGGGGCGCCCCTCTCGCAAGGTGGGACAGCGCCGGATACCCACCCTGTACGTGTCCTGATGCCGCACCCCGCCCTCCGGACCACGAGCCCGGCCCCCGCTTCGCGAACGGTCCCGGGATACCGCATCCACCCGGGCATCCACCCGGGCATCAAAGCGGTTGGAAAGCAGGCGGATCATGCTATGGTCCCCACCCGCGCGTGAGGGGGATTTGTCGCGGCAGGTGGGACCGGTATCGCGGTACCGGAAACGGCGGGGCTTCATTGACCGCCGGGCCCTGCCACCTTATCTCAGAAAGCGCGCGCGGGGTTGCCGCCCCGGCCGTCGCCAGAGTACCCGGAGGGCCGGGCCGGATCACCCGGACGGCCGTCTTTCCCTATTCGCTTCCTTCGAGGTTTTCATGTTCGGTTCCATCGCCCGCAAACTGTTCGGCAACGCCAACGAGCGCGTTGTCAAAAGCTTGCGGAAGGACGTCGACGCCATCAACGCGCTGGAGCCGAAGCTGGTATCGCTGTCCGATGACGAGCTGCGCATGCGTACCGACTGGTTGCACGACCGGCTGGCCAAGGGCGAGACGCTGGACGACATCCTGCCCGACGCCTTCGCCACCGTGCGCGAGGCGGCCAAGCGCGCCATCGGCCAGCGCCATTTCGACGTGCAGCTGATGGGCGGCATCGTCCTGCACCGCGGCCGCATCGCCGAGATGCGCACCGGCGAAGGCAAGACCCTGGTGGCGACCCTGGCGGTGTACCTGAACGCCCTGGAAGGCAAGGGCGTGCACGTCGTGACCGTGAACGACTACCTGGCCAAGCGCGACAGCGGCTGGATGAGCCGAATCTACGGCTTCCTGGGCCTGACCACGGACTGCATCGTCCATGGCCTGGACGATGACGAGCGCCGCCGCGCCTACGCCGCCGACATCACCTACGGCACCAACAACGAATTCGGCTTCGACTACCTGCGCGACAACATGAAGTTCCGCCTGGAGGACATGGTCCAGCGGCCCTTCAACTTCGCCGTGGTCGACGAGGTGGACAGCGTGCTGATCGACGAGGCGCGCACGCCTCTGATCATCTCCGGCCCGTCCACCGACGGGTCCGAACTGTACGCCGCCGTGGATACGGTCATCCTGCGCCTGGCCGACACCGACTATGAAAAGGATGAGAAGGCCAAATCCGTCAACCTGACGGAAGAGGGCACGGAGAAGGTCGCCCAGATCCTGACCGAGATGGACCTGCTGAAGCAGGGCGACCTGTACGACATCCACAACATCACCCTGGTCCACCACGTGAACCAGGCCCTGCGCGCCCACAAGCTGTTCACCCGCGACGTGGATTACATCGTCAAGGACGACAAGGTCATCGTCATCGACGAGTTCACGGGCCGCATGATGGACGGGCGCCGCTATTCCGAGGGCCTGCACCAGGCCCTGGAGGCGAAGGAGCATGTGACCATCCAGCGCGAGAACCAGACGCTGGCGTCCATCACCTTCCAGAACTATTTCCGCCTGTACCCCAAGCTGGCCGGCATGACCGGCACGGCCATGACCGAGGCGGCGGAATTCGCGGAGATCTATAACCTGGACGTGGTCGACATGCCGACCAACCTGCCCGTCCAGCGCATCGACTATGACGACGAGGTCTACCGCACGGCGCGCGAGAAGTACGACGCCATCGTCAAGCTGGTGAAGGAGTGCCAGGAGCGTCAGCAGCCCATCCTGGTCGGCACCATCTCCATCGAAAAGTCGGAACTGCTGTCCGACCTGCTGAAGAAGCAGGGCATCCCGCACAACGTGCTGAACGCCCGCTACCACGAGCAGGAAGCCTACATCGTTTCCCAGGCCGGCCGGCCCGGCGGCGTGACCATCGCCACCAACATGGCCGGCCGCGGCACCGACATCAAACTGGGCGGCAACGTCGAGATGCGCATCGAGTATGAGCTGGGGGACGTGACCGACCCGGCCGAGCGCGCCCGGCGCATCCAGCAGATCGAGGAAGAGGTGGCGGCCGCCAAGGAGGTGGCGCTGGCCGCCGGCGGCCTCTACGTCGTCGGAACCGAGCGTCATGAGAGCCGGCGCATCGACAACCAGTTGCGCGGCCGCTCCGGCCGCCAGGGCGACCCCGGCGCCTCGAAGTTCTTCCTGTCGCTGGAAGACGACCTGATGCGCATCTTCGGGTCGCAGCGCATGGACACGATGCTGCAGCGCCTGGGCCTGCAGGAGGGCGAGGCCATCATCCACAGCTGGATCAACAAGGCGCTGGAAAAGGCCCAGAGCCGGGTTGAGGCCCACAACTTCGAAATCCGCAAGAACCTGCTGAAGTACGACAACGTCATGAACGACCAGCGCAAGGTCGTCTATGAGCAGCGTCGCGAGATCATGGCCGTCGACGACATCAAGGAAACCGTCGAGGACATGCGCCAGGACACCATCAACACCCTGGTGGCCAAGGCCATTCCGGCCAATTCCTATGCCGAGCAGTGGAACATGGACCAGCTGCACGAGGACGTGGTGCGCGTCCTGGCGCTGGACGTGCCGGTGCAGGAATGGGGCAAGGAGGAAGGCATCGCCGAGCTTGAGATCGAGCAGCGCCTGATGAAAGCCGCCGATGAGGCCTACGCCGCCAAGGAGGCCAGCTACGGGCCGGAGATCATGCGCTCCATCGAGCGCAGCCTGCTGCTGCAGCTGCTGGACCAGTCGTGGAAGGAGCACTTGCTGTCGCTGGACCATCTGCGCCAGGGCATCAACCTGCGCGCCTATGGCCAGCGCGACCCGCTGAACGAATACAAGCGCGAGGCCTTCAACCTGTTCGAGGAGCTGCTGGACAGCCTGCGCGAACAGGTGACCCAGGTGTTGATGCGCGTGCAGCTGCAGGTCGCCCAGCCCGAGCTGAACCCGGACGACTTCCCGCCGCAGGAAATGCGGGAGACCCGGGTGGACCCGGCCTTCCCGCCCGCTGGCCTGCCGCCGGCTGACGAGCCCCTGCCCCCGGGCATGGCCCGCGCCAGCGCCGGCCTGGGCTATGGCGCCGTAAACATGCCGCAGTCGACCCAGGTGGGCGGCCAGGATCCCGACACTTGGATGAACACCCCCCGGAATTCCCCCTGCCCCTGCGGCAGCGGGCTGAAGTACAAGCATTGCCATGGCCGCGCCCCGTAAGGGGGGGCCTGACAACCCGCCTTTACGTTGAAGAAGAAAGGCTGAGGCCATGCCGGATGCCGAGGACATGACGCCGGAGGATGACAGCCACCGCCCGGCGCCGCCCGTCAACGAGGACATCGTGGAGCGGCTGCGCCGCCGCGCCGAACGGGCCCGCGACCGCTACCCCGACCATGCCGGGGACCCCGGCACCCTAGTCGGCGGCCTGATCGAGGATTACGAGGCCGCCGCGCAGGAGATCGAGCGCCTGCGCGCCGCCCTGAAGGACATCGCCCGGCGGTCGCTCGCCGGCATGCGGCCGGAATTATGAGGCGGGCGGCCCTCTTGCCCGCGATGGGCCTGCTGGCCATCAGCCTGGTGGCCCCGCCGCAGGCGGCGCGGGCGGCCGGCGCCGAGGCGCCGCAATCGACACCCCGGGCCATCGTGGAGACGCTGTACCGGCCGTACCTGGCCGACCCCCACGCCGAAAAAACTCGACCATCGATTCCGTCGCCCAGGTCCGGCGCCACGCCACCCCGGCGCTGGCGCGGTTGCTGGACGCCGACCGGGCGTGCGAGAAGCGCACCCAGGGGATTTGCGCCCTGGATTTCGACATCATCATTGACGGCCAGGACTGGGACCTGTCCGGTTTCGGCCTGGAGGCGGAGACGGCGGGTGACACGGCCACGGTGACGGCGCGCTTCAGCAACATGGGGCCCCGCGTCCTGGCCTACCATTTCACGCGGACCGGCGGGCGCTGGCTGATCGACGACCTGGTCATCCTGAAGGACGAGGCCGCGGCCGCCGACCATCCCTGGTCGTTGAAGGACACGCTGGCGGCGGAGTACGGCCCGACGGCGCGGAAGCACCGCTGAGGACCATTCTCCCCGGCCGCCACCCCGGTTCTTCAGTCGGGGTAGCGGATCTCCAGGATCTCCACCTCTTCCGGCCCCTTGGGCGTGCGCACGGTGACGACGTCGCCCACGCGCGCCTTCATCAGCGCGCGCGCCACCGGCGACACCCAGCTGATGCGGTGGCGGTCCATATCCACCTCGTCCCGCCCGACGATGGTGACGGTCATGCGGCCGTCATCCTCATCGGCATAGGTGACGGTGGCGCCGAAGAAGACCTGGGAGCGGTTCTTCTGCAGCTGCGGGTCCACCACCTCGGCGCTTTCGATGCGCTTGGTCAGGAAGCGGATGCGCCGATCGATCTCGCGCAGCCGCTTCTTGCCGTACAGGTAGTCACCATTCTCCGACCGGTCGCCGTTGCCGGCGGCCCAGGACACCACCTCCACCACCTTGGGCCTTTCCACCCGCAGCAGCTGGTGCCGTTCGTCCCGCATGCGGTTGAAGCCTCCCGGCGTCATGTAGTTCTTGGCGCCCGCGGCCAGGGGCGGCAGGTCATCCTCGTCATCGTCGTCAAGATCAGGCGTGGTGTTCATCGTATCGCTTCGCTAACTCACCGAGCCCCTCTAGCGCACCCGGAGTGCCGCTACAAGGCCCCGACGACACCCGGGCCACCCTAAGGACTACATCTCCCGCAGCGCCTTCATGAAGCCTTCCACCGCCTGGTTCAGGCGCCCGGCCTCGCGGGTCAGGCTGCCGGCGGTGCCCAGCACCTCCCCCGCCGTGCTGCCGGCTACGCCGGTGGCGTTGGCCAAGGAGGACAGGGTGCGGCTGACGTGGTCGGTGCCGTCGGCGGCCTCGGCCACGTTGCGGGCGATCTCACGGGTGGCGGCGCCCTGTTCCTCCACCGCGGCGGCGATGGCGGCGGCAACCTCGTTCACCTCATGGATGGTGGTGCCGATACGCTCCATGGCGGCGACGCTGAGGCCCGTGCGCTGGCCGATGTCCTGGACGTAGCGGGTGATCTCCTCCGTGGCCTTGGCCGTCTGGCCGGCCAGGGTCTTGACCTCGGAGGCCACGACGGCGAAGCCCTTGCCCGCCTCCCCCGCCCGCGCCGCCTCGATGGTGGCGTTCAGGGCCAGCAGGTTGGTCTGCCCGGCGATGTCGCTGATCATCTGCACCACGGCGCCGATGCGGTCCGACGCCTCGGCCAGGCCGCCGATGGTCTGGCCCGTGGTGGTCGCCTCCGCCACCGCGCGGGCGGCGATGGCCTTCGAGCGTTCGACCTGCCGGCCGACCTCATCCACCGAGGCCGCCAGTTCCTGGGCGGCGGCGGCCACCGTCTGCACGTTGCTGGAGGTCTGGCTGGCGGCGGCCTGCACGTCCTGGGCCTGCACGCAGGCGGTGCCGGTATTGTCGGTCAGGGCGCGGGCGTCGCCTTCCAGGGTATGGGCGGCGCTGGTGACGGCGGTGGCGACGCCATGCACGTCGGTCTCGAACGCCGCGGCCAGGCGGGCCTGACGCGTCACCACCGACCAGGTCATCATGGGGCCGACATAGCGGCCGTCGGTGTCGCGCACGGCGGCCACGCGCAGCTCCAGCTCCTCATCATCGCCCCCCGGTGCATTCCCGCCAACATTCTTGAGGGTCAGGCGGCCCTGCCAGGGCAGCCGGGCGGGGTTCCTCACCACCTCCAGCAGCGGGGCGGTGTCGGCATGGAACAAACCGATTCCGGCGCCCACCGGCGTGCCATTGGCCAGCGGCCGTGGCAGGGGGGCGCCCAGCGTCTTCAGCGTGCCCAGGCTGGCGGCGTTGGCATAGGTGATGCGGAAGTCCTGGTCGGCGTCGGCCAGCAGGACGTTCAGCGGCATGTCGTCCACCATCTGCTTCAGGCGGAAGACGTCCGCCACCACGCCGCGCAGGGCGCCGGCGGCGCGCAGCATGCGCCCGATCTCATCCCGGCGCGCGGTCGGGCGGATCTCCACCGTGGTGTCGTTGGCCGCCAGGCGTTCCAGCAGGCGGGCCACCAGCAGGGCCGGACGGCCTACCCAGCGGCTGGCCAGCCACCAGGCGGCCAGGCCCAGCAGGGCGGCCAGGGTGACGCTGGCCACCAGGATGCTGGTCTTCAGACGCTCCACCGCCTCGGCGAAGATGCGCTTCTGGATACCGGTGTACAGCACGCCCACGGTACGGCCGCCGGCGTCCTTGATGGGGTCGTACGCGGTGTAGAAGGGCACACCCAGGATCTCGGCCTCACCACGGTAGGCCTCGCCCCGCCCGACGACGGTGTCGTAGACGGCGTTGCGGGCCAGCGCGGTGCCGACGGCGCGGCTGCCGTCCGGCTTCATGACGTTGGTCGCGATGCGCACCATCTCGCCATCCTTGGCGGCGAAGATGGTGGCGGTGCCGCCCACCAGGCGCTTCACCGTGTCGACGGCGGCGACGTTGTTCTCCAGCGCGGTGTCGCCGGCGTACAGGTGCCCGTCCTTGAGGCTGTAGCCCTTGCCGTAGCCTTCCAGCACGTGCCAGGCCACCCGCATGTTGGCATCCTGCCGGTCCTTGGCCAATTCCATGGTGAAGCCCGCCAGCAACACGTGGCTGATGCCCAGGCTGACCACGGTCAGCAAGGTCACGGCCCCCACGATCAGCAGGGCGATGCGCGCCGCCACCGACAGTTCGAAACGTTTGCGGGCCCGGCTGTAAACGGACGGGGTGCCGGCGGCCGACCGGGCCGTCGAGGACTGGGCTTGGAACATGGCAACACTTCCCAAATGCGGCGCCCACAGGGGCGCCAGGGGGCGCGCACGGGCGAGAACGACAGCGAAATTTGAAATGCCGGCTAAGGCGGCCCCGATCGGCCCGCGAACCGCGGAGCTGACTTTCGGAAGGCGACGTTCAATATAGACCACTGTGGATTTAGTCCAGGGACAAGCCCATGCGAATTTTGAAGACTAGACCATCAGTTGGAACGACCGACCAATCCCTCGGCCTTTGAAATTTCTTTTAAACTTTCGGGCGCCTTCATCACCAATCGCCAATCTCCTTGCGGTTTTGCTATCAGCGCACCAGATCAGATCGGCATTCTCTGTTAAGTAATACTTGTTGACTCGGCAGAAAATCGATTGCCCAGCCTAACTAATTAGGTGCTGGGGCCGACCTTCGGGAAAGATGAGGTTGACATCTCATCCAACACCCTCCGCTAAATCCTGTCCGAAGAGCCCCAGACCGGCGCGAAGAAGCCGTGTCAGCGGGCGGCAGGTTTGCGGCCGGGCCTGCGTTCTTCTGTCGCATCCCGGCGTGAGTTATCGGGTCGACGTGGCGATTTCACCATGGGGACAGCGCTTACCTTGAAGGCTGGCGGATATAGTATCCCGCACACGGACCCTGCGGCCCTCGGCAAGCGGCGCCCCTATTGGCCGGGAAGTCCACAATTGAACTGCGAGGGCGACGCAGGCACACTCCGCGCCAAAGCGTAAAGCGCCCCGCAGTGGCGCCGCGCAATACAAGCGTAGGAGCGGCTGTATGCCCCTGGCCTCGACTAATTTCAAAGGCGTGATCAAAACTGTTCTGGTGACGACTGCGGCACTATGCCTCGTCCCCACGGTTAGTCTAGCGGCCAACGGCCGACTGCCGGGCAACATTTCGCCCCTGCGTTATGACCTGACGGTCATCCCCAACATCGAGGCCTCGACCTTCGCCGGTGAGGTGCACATCGACATCGACGTGGCCACGACCACCCCCACGGTGGTGCTGAACGCCGAAAGCCTGAGCCTGGACCGCGTGACCATCGACGGCAATCCCGCCACCGGCATCGCGCTGGACAAGGATGGCCAGACGGCCACCCTGACGGCGGCTTCCCCCTGCCGCCCGGCCATCACACGGTGGACATCGCCTACCGCGGCCAGATCGAGAAGTCGGCGCGCGGCCTGTTCCAGCTGGAGTACGCCACGGACGCCCCAGGAAACGGCAAGGGGGGCGCCAGCGTGCCGGCCCGCATGCTGTCCACCCAGTTCGAGGCCGGCGACGCCCGCCGCTTCCTGCCCTGCTGGGACGAGCCCTCGGCCAAGGCCACCTTCACCCTGTCCGTCATGGCGCCCCAGGGCCAGATGGCCGTGTCCAACATGCCGGTGAAGGCGGACGAGGCCATGGCCGACGGCCGCCATCTGGTGCATTTCCAGCCCACGCCGCGCATGTCCAGCTATCTGCTGTTCGTGGCCGTGGGCGACCTGGAGCGCGCCACCGCCAAGGCCGGCGATGTGGAGATCGGCGTGGTCGTGCGGCGCGGGTCGGTGGACAAGGCGCGCTTCGCGCTGGAGACGGCCGCCGCCATCCTGGCCCGCTACAACGACTATTTCGGCACACCCTACCCCCTGCCCAAGCTGGACTTCATCGCCACGCCCGGCGCCGGCGGCTTCGGCGCCATGGAGAACTGGGGCGCCATCATGTCGTTCGAGAAGGACATGCTGCTGGACCCGGCCTTGGCCACCGAGGAGGCCCGCCAGCGCGTGTTCCAGGTGGTGGCGCACGAGATGGCGCACCAATGGTTCGGCGACCTGGTCACCATGGCCTGGTGGGACGATCTGTGGCTGAACGAGGGCTTCGCCTCATGGATGGAGGCCAAGGCCATGGACGCCCTGCACCCCGACTGGTCGCCCTGGCTGGTGGCCATGCCGGCGATGGAGCGGGCCAAGCGCCTGGACGCCCGCGCCGCCACCCACCCGGTGGTGCAGACCATCAATTCCGTGGCCGAGGCGGACGAGGCCTTCGACGACATCACCTATGACAAGGGCCAGGCCGTCATCCGCATGGTGGAGGCGACGGTGGGCGAAACCGTGTTCCGTGACGGCGTGCGCCGTTATATGAAGCGCCACGCCTATGGCAACGCCACCACCCGGGACCTGTTCAAGGCGGTGGAGGAGGCGGGCGCCAAGGACGCGCTGCGCATCGCCACCGACTTCATCACCAAGCCCGGCATCCCCTTGGTATCGGTCAGCGCCACCTGCGGCGCCGCGACGGCGGCGCCCGCCAAACCCCATAAGGGCAAGAAAGGCGCCAAGGAGGCGCTGGCCATGGGCGGCGGCACACAGGTCAGCCTGCGCCAGGCGCGGTTCGCGACGGAGCCGGTGACCATCCCCGACCAGTACCATCTGAGCGACCGGCTGTGGGCCATCCCCGTGCCGCTGGCGACGGTGGGCGGCGGCGCCAGCGGGGGCACCGGCTCCCAGACGCACAGCCTGCTGACGACCCTGACGGGCAAGGCCGCCGTGCCCGGCTGTGGCCCCCTGCTGGCCAATGCCGGCCAAACCGGCTATTTCCGCACGGCCTATACCGAGCCGGCGTTCAAGGCCCTGGTGGATCATGTCGACCGGCTGGCACCCATCGACCAGCTGGGCCTGATGTACGACAGCGCCGCCCTGGGCGAAGCGGGGCAGATGGCCATGAGCGACAGCCTGTCCCTGATCCGCGCCCTGCGCCCGGACGCCGACCCGTCGGTGTGGGAACAGGCGGCCGACTACCTGCGCGACGTGGACGGCTATTACGCCGGCAAGCCCGGCCAGGCCGCCTTCCGCGCCTTCGCCCGGGGCGTGCTGGCGCCGGTGCTCTCCGCCATTGGCTGGGACCCGCAGCCGGGCCAGGGTGACAAGGTGGGCCTGACCCGCGCCGCCCTGATCCGCGCGCTCAGCGGTTTCGACGCCCCCGAAACGCTGACGGAGGCGGAACGGCGCCTGGCGGCCGACGGCACCGACCCCACGGCCCTGCCACCGGGCATCCGCCTGGCCGTCATCACCGCCGTGGCCCAGCACGCCGATGCCGCCACCTTCGACCGGCTGCACGCGCTGGCGTCCGGCACCACCGACGCGCTGGCCCGCCGCCAGCTGTATGGGGCGCTGGGGGCGGTGCGCGACCCGGCCCTGGCGCAGAAGGTGCTGGACCTCAGCCTGACGCCGGAGGTGGGCACCACCATCGCGCCGCAGTTGATCCTGGCCGTGGCCGACGCCAACCCCGACCTGGCCTGGCGCTTCGTCACCAGCCACGTCGACGCGGTGGAGGCCACGCTGGACCAGATGCAGCGCTATGAGTTCTTCGCCGGCGTGGCGCGCCGCTCGTCCGACCCGGCGCGCATCGGCGAACTGAACGCCTATGCCGAGGCGCATGTGCCGGCCACCGCCCGCCAGGGTGTCGCCAAAGCCGCGGGTGAAATCGCCTACCGGGCCAAGGTGGCGCAGGAGCGGCTGCCCCAGGTGGACGGCTGGCTGGCCACGCTGCCGGCCACGCACTGACCGGAAACGGCCCCCGCCCGCCACGGCGGGGGCCACCCTGACCGAACGCGCTCATGGCGTGGGACCGCGCCCGGGCGTAAACTTTTCCCCAGACGACGGGAGTGCCGCATGCTGGTGGTGACGACGGAGGCCGTGCCCGGACATCGGGTCGTGGCCGTGAAGGGCCAGGTGTTCGGTGTGGTGGTGCGCAGCCGGGGCTTGGCCGGCAACTTCATGGCCGGCCTGCGCACCCTGGTGGGCGGCGAGATCCACGAATACACCCAGATGCTGGAGGAAGGCCGCCGCCAGGCCATCGACCGCATGGTGGCCAACGCCGGCGCCATGGGGGCCAACGCCGTGGTCATGATGCGCTTCGACAGTTCCGAGATCGGCGAGACCATGAGCGAGATCGTCGCCTACGGCACCGCCGTCGTGCTGGAGCCCGCCTGAGTTTCAAGAAAGGATCGCCCGCTTCAAGGAAAGCCTGAGTACCGCCATCAAGCAGAGGGGCCCGACGCCCCGGACGCCCGCCACGGACCGCCGGCCCCGCCGCCGATCCGGGCACGCCCGCCGCCAGGGCCCCCGAACAGGGGAAGGAGACGTCCATCATGTCCGTGCTGCATGTCCATTTCGGTCCCACCCGGCACCGCCATTCCCACCTGCGCCAGCCCGCCTGCACCTGGCTGATGATCGGCAGCACCCTGGCCTTCGCCGCCACCCTGGCCGCCTGGTTCATGGACATGGTGACCGTCTTCCCCATCGGCCTGCTGGTCGGCACCGGCGTCCTGTGCCTGGCCGCTTGTGTCGAGCGGGTGACGTACAAACCGCTGACGGACCTGCCCGGCCCCGGCTGGCAGGACACGGGCGAGCGCTTCACCGACCCCGGCACCGGGGCCCCCGTCGCCGTCTACTACAACGCCGCCCGCATGGAACGCCGCTACGTCCGCCTGGACCGGGCGCCCTGAGCGGCACCCAAGCCGGCACCCACCATAGCGTTTGCATTGCCCGGAACTTGCCTGTATGGTGCGCGCCGCGCCGCCGGATACCCGGCGTGCCGCCCGGCATGGACCCGTAGCTCAGCTGGATAGAGCGCTGCCCTCCGAAGGCAGAGGTCGTACGTTCGAATTGTATCGGGTCCGCCACCTTTCCCAGACTTTAGAATCCGCGTGGTGCTGTCTCAGGCGCCCTGTACCCATTGTGACAGCGCGTCGCGCGCGCGGGCGATGGGGTGTTGCCAATCGCCAGGGATGGACTGGCGGAACTGGCGCAGGGTGGGATACCAGGGCGAGTCGTCACGGTTCAGCAGCCAGCGCCAGTCGGTGTCGAAGCGGTTCAGCAGCCAGACGGGCCGGCCCAAGGCCCCCGCCAGATGCGCCACCGCCGTGTCCACGCTGATGACCAGATCCAGCTGGGTGATGAGGGCCGCGGTGTCGGCGAAGTCCGCCACCCCGCGCATCAGGTCCGTCAGGGGGAAGCCCGTGGGTGCCGCCCCCTCCTTCTGCAGGCTGAAAAAGCGCACGCCCGGCACATCCGCCAGGGGAACCAGCAGCGCCGGATCGATGGAGCGGCGCCGGTCGGGAACGCTGGTCGTGGGGTTGCCGGCCCAACACAGGCCGACCTTGAGGCCCGGGCCGCCTGCCGCCATCGCATCACGCCAGCGGGACACGTCGGCCGGGTCGGCCGCCAGGTAAGGCACGGCGGCCGGTATCGTGTCCAAGGTGGTGCCGAAGGCCAGCGGCAGGCTCATCAGCGGGCAGTGCAGATCGAAGGGCGGCAGCGGATCGCCGGTCGCCACCAGCCGGATGCGCCCCTCCGCCGCGCCGGGCAGGCTGCGCAGCAGGCGCAGCAACGGCCGGTAGACCTCCAGCACCACGATGTGTCCCCGCTCCGCCGCCAGCGGGGCGTAGCGGCAGAATTGCAGCACGTCGCCCATGCCCTGCTCGGCATGCAGTAACAGGGTGGAGCGGCCCGCCTCCGCCCCCTGGCCCCGCCACAGCGGCTGGGTGTAGGCGCGGCGGGCGGCCTTCATCAGGTCCGTATCCCAACGCCGCTCATAGTCCGCCCACCCCCCGGCGAAATCCCCCAGCAGCAGGCGGGCGTGGGAACGGTTCCACAGGATTTCCGGGGCGGCGTCGGGCAAGGCCGCCGCCTTGTCGAAGTGGGACAGCGCCTCCGCCGGGCGGCCCAGATGGGACAGCATCAGCGCCACGTTGCCGTGGGCCGTGGCCAAGCTGGGTGCCCGCCGCGCCGCCTCCAGCGCCCGCGCCAGCGCCCCGGCGAAATCGCCGGCCGCCGCCAGGGCATTGCCCATGGCCAGGTGCGCCTTGGCATCATCGGGGCGCAGGCGCAAGGCCTGTTCGGCATGGGCCCGCGCCCCCACCGCGTCATCCTGGCCCGCCAGCGCCGCCGCCAGGTTGCACGCCGCGTCGGCATGGTCGGGCCGCAGGGCCAGGGCCTGGCGGTACAGGGCCACCGCCTCATCCCGCCGGTGCAGGGCCCCCAGCACCAGGCCCAGGTTGTTCAGCACGTCGGCCCGGCCGGGCGCCAGGGCGCGCGCCCGCCCCAGCGCGCCCTCCGCCTCCGCCGCGCGGCCCTGGCCATGCAGGGCCATCCCCAGGCCCATCAGGGCGTCGACATGATCCGGCGCCTGGGCCAACACCTGGCGGTACAAGGGTTCCGCCGCCGCCGACCGGCCATCGGCCAACAGCAGGTTGGCCAGGTTTAGGGCGGCGTCACGATGGCCGGGATCGAGGGCCAGGGCCTGACGATAGGCGTCCTCCGCCTCGGCGCCCCGGCCCAGGGCGCGCAGGGCGTTGGCGCGGTTGTAGACCGGGTCTGCCCGACCCGGCGCCAGCGTCATGGCCTGGTCGAAGCAGGGTAGCGCCGCCTCCGGCTGGTCCAGGCGCAGCAACGCGCCGCCCAGGTTGTTGTGGATGTTGGGGTCCTTCGCGTTCAAGGCCAGGGCCCGGCGGTATTCCGTCACCGCCTCCGCCACGCGGTCCTGGTCCTGCAACACGTTGGCCAGGCCCAGATGGCCGCCCACGCTGGCGGCGTCCACGGCCAGGGCCCGGCGGAAGCAGGCCGCCGCGCCGTCCAGCTGACGCTGGTCGTGCAGAACGTTGCCCAGCAGGACATAGAAGGCCGGGGCGTCCGCCTTCGCGCCGATGGCCTGGCGCGCCAGGTCGGCGGCGGCGTCCAGGTGGCCGGTCTGATAAGCCAGCGTCCCCAGCAGGTAAAGGGTGTCGGGCTGTCGCGGCGCGGCCGCCAATATCCGGCGGTACAGCGCCTCCGCCTCCGCCAGGCGGCCGGCGGCATGGTGGCCGGTGGCGAGGTCGAAGATCTCGGCCAGGGCGGCCGCCCCCTCCTGTCCCTGCTGTTCCCCGCTCACGGCCAGCCCGTCCTTCCTGATGGCGCCGCCTACCTTGGCGGCAATCCCCGCCGCTGTCGAGGCGGGAGCCACCGCCCCTCGACAGCCCCGCCCCAAATCGGCCATGGTGCGCTCCCGGGATGCCCGCGGTCACGCGCCCGTCCCACCCCGCCCGTTACGCTGAAGATGCCCGCCATGGCCGACACCCCCGACGCGCCCTCTGCCGCGACCGCCCCCATTCCCGTGCCCCCGGACGCGCCCACGCCCGTCACCGGCGTCCCGGCCGTGCCGGGCGCGGTGAAGGAGACGCTGTACCTGGTGGACGGCTCGGGCTTCATCTTCCGCGCCTATCACGCGCTGCCGCCGCTGAACCGGCCGGACGGCACGCCGGTGAACGCGGTGCTGGGCTTCACCAACATGCTGATGAAGCTGCTGGCCGACGTGAAGGTGCACTCCGTCGCCGTCATCTTCGACAGCAAGCGCGAGAATTTCCGCAACGCCATCTATCCGGACTACAAGGCCCACCGCCCGCCGCCGCCCGAAGACCTGATCCCGCAGTTCGACCTGATCCGCCAGGCGGTGGACGCCTTCAACCTGCCCTGCCTGCACCTGGAGGGGTATGAGGCCGACGATCTGATCGCGACATACGCCCGCCTGGCGCGGGAGGCGGGGCGAGACTGCGTCATCGTCTCGTCCGACAAGGACCTGATGCAGCTGATCACCGACGGCGTCGGCCTGCTGGACCCGATGAAGAACAAGAGCATCGGCCGGGACGAGGTGCTGGAGAAGTTCGGCGTGGCGCCGGAACTGGTGGTGGATGTGCAGTCCCTGGCCGGCGACAGCGTGGACAACGTGCCGGGCGTGCCGGGCATCGGCGTCAAGACCGCCGCCCAGCTGATCACCGAATACGGCGGGCTGGACGCCCTGCTGGAGCGTGCGCACGAGATCAAGCAGCCCAAGCGGCGCGAGGCCCTGACCGTGCATGCGGAGATGGCCCGCATCTCCCGCCAGCTGGTGAAGCTGGAGGCCCACGTGCCGGTGCCGGAGCCGCTGGAGAACCTGACGGCGCGCAAGCCCGACCCCGAGCGCCTGATCGGCTGGCTGCGCGAGCAGGGCTTCCGCTCCGCCATTCAGAAGGTCGAGAACGATATCCTGAAGGCGAATGGGGCCAACGGGGGCGCCGGCAATGGCGCCCCGGCGCTGACGCTGGAGGCCACGGCCAGTGGCGGCGGGGCGGAGCAGCGCACCGACGCCGTGCGCGCCGCCTACAACAGCCGTTTCTACAGCACCGAGGTCGCCCCCATCGGGGAACCCAAGATTCCCGCCCCCACCGAGATCGCGTACGAGCTGGTGCAGGACGCCGCCGTGCTGAAGCGCTGGATCGATGAGGCGACGCTGGCCGGCACGGTGGCCATCGATACCGAGACCGACGGCCTGTACCCTGACCGGGCCAAGCTGGTGGGCTTCTCCCTCTCCCACACGCCGGGCCGCGCCTGCTACGTGCCACTCACCCACGTCAACCCGGACGCCCCCAAGGAACAATCCGGCGGCTTCGATTTCGGCGAGGCGCCGCCCCCGCCACCGCAGATTCCGCTGGACGAGGCCCGCACCCTGCTGGCGCCGCTGCTGGCCGACCCGTCGGTGCTGAAGGTGGGCCATAACCTGAAGTTCGACATCCGCGTCCTGGCCCGCCACGGCTTCGCCACCGGCCCGGCCGCCATCGCGCCGGTGGACGACACCATGCTGCTGTCCTACGCCCTGGGCGCCGGCGCCCACGGCCACGGCATGGACGAGCTGGCGCAGCGCCACCTGGGCCACACCTGCATCACCTTCGACGAGGTGACGGGCACCGGCAAGAACCGCATCACCTTCGACCGCGTGCCGCTGGACCGCGCCTGCGCCTACGCGGCGGAGGACGCCGACATCACCCTGCGCCTGCACCAGGTGCTGAAGGCCGACGTGCTGTGCCGCCACCTGATGACGGTGTACGAGACGCTGGACCGCCCGCTGACCCCCGTGGTCGCGACCATGGAGGAGGCCGGCATCCTGGTGGACCGCGCCATGCTGGCCGAGCTGTCACGCGATTTCGCCGGCCGTCTGGCGGCGCTGGAACAGGAAATCCACACCCTGGTGGGCCACCCCTTCAACGTCGCCAGCCCCAAGCAGCTGGGCGAGGTGCTGTTCGACGAGATGGGCCTGCCCGGCGGCAAGAAGGGCAAGACCGGCGCCTATTCCACCGACAGTTCCGTGCTGGAGCCCTTGGCCGAACAGGGGGTGGAGGTGGCGCAGAAGGTGCTGGACCACCGCCAGCTGGCCAAGCTGAAGTCAACCTACACCGACGCGCTGCAGGAGGAGATCAACGCCCACACCGGCCGTGTCCACACCTGCTTCGCCCTGGCCGCCACCGCCACGGGCCGGCTCAGCTCCACCGACCCCAACCTGCAGAACATCCCCATCCGCACGGAGGAGGGGCGCAAGATCCGCCGCGCCTTCGTGGCGCCGGAGGGCCATGTGCTTCTGTCCGTGGACTACAGCCAGATTGAGCTGCGCCTGGTGGCGGAGATCGCCGGCGTGCCGGCCCTGAAACAGGCCTTCACCGAGGGCATCGACATTCACGCCATGACGGCGAGCCAAGTGTTCGGCGTGCCGCTGGACCAGATGACCAGCGAGATCCGCCGCAAGGCCAAGGCCATCAACTTCGGCATCATCTACGGCATCTCCGGCTTCGGCCTGGGACGGCAGCTGGGCATCGGCGCCGGTGAGGCCGGGGCCTTCATCAAGCAGTACTTCGAACGCTTCCCCGAACTGGCCGGCTATTTCGAGAAGACCAAGGCCGAGGCCAAGGAGAAGGGCTACGTCACCACCCTGTTCGGCCGCCAGTGCTGGATCCAGGGCATCAAGGAAAGCAACGCCGCCCGCCGCGCCTTCGCCGAGCGCCAGGCCATCAACGCCCCCATCCAGGGCACGGCCGCCGACATCATCCGCCGCGCCATGGCCCGCGTCCCAGCCGCGATGGCGAACGCCGGGCTGACCGGCCGCATGCTGCTGCAGGTGCACGACGAACTGCTGTTCGAGGTGCCGGTGGCGGAGGTGGACGCCACCATCCCCGTGGTGCGCCAGGTGATGGAGGGGGCGGCCAGCTTGAGCGTGCCCCTGGTGGCCGAGGCCGGCACCGGACGGAGCTGGGGCGAGGCGCATTAATATAAAAGTGGCCTTGATTTCAATTTCTACAACTGATGGGATAATTACGGTTAGCGGCGTCGGGGGACGCCAGCAAGCGATTTCAGGAATGGGGAAAGCATGAAGAGACTGAAATGTCGCCCGTGAAGAATGGCCCTGACCGGTTCAATTTGAGCTGATCAGGGTCATTTCGTTTTGGATTTGGAGAGCGCAGAGCAGGGCACGCCAAAGGTCCTTGAACCACCTGACGAGGAGGTGGAAGTTGAAGCCAGCGGCTGCGAGGACGGCATTGATACGGTCGCCGTGGCGTCCCTTGAGGTAGTTCCGTCCCATGCGGTGCTCGGCCTTGAGGTGGCCGATGATGGGCTCGATGGCGGCGCGGCGCTTCATCTCCCGTTTGATGGCGGTGGTAGTCCTGCGGACCTGGCCTGTGATCCAGACCTTGAACTTGTTGGGATGGTCATGGCCGCGATAGCCCCTGTCGACGTGGACGCGGTCCGGCTCGCGTCCAGTGTTGGCTTTGATGTCGGCGACGGCCTTGGCCAGGGTGTGGCCGTCGAAGGGGTTGGTGTGCAGGGCCTGGGCGTGGAGGACGAAGAGGCCGCCCTTGGGCTTGGTGATGGGGACGGCGACGCTGACCTTGCAGCCGAACTCGTAGGGGGCGCGGGCCTTGCCCTTGCCGATGCATTCGACCTCGGGGGCGTGGAGGGAGTAGACTTTCTGCCCGCGCTGGCGCTGGGTCTGCATGCTGACCTTGATGGCCAGGTCACGTAAGGGGCCGTAGCGGGCCAGGAGGTCTGGGGCCTCGGCGCCTCCCTTGGCGGCGACCTTGCGGTTGATGTCACGGATGAGGCGGCCCAGACGGGTGCGCAGGAACTTTAGTTCCCGGTTGGCGCGCTTGTGTTGGTGGGCGTGGGTGTAGCGGCCGACCATGATGGCGGCCTTCTTGGCCACGCGCAGATAGCTCTGGCGCAGCGTGAGGCCGTTGTCCTTGGCGAAGCCGACCAGCTTCTCGATGGCCTTGTGGGTCAGGCGGGCGTCGGTGGGGTGGGCGACGGCCTTGGGCTGGACGGTGGTGTCCACCGCCACGCGCGCCAAGTCGCGGGTGCTGAGCGCGCCGGTGGCCTGGGCCACCCGCAGGCTCTCCTGGATCAGCGCGGCCAGCCGCTCCTCGCCCAGGCGCTGGCGCCAACGGGACAGCGACGACCGGTCGAAGGGCAGGTCGTGGCGGAAGACCTCCTCGCCGCAGAAGAACTGGAAATAGGGGTTCTCCGCCCAGCGGGCGGTCAGCACCTCATCCGACAGGTTGTGCATGTGCTTCAGGATCAGCAGGCCCGCCATCAGCCGGACCGGCAACGGCGGCTGGCCTGGTCCGCCGCCATAGACCCCACCCAAGCGCTGTTCCAGAAAGCCCCAGTCGATCTTGCCCGACAGCACCACCAGTGGGTGCTTCAGGTCGATGATCTGGTCCAGGGCTGGACGCAGAAGGTCTTTCTGTCGGGTGTCCCGGGGTCGTGACATGGCCTGTTCCCACCGCTGTTCACAGGGGGAATCGAATCACGAAATGGCCCAAAAGGGGATCTCCAAATTGCAAGAAAGCGGAGGCCAAGCCCCCTCTTTCCTGCAAATTCGATTACAGCACTACCAGCCAAACACCATGGTCGGCCAACGGCTTAGAAATCATTCACGGGCGACTGAAATGGGCCGGCTCCTTGCTGGCGATGGGGATCTGCGCGGCCCAGCCCGCCGGGGCAGAACCGACGAGCGGCGTAGTCCACATCACCAGCGTTCGCGTCTACGCGAACGGTACAAACTCCGCAGCCTTCGTCGCCGTAGACTCGACGACCTTCTGCTCCACGGACACCTTTGCAATCAACTTGGGCGATACATATTCAGGTCCGTCCTTGCTGAGCGCTGCCCTGTCAGCTCAGGCCCAAGGCAAGCGCGTGACGCTGGAGGCCGCCAACGGAACCGGTTGTGCCGGCTGGGGGACCAAGCTGCAATCCATCACGATATTGACCAACTAATCGCCCCACGCCGCCAGCAACTGCCGGACCACGGCGCCGGGGTCGCTTGCGCGCATGACCGTGCCCATGACGGCCAGGCCGGCGGCACCGGCCGCGCGGACTTGCGCCGCGTTGGCGGGGGTGATGCCGCCCAGGGCCAGGGCGCCGGGCAGGCGGGACAGCGCCTGGGGGCCCAGGGCGGGACCATAGCCGGGCTTGGACGCGGTCTCGAAAATGGGGCTGAGGGTGGCGTAGTCGGCGCCGCCGAGGCCTTCCTCCGGATGATGGCGCGAGATGCCCACCAGGGCCCGTGGTCCCAGGCGGGCCCGGGCCGCCGCCACATCGCCGCCAGCCCCGAGATGCACGCCGTCGCACAGTACCGCCGCCGTCAGGTCACCATGCACGGTCAGCAGGGCGCCGTGGTGGCGGGCGATGGGTCGCAACTGGCGCACCAAATCCAACCGCTCGCAGGGGGCCAGATCCTTCTCCCGCACGCTGGCCCAACGGCAACCGGCGGCGAAGACCCGGTCCAGCAACCGCGGCAAGGGCATGCTCGCTTGGCGGCGGTCGGTGATGACCAGCAGCGCTGGATATGGCAACGCCACCCTACCCCCCGATCAGCCCCAGCTCGGGGCTGGAGGCCTCGGCCCGGGTGCGCTTCGGAATGCGGCCGGCCAGACGGGCCAGGCGGCCGCCGGCGACGGCGTGGCCCATGGCGGCGGCCATGCGCACCGGGTCGGTGCTCTTGGACACGGCGGTGTTGAGCAGCACGGCGTCGCAGCCCAATTCCATGGCCAGCGCCGCGTCCGAGGCCGTGCCGATGCCCGCGTCCAGGATGACCGGCACCGTGCTGCGCGCGCAGATCATTTCGATGTTGTAAGGATTGAGGATACCCAGGCCTGTGCCGATGGGGGCACCCAGGGGCATGACGGCGGCGCAGCCGACGTCGGCCAGGCGCCGGCAGACGATGGGATCGTCGGTGCAATAGGGCAGGACGGTGAAGCCGTCGTCCACCAGCTCGGCGGCGGCCGTCACCAGCTGTTCCACATCCGGGTACAGCGTCTCACGGTCGCCGATCAGTTCCAGCTTGATCCAGTTGGTATCCAGGGCCTCGCGCGCCAGCTGGGCGGTCAGCACCGCATCCTTCACCGTGGCGCAGCCGGCGGTGTTGGGCAGCAGCCACGCGCGGTCGCGCACCAAGTCCAGGATGCCCTCGGCCCCGCCCTCCATATCCACCCGGCGGATGGAGACGGTGACCACCTCGGCGCCGGACGCCGCCAGGCTGTCCAGGAACACCTGCTGGTTGGGATAGCCCGCGGTTCCGAGGAACAGGCGGGAGGTGAACGCCTTGCCGGCGATGCGGAACAAGTCTTCAGCCACCTTGCAACACCTTCACGATTTCAATGGCGTCGCCATCGGCGACGGCGCGCTCCGCCCAGCGGGCACGGGGCACCACGGTGCCGTTGATGGCCACGGCGATGCCGCGGGAACCCAAATCCAACCCCGCCTCTCCCAGCAGAGCCGGCAGGTCCAGCCCGTCCGCATGGGCGCGGGTCTTGCCGTTCACGGTGATCATGCGCGTGCCCTCAACTCGGTTCCCTGCTGGAAACGCCCAATTCCGAAGGGCGCCAGCAGCGGGTCAACCCGGCCGGTCAGGATGTGGTTGGCCACCAGGTCGGCCGTGCCGGGGGTCAGCAGGATGCCGTTGCGGTGGTGGCCGGTGGCCATGACCAGGCCGGCGACATCCGGCACGGGCCCCAGGATGGGGGCGTCGTCGCGGCTGCCGGGGCGATGCCCCACCCACATCTCTTCGATGGGCAGCTCCTCCACCCCCGGCAGGGCCCGCCACGCGGCCTCCAGCAGGGCCAGCACGCCACCGGCCGTCAGATGGTCGTCCCAGCCCTTGTCCTCGGTGGTGGCGCCCACGATCAGGCGACCGTCCAGCCGGGGCACCAGATAGCATCTGGGCGGCCACACCACATGGCGCAACAGGGGCCGGGCCGGGTCCATGCGCAGGGCCAGCATCTGGCCCTTCACCGGCCGCACCGGCGGCACCGCGCCCTCCGGCAACCCCGCCAGCTGGCGCGACCAGGCGCCGGCGGCCAGCACCACCACGTCGGCGGGCCTCAGCGCGCCGCCCACCACCACGCCGTCGACACGGCCGGCCGTCAGGGACAGGGCCTCCACCGCCGCGCCCTCGTGCAGACGGGCGCCAGCCATCACGGCGGCGGCCTTCAGCGCCAAGGCCAGCTTGCGGTTATCCACCTGGCCGTCATCGGCGCCCAGCACACCGGCGGCGGCGCGCGGGTTCAACCACGGCTCCCGCTCCTTCACCTGGGCGCCGGTCAGCCAGGCGACATTCAGGCCCAGGCCGCGCTGGAACTCGAAGCCGCTGCGCAGCACCTCGACATCGTCGCGGGTCAGGGCCACCTGCACCGTGCCTTCGGTGCGCAGGTCGACGGACAGGCCGCTGCAGGCCTCCAGCTCGGCGGCGAAGGCGGGCCAGCGCCGCTGGCTGTCCAGGGTCAGGGGAAGCAGCGCCTGCTCACCCGGTTCCGTCTCCACGGCGGCGGCCAGCATGCCGGCGGCGGCGTGGGTGGCGCCCCGGCCGGCGGTCCCCCGGTCATAGATGTCGACCGTGCCGCCGGCGGCGGCCAGGCGCCAAGCGATGGACAGGCCGATGCAGCCGGCGCCGATGATGGCCACACGGGGCATCGCCCGGGGATGGACGGACGGTTGGGCGGATGAATGGCCCGAAGGCGGATAATAGGTCACGGTCTCGCGATCTCCCTTCGCCGGCATGATCCGGAGCAGGTTCCATGGGTCTGATCTCAGCCGCGGGCCTGATGGTCAGGCGGGCGGCACCCCAGTCGATGGCGGGAACGATGGCGGACGGGGCGTCCGAATTCAAGGGTCTTGGCGTCATGCCTGGGTGACGGGGCGGCGTTCGGCATCACCCGTTCGCGCGCGCCGATGTCCCGAGCGCCCTACCCCATCAGGGATTTGACAAGTAGGCCGATTGGCTGGACTCTGCGAACCTTAGGGGTCCATCTACCAAGGTCTGCTCATGTTTGCCGCCATCGGCCTGCTCGGCGTGTTCATCTGCGTGTTCGGGTCGTTCATGATCTTCGGCGGCAAGATCGGCATCATCCTTGAGGCCCTGCCCGGTGAGTTCATGACCATCGGCGGCGCGGCCATCTGCGGCTTCATGGTGTCGAACAGCACCCACACCATCAAGCAGGCGCTGGGGGCCGTGAAGCGCATCTTCCCCGGCGCCAAGTTCCACAAGAAGGAATACATGGAGCTGCTGTCGCTGCTCTATCAGATCCTGAAGACGATGAAGACCAAGGGCGTGCTGGCCATTGAGCAGCACATCGAAAAGCCCTTGGAAAGCAACATCTTCAACGCCTACCCCTCGATCATGAAGGACCCGTTCACGGTCAAGTTCATCGCGGATTACCTGCGCATGTTCTCCATCGGCGTGGACAACCCACATGAGCTTGAGGCGCTGATGGAGCAGGAGATCGACAAGGCCAAGCACGAGGACCTGCATTCCAGCCACGCCTTTCAGACCATGGCCGACGCCATGCCCGCCCTGGGCATCGTCGCCGCCGTGCTGGGCGTCATCAAGACCATGGCATCCATCACCGAGCCGCCCGAGGTGCTGGGCAAGCTGATCGGTGGCGCCCTGGTCGGCACCTTCATGGGTATTTTCCTGTCCTACTGCATCATCGCCCCCATCGCCTCGCGGCTGAAGGGCGTGGCGGAGGAGGAAAACCAGTTCTACCACGTCATCCGCGCGGCCATCACGGCGCACCTGGCGGGCTATGCGCCCCAGGTGTCCATCGAGGCGGCGCGAAAAAGGTGCCGACGGAATACATGCCCGACTTCAACGAGTTGGAAGAGGCGCTGTCGGCGATTAGTTAGTGTTCCCAAGCGCCGGGCGCGGCCATCCCGCCGCTTTGCGCGCCCCGAACCCCATCCCAAGGTTTAGGTCAAGGCGGGCACGGCCGTGCCAGAGCTTGGCAGGGCACCCGCAACCCAGCCATGCCGCACCGCAACCCCGATTCGGTCTTAATGCGATTGACCTGGGGCGCCGGAGAGGCCAACTACGGTGCCATGCGAATAGAGCGTCATCCCATCGGCCCGGCATGCATCACGACAGCCGCCCACGCCTGACGCTTTGCCATGGCCGCCTGTTCCTGGGCGGCCATTTTCACGAGGCAGCATCCATCGCGCCTTGCCAACGGCGCCGTCCCCTGGGGAACGGCGACGGGCGGGTGTCGGGCCGCCGAAACAACATAGGAGACGTAATTTGACCGATCAGCCGCTCGCTGGAAAAGCCGTTGCCATCCTCATCGCCAACGGCTTCGAAGAAGTGGAAATGACCGAAGCCCAGCGCGCCCTGCTGCGCGCCGGCGCCGCGCCCAAGATCATCTCGCCCGAGCAGGGTCTGGTGAACGGCTGGCACGGTACGTCCTGGGGCCACTATTTCCCCACGGACAAGCAGATCGGCGAAGTGCTGGCCGCCGACTTCGACCTGCTGGTCCTGCCGGGTGGTGAGCGCAGCGTGGCCAAGCTGGCCGCCAACCCGCACACCCGCCGCATCATCGGCAGCTTCATGGACGCCGGCAAGGGCGTCGCCGCCATCAACCACGGCGTCCAGTTGCTGGCCGTGGCCCAGCGCCTGAAGGGCCGCACCGTGACCGGCAACGAGGCGATCCGCGAGACCGTCGAGGCCGCCGGCGCCACCTGGGTGGCCGAGGAAGGCCAGAACATGAACATCGACCGCCAGCTGCTGACCGCCCGCGGTCCTGAAGAAGTGGTGCCCGAGTTCATCGAGACCATGCTGCGCGTCTTCGCCGACGCCCTCGAGTACCGCCGCCAACTGCAGGCCGAGAAGGCCGCCGCCGCCTAACCAGGCACCGGCATCGGACTGAAAAAAGGGCGCGAGGCATCCGGCTTCGCGCCCTTTTTGCTTAAGCCAACTGACTCAGAAATAGGCCCATTCCGGGCCCGCCTTTGACCGGCGAGATAGTCGGGCCCCAACAGATGTCGAGAATGCGACTATGCCGATGCCAGCTCCCAATAATAATAGGAGCCGCTCCCAGTCTATTTCCGGGAACCATCCAACCAGACAAAATACCGCAGCATGAGTCGCGAAAGCCAAACACATGCAGGCAAGCTGGCTCCTGGTCGCCCTCGGGGGCCATCGGATCCGGAAGATAATGGTGGATAACCAATAGCCACTCACAACCTCAAAGGCACTGGCGAGATACAGTCCAAAGACCCAATCCCGCAGATGCCACTCCTGAGCAGGCACATGGAACGCAAAGAGTAACAGGACAGCCCCAAGCGCTGTTTCCAATAGCCGCTCAGTCAACCAAATAGCAGCCCTTTGCCCCATTGCCTGCATCTCGCCTCACCAAGGGCTGCTACGAGGGCCGCCGGTATTCCATCACTGTCCAGGTGAACAGGCCCAGCAGGACCAGGGCGCCCGCCTGGTGGGTGGCGGCCACGTGCACCGGCACGAACATCAGCAGGGTGCTGATCCCCAGGCTGATCTGCACCAGCACCATGGCGGCCACGGCGATGGCCAGGGCCCGCACGCTGCCCTGCACCCCGGCGCGCAGCGCGCGGAAGGCGTAAGACCATACCACCAGCCCGGTCAGTATGGCCAGCCAGCGGTGGGTGAACTGTACGGCGGCCGTGTTTTCCAGGATGTTCAGCCAGGCGGGGCTAAGGTTCCACATCTCCTCCGGCGCGAAGGTGCCGTTCATCAGCGGCCAGGTGTTGTAAGCCTGGCCGGCGTCCAGCCCGGCGGTGAAGGCGCCCCACACCATGGTGGTGGCGACCAGGGCCATGGCGACGCCGGCGTGGCGGCGCAGGGACGCGCGCGCGCGATGCAGGGTGCCGCTGGCGGCGGGGAACAGCAGCGGCAGGGCCGTGGCCAGCATGGCCACATAGATCAGCACCGCCAGCGACAGGTGGGCCGCCAGGCGGTAGTGGCTGACGTCGGGCCGGTTCACCAGGCCGCTTTTCACCATGTACCAGCCCAAGGCGCCCTGCAGCCCGCCCAGCACGAACAGACCGGCCAGGCGCGGCACCAGGCTGCGCGGCACGCGGCGGGTGGCGAGGAAGAACAGGAAGGGCAGAAGGAAGACGACGCCGATCAGGCGCCCCACCAGCCGGTGGAACCATTCCCAGAAGAAGATGCCCTTGAACTGCGCCAGGTCCATGCCGCTGTGCTTCAGCGCGAATTCCGGCGTGGCCTGGTATTTGGCGAATTCCTCCGCCCAGGCGGCGTCCGACAGGGGCGGCAGGGCGCCCGTCACCGGCTTCCATTCCGTGATCGACAGCCCGCTTTCCGTCAGACGGGTGATGGCGCCGATGACGGCCATGGCGAAGACCAGGCCGGCGCAGACCAGCAGCCAGATGCCGATGGCGCGGTATGGCGCGCGGGTGGCGACCCGGGCGCGGGCGGTGGGGAAGGGCGTGACGGTCACGGCGACAGGTTCCCAGGCGAAGAGGAAGAGGGACTGGGCCTAATTATAGGCTGACCCCGCCGCCCCTTACAAATGCCGGCCGCCGGACGAATTGTCCTTACAAACCCTTGCCGAAGGCCCGCAGCAGGAAGGCCTGGGTCAACGCCACCTCCTTCAGCTTATCGAAACGGCCGGCGGCGCCCGCGTGGCCGGCCCCCATCTCGGTGCGTGACAGCAGGACGTGGTCGTCGGTCTTGAGCGTGCGCAGCTTGGCCGTCCACTTGGCCGGTTCCCAGTAGGTGACGCGCGGATCGCTGAGGCCGGCGGTGATCAGCAGGTGGGGATAGGCCTTGGCCGCCACGTTGTCGTAGGGGCTGTAGGACTTCAGTCGCTGATAGACCTCGGGCTCGTTGGGGTTGCCCCATTCGTCATACTCGATGACCGTCAGGGGCAGGCTGTCGTCCAGCATGGTGTTGACCACGTCGACGAAGGGGACCTGGGCCACGATGGCGCGGAACAGGCCCTCGGGCGCCATGTTGGCCACGGCGCCCATCAGCAGGCCGCCGGCGCTGCCGCCTTCCGCCGAGATGTTGCCGGCCTTGGCGTAGCCTAGGGTTCCCAGGAACTGGGCGGCGTCGATGAAGTCGGTGAAGCTGTTGATCTTCTTCTCCAGCTTTCCGTCCTCATACCAGCCGCGCCCCAGCTCATCCCCGCCGCGGATGTGAGCGATGGCGAAGGCGAAACCCCGGTCCAGCAGACCCAGCCGGTTGGCGGAGAAATAGGGATCGATGCCGTTGCCGTAGGCGCCATAGGCGTAGAGATGCAGGGCGCCCGAGCCGTCCTTGGGGAAGTCGCGGCGGTGAACGATGGACACGGGGATCAGCGTGCCGTCGCGCGCCGGGGCCATCAGGCGGGCGCTGACATACTGGTCGGCGTCATAGCCGCTGGGTATTTCCTGGACCTTGCGGATGGCCAGCGTGCGGTCGTTCAGGTCATAGTCGTAGACCGTCGGCGGCGTCACCAGCGACTGATAGCGCAGGCGCAGCAGACCACCGTCATAGTCGAAGTTGGCACCGGGCCCGACCTCGAACGCCGCATCGGGGAAGGCGATGTCGTGGGCGCCGCCCTGCTTGTCCAGCACCCGCACCACCTGGGCGCCGTCCACCCGGGCATAGACCACCAGCCAGTCGCGGAACGCCATGTGCCCGGTGAGGTAGGTGCGGTCGGCCGGGGCGATGACCTCCACCCAATTTGCCTCGCTGGTATCGGCCAGCGGCGCCTTCACCAGGCGGAAGTTGCGGTGGGTGTCGTTGGTGATGATCCAGGCGATGTCGCCCTGGTCCTCGACATTATACTCATGCCCCTGGCGGCGGGGCAGGACCAGGCGCGGCGCGTCCTCCGGCTGGGCGGCGTCCAGCAGCCGCACCTCGGTCGACACGTTGTTGTGGGCGACGATGCGGATGAACCGGCCGGACAGGGTCAGGTCCAGGCTGACCATCCAGGCGGGATCGGCCTCCTCATAGACCAGCACGTCCTCGGTCAGGGCAGTGCCCAGGCGGTGGCGCCACACGGTTTTGGGCCGCTGGAACTCGTCCTGGCGGATGTAGAACAGGTGCCGGCCATCGGCCGCCCAGGCGACGCCGGGGGTGGCGTCGGCCGCCCCCTCCAGCACGACGGTGCCACTGGCCAAGTCCTTCACCCGCACGCCATAGCGTTCTGAGCCGTCGGTGTCGGCGGTGTAGGCCAGGTAACGGCCGTCGCGCGTCGTCTCGAAATCCGCCACGCGCATGAAGTCGTGCTGCGCCGCCAGGACGTTCACATCCAGCACCACTTCCTCTTCGGACGTGCCGGCGGCCCAGCGCACGAAGACGGGGTAGTTCTGGCCGGCGGCGAAGCGCGACTGGTAGAAATAACCGTCACGGCGGTAGGGCACGCCGGTGTCGTCCTCCTTGATGCGGGCGCGCAGCTCGGCCACCAGGGCGGGACGCAGGTCCCCCTCCCCACCCAGCACCTGCTCGATATAGCCGTTCTCAGCCTCCAGGTAGGACAGGATGTCCGGGTCCTTGACCTCGGGGAAGGCGGGGTCGCGCAACCAATCGTAGGGGTCGACGCGGACCTCGCCGTGGGCCGTCTTCTCCACCGGCCAGACCCGGGCCACGGGCGGCTTGGCGAAAGCGGACTGGCGAAAGGGGGCGTCAGAGGCGGACATGGATGGCGACACCAATGGTTGTGCCGCCCACGTCGGGAATGGCAGGCGGCGGAAAGGGATCGCAACGATATGGTCGGGGGTATCGAACCGGCAAGCGGGCCCGAGTGAGGGGGTGCCATGTCCCCGGCACGGCCGGCGGTGGGGAACCTGCCATGCCGCCCCGGCACTGGCGGCGGGGCCGAGGCCGGGTTATCCCCAAGGTCACAGCCACCCGCAGCATGAAGACACGGACATGCCGTTTCCCCACGCCATCCAGGCCGCGATCTTCGACATGGACGGCCTGCTGATCGATAGTGAGCGCCCCCTGCGCGGCGCCATGATGGATGCCGCCGTGACGGTGGGCCGCCCCCTGACCGAGTTGTTCTACGGCACCCTGATCGGCCGGCCCTATCCGGCGGTGCGCCAGATGCTGGTGGACCATTTCGGCGGCGAGACCGTGTTCGAGCGCTTCACCGAGCTGTACCGCAATGCCATCCAGGCGCATTTCGACGCCGGCATCGCCCTGATGGCCGGGGTGGTGGAACTGCTGGACCATCTGGACGCCGCCGGCATCCCCATGGCGGTGGCGACCAGCACCCAGCGGGAGCGCGCGCTGCACCATTTGACCCAGGCCGGCATCGCCCAGCGCTTCCGCGTCCTCATCGGCGGCGATGACGTCAGCCAGGGCAAGCCGCATCCGGAGCCCTACCTGAAGGCCGCCGCCGCCCTGGGCATCGATCCCCGGCACTGCATCGCGCTGGAGGACAGCCACAACGGCATCCGCGCGGCGCACGCCGCCGGCATGATGGCGGTGATGGTGCCGGACCTGCTGGCCCCCACAGAGGAGATCGAGGCGCTGTGCCGCGTGGCCGCCGACCTGCATGAGGTTCGGCGCTGGGTGGCGTGACGCCACCGGGCGCAGGCGCCGTGCGCCCAACAAAAAGGGCCGGCAGCGACAGCTGTCGACCCTTGCGCCGGACACCCGAGGTGCCCGGTGATCAGCGCTTGCTCAGACCGTCAGGTTCACGAACGCGCCGCGGGTGCGGCCGGTGTCCGACGCCGCCTTCACCTGGTCCTGCGTCGGGCTGAAGTTCTGCGTGAAGCTGCTGCTGTTGTTGGACGCGTTGTTGTCCGTGTTGGCCTGGTCGGTGCCCTGATCCGAGGTCCCCTGGGTCTTGACCGGGGAGATGGACTGGACCTGCGAGTTGGAGACGTCGCTGGTCGAACCGACACCGGAGGTCAGGAACGTCGCGCCGTAACCAGAGCTGTAGAAGTTGATGCCGCCGATGGACATGGGAATGGCCTCCTTTAGCCATCCCGACATATACGCTCATTTTGCAAATTGGACAAGGGTGGCGGCGGCAGAAATTGCCCACCGCCACCGCCCTTTCATTGCCGCTAGACTCCAGGCGGCCTTCAAATCTTGCAAATAGAAAGGCTTACGACTTGCCCTTCGCGTGATAGCTGATGCGCCACACCGTGCCGCCGACGTCGTCCGCCACCAGCAGGCTGCCGTCGTGCGCCATGGCCAGGCCAACCGGGCGGCCCCAGACCTGGGCCGGATTGGTGCCGGGCAGCCAGAAGCCGGTGGCGAAGTTCACATAGTGGCCCGCCGGGCGGCCGTGGGTGAAGGGCACGTAGACGATCTTGTAGCCCGTGGGCTTCGCCTTGTTCCACGAGCCGTGCAGGGTGACGAAGGCGCCGCCCTGGTAATCGGCGGGGAACTGGTGGCCGGTGTAGAACAGCAGGCCCAGCGGGGCCGAATGGGCGTCGAACAGCAGGTCGGGCACGATGGCCTTGGCCACCAGGTCCGGGCGCTTGTCGGCGAAGTCCGGCTGGGGATGGTTGCCGATGTAGGAATAGGGCCAGCCGTAGAAGCCTTCCGGCTGCAGGCGGGTGAAGTAATCGGGCACCAGCCCGTCGCCCAGGCCATCCCGCTCATTCACCACGGCGTAGAGGTCGTCGGTGCCGGGATAGAACTGCAGGCCCACGGGGTTGCGCGTGCCCGTGGCGTAGAGGCGCTTCACCGTGCCGTCCATGTTGAACTCGGTCACTGCGGCGTGGGGCTTCGGATCCTCCGCGATGTTGCTCATGGAGCCGATGCCGACGAAGAAGCTCTTGCCGTCGGGCGCGAATTCCAGGGTGCGGGTGGGGTGGCCCTTGGGCTGGCCCAGCGCGCCGTCCGGCGTCACCTGGATGCGGTCCCCGGCCGGCTTGGTGTCGCCGTCCTTGTACGGGATCTTCCACACCGCCTTGATGTCGCCCACCCAGAGGTAGCCGTCGTGGAACTCGATGCCATAGGGGCGGTCGAAACCGCCGGCGAAGGTGATGACCTGGTCGGCGGTGCCGGTGCCCTTGCTGTCGCGCAGCAGGGTGATCTCACCCGGCGTGGCCTGGCGGGCCAGGAAGACATCGCCGTTGGGCGCCACCGCCAGGTTGCGCGCTCGGCTGAGGCCCGTGGCGAAGACGGAAACGGTGAAGCCCTTGGGCACGTTCAGGCTGGCGCCGTCCGGGCGCGGCACCTCTTCCGACGAATTGCCCACGCCCTCGGTGGCATAGGGGGCGGGCAGGTCGGCGGCGCGGACCTGGATGCGCTGGCCCACCTTCTGCTCGGGATTGCCGGCGGGGGTCGCGGCCCCGGCGGAAGACCAGGCGGGGGCCAGCGCCCCCAGGCTGAGGCTGACGGCGGACAGGACGGCAAGGCTGCTGCGGCGCATGGGTCGCTCGGATGTGCGGGGGATGATAACGTTGTCACTGTCGGTGACTTTAACCACGTTCGCAAGAACGCACCTTGGCATATGCCGGAATGCCGCGCCCCGCAAGTCACCGCCGTCACAGCCCCGCCTCAAGGTGGCTCCCCCGCCCCGGCCGGTGTGGTCCTGGACGGCGCGGGCCCGTTGAGGAATGATCGCACCAGGAAGCAACAAGCGGGGCCTGCGCGTCATGATCAGTCTGCTGATGAACATCCTGTGGGTGGTGCTGTTCGGGTTCACCGGGGCGCTGGCCTGGTTCATGGCCGCGATCCTGATGGTGGTCAGCGTCGTCGGCATCCCCTGGGCCCGGGCGGCCTTCAACATGGGCCTGTTCGTGCTGTGGCCCTTCGGCCAGATGGCGGTCGACCGCCGCGTCCTGACCGGCCGGGAAGACCTGGGCACCAGCCCCCTGGGCTTCCTGGGCAACGTCATCTGGTTCCTGTTCGCCGGCTGGTGGCTGGCCCTCTACCACGTCTTCGCCGGCGTGTTCTGGTTCGTCACCATCATCGGCATCCCCTTCGGCATCCAGCACTTCAAGTTCGCCATGCTGGCGCTGGCCCCCATCGGCAAGGCCATCGTGCCGGTGGAGACCATGGGAATGCCGCGTTACTAGTTCCTCAGGCGCCGGAGTTCTGGTTTTCCTCATGCGCCGGCAGGCGCATCCGCGCCTTTGGCTTGTCCTCCCTTTTCAGTCCGCTGGCGCTCCCCGAATAAGGTCCGGCGGCCCCGGTCGGGGCCTAGGAAGAAAAGGTGGGGCCGCCGTTCAGCCCTGCAGCGGCTCCAGCAGGTCGGGGATGCGGTCGCGGTCGACGGCGTCCAGGAATTCGTCGGCCAGACGGTCGGTCTCGGCCACGGCTTGGCGCCAGTAGCGCTGGCGCTCGGCGGGCGGCAGCGCCTTGAAATCGCGGCGGTCGGGAATTTTGCCGTGCGGCAGCGACGCCAGGAATTCATCGGACGGGCACAGCAGCAGGGTGCGGGCCAGCGAGGCCGCCGCCGGGCGGCGCCAGGCCAGGGCCTTGTCGAACCAGCCCGGCACCACCTTGGGCCCGAAGTGGGGGAACAGCACCAGGTCGCTGCCCGGCGTCTCCGCCACGAACGGAATGTCCAGGTGGTAGTCCATGATGCCGCCATCCATGTAGGCGCCGGGGCGGGCCCCGCCGATGTCGCGCACCAGTTCGAACAAGAAAGGGATGGCGCCGGAAGCCATCAGGGCGTCGCCCAGGTTGGCCGGGGTCAGGGCCACCCGCCGCGTAGGGAAGCCGGCGGCGAGGTCGAAGGGGTCGGCCGCGCGCGGGTCGGCGAACAGCGTGCGCTGGAAGAACAAGGGCAGGCTGCGGCGGCTGACCAGGTTGGCCAGGCCGGCCGCCCCGATGCCCGCGCCCACCCAGGCCGGATGGCGCGCGCTGAGCGGCCCCCGCCCCCGGACCGCCAGGACGGATAGGCGCATGGCGGGGTGGGACAGGATCTCCCGCGCGCCCTTGCGGTCGCCCTCGTTGGCGCCGGACGGCGAGCCCAGGATGATGTCGAGGAAGGCGCGGCTTTCCCGCGTCAGGGTGGGCATGGTGGCATCGGACGGGACATAGGCCAGGTAGGCCTCCTCGAACCGGCGCAGCACGGCGGCCGGATCCCGGCGCGCCATGGCGGCGAAGCGCCAGCTGCCGATGGAGCTGCCCACCATGGCCAGGGGCTGGGTGCGTCCCTGGAACCAGCGCGACAGGATGGCCCGGTCCAGGCGGGTCAGCGCCAGCCATTTCGGCCCGCCGGACGCGCCCGCCACCGTGCCGAACATCTCATCCGACACGCCGTCGCGACGCAGGCGGGCCAGGGCCTCGGGCCCGGCCAGGAAACGCAAGGCAGGCGCCACGTCCTTCCCCCTAAAACCGCTCAAGTTTCGGCTTGAAACACCGCTTAAACCCGCGCATGGCTTCGCGTCCGCGCCATCCGCTATGATGGTTTCCGACCCCCTCGCCGGCACGGGTGCCGTCGGCGGATGTCATGTCCCAAGCATCTGATTGTTATTCAAGGAGTTGCCATCATGTCCACCCCCCACAAGCGCGCCATGGAAGCTGTGCTGGAAGCCGCCGATCTGGATATCAAGGCGGCCCTGGAGGAGCGGGGCATCACCGACAAGCATTCGGAAGAGGCCGACGACACCATCCTGGACGTGGCCATCCTGCACGCCTGGCGCATCTTCGTGCGCATCAACGAGGCCCAGGGCCTGACCGTCGACCCCGGCCTGTTCGTCGACCTGGCCAGCGAACTGGCCGAGGACATGGCGGAAGACCGGGAGCAGTGAGCCCTGCTTAGCTTCCCGTGGTCGGGGTCGACACCATCGACTTGACCATGGAAAGAGATCCGTCAATGACGTAGTATGCCCCATGAAGATCGAGTTCGACCCAGCCAAGGATACGGCCAACCGCCATAAGCACGGACTCGACCTCTCTTTCGGCGAACAGGTACTGCTCGATCCCGACTTACTCGAGTTCTTGGATGACACCCTGGACTATGGCGAGGACCGGTTCCTAGCTTTGGGATTGGTCGCCGGTATTGTCTACGCCATGGTCTACACAGAACGGGAAGATGCGATCCGCATCATCTCCGTTCGTGTGGCCGACAAAAGAGAACAGGCCCGCTATTTCAGCCGTTGAAGGTAAATGGCATGACCGATGACATCCCCTTTACCGACCGGCAGTTGGCCAAGATGCGCCCGCAGGCGGTGGCCAAACGCATTCGTCGCGCCTTGGGGCTTTCCCAAGAAGACTTTTCCGCGCGTTACCACATTCCTCTGCGTACCTTGCAGGAATGGGAACAGGGTCGCCGCGAACCGGATGCCACAGTTTTGGCGTACCTCACGGTTATCGAGAAAGAGCCATTGGTGGCGGCCAGGGCCCTGGCGGCGGAATAGCGCCTGCCCTGAATGAGGCCCCACCCGTGGTGCCCGCTGCCGGGATCGAACCGGCACGCCCGTGAGGGCGAGGGATTTTAAGTCCCTTGCGTCTACCAATTCCGCCAAGCGGGCATCCAGGGTCGAGGCCGGGAGGGACCCTAGCGGAGGTGGGGCCGGCAGGGCAAGACCAGTAACGCGTGTGGGACCGCCTCTTGCGGTCTTCCCGTCAGGCGGCGCCCTCCACCACCTCCGGCTCCGCCCCCATGCCGCGCACCAGGGCCGCGACCTCGTCCGTGGCCGCGGCCAGGCGGGTGGCGTCGGGGCTGCGCAGCACCAGGCTGGTGGCGAAGCGCCCCTCGCGATAGGTGGGGTAGCTGCCGATGTCCACGTCGGCATAGCGGTCCTGGATGGCGCTGAGGCCGCCGGCCAGCTCCCCCTCCCCCACCAGGCAGCGCACGGTGCGGGCCAACACCACCGGACCGCCCACCAGGCGGTTGGTCAGGCCGGCCAGCATGGCCTGCATGATAGCCGGCACCCCCGCCATGACGAAGACGTTGCCGATCTGGAAGCCGGGGGCGGCCGACACCGGGTTGTCGATCAGGATGCCGCCCTGCGGCACGTTGGCCATGCGCAGCCGCGCCTCGTTCAGGTCCCGCCCCGTGCCCTGATAGTGCGCCTCCAGCCGGCGCACGGCCTCGGGATCGCGCAGCAGCGGCACACCGAAGGCCTTGGCGACGCAGGCGGCCGTGATGTCGTCGTGCGTGGGGCCTATGCCGCCGGTGGTGAAGACATAGGTGTAGCGGGCGCGGGTCTGGTTCACCGCCTCGATGATAGCCGCCTCGTCGTCCGCCACCACCCGCGCCTCCCGCAGGCGCACGCCCATGCCGCCCAGCACCTTGGCCAGGTGGTTCAGGTTCACGTCCTGCGTGCGGCCGGACAGGATCTCATTGCCGATGATGATGAGGCAGGCAGTGGGCGCGGCGGTGGGGGCGGTCATCGAGGCGGGCTTTCGTCGCGGGACGGGATATGCCGCGCGATTATAGGGGGAAATGGCCCGCCGCCAACCGCCCCTGACACGGATTCGGGGCCCTGCCCTGCCCCCGGATTGCCTTGCCGTGGGGCGGTGGCGCGCCTAAGTTCGGAACCGTGTGTTCCGGCACCTGTTCACCATCCCGTGGGTTGCCGGAGGCTGGTGTTTGGCTGGGCCGGCCCCTGGGCCGCCCGACAGATGGATTTGAGAGCATGAACAGAGGCGAAGCGGCCGCCGCCGCGGATGAAGAGTACGAACTGGAAGACCGCGGCATCGTCATCCACGGAGAGGAAGGCTTCGCCGCCATGCGCAAGGCCGGCCAGACGGCCGCGGCCCTGCTGGACTACCTGACCCCCTTCGTCGTGCCCGGCGTGGCGACGGAGGAGATCGACCGGTTGTGCGAGGAATGGACGCAGGCCCATGGCGCCAAGTCCGCCACCCTGGGCTATCGCGGCTACCCCAAGTCCTGCTGCATCTCGGTCAACCATGTGGTCTGCCACGGCATCCCCAGCGACAAGCGCCTGCAGAAGGGCGATATCGCCAACATCGACGTCACCGTCATCGTCGACGGCTGGTACGGCGACACCAGCCGCATGTTCTTCGTGGGCGACGACGTCCCGCTGAAGGCGCGCAAGCTGGTGGACGTGACGTATGAGGCCATGATGCGCGGCATCCAGGCGGTGCGTCCCGGCGCCACCTTGGGCGACATCGGCCATGCCATCCAGACCTTCGCCGAGGGCAACCGCTTCTCCGTCGTGCGCGACTTCTGCGGCCACGGCGTGGGCAAGGTGTTCCACACCGCCCCGTCCGTCCTGCACTTCGGCAAGCCCGGCCAGGGCACGGAACTGAAAGAGGGCATGATCTTCACCATCGAGCCGATGATCAACATCGGCCGCTATGACGTGAAGATCCTGTCCGACGGCTGGACCGCCGTGACCAAGGACAAGAGCCTGTCGGCGCAGTTCGAGCACACCGTGGGCGTGACCAAGGACGGCTGTGAGATTTTCACCCAGTCCCCGGCCGGCTTCCACCGACCGCCCTACGCCGCCAAGGCCTGATCCGGGCCCGGCACCCAGCCTGTCATTCAAAGAAAACCCCGCCCAGGTCGCCCCGGGCGGGGTTTTTTCATATCGGCGGCGGGATCACGCGCGGGCGACGTGCGGCCCCCGCACCACCTGGAGGTGGTGCTCCAGCACATCGCCCACCGCCGCCTGGGTCTGGGCCAGCACCTGGCGCAGTGAGGCCAAGGCGCCGGCCTCCGCCACGCCTTGCCCGGCGCGGCGCGCCAGGAAGCGGCTGATGTGGGCCAGGCGGGGCGTTCCCATCTCCGCCGCCGTGCCGGTCAGCAGATAGGCGTAGTGGCGCACGCCGTCGACGGCGCCGCGCTGCAGCGCCAGCTCCAGGGCGCCGCCGGCATCCACCAGGCATTCCGCGTAGAGCGTCAAAATATCGGCCAGCGCCCCGTCCCCCAGTGACAAGGCGTAGCGGCGCAGGCGTTCCTCCTCCACCACGGGAATGCCGGGCAAGGGTTCAAGGCCGCGCTCGTCTCCCGACCCATAGGACTTGTCAGTCAAGGACTTGTCGGCCGGGGACTTGTCGGCACGGGCCGTCTTGGCGGCGGACAGGGGAATGAGATGGGGCATCGCGGCTGGACTCCTTTGGTCAGGCGAAGTAACCCCAAAGCAATAGATATGCCAGGCAACGGCTGGGCGGATGGACCAGGAATTCCCGCGAGTCGCGGCCAACACACGGACGGGCCCACCCGGCAAGCCCCTTCAATCCGGTTTGCGAGGGGCAGGTTTTGCCGGGATGATTCTCCCCATCTCCCCCTTGGCCCCACCCTCGGCCCCACCCTCGGCCCCACGATCGGCGGCACCCCTGGCGGGTGCATGGCGCCCCGCCTATACTGCCTGCGCGGGTAAGGGGGGATGGGCATGGGCCGCGAGCACGACAAGAACGCCGTACTGGAACTGGATCTGCCCACGCCGGCCGCCGAAAAGGAACCGCCGCCCCATTACCACGGCCACCGCGACCGCCTGCGCGAGCGTTTCCTGAACCAAGGGCCGGAAGCCCTGCAGGATTATGAGCTGGTGGAGCTGCTGCTGTTCCAGGCCATCCCCCGGCGCGACGTGAAGCCCCTGGCCAAGCAGCTGCTGGACCGGTTCGGCTCCTTCTGGGGGCTGGTGTCGGCGCCGGTGGCCACCTTGCGCGACGAGTTCAAGCTGAGCGACGCCGCCATCGGCGCCATCAAGGTGGTGGCCGCCGCCGCCCTGCGCATGGCGCGGCGGGAGCTGCTGGACCGGCCCGTGCTGTCGTCCTGGCAAAAGCTGTTGGATTACTGCCAGGGCGCCCTGGCGCATGAGCCGGTGGAACAGTTCCGCGTGCTGTTCCTGGACGGCCGGCACGCGCTGCTGCGGGACGAGGTGCAGCAGCGCGGCACGGTCAACCAGACGGCGGCCTACCCGCGCGAGGTGCTGAAGCGCGCGCTGGAACTGGGCGCCAGCGGCATCATCCTGGTCCACAACCATCCCAGCGGCGATCCCAGCCCCAGCCGGGCCGACATCCAGATGACCAAGGCCATCGCCGACGCCGCCAAGGCCCTGGAGATAGCGGTGCACGACCATCTGGTCATCGGCCGGGGCCGGCACTTCAGCTTCCGCGCCCAGGGCCTGGTTTGATCCCCTGAAACCTCGCTCGCGGTGCCAGAGCCTGACGACCTCCAGCACCGGCACCGGGGACGGACGGGGTTCGGGGCGGATCAGCCGAAGGTGAAGGCGTAGGCGTGGGCGCCGGGGTCCAGGAACTCGATCTCGAAGGTGTGGTCAGCCACGGGGCCGGCCTGGCGGATCAGCTGGTACAGTTTGGCGGCGCGCACGGTGCCCACGCCGTCGGCGTCCACGTCGGTGCCATGGTCGGCGCCGGGGGCGGCGCCGTCGATGCGCACCCGGAAGCGGACGGGCTGGCCATCGGCGCCCGGCGCCAGAACCAGGTGCAGGTCGCGGGCGTGGAAGCGGTAGGCGATGCGGGCCCCGGCCTGGCCGGCGGTGGCGAACTCCCGGCCCACCGTCCAGTCGCCGCCCAAGGTCCAGCGGTTCAGGCGCAGGCTGCCGGCCGGGCGGTAGCGGGCGGGCGCATCCGCCACGATGTCGTCGTCGCCGGAATAGCGCTGGCCCTCGCCATACCCCACGTAGGTTTCGGGGGAGCCCAGGTCGTTGAGGTCGGCGGCGGCCTGCGTACCCTCAACCTTGACCGCGGCGACGGGGCCTTGGCCCGGGGTGGTTTGGCCAGTGGGGCCTTGGGCGGTCGGGGTGGCCTGGGCATCCGCCAGCGCCTTGCGGATGACGCGTTCCGTCTTGTCGTAATCGCCCTCGCCGAAGGCCTGGTGGATGACGCGGCCGTCGGCGTTGAGCACGTACAGGGCGGGCCAGGCCTGGTTATCGAAGGCGCGCCAGATGCGATAGTCGTTGTCCACCGCCACCGGGTAGGTCACGTCCAGCGTGGCGGCGGCCTTGGTGATGTTGCCCACATCCCGCTCGAACGCGAATTCCGGGGTGTGGACGCCCACCACCACCAGGCCCCGGTCCTTGTACTGCGCCGCCCACTGGCGGACATGGGGCAGCGTGCGCAGGCAGTTGATGCAGGAATAGGTCCAGAAGTTCACCAACACCACATGGCCGCGCAGGTCGCCGGCAGACAGGCCGGGGGTGTTGACCCAGGCCTTGGCCTTCAGCACATCGGCCAGGGGACCGGTCAGCGGCGGCTGGGTGACAGGCAGGGTGGCGGCATGGGCCACGCCGGACTCATGGGCGCTCAACACCTTCACCAGGGCGCGTTCCACCCGGTCGGTGGGCAGGGCCGGCACGCCCAGGAACAGGCGGGTGTCCAGGCCGGCGGCGCTGATGACCGCCGTGGCGACCACGGCACCACCCACCACCCGGCGCATGCCCTCGGCCCAGCGCAAGGCCCCTCGCGGCAGGGCGCGCACCAGGCGGCCGCCCCAAACCATGACGACGGCCAGCGGCGTGGCGGCGCCCAGGGCGTAAAAGAACAGCGCCAGCGTGGTGTCGGGGCCCGGCCCATGCAAAGCGGCGCCGCTGAGGATCAGGCCCAGGATGGGGCCCGCGCAGGGCGCCCACATCAGGCCGGTGGCCAGGCCCAGGGCCAGCGAATAGGCGACGGTCCTATCGGCCCCGGAAGCCGCAGCACTGGGGCTGAACCGTTCAACCAGGCGCGAGCCCACCGCCACCAGCGGCGCCGCCAGCCGGGCGGCCAGCGCCGGCCACATCATGGCCAGGCCGAACAGGGCCACGAAGGCCAGGCCCACCGCACGGCCATATTGGTTGGCCGCCACCGCCCAGCCGCCCGCCGCCGCAAGGCTGGCCGTCACGGCGAAGGCCGCCGCCAGGCCCAGCAGCAGGGGCAGCCCCCGGCGGCGGAAGCCGGCGCCATCCGCCAGGGCCGGAGCCAGCACGATGGGCAGCAGCGGCAGGATGCAGGGGGCGGCGATGGTCAACACGCCCGCCAGATACGCCAAAAGGATCGAGGCCATGAGGGTGGTTCCTATTTCAATCGTGCCCGTTTAGATCGTGTGCGTTCTTAATAAACCCGATCCGGCAGACCGTCAATTCACGATTTAATCGCATCCGTGTTATATAAGGCGCGACAGGCCGGAAGGCCCCCGCGACACCCCTATCGGAAGGAACACCGATGACACCCCCCGATGCCCCGGTCCCGGATGGCACCGCCCCATCCGCCCCCCAGCCGAAGCTGGCGGATTTCCTGTGCTTCGCCGTCTATTCCGCGAACCTAGCTTACGGCCGCGCCTACAAGGCGATCTTGGATGAACTGGGCGTGACTTATACCCAGTGGATCGCGATCGTCGCCCTGTGGGAACAGGACGACCAGACGGTCAGCAGCCTGGGTGAGAAGCTGTTCCTGGAATCGAACACCCTGACCCCCATCCTGAAGAAGCTGGAGTCGCTGGGCTATCTGCGGCGCCGCCGTGACCCGGCCGACGAACGCCAGGTGCGGGTCAGCCTGACCCCGGCCGGTCGGCAGCTGCGGGAAAAGGGCGGACAGCGCAATCTGGTGAAGGCCAGCGGCCTGACGCCGGATGAGTTCAAGGTGATCCAGAAGACGGTCAGCCGCCTGCGCGACAACCTGCTGGTCCACGCCGGCGCCAGCCAGGCGGACCGGGACCAGATGGAAATGACGGGGGCGAAGCCGGGCTGACGCGCGGGCGGCGCGGCCGCCCTCACTCCCCCACCGGCGCCCCAGTGGGTGCCCCAGCGGGTGCCCCAGTGGGTGCGCCAGTGGGCGCCAGGGCCCGGCGGCTGGGCAGCAGCGGGACGGCGATGGCGTAGGCCGCCACGCCCAGCAGCCAGACGGCACCCGGCATGCTGGCCCGGGTGGCGCCATAGACCGCGGTGAAGAGCAGGGGGCCGCCGATGCCCACCAGGCTGCCCAGCGCCGCCAGCGTGCCCTGCAGTTCCCCCTGCCGGTCCTGGCTGACGCGGAAGGACATCAACGCCTGCAGGGCCGGCCCGACGATGCCGCCCAGGGACAGCAGCGGCATGATGAGGAAGACGGCCAGGCCATGGGTGGCGAAAGCCATGACGGCGTAGGCCACGCCATCCGCCACCGCCGCCAGGATGAAGGCCCCGCGCTCACCCAGGCGGCGGGTCACCGGTTCCGTCACGAAGGTCTGGGCGATGGCGTGCAGGAAACCGAAGCCCGCCAGCGACCAGCCCACCACCGACGCGTCCCAGGCGAACCGGTCCTGGCCGTTCAGCACCCAGAGGGAGGCCGCCAGCTGGCCCGCCCCCTCCGCCAGGACATAGACCACCAGCAGCCGCGCCAGCACCGGCACGCTGGCGGCCCAGCGCAGGGAGCCGAAGGCGTTCAGGGCGCCCAGCTTGATGGGCGTGCGCTCCGCCGCCGCCGGCCGCGACTCCGGCAGCACCAGCAGCGCCAGCAGGAAGTTCAGGCCGTTCAAGCCGGCCGCCAGCAGGAAGGGTGCCCGCAGCGAAACCATGCCCAGCAGGCCGCCCAGGGCCGGGCCGACGATGAAGCCGATGCCGAAGGCCGCACTCATGCGCCCGAATTGCTTGGCCCGCCCCGCCTCCTCCGTCGTGTCGGTGATGTAGGCGGTGATGACCGCCATGTTGGCGGAGGTGATGCCGGCCAGGATGCGGCCACCCGCCACCACCCAGATGTTGGGGGACCAGGCCAGGGCCAGATAGTCCAGCGCCCCGCCGATCAGCGACAGCAGCAGGATGGGCCGGCGGCCATAGCGGTCGCTGAGCGCGCCCAGCACCGGGGCGCAGAAGAACTGCATCAGCGCGAAAGCCGCCAACAGCAGGCCGTAGAGCGGCGCCACGTCGTCCGTGCCGGTCAGTTCACGCAACAGCCCCGGCAAGATGGGCATGATGATGCCGATGCCCACCGCATCCAGCGCCATGGCCAGGAAAACCACATACAACGCCTTGTTCATGACGCCACGCCTTCGATCCCTATCACTGATAGAGTTGCATTTTCCCTATCGATGATAGAGAGTCAAGCGCGAATGGAGGACGGCATGCGGCCAGAGGGCAAACTGACCCGCGACACGGTGGTGCGCGCGGCCTTGGATCTGCTGAACGAGGTGGGGATGGACGGGCTCAGCACCCGCCTGCTGGCGGCGCGCCTGGGCGTGCAGTCACCCACCCTGTACTGGCATTTCCGTAACAAGCGCGCCCTGTTGGACGCCATGGCCGTGGCCATGCTGGCGCAGCACAAGCACGTGTGGCCGCCCGAGGGGGAGACGGACTGGCGGGCGTGGCTGACGCTCAACGTCCGCAGTTTCCGCCACGCCTTGCTGGCCTATCGCGACGGCGCCCGCGTGCACGCCGGCACCGGTCCGGTGGCGGAACAGATGCCGCTGGCGGAGGCGCAGCTGCGCCTGCTGTGCCGGCACGGCTTCGCGCCGGCGGACGCGCTGTCCATCCTGATCGCGCTGTCGCGCTTCGTCGTGGGGTGGGTGCTGGAGGAACAGGCCCGGGCCATGGATGCGCCCGACCGCGCCGGACAGACCCTGCCGGAGATGGGGCCCGAGGCGCCGCTGATGGCGGTGGCGGTGGCCGGCGTCCTGGAGGACAGCCCGGACGCCGCGTTCGATCGGGCGCTGGGCTATTTCATCGCCGGCCTGAAACCGGCGGAATAAGGGATACCGGGGCGGCCGGGTGCCGCCCCGGACCGGGACTCACACCAGTTCGATGGCGTAGTTCTCGATGACCGTGTTGGCCAGCAGGCGCTGGCACATGGCCTCCACCGCCGCCTTGGCCTTGGCGGGGTCAGTCTCTTCCAGTTCCAGCTCGATCAGCTTGCCCTGACGGACTTCGCCCACGCCGTCGAAGCCCAGGGTCTGCAGGGCATGGCCGATGGCCTTGCCCTGGGGATCGAGGACGCCGTGCTTCAGCGTGACGGTAACCTTGGCCTTCATGATCGATGCTTCCTGGTTGGTTCTACGCAAAACGAGGGATATGAAAAGGCCCGGGGGCGAAATCGCCCCCGGGACCGGAACTCACTGCATCAGCTTGGGCGCCTTGACGTCGCCGGGGCCGCCCTCCGGCAGGATGCCCAGGCGGCGGGCCACTTCCTGGTAGGCCTCCTCGACCTTGCCCAGGTCCTGGCGGAAGCGGTCCTTGTCCAGCTTCTCGTTGGTCTTGATGTCCCACAGGCGGCAGTTGTCCGGGCTGATCTCATCGGCCAGGACGATGCGCATCTCGTCATTGTCCCACAGCCGGCCGAACTCCACCTTGAAGTCCACCAGCTTCAGGCCCGTGCCCAGGAACAGGCCGGACAGGTAGTCGTTGATGCGCAGGCTGAGCGACAGCATGTCGTCCAGGTCCTGGGGCCCCGCCCAGCCGAAGGCGGTGATGTGCTCCTCCGACACCATGGGGCAGCCCAGCTCGTCGGACTTGTAATAGAACTCGATGATGGAGCGGGGCAGCTGCGTGCCTTCGGGAATGCCGAAGCGCTTGCTGAGGGAGCCCGCGGCGACGTTGCGCACCACCACCTCGACCGGGATGATCTCCACCTCGCGCACCAGCTGCTCGCGCATGTTCAGGCGGCGGACGAAGTGGGTGGGCACCCCCATCTCGCCCAGGCGGGTCATCAGGTATTCGGAGATGCGGTTGTTCAGCACGCCCTTGCCGGTGATGACGCCCTTCTTGTGCTCATGGGACGTATCATCCTTGAAGTACTGAACCAGCGTGCCGGGCTCAGGCCCTTCAAACAGGTCTTTGGCCTTGCCTTCGTAGATCCGCCGGCGTCGAGACATGGGATCACTTCTTTCGAACGAACGGATGCGGGCGGCATCGGGCGGACGTGCGCATAGCGGAACGCCCGCGCCCGAGGGCCGGCCCTGATGGCGAGGATATAGCAAGCAATGGGGTCCTGTACAATGTCAGGCGCCCCTCGCCCCACGCCGGGCGCCTATACGGGCACGCTCACGGGGCCAGATCCCGCTCCCAGATCCACGTCCAGGAAGGGCGCCTGGTCCGGCCGGCCGGCGGCGAAACGCCAGCGCGGCGGGACCCCGGCGCGGTCCATGGCCGGCAGCGCGATGAGGGAGCTGCTGGTGGTCTCAAAGGCCGCCTTGCCGCCCATGGACGGGGTGGCGATGCACATCGCCTCACGCGGGTCGTCACCAGCGCCGCTGACCCGGCTGGCCAGCAGCATTTCCCACTCCGCCCAGCTGTCCCTGTCAGGATCGGGCGTCGGGGCGGTGGCGAACAGGGGGCGGTAGCGCCGGGTGCGGGGGCAGTCGGGGGCGTTCAGGCCCCGGGCCGTGATCATGGAGATACCCTCGGGAATGGGCGTCACCCGCACGCGGGTACGCCCCGCCTCACCGGCATGTTCCAGCAGCCAGGCGTCGCGGTTGTCGGCCAGCAGCAGGTTGAAGGGACGGTAGGCGCGGGTGTCCAGGTCGGACAGCGCCTCCACCGGGGCGTCCGCGTGGTCCAGCGCCTCCAGCACCAGTTCCCCGCGTGAGCGCTTGCCGGCCGCCGGACCCAGCGTACCCTCGCGGTTCAGCACGGCGGCCAGGACGCCGGTGTCGTTCAGGCCGCACCAGCTGCCGTCCGCCAGCTCATCCTTGCCGGCCACCACCTCGGGCCGGTCGGGCCAGTGGCGGCCGGGGGGCAGCCAGGGGCGGTCGTTCATCTCGTCCCGGTTGGCGGCGACGATCAGGGGCCAGGCATGGCCGGGACGGCGGAGGAGGATGACGCTGCACATGGGATGAAGGCACCTGACAGAGTATTGGCGGCGCTTCGGGAAAGGCCCCGGGAGCGGCGTATCGCCCCGGGGGCTGTAGACCGCAAGCGACCACCCGATATATAAGGCTGCCGGGGGAAATCGAAACCACCCAGAGCTGTGCTTCGAGGAATAGCGATGACGACCTTTGACGAACGCGAACAGGCTTTCGAGGCCAAGTTCAAGCATGACGAGGAACTGCTGTTCCGCATCTACGTCCGCCGCGCCCGCCTGATGGGCGAGTGGGCCGCCCAGCACCTGGGCCTGACGGGCGACGAGGCCGCCGCCTACGCCAAGGAAATGGTGTCGGAAGACCTGCGCGAGCCCGGCCACCAGGACGTGCTGGCCCGCATCATGGCCGACTTCACCGCCAAGGGCGTCGACATCTCCGCCCACCGCGTGGAGAAGGAGATGGAGCACACGCTGGAAGTGGCCCGCGAACAGATGATGACCGCCTGATCCGCCAAGAGGATCATCGGAAAGGAAAAGGGCGGCCCCGCGGGTCCGCCCTTTTTTGTTCGGTCAGCGGCGTGGAATGCCGCTGTTGGACACGAGCGCGCCCGCCGCCTGAGGGAACAACAAAAACTATTCCCCAAACACGCGCTTGAAGACCGTGTCGACATGCTTGGTGTGGTAGTCCAGGTCGAAGGCGCCGTCGATCTGGCCGGCCGTCAGGTGCTTGGCCACGTCGGCGTCGGCCTTCAGCAGGGTGCGGAAGTCCTTGCCCTCCAGCCACACCGGCATGGCGTTGCGCTGCACGGCGCGGTAGGCGTCCTCGCGGCTCATGCCGGCCTGGGTCAGGGCCAGCAGGACGCGCTGGCTGTTGTGCAGGCCGCCCAGCATGTCCAGGTTGCGCCGCATGTTCTCCGGATAGACCACCAGCTTGTCGATCATGCCGGTCAGGCGCGACAGGGCGAAGTCCAGGGCGATGGTGGCATCGGGGGCGATGACGCGTTCCACCGAGGAATGGCTGATGTCGCGCTCATGCCACAGGGTCACGTTCTCCAGCGCCGGGACCACGTGGCTGCGGATCAGGCGGGACAGGCCCGACAGGTTTTCCGACAGCACCGGGTTGCGCTTGTGCGGCATGGCGGACGAGCCTTTCTGGCCCGGGCTGAAATACTCCTCGGCCTCGCGCACCTCGCTGCGCTGCAGGTGGCGGACTTCCGTGGCCAGGTTGTCGATGCTGGCGGCGATGACGGCCAGCACGGCGAAGTACATCGCATGGCGGTCGCGCGGGATGACCTGGGTGGACATGGGCTCCACCGACAGGCCCAGCTTGGCGGCCACATGCTCCTCGACCCGGGGGTCGATGTTGGCGAAGGTGCCCACGGCGCCGGAGATGGCGCAGGTGGCGATCTCATCCCGGGCGGCGGCCAGGCGGTCGCGGCCGCGCTTGAAGGCGGCGTAGTGGCCGGCCAGCTTCAGGCCGAAGGTCACCGGCTCGGCATGGATGCCGTGGCTGCGGCCGATGCTGGGCGTGTACTTGTGTTCCTGCGCCCGGCGCGCCAGGGCCGCCAGCAGGGCGTCCATGTCCGCCAGCAGCAGGTCGGTCGCCTCCTTCAGCTGCACCGCCAGGCAGGTGTCCAGCACGTCGCTGGAGGTCATGCCCTGGTGGACGAAGCGGGCCTCGGGGCCGACATGCTCCGCCAGGTTGGTCAGGAAGGCGATGACGTCGTGCTTGGTCTCGCGCTCGATCTCATCAATGCGGGCCACGTCCCACTTGGCGCGCTCCCACACGGCCGCCGCCGCCTCCTTGGGGATGACGCCCAGCTCGGCCTGCGCGTCGCAGGCGTGGGCCTCGATCTCGAACCAGATCCGGAACCGGTTCTCCGGTTCCCAAATCTTGACCATCTGGGGGCGGCTGTAGCGCGGAATCATGGGGCGTCGCCTCTGCTGGGGGGCTGCTGATGGCGCCGGACCATACGGGCGGCCGCACGCCTTGACCAGTGCAAGGGGCGCAGGGGCAGGGTGCTAAGGGTGGTGCCGAGGGATGACGGCCGTTATCCGCCGGCCACGTCGCGGCGGCGCCATTCGTCGGCGGCGTCCCCCATGGTCCAGCCCCCTCCCGCCTGGTGGGCCGCCGCCTTCATCCAGGCCATGAAGGGCCGGCCGAATTTGAAATGGTCGCCGCATTCCCGGCGGAAGAAGCGCCGGACGTTCTGGGTGCCGCGATATGTCGGGGTGATGGGGGTGTCGCGGGTGATCAGGTCGGCGTGCCAGTCGAATGTCACGCCGCCTCCCTCCGCGCGAAAACCCGCATCAGTGCCGCAGGCCGTCGTGCACCCAGCCGGTCACCATGGCCATGACCTCGGGCGGCAGGTCGTCCGGGCTGGGGTGGTGCCAACGGTAGACGGTGATCGCCGCCTCCAGGCAGAACTTCTCCGGCTGGCCCTTGCCGCGCATTTCCTGATACGCCCGCACGACGGCGGGGCGGCAACAGTCGGACGTGGCATCCTCGCGGCAAGCCATGGGACGGGACCTCAGGAGCGCTTGGCGCGGTTCAGCGGCACGCCGTACAGTTCCAGGCGGTGGCCGATCAGCTCATAACCCAGCTCAGCCGCCACCTTTTCCTTCAGGCGCTCCAGCTCCTCATTGCGGAACTCGATCACCTCGCCCGACTGCAGGTCGATCAGGTGGTGGTGGTGCTCGTCCCGGATTTCCTCATACCGGGCGCGGCCATCGCCGAAGTCCAGCCGCTCGATGACGTTGGCCTCCTCGAACAGCCGCATGGTGCGGTAGACCGTGGCGATGGAGATGTTGGGATCGATCTCCACCGCGCGGCGGTACACCTGCTCCACATCCGGATGGTCCATGGCCTCGGACAGCACGCGGCTGATCACCCGCCGCTGCTCGGTCATCTTGAGGCCCTTCTGGATGCAAAGCTGTTCAAGACGCGATGGCATGGGGACGCTCCCAAAAGACGGAAATGGTGAACCGGCCGCCGGTGAGGACGGGAAACTGTAAACATTCTAAACCGAGCGCCCCGCCCGGTTCGAGTGGAATCGACCGCAGGGCTGCCCCGTTTCGCCGCACCCGTTTCGCCGCGCCGACTGTTCCGTCGCATGAAACGGCGGCGGCGGGAAAGAGGGCATCCGGTCAGGCGGGCCCGATCAGCGCCAGCAGCCGGTCCAGCGTCGCCTCATCCATCTTGCCGATGCGCTGGGCCAGGCGGTTGGCGGCCAGGGTGGCCTTGGGATGCAGACCGCTGGTGTCCACCACCACCCGGGGGTCGGACATCTGGGCCAGGCGCTCCATCTCCTCCGCCTCGTCCCAGATGATGCCGAAATAGCCGCAGATCTGGCGCACCAGCATGGGCGAGGGCGTGCCCTTGCGGCCGTGCTCCAGCGCGGAAAGGTAGGCGGAGGAGATGTGCAGCGCTGCGGCCATGTCCTTCAGGGCCAGGCCATGCTGTTCGCGCAGCTCGCGCATCCGCTGGCCGAAAGGGGTCATGGACGCTGCCGCTTCAGCAGGACGTAGAGCGCCCCGCCGCCGCCATGCTGCGGTTGGGCCTGGCGGATGGCCAGCACCAGGGGGCGCAAGGGCGCCTCCCCCAACCAGCGGGGCACGGCCACGCGCAGGATGCCCTTCTCCCGGTCGGTGCCCATGTGGAGGCCGCCGCCGGAGCCCTTGCCGGTGATGACCAGCAGGGTGCGCCGGCCCTCGCGGTGGGCGCGGGCGACGAAGGCGTTCAGGGCGCCGTGCGCCTCGGCCTGGGTCATGCCGTGCAGATCCAGCCGGCCGTCGATGACCAGCTGTCCCCGGCGCAAGCGGTCGTCGGTGCGGCGGTCCAGGCCGGCGCGGGCGCCGAAGACCAGCGGGGGATGGACCAGGGGGGCGGCGGGAACCGGCTTGGCCGCTGGCGCCGGCGCCAGCGGCGGGACGGCGGGCACGGCGGGGGCGGCCTCCACCGGCGCGGGCGGCGGAGGCGGCAAGGGGCCGCCCCGGCGCAGGGGGGCGGCGTCGCGCATGACCTCACGCCATAGGCGGATTTCCTCCGACGTCGGACTGCGGCGCTGGCGGCTCATGAAGACGGCCCGGGCCCGGCGGCGATGTTGGCCGGCGTCACCGTGCGCGGCAGCAGCAGCCAATAGCCGCCCCGGCTTTTCATCAGGCCCGCCCGGTGCTCCGCCTGGGCGCCGTGGCCCCAGAACACGTCGCCGCGCACGGGCCCCTGGATGGCGCCGCCGGTGTCCTGCGCCACCATCAGGCGGGACAGGCGCTTGTCCTCGTCCTCCGGGTCGGTGACGTCCAGCCAGACGGGCAGGCCATAGGGCACGTACGTGTGGTCCACCGCCAGCGAGCGGCCGGGGATCAGCGCCACGCCCTGGGCGCCCAGGGGGCCGTCGCCCTCCAGCGGCTTGAAAAAGACGTAGGACGGGTTGCCTTCCATGGTGGCCTGGGCCTGCGCCGGGTTGGTGGCCAGCCAGGCGCGGATGGACTGCATGGTGACGGCGTCGCGGTCCAGCTTGCCGTCCGCCGCCATCTGGCGGCCGATGGCGACATAGGGCCAGCCGTTCTGCCCGTCATAGGCCACGCGCATCTCGCCCCCCTCCTCCAGCACTACCCGGCCGGAGCCCTGGATGTGCAGGAAGAAGGCGTCGACGGCATCGTCCAGCCACACCAGTTCCAAACCCTTGCCGGTCAGGGCGCCGGCATCGATGCGGCGGCGGTCCTCATAGGGCTTCAGCTTGCCGTCCGTCACCCGGCCGGCGATGCGCTGGCCCTTCAGGCTGTCGCGGAACTCCCCCAGGTCGACCATCACCAGATCGGGCGGGCGGCGATAGAGGGGCACCGTGTACCGGCCGTGGCGTGTGCGGCTGCCGCGCAGGTCCGCCTCATAGTATCCGGTGAACAGGCCCTCGGGATTGCCGTTGTCGGTGGCGCGCCAGGGCTGGAACCAGCGTTCCAGGGCAGCGCGGGCCATGGCCTCGTTCCCCGGCGGCAGGTTCTTCAGGGCCGAGCAGGGGGCGTTCCAGTCCTGGGGCTTGCCCGCGACGCCGGAGGTCTGGCGCAGCATCTTCTCACAAGAGCGCAGGATGGCGGGGACGGCCTCCGCCACCTTGTCCGCCTGCCACCCGGGCAGGTCGGCATAAGCGGCCGGCTGCAGCACCAGCTTGGCACCCGGCGCCGGGGCCGGGGCCGGGGGCGGCGGCTCTTCGGAGGTGAACAGCGAACAGGCGGTGGTCAGCAGCAGCAGGGCGCCCGCCACGCCGCGCGCCGCGCGGGCGAAAACAGGCCGGCACGGCATGGGCAATGGTTCCTCGCGAGGCGGCTGGGTCGTCAGGTCGAGCCGGACCTTAAAACGGATCGCCGCCGGAAGGAAACACCCGGATGCGGGGGGCGTCGCGATTTGCGCCGCCATTCGCCCACTTAAGCCATTGGCCCCTTAGTGGGGAACGCGGGTTTCGACCAGGCGCCAGTTGGGGTCGGACGACCTGGTGTCGCGGGCGAAGGTCCAGATGTCCACCACCTCGGCCGGATGCTCGGCGTCGCCGTCCACCACCCGCCCCTGGGCGTCACGGGTGACGTTGGTCTGGTGGGTGATGAACTTCACCGTGCACAGGGCCTGGCCTTCCAGCAGGCGGGCCTGCACCAGATCCACGGTGTCGAAGGCCTGGATGTGGGCCTCCAGCGTCTCGCCCGCCTGGGCGCGGGCCTCGATGGCCTTGGCGAAATCGTTGTAGACGGCGTCGGCCAGCAGCGGACGCAGGGCGCCGGTGTCGCCCCGGGCGAAGGCGTCGACGATGATGCCGAAGGCGCTTTCGGCACCCTTCAGGAAATGCCGCTCGTCAAAGCTGGGATCGGCCTGATGGATGCGGGCGAGGCCGGCCTCCAGCGACAGCGGGCCATCATAGTCGGGCGGGGTGACGTCGCGCGCCGTGCCCTCGATCACCTTGGGCTGCACCGCCTGGAAGGGCGGCGGGCGCACGCCCTGCTGCCCCTGGGTGGTGGGCCCCTGCGCGGGGGGACGGCGGTGAAGGGGTTGGGGCGTTCACGCTCCTCCCCCGTCTTGCGGCCCAGCGCCTTGTGCAGCTGATAAGCCAGGAACACGGCGATCATCGCGAAGATGACGATTTCGAAGAAGTAGGAGTTGTCACCCATTGCAGACTTCGAACCTCCGGCGCTTGAAATCAATCCGCGTTCCAGGCCCAATCGGCACCTGGATACGGGCCCCTCGCCCCACCATGTTAAGACCGAACACCCGGTTGTCATTACGGGCGGCCCTCTCGCTGTAGATAGGCGGCGTCCGAAGAAAGAGCAAGCTTATGCGCCTTCCCCTTCTTCTCATCGCTTATCTTCTGGCGGAAATCGCCGCCTTCGCCTGGGTGGGGGAGAGGGTGGGGGTGCTGGGCACCGTGGCCCTGGTGGTGCTGTCCACCGTCGTCGGCCTGTGGCTGGTGCAGCGCCAGGGGCTGGACGCCCTGCGCAAGGTGGCGGGGGCGACCCCCGGCGAGGCGCCGGTGGTGGCGTGGGACGGCCTGTGCCTGGCCACGGCCGGTGTGCTGTTCGCCGTGCCGGGCTTCCTCAGCGACCTGGCCGGCGTCGCCCTGCTGGTCCCGCCGGTGCGCCGCGCCCTGCTGGGCCAGGCCCAGCGGCTGTCGGGCACCCGCTTCACCGTGCACGCCACGGGCGGCGGGCGCACCACGGGCGGGGGCGGCTACGGCGCCCCGGCACGCCCCTCCACCGTCATCGACGGCGACTTCGTGGACGTGACCAAGCCGGACCAGGGCCCCACGCTGCCCAACGAATGAAGCGTCCGCCGGGCGTCAGGGCGCGCCCTGCAGCAGTCCCTTCAGCCGGTACAGCTCCTCCAGCGCCTGGCGCGGCGTCAGCTCGTCCGGGCTGACGGACTTCAGCGCCGCCAGCGCCGGCGATTCCGGCGGCGGCGCGGCGGCCGGCTCGGGCGCCCGGCGCACGGGCGCGCTGAACAGCGGCAGGTCGTCGGCCAGACGCGTCACGGCGCTGCCCTGGTCGCCCGCCTCCAGGATGGCCAGCACCTCCTCCGCCCGGGTGATGACCGTGGCCGGCAGCCCGGCCAGGCGGGCCACATGGATGCCGTAGCTGCGGTCGGCGGCGCCAGCGGCCACCTCATGCAGAAAGACCACGTCGCCCTGCCATTCCTTGATGCGCATGGTGTGGCAGGCCAGCGACGGCAGCTTGGACGACAGGGTCGTCAGCTCATGGTAGTGCGTGGCGAACAGCGCGCGGCAGCGCGTGACCTCGTGCAGATGCTCCACCGCCGCCCAGGCGATGGACAGGCCGTCGAAGGTGGCGGTGCCGCGCCCGATCTCATCCAGGATGACCAGGCTGCGCCCGGTGGCCTGGTTCAGGATGGCCGCCGTCTCCACCATCTCAACCATGAAGGTGGACCGGCCGCGCGCAAGGTCGTCCGCCGCCCCCACGCGGCTGAACAACCGGTCGACGGCGCCGATGTGGGCGGCGTCGGCGGGCACGAAGCTGCCCATCTGGGCCAGCACGGCCACCAGGGCGTTCTGGCGCAGGAAGGTCGATTTACCGGCCATGTTGGGGCCGGTAAGCAGCCACAGGCGGTTGGCGTCCGAAAGGTCGCAGTCGTTGGCGACGAAGGGTCCGCTGGCGGCGGCCACCAGTGCCGCCTCCACCACCGGGTGGCGGCCGCGCACGATGCGGAATTCGCGGCTGTCGTCCACCACCGGGCGGCACCAGCGGCATTCCACGGCGATGTCGGCCAGCGAGGTCGCCACGTCCAGCGACGCCAGCGCCTGGGCGGTCGAGGCGATGTCGTCCGCCTTGGCCAGCACCGCCTGGGTCAGTTCCTCGAACAGGGCCAGTTCCAGGGCCAGCGCCTTGTCCCCCGCCTCCGCCACGCGGCGTTCCAGGTCCGACAGCTCCACCGTGGTGAAGCGCATGGCGTTGGCCAGGGTCTGGCGGTGGATGTAGGTGCCGCGCTGTTCCGCCGCCATCAGCTTGTCACCGTGCTGGGCGGTGACCTCGATGTAATAGCCCAGCACGTTGTTGTGCCGGATCTTCAGGGTGTTGATGCCCGTGTCCCCGGCGTAGCGGGCCTGGAGGTTGGCGATCAGGCGGCGCGAGTCGTCGCGCAGTTCCTTCAGCTCATCCAGGGGGGCGGAATAGCCCTGGGCGATGAAGCCGCCGTCGCGGGCGTTCAGCGGCAGGTCCGGGCCCAGGGCCGCCGCCAGCATGGCCACCAGGTCGGCCGGCACCTTCACGCCATGCAGGGCGTCCAGCAGGCCCGGGGGCAGCGGCGGTTCCAAGGCGCCGCGCAGCGCCTCGGCCGGGAAGGTGTCGCAGATGTCGCGGGCGCGGCCCAGGCCGTCGCGCACCCCCGCCAGGTCGCGCGGGCTGCCCCGGCCCAGGCTGAGGCGGGACAGCGCGCGCTCAATGTCCGGCGCCCGGCCGAGGTGCGCGCGGATGTCGGCGCGCAGGCCGCCCTGCTCCACGAAATAGGCCACCGTGTCCAGGCGCCGGCCGATGGTGGCCGGGTCGGTGAGGGGGGACGCCAGGTGGGCCGCCAGCAGGCGGGCGCCGGCGCCGGTGACCGTGCGGTCGATGGCGCCCAAGAGGCTGCCGCGTTTCTCGCCCGTCAGGGTGCGGCTGAGTTCCAGGTTGCGGCGGGAGGCGGGGTCGATCTCCATGACCGCGCCCAGCGCCAGGCGGCGCGGCCGGTCCAGGCGCGGCACCCGGCCCTTCTGCGTCAGTTCCACATAGTCGACCAGCGAGCCGGCGGCCGCCACCTCCCCCCGGCTGAAGCTGCCGAAGGCGTCCAGCGTGCCCACGCCATAGAGGTCCAGCAGGCGCTGGCGGCCGTTCTCGCTGTCGAATTGGGCGTTGGGCTGCACCGTCAGCTGGTCGCGCCATTCGGCCCACAGCTCGAACAGCTCCGGCTGCTGGGTCAGGCGTTCGGACACCAGCAGCTCACCCGGCGCCAGCCGGGCCAAGGCCGCCGGCAGGGCTGCGCGCTCCACCGGCTGCAGGGTCAGCTCCCCCGTCGACAGGTCCAGCCAGGCCAGGCCCAGGGCTCCGCCCACCTCGGCCAAGGCGGCCAGATAGTTGTTGGACCGGGCGTCCAGCAGGCCGTCCTCGGTGATGGTGCCGGGGGTGACGACGCGCACCACCTCGCGCCGCACCACCGCCTTGCCGCCGCGCTTGCGCGCCTCCGCCGGGTCCTCGGTCTGCTCGCAGATGGCGACGCGGAAGCCCAGGCGGATGAGGCGGGACAGATAATTCTCGTGCGAGTGCACCGGCACGCCGCACATGGGGATCTCCTCCCCCAAATGCAGGCCGCGCTTGGTCAGCGTGATGTCCAGCGCCCGGGCGGCGGCCACCGCGTCGTCGAAGAACATCTCGTAGAAATCGCCCATCCGATAGAACAGCAGGGCACCCGGGTGCTGGGCCTTGATCTCCAGGTACTGCGCCATCATGGGCGTGACGCCCTGGCTGGCGGCTGGCGAGGCGATGTCGGTGGTGTCGGGCACGGCTACTAAATCCGGTAGGGCGGGAAGGACAGGGCCCTTAGGTATAGCGCCGGCCGTCCGCCAAGCCGAGTCCGTTTACCGGCCCAGCCGGCGTCATGACATTTACCGGCCCAGCCGACGGTGAACCTCGTCCAGCAGGCCGTCGGCGGCGGCCTCGATCAGGTCCAGCACCGTGTCGAACTGGTCCTCCGACCCGTAATAGGGGTCGGGCACGTCGTGGCCCTTGTGGTCGGGGGCATAGTCCAGGAACAGCTGCACCCGGTCGCGATGCTTGGGCGGGGCCAGGCGGCGCAGGAAATCCAGATGATCGCGGTCCATGGCCAGCACCATGTCGTACCGCTCGAAATCATCCGCGTCCACGCGGCGGGCGCGCAACGCCGACAGGTCGACGCCGCGATAGCGCGCCGCCTCCACCGCCCGGATGTCCGGAGCCTCCCCCACGTGATAGCCGTGGGTGCCGGCGCTGGACACCGTCACATCGTCGGCCAGGCCATCCATGGCCAGGCGGCGGCGCATCACGCCCTCCGCCGTGGGGGAGCGGCAGATGTTGCCCGTGCAAACGAACAGGATCGAGATTTTCCGATTATTTTCCAATGCCTTACCCTTATTCCGGGAGTGCAAAGACATCTGGGGCGACTGTAGCAACGTCGGACCCGGGAATCAAATGCTCACCCGATCCCCCTCTCCAAGAAGGTAGGGCCGCGACATCCGGACCACCCCTTCCCGCTTGCCGGGCGGCGCGGCGCCGCCCAAGATGCGCCCGTCCCGCCGGTGGCAGCCGCCGGGGTACGGCAACGCGGCAGGATACGGTCCCATGCCCCTTATCGACGTCACCGGCCTGCGTCACGCCATCGCGGGCAGGCCGGTGTTGGACATTCCGCACTGGTCGGTCGGGCCCGGCGGGCACTGCCTGCTGCTGGGCCCCAGCGGCAGCGGCAAAACCACCCTGATCCATGCCCTGGCCGGGCTGAAGCGGCCGGACCAGGGGCGTATCCTGCTGGATGGCCAGGCGGTGTGGGACTTGGACGCCGCCGCCCGCGACCATCTGCGCGGACGCCTGATCGGCATCGTCTTCCAGACCCTGCACCTGGTGGCGGCGTTGGATGTGGGCCAGAACCTGCATCTGGCGCGCTGGCTGGCCGGCCTGCCGCGCGACGCCGGGGCCGTGGCCCGGGCGCTGGACCGCGTGGGCCTGAGCAAGCGCCTGGCCGCCAAGCCGGAACACCTGAGCCAGGGGGAGAAGCAGCGCGTGGCCATCGCCCGCGCCGTCGTGACGGGGCCGAAGCTGATCCTGGCGGATGAGCCGACCTCCGCCCTGGATGACGAGAATTGCGGGCTGGTCCTGGACCTGCTGCTGGAACAGGCGGAGATCTGCGGCGCCACCCTGCTGGTGGCGACCCATGACGAGCGCACCCGCGCCCGGATACCCGGCCGGCTGGAACTGCCGAAATTGAGCGTCCCGGGCGGGCGGGCTCCCGTGGAAGGTCACGCCGCATGAACACCCTTGGCTTGGCCTGGGCGTATCTGAAGCGCTCGGCCCTCACCACCGCGCTCAACGTGGCGCTGCTGGCGCTGGGCACCGGCACCATCGTCGTGCTGATCCTGGTGGGCACGCAGGTGCAGGACCGCCTGGCCAAGGATGCCGCCGGTGTCGACCTGGTGGTGGGCGCCAAGGGCAGCCCGCTGCAGTTGATCCTGTCGGCGCTGTACCAGATCGACATCCCCACCGGGAACATCCCGCTGTCGCAGGCGCAGGCGCTGGCGGCCGACCCGCTGGTGGCCCAGGCCGTCCCCCTGGCCCTGGGCGACAGTTTCCGGGGATACCGCATCGTCGGCACCGAGCCGGCCTTCGTCGCCCTGCGCCATGCCCAGGTGGCGACGGGCCGGCTGTGGCAGGCGCCCATGGAGGCGACGGTGGGCGCCCAGGTGGCCCGGGCCGCCGGCCTGAAGGTGGGCGCCCAGTTCAACGGCAACCACGGACTGTCGGCCGGCGGGGCGGCGCATGAGGGCATGCCCTACACCGTGGTGGGCATCCTGGCCCCCACCGGCGGCGTGGTCGACCGCCTGGTGCTGACCCCCATCGACAGCGTGTGGGCGGTGCACGATGCCCACCACCATCATCCCGACGACGCGCATGAGGCGCATGACCATTTGGCGGAGGGTGCCCAGCCGGCCCGGCAAGCACCCGAGCGCGAGGTGACCTCCGTCCTGCTGCGCTACCGGTCCCCCATCGCGGCCGCCCTGCTGCCCCGGCGCATCAACACCGGCAGCGTCCTGCAGGCGGCCTCGCCGGCGGCCGAGATGACGCGGCTGCTGTCCCTGGTGGGCGTCGGCACGGACACGGTGCGCGGCTTCGGCCTGCTGCTGGTCGCCTCCTCCGCGCTCAGCATCTTCGTGGCACTCTACAACGCCACCCAGGCGCGGCGGTACGACCTGGCGGTCATGCGCGCCCTGGGCGCCACCCGCGCCCGGATCTCCTGCCTGCTGCTGACCGAGGCGCTGGCCATGGGGGCCGCCGGCACAATGCTGGGCCTGGCCTTGGGCCACGGCGCGGTGGAGCTGGCGGGCCGCCTGGTGCCCCAGGCGCGGGACATGGGCATCACGGGACTCCAGTTTCCGGCCACGGAGCCCTATCTTCTGCTTCTGGCGGCCGGCCTGTCGGTGCTGGCCGCCCTGGTCCCGGCCATCCAGGCCTATCGCACGGACGTGTCGGCGGTGCTGTCCCGCGGGTGATGCCGGGCCTGGAGTGGGCGCGGATGGCAAAGGCCTTCGATCGGCCATGATTGGGGCCCAGGAAGACAAAAGGCAGTTGTTGCGAGGAAAGGATTTCGCCATGACGGTTCAGGACAAGCGCTGGATCGCCGCCGCCCTGATGATGGCGGTCATCGTCACCGGGGCCCCCGCCCTGGCGGCGGACAAGAAGGTGGCATCGGCCGCGCCCACGGCGCCGGCGCCGGGCACGGCGGCATCCGTGCAGGCCAACATCCCCAAGGCCACCCTGGGCTGGGACAAGCTGGCCGACGTCAAGGAAGTGCACAGCATGGACAACGGCCTGCTGCGCGTGCGCGCCGCCTTCGGGCCGGAGGTCCAGGCGCTGGAGGGCAAGCCCCTGACCATCGCCGGCTTCATCATCCCGCTGGAGCAGAAGGAGAAGTCCGGTCATTTCCTGCTGAGCGCCATGGCGCCCAGCTGCCCCTTCTGTCCGCCGCCCGGCCCCGCCGACCTGATGGAGGTGAAGACCAGCGCCCCCATCGCCATGACCAACGAGCCCATCACCCTGACGGGCACGCTGCACATGGTGGGCGATGACGACAACGGCCTGTACTACCGCTTGGGCGACGCCACCCTGCAGGCGGGGAGCTAGTTTTAGGTGCCCTCAGACGCCGGGCGCCGGGCTCAAATCCCCAGCAGGTAGCGCACCAGGCCGATGAGGCTGCCGACCAGCAGCACCGATGTCCCGAAGAGGGCCAGGCCGAAGCCGGCCGCGCGCTTCTTGGCATCGGCGTAGTAGGTCACGGCGTACAGCACGCGGCCGATGGGCCAGGCCAGGCCGATCACCGCCGCCTGGTGGTCGCCCCAGATGTTGGCGAACAGCCACAGGCCGGGCAGGAACAGCACGATCTGTTCCAGCGTGTTCACCTGCACGCGCAGCACCCGCTGGAAAGCCGGCGGGCCGTCCACCGACGGCGCCTCCACCCCATGCCGGGTGCGCGCCCGGCTGACCTGGCCGATGGTCCAGAAATAGACGAACAACGCCAAAAGCGTGACCAGGCCGGTCCACACGAAGGTCGCCATAACCCCATCTCCCATCTTTCGGCCGGCGGCGCCCAGGTCGCCGGCCCCTCGTTTCTTATATCGGTGCCACCCCCCCGTCCCGGTCCCCCGAACTCAGGGATCGTTGGCCTCGATGCCGTACATGTCGTCGTCGGTGAAGCCGAAATGGTGGCCGATCTCATGGATCATCACGTTCAGCACCAGATCGCCCAGATCCTCCCCCGTCTCGCACCAATAGTCCAGCAGCGGCCGGCGGTAGAGGAAGATCATGTCCGGCCCGTGGCTGGCGTCGTTGGCGCCACGCTGGGGCAGGGAGACACCACGGTAGAGACCCAGGATGTCGAACGGGGTTTCCAGCCCCATCTCCCGCTCCGTCTCCTCATCCGGGAATTCCGCCACATGGACCACCAGATTGCCCATGTGCACCCGCAGTTCGGGCGGAATGGACGCGATGGCGTCGGTGGCCAGGCGTTCGATCTCCTCCAGCGTGGGCGGGGAGGTGAAGCGGCGGGGCAGGACGGTGACGGTGGCCATGGCTCTTTACCGGGGTAGGCTGTGCTAGAATCTTGACGGGAAGGCCCCGCCGGGTCCACGTCAACGCTTGTCGGCCCCACCGTCAAGCCCCGGCGCTGCGGCGCCATCGTCGCAGGCGACTTAACCCCATCATCGCCGCGATGATAGTCCCTAGGCCGGAAGGCGGCTGCGGAAAGGAAGACACCATGGCGCGGAACCCGACGCCCCTGCGCATGGCCCGTTTCATGGAAGAGAGTGCTGGTTGAGATGACCGACGACACCGTGCCGCCGGCGGAAGACGCCGCCCCCCAGGCCCCCGCCGAAGGCGCGGCCGCCTGCCCCCGCTGCGCCAAGCCCCTGGATCTTTGCGTTTGCGAGGGCATCACGCCCATCGAGACCCGGCTGGAGGTGCTGGTGCTGCAGCATCCCCAGGAACAGGACGTGGAGCTGGGCAGCGCCCGGCTGTTGACCCTGGGCCTGGCGCGCGGCCGGCTGAAGGTGGGCCTGTCCTGGCCCAACCTGGCCAAGGCGCTGGGCACGGAGAAGGGGGGCCGTGAGGCCGATCCGCGCCGCTGGGCCGTGCTGTACATGGGCTCGGGCGACGACGCCGTCGCCACCCCGCCCGGCACCCTGCGCCTGGTGGACAAGAAGGGCCAGACGGTGGATGACCCCACCGCGCTGGCCGACCTGGAGGGCATCATCCTGCTGGACGGGTCGTGGTCCCAGGCCAAGGCCCTGTGGTGGCGCAACGCCTGGCTGTTGAAGCTGCGCCGCCTGATCATCCATCCCGATTTCGTCTCCGCCTACGGCAACCTGCGCCGCGAGCCGCGGCGGGAAAGCGTGTCGACGCTGGAGGCCGGCGCCTTCGCCCTGGCCAAGCTGGAGGGGGATGACACGCTGGTGGAACGGTTGCGCGCGCCCTTCATCGCCCTGGTGGCCCGCTACCGCGCCGTGCGCGGCAACCGCCCGCCCAAGGCCGCCGCCAACCGGCCGTCCGCCGAAGGTGCCCGCAAGCCCGATTGGCGCGGTCGCAAGCGCCGGCCCCGGTAACGGTTCCGCCGACATCCGCCTCGGTTGCGGCGAACGCCACCATCCGGTGCGGCGCCCATGGCCCTGCGGCCCTTTTTTGGCCAGAATTGGCGATCACACACGCGGAAGTTTCCCCTCCAGCCTGCGGACCGCCCCCATGCCCCGGTTTTTCGCCCTCGCCGCCCTTCTGCTGTGCGGCGTCGCCGCCCCCGCGCTTGCCGCCACCGACCCCGCGCCGGCCCAGCGGCCGGCGGCGGCCTGCCCGGAAGGGGCGGACTGGAACATGCCGGCGGCGCCGCTGCGCATCTATGCCGACACCTGGTATGTCGGCACCTGCGGCCTGTCCTCCATCCTCATCACCTCGCCCCAAGGGCATGTGCTGATCGACGGCGCCACGGAGAAGGCGGCGCCGCTGATCGAGGCCAACATCCGCGCCCTGGGTTTCAAGGTGGAGGATGTGCGCATCATCCTGAACAGCCATGAGCATCTGGACCACGCCGGCGGCATCGCCCAGCTGCGGCGGGACTCGGGCGCCACGGTCATGGCCCTGTCGGCCGCGGCCGGCGCGCTGGAGCATGGCAAGGGCGACCGGGGCGACCCGCAGTACCTGAGCATCGAGGCCTTCCCCGCCATCCCGCATGTGAAGCGCCTGAAGGATGGGGAGGAGGTGACCCTGGGGCCCATCCGCCTGACGGCCCACGCCACGCCGGGCCACACGCCGGGCGCCACCACCTGGACCTGGGACAGCTGCCAGGATGGGCGCTGCCATCATATGGTCTACGCCGACAGCCTCAGCGCCTACACCGACGACGTTTACCGCTATTCGGACGAGGCGGCGCACCCCGGCGTGCTGGCCAGCTTCCGCCAGGCCATCGCCACCATGGCGGCCCTGCCCTGCGACATCCTGCTGACACCCCATCCCGACGCCTCGCAGATGTGGAAGCGCCTGGGCCCCAACGCCACCCTGCCCCTGGTGGATGAAACCGCCTGCCGTCGCTATGGCGAGGCGGTGACGGCCCGCCTAGACAAGCGCCTGACGGATGAGAAGGCGGCGGCGGAAAAGCAAAAGGCGGTCCGCTAAGGACCGCCATGCGTGGAACTGGCGGTATGACATGCCGCTGTAGGATGCGACCGCATCCGCCGCAGTTTTCCGGGAAGCGACAGCGGACTGGAAAAGGAGGAAGCCAAGCGGCCGGATGGCCGCGCCCGGCGCATGAGGGCAAGCCGAACTAGCGCAGCGACATCACCCGCATATCGGACGGCGGGGCGGCCGCCGCGCCCGCGGCCCGGTCGGCGGCGGCGATGCGCTTTTCCAAATCGGCGGCGTGCAGCCGGGCCGCGTCCAGGTCGCGCTGCAGCTGGTCGCCCCGCGCCCGCTCCTTGCGCAGGGCCCGGCGGTGCTTGCCGGCCGACAGCCAGGAGATCAGACCGCCGGCGAGGAAGCCCACCAGCAGGGACACGAACACCACCGCGAAGGAAGGCGCCACCACCGCGCCGTCCAGCGGCCACAGCGTCAGGCGCACCAACTCCTCATTCACGATGGCGAAGTCGATGGCGACGAGGGCCAGCGGTATGGACACGATCCAGGAAAGGTAACGCAGCACTGGCCGCTCCACTGGCAACGGCCGCCTCGGACCACCCCCGGATGGGGCGGCCCCTGGGGGCGGCGCTGAGAAGGCCCCGACGGAACCGCCGGGGCCGGGTCCCTCAGATGGGGGCTATCAGTCGGTGTTCAACTGCTCACGCAGCTGCTTGCCCGTCTTGAAGAAGGGAATGAACTTCTCATCCACGTCCACCGCCTGGCCCGTGCGGGGGTTGCGGCCGGTGCGGGCGTCACGCCGCTTCACGGAGAAGGCGCCGAAGCCGCGCAGCTCCACCCGGTCACCCCGGGCCAGGGCCTCGGTGATCTCGTCGAAAATGGTGGTGACGATCTTTTCCACATCGCGCTGGTAGAGGTGCGGATTGAGTTCCGCCAGCCGCATGATGAGTTCCGACTTGGTCATCGGCAATTCCCCCTTGGGCAATCGGTCCCGGTCTCGCGGGACCGCTATCTTTATCGTGTCGTTGGTGCCTCCCGGCAGGCCGGCGGCCTGGGTGTACATCCACCCATGCCTAGCGGGTTCCGATACCGCGTCCCGCTTCCCCTGGTGACCGGCCTCGGCCGAGATCCGCTGGGGTCGGGGTCACGGCCTCCGTCGCCGCCCGTCCTATCGCAACTGTGCCGGAGCGGACCCGTCCTGGCAAGGGTAAGGTCTTCATACTCTTGCATTATCGCTGGTCAAGCCGCTCTTTTCCCCCACCGAACGGGCTCAGCCTTTCGGAGGCATGTCCCCCATCCGGTCGAGCCATCCGGCGGAATGGCCCCCAAAGAAAAAGGCCGCCCCCGGTTGCCCGGGAACGGCCCTTTCTCATTCAAGACCCGGCTGGGTCCCGAGACTCAGTCCTGACGGACCAAATCTCAGGCCTCGTCCTTGTCCTTCTGGGCGCGCTTCAGCGCGGCGCCCAGGATGTCGCCCAGCGAGGCGCCCGAGTCGGACGAACCGAACTCGGCCATCGCCTGCTTCTCTTCCTCGACTTCCTTCGCCTTGATCGACAGGCCGATCTTGCGGCTGGCGCGATCGATCTGCGTGACCTTGGCGTCGACCTTCTCGCCGACGGCGAAACGGTCCGGGCGCTGCTCGGAACGCTCACGCGACAGGTCGGACTTGCGGATGAAGCCGGTGAAGCCGTCGACGACCGACACCTCGATGCCGCCCTCGGTGATGGCGGTGACGGTGCAGGTGACGACGTCGTTCTTCTTGACGCCGGCGACGGTGGCTTCGAACGGATCGCTGGCCAGCTGCTTGATGCCCAGGCTGATGCGTTCCTTTTCCACGTCGACGTCCAGGACCTTCACGCGGACGTGATCGCCCTTCTTGTAGTCCTGGATGGCCTCTTCACCCGACTTGTTCCAGTCGAGGTCGGACATGTGGACCATGCCGTCGATGTCGCCCGGCAGACCAACGAACAGACCGAACTCGGTGATGTTCTTGACCTCGCCTTCCAGCTCGGTGCCGGCCGGGAACTTGTCGACGAACGTCTCCCATGGGTTGTCCAGGCACTGCTTGAGGCCCAGGGAGATGCGGCGCTTCTGCGGATCCACGTCCAGCACCATGACCTCGACCTCCTGGGAGGTGGAGACGATCTTGCCGGGGTGGACGTTCTTCTTGGTCCAGGACATCTCGGAGACGTGCACCAGACCCTCGATGCCGGGCTCCAGCTCCACGAAGGCGCCGTAGTCGGTGATGTTGGTGACGCGCCCCTTGAACTTGGCGCCGACCGGGTACTTGGCTTCCACGCCTTCCCACGGATCAGCCTCAAGCTGCTTCATGCCCAGGCTGATGCGCTGGGTTTCGGAGTTGAAGCGGACGACCTGGACCGTGACGGTCTGGCCGATCTGCAGGGCTTCCGACGGGTGGTTGATGCGGCGCCAGGCGATGTCGGTGACGTGCAGCAGGCCGTCGACACCACCCAGATCCACGAACGCGCCGTAGTCGGTGATGTTCTTGACCACACCCTGCAGAACCTGGCCTTCCTTGAGGTTGGCCACCAGCTCCGACCGGGCCTCGGCGCGGCTCTCTTCCAGAACGGCGCGACGCGACACGACGATGTTGCCGCGCGAGCGGTCCATCTTCAGGATCTGGAAGGGCTGCGGGGTGCCCATCAGCGGGGAGATGTCGCGCACCGGGCGGATGTCCACCTGGCTGCCCGGCAGGAAGGCCACGGCGCCCGACAGGTCGACCGTGAAACCGCCCTTGACGCGGCCGAAGATGATGCCGGTGACGCGCTGCTGTTCGGTGAACGCGCGCTCCAGCTGGGTCCAGGCCTCTTCGCGCTTGGCCTTCTCGCGCGACAGCATGGCTTCGCCGTGCTTGTCTTCCATGCGCTCGAGGTAAACCTCGACCGTGTCGCCGATCTTCAGCTCAACCGGCTGACCGGGGACGGCGAATTCCTTCAGCGCGACCCGGCCTTCGGACTTCAGACCAACGTCGATGAGCACCATGTCGTTCTCGATGTTGAGAACGGTGCCCTTAACCACCGTGCCTTCGAGGCTCTCGCTCGTGCCGAGCGACTCTTCCAGAAGGGCGGCGAAACTTTCCTTCATCCCACGGTCTTGGGACTTGGCGGCGGAAACCTGGGCCATTTAAACTCCTTGAGTGGATCCAGCACAGGCCCGTTCCAACCCCCCGGCAGACGCCCGGCCGACAGGAGGTTAACTTGGCCCATGGCGTCGGACACCATGCCCGGCGACTTGGGTTGAGTTGGGGGCCGCGCGGCCTAACCGTCCGTTTTAAAGGAAGCCGGGAAACGCGGGTCTGGAGCGGATGAAGTCCGTGGCGGCGACGAATGCCTGTTCGGCATCCATCATGGACGTATCAAGCAAAAACGCGTCGACAGCGGGCTTCAGCGGTGCCACCGCCCGTTGACTGTCACGCGCATCACGAACTTTCATGTCCTCCAGGACGGCCTCGTATATAGCCTCAGCGCCAGTATTCCGCAACTCCGACAAACGGCGCTGGGCGCGGACCGCAACGTCGGCGGTCACGTAGAGCTTGGCGGGCGCGTCGGGGCAGACCACGGTGCCGACGTCACGGCCATCCAACACCGCGCCTTTGGCCCCGCCAGGCGGGTGGTTGGCGAAATCCCGCTGGAAATCCAACAGGGCGGCCCGCACCTCGGGTACCACCGAGACCTTGGAGGCGGCGACCGCAACCGCGTCCTGCCGCAGCGCCGGGTCGTTCATCAGGGGCAGCACGGTGGCGGCGTCCAGGCCCTGGGCGGCCGCGATGGCGGCGGCGGCGTCATCCGGCGCATGGCCGGCCCGCAACAGCGTCAACCCCACCGCGCGGTACAGCGCACCCGTGTCCAGGTGGGCGAAGCCCAGGGTGGCGGCCAGGCGGCGGGCCAGCGTGCCCTTGCCGCTGGCGGCGGGGCCATCGATGGCGACGATGAAGGAAGAGGTCATGGGATCGGGCGCCTTCGCCAAGCAGGAAGGAACAGGAAAGAAGGGTTGGCCGGTGGCCTAACACCGCCCGCCCCGCCTGGCAAGCCGGCCCCGCCCCCCTTCAGCCCCGCGTGATGGCGGCGCCAAGGGCGTTCAGCAGCCGGGCGGCCGCCGGGTCCAGGTCGGCCCGCACGGCGACGGGATGCGCGGCGGCGGTGCCCAGCGCCAGGAAGGCCGGCGCCAGATCGGCATCGACACCCACCGTCGCCCCGCCCCGGGGCGGCCCGCCGCCGCCGGTGATGGTCAGGACATCCGTCGCCGCCGACGCCGTGACGCCGCAGGCGCCCAGGGCCGCCACCAGGGGCGGCACCGTCCGGGCCAGGCGGGGCGTCAGCTCCCGCAGTACCGTCGTGCCCCCGGCGCAGGACGCCGCCACCGCCACCAGCGCCAGTTCCGCGGCGCTGAGGGACGCGGCCGCGACCTCCACCCCGCGCAAGGGCCGCGCCTGCGGCTGCAGCCGCAGGTCGGCCACGGGTTCGCCCTCGCCGACGGGCTGGTCCTGTGCCGTCAGGTCGGCCCCCATGTCACGCAGCACGGCAAACAGAGCGATGCGATGTTCGTTGACGCCGACGTGGGACAGCGCGACGCCGGGGCCGGAGCGCAAGGCGGCGGCCACCAGGGCCGCACCCACCAGGGAGGCGTCGCCCGGCACGGCCACCCGGGCCGGTCGCAGTTCACGCTGGCCATCGACGCTGACGGCCCAGGCGCCGTCCGGCTGGTGGCGGGCGGTGACGGCGGCGCCGAACTGGCGCAGCAGGCGTTCGGTATGGTCGGCGGTGGGCGAATCCTCCACCACCGTGGTGCGGCCGGCGGTATTGAGCGCGGCCAGCAACAGCGCGGACTTCACCTCGCACGCCACCGGGGCCAGTGGGCGGTGATCCACCGGCACCGGCCGGGCCGTGCCCCGCACCAGCAGCGGTGGGTGGGCGGCCCCCAGCCCATCACCCGCCGGGGTGAAGGCCGCCCCCATGCGGGACAGGGGCGGCAGTGCCGCCTTCAGGAAAGCGGCGGCGGCGGGATGGCTGGTGGTGAGGAAGGTTTCCCCCTCTTGCGTGGACAAGAGGCCGGCCAGCAAGGCGAAGGCCACGCCGTCGGGGCCGACGTCCAGCAGGCCCGGGGCCTGGCGCAGGCCGCCCACGCCCACGCCGTGGATCCGCCAGGCGCCCTCGCCCATCCGTTCAAGGTGGGCCCCCAGCGCGCGCAGGGCCTGCGCCAGTGTTTCCAATCCGGCGGGCGCGCCCGTCACCCGGCTTTCCCCCACGGCCAGCGCCGCCAGCACCAGCGCGCGCGCCGCGATGGCGGCGTCGCCCGGCACCACCGCGGCACCGCCCAGCGGAGGAACCGGGGATGAGATCCAGGTGGATAAGGCGGGCGCGGACATGGGAATTGGAGTCCCTGGAGTGACGGGGCGGAACAGCGTCCAGGATGGCCCCACCCCCGCCGCCGCGCAAGGCGTTGGGGCCTGGGGAGGCCCGGCGGGTACCGCCCCATGAGATGAAAGCCCCCCTTGTGGGTGTCTTCGTGGGTGTCTTCATGGATTCACGTTTGACAGGGGGCGGGCTTCATGGCAAACGCCCGCTCCTGTACCTTTTTATATGGAGCGTGGACATGGCCGGCCCGGGCCGTCGTCACGCGTGTTTTTGACGGAGGATTGCCGTGGCGAAACCGGAATGGGGCACCAAGCGGATCTGCCCGAACTGCGGCACCCGCTATTACGACATGCGGAAGAATCCGCCGACCTGCCCCTCGTGCTCGACCGTGTTCGATCCTGAGGCCCTGCTGAAGTCCCGCCGCGCCCGCCCCATCCTGGCCGACGACACCAAGAAGCCGGTCTTGGATGACGAGGACACCGGCGTCGAGGTAGAGGACGAGGAGAAGGAAGAGGTCTTGGAAGAGGCCGAGGTCGACCTGGAGGTCGATGACCTGGAGGAAGCCGAGACCGCCGACGACGTGCCCGGCGACGATGACGAGGACGTCCTGCTGGAGGACGCCGAGGAACTGGGCGACGAGGATGACATGGGCGAAGTGGTCGACGTCGAAGGTGGCGACGAGGACCGCTAAAGTCTGAGGAATTTCAGGGCGTTGGCCGTTTCGGAAAAAAGTTTTGGAATCCAGAATTTTTCTCTTGATCCGGCCGGCGCATCTGAGCATATTCCCGCCCACACCACGCCAGCCCCCAGGCGGCGCGGACCGAGTTAAAAATGGTTTGGGGCTATAGCTCAGCTGGGAGAGCGCTACAATGGCATTGTAGAGGTCAGCGGTTCGATCCCGCTTAGCTCCACCAAATCCGAAAGGCCGGCTGACGACTCAGCCGGCCTTTCGTGTTTTTTGGCCTGATTGACTGGCCCTGCCACCTGCTTTTTCTTCCCCGATGCCGGCGTCATCATTAACCGACTTGGGGCACCTGGGGCGGCGGCCCCTGTCACATGACTGAAAGACATGCCAGGGTCGCGGATGAAATTGCGCGCTTGATCTCCGCCCCGCATCTGCGCATATTCCCGGCCTCACCGCCGCCGCCCAGGTCATGGGCCCCAGAGGCGGGGACCGAATTCAAAGGTTCGGGGCTATAGCTCAGCTGGGAGAGCGCTACAATGGCATTGTAGAGGTCAGCGGTTCGATCCCGCTTAGCTCCACCAACTTCCTCAAGGGGTTGCGCGCAAACGCAGCCCCTTTTGGCTGACCCGGTAGCACGCTAGTCGCACGCACCGTGGTTGATGACAGGACAAGGCGAAGGCAGTTCCACCCGCGTCGCCAAGTCCACGAAGTACGCCTCGGTAGCCCGGAGTGCGCCCGCCAGCGCCTCCGGGTTTCCTTTTGCGTAACGCTCCGTCGTTCTATACCCGCTGCTATGTCCTAGCCAACCGGCAACCTCCCAAACGGGAACGCCCCGGATGCGCAGCTCCGTGGCCATGGTGTGCCGCAAGGTATAGGGCGATACCTCCGCCCCCAGCCCCGCCCGATCACGCGCGCGGTTAAAGGCCCGCCCGATGTCCCGGACGTGCCGGCCGCCATAGCTGATCACCGGCCCCGCCGGCAGGCCCAGCAGCCGCGTGGCCAGGGTGTCGCACAACGGCAGGGTGGGATTGCGCTTCTTCGTCTGCCGCGCCCCGGGAGGGTGCAGCCGGACCAGGCGGCGGTGGAGGTCCACCTGGTCGCCCGTGAGGCGCAGCAGGGCGTTGGGACGCGCCGCGGTGCCCACGGCCAGCATGAGGAACATGCCGAGGTGGTCATGCTCCACCTGGGCGAACAGCGCGGCCATCTCGTCCACGGCCAACACCCGCTCGCGCGGCGCCCCCTCCGGCGCCAGCGACAGGTCGATTCGCGGCGCCCAGGCGATTTCCCCATGCTGTGCCGCCCGGTTAAGGGCGCGCGCGCCATTGGCCAGCACGCGGCGTATATAACCGCTGCTCAGCCCCTTTTCCCGCAGCGCCTGAACGAAGGCCCGGACCCGCTGGTGGGTGATCTCGGAGATGGTGGCGCCGGCGAAGAAGTCCGACCATTTCTTCAGGGCGATTCGCGTCTGGTCGGCGCTGCGCAGGTCCCGCCCCTCCTGCTCCCAATACCGGACCAGACAGTCCTCCAGCAGGACCTCCGCCGCCGGCTCCTGCCGCATGACGCGGTTGACCGTCACCCATTGCGCGAGGGCGAGCTGGGCTTGCTGAAGATCATCTGTGCCGAGCGATGCGCGACGCGTCTGGTGGGTGCCGGGATCGTACCAGGTGCGGCACCAGGCATCGCTGTTGGGACGCTGGGAGAGCCAGTAATCGCCGATCTGCCCGAGGTGACCGGCACGCTTTCGGGGCATGGGGTAAAGCTCCTGCGAGAAATGTAGTCCACCAAATGCTGATGCGTGTATCTGAACCGCCCGCCGATCTCGATATAGCCAATCCGCCCATCAACTCTTTGACGGCGCAACGTCCAAACCGAAATCCCCAAAACTTGCGCGGCTTCCTTCTCAGAAAGGAGCTTTGGTATTTCCTCAATCAAGATTGCCACCTGCTTACCAAAAGTTCGCGTCATAGCGCCTGCAACCGGAAGACTTATTAGCTCGCAATAGCCAATACTAGGCACCGCCACGCCGACGCCACCTCACTATTGCTCCATATTTCACTAAATATCAACGCCAAATCTACAACGATATTACATCTATAGTTTAGCTAAACCGGAGACGACTTATTCGACCGCCACCTGTTCTTGGCGTTTGGATTTTAGCGGCTAAAATGCATCAGCTTGAGAACTTGGTATGGAAACGGACTCAAGCATCGAACCACCGCCGGCGGATGCCGGCTAAACCTCGTAGAGCAGGCGGCCGTCGAGCAACGCGAGTAAGAGCCGGTGGTGTGGACCCACACCACCTATCCTGCCCTGCCATCAGCCTTTATCTGGCTTTAATTCCCTATACTTTTCGTGAGTTTGCTTGAATTTCGATGATCTTCCGCCGGCAAAACCTGAAAGGCGCAGACTGGCGCATGGCCGCGTCCTACTGCCGGGCCGGTCCCATATCGGCGGCATCCTATCAAAATCCGCCACGCCGCTATGGACTAGATTGCGAACGTACCTTAATATCTAGTCCATAACGATATGGCAGGCAGATATAGGGAATTGTCCAATCATGGACTTGTCGCTGAATGTATATGAAAATCTAGTCCAGCTGGCCCGACTAGGGCTGGCAGGCCGCTCGCAGGACGTACAGGCCTATCTGCGCCAGATCATCCGGCGCCTTGGAAAGGCTGAGCCGGCGCTCGCGCAGCAACTGTCAGAGCTTCTGGCAAAGGCCCCGAGCGCTTTGTCACCGTTGCGTGACTTTGGAAGCGCCATCGTACCCGTTGATGCAGACTCACGGTTGGCTTTGGCTAAAAATGAATATCCGGTGCTCGTGCCAAACGCGCCAATCCTTGAGGAGATGCTGCGCATTAAAATAGATCAAGTCGTACAAGAGAGATCGCACCTGACTGCCCTCGAAGCCCAGGGCCTTGGCCCCACACGGTCTTTATTATTTGTTGGACCACCCGGCGTTGGAAAGACATTTAGCGCACGCTGGCTGGCAAGTTTACTCGATCGTCCATTAATTACACTTGATCTAGCAACTGTTATGAGCAGTTACCTGGGAAAGACAGGCTCTAATATTCGTTCCGTACTCGAGTACGCCAAGAGCGTCGAGTCAGTTCTCTTGCTAGATGAGTTCGATGCCATTGCAAAACGTCGCGATGATGAAGGCGATGTTGGAGAGTTAAAGCGCTTGGTTACGGTGATCTTGCAGGAAATCGATGACTGGCCCTCAACCAGCCTGTTAATCGCCGCTACCAATCATGGCGAGCTTCTCGATCCTGCAATCTGGCGCCGCTTCGATGATGTTCTAGAATTTCACCTGCCCTCGGCAGATCTGCGCGAAAGGACTTTACGAGATCTGTTCGGCGACAGCGCGCAGCGAATCGACGCGTGGCTACCTATTCTGACCGACCTCTGGGCGGATCGCTCCTTCAGCGATTTGACGCGCAGTGTTCAATGGGCCCGACGCCGCGCCACAACTATGGGAATCGACGTGGTCGAGGTTCTGCTGGACCAGATTGGTGGTGAACTACGGCTCAGCACCGCTGAAACGCGCAAGCAGGCGGCGAAGATTCTTAGCGAGGCCGGCTACAGCGACCGGCGGATCAGTGAATTGGTCGGCATCTCGCGCGACACTATTCGCAAGGGGAGAGGATGAACATGGCGGCAACACGCTACCTGATTGGGCAGGGTGAAAAGCTCTCCGAGGAAATCGCGCGACCGCCGCGCGGCATGGGCGATAAGGCCCATCCTTATGCTTTTCCGTATGCGCAACGCCGCCTTGCCCCCCAGTGGCGACGTGCGAGCGATACCCTCCGTGGCTTGCCCAGTCTCGCTTGTCCTGGAGGTGAAGCAGCTATTGAGCTGACGCTGCACCCCAGTTATCTCGCAAAGAGCTACTATCCCGGCCATCTGCTGCGCGAACTCGGCCTATTCCATCTAGGCTCGCGCGCCGTGCATGTCGTGCCCGATAGCGTCGTCTCGTCGCGAGCGCTTGAAAGTGGCCAAGCACAGCCCGCGCCCGTGCTGTATCTCGGTGGAGAAATTGATCGGCTAATCGCCTTTGGTGATCAAATCGATGAGTGGATGCCAGACGATGAGCGTGTGCAAGATGATTTTCGCAAAATTGAATCCATTGCCACGCCAAGTAACAGCCGACTGAAGACTTTATCAGAACGCTTTGCCGATCGCGACGAAATTCCTATGGAGGTGGTATTACATAGCCCTGATGTTCCGGGTAAAAACCATTACGTCGTCCTAGCTTTCCAAGAGTTTCTAGAATCGCTAGGCATCTCCTGTGACATCGGACGGGCCAGGCACGCCGGAGGCCTCGCGTTCCTGCCTCTACGAGCACCACGCGAACAGCTCGATGCCATCCTTGCCTTCACCTTTTTGCGTGCGCTCAGGGAGGCGCCGCGCATCCTCCCTTTCGATCCGATGATGCGCTCGATCGGTAGCGCTTTCACGGTGCCACTTCCCGCCGACAATGCCGCGACCGCTGATCTCTCCGTCGCGATCTTCGATGGTGGCCTGCCGGCCAACCATGGACTTGATCGATGGGTAACCTTGCACGACGCGCCCGGTGTCGGCGCACCAACAGCCGACGGCCAACGCCACGGCCTTGCAGTTACCTCAGCCTTCCTGTTCGGCCCGTTGACCCAAGGCCAACCCACACCCCTTCCCTACGCCAACGTTGACCACTGGCGCGTCTATGGCGAAGGCGACGATAATGATTTTGAAGCTTTCGCCATGCTCGACCGAATCGAAGACGTGCTGACTTCGCGGCGCTACGACTTCATCAACATCAGTCTGGGCCCATCCTATGCAATCGACGATGACGATGTGAGCCCATGGACCGCCCGACTTGACCAGTTGCTCGCCGGCGGTGATACCGTCGCAACGATCGCATGCGGCAACAACGGCGCGGCTGACCAAGCGACTGGCCTGCATCGAATCCAGCCCCCATCTGACGGCGTAAATGTGCTCGGCGTCGGCGCTAGCGATGGCTTCATGGCGGGCTGGCAGCGCGCGCCCTACAGCGCTTGGGGACCCGGCCGCAGCCCGGGTTACGTCAAGCCCGACTTCGTTTCATTCGGCGGATGCCACGGTCAACCGTTCCTCGCCCTTAGCGAAGTCTCACCGCCCCGCGCTCAAGGAACAATGGGCACCAGCTTCGCTGCACCTATCGCCATGCGGAGCGGCACAGGTATCCGCGCCCAGTTCACTGACGGTCTCTGGGCGCCAGCCATCAAAGCACTGCTCGTCCACCACGCAGCTGGAGATCTCGCCAAGCGCCCCGAGATCGGATGGGGTTTGTTATCCCACGGCCTGGGGGACCTCGTTCTCTGCGACGATTACGAGGCGCATATCGTCTACCAGCGGCAAATGCCCACAACTGGTGCTGTACGGCTATATCTTCCCATTCCTCCCGGTCTGACTGGCAACGTAGAAATCAAAGCGACCTTTAGTTTCTACTGCGACGTTGATCCCGAGGACGCGATCAACTACACGCGCGGCGGCCTCGACATCCAATTCCGCCCAGATACAACGCGCATTCCGCCGCCATACGAGAAGGATGGCAAGCTGATTACGCCGACTGTACCCGCCTCGGAAAGCTTCTTCTCCGCCAAGAACTTTTATGCCACTGAGCATATGCAACGGGACGATGCGCAGAAATGGGAAACGACACTGACCCGCACAAAGACCAAGCGTGCGTCCTCACTAGTCCAACCCGCCTTCGACGTCAGCTATATCGCGCGCGAAAACGGCCACATTGGCGGTCGCCCCTCCAACATGAAGTTCGCGTTGGTGTTGACGTTGCGCAATAAGTCAGCACGCGATCTTTATGATCGGGTGATCGTAAGTTCGGCCAATCGGCTACAGCCGATGCGGCCCCGCGTTGGCGTCCAAGTCCCGCTGCGTCTCCGTGTTAGTTAGGGGGGCCGGTAGCCTACGCTTGCCGCAGCCTAAGCACCTTCACCACCTCGGCCACCGCCAACCGAAGTACCTTCAGATCCGCGTCTTGCGCACAAAGCTCCAAGTAAGTCGCGATCATCTGATCGTCGGTTAGAAAGTCGCTTTCCTCGAAAGGCTTGAAATCACTCAACTCGAAACCGCTCATCTTCATTCAGATTCCCCTCACCCTGAAACCGTGCCCAAACGCGCGGTTGCTCCGTGGCCAAAAACTCGTCGGCGATAGCCGGCACCCATTCCCGCAGCTCGAACATCGGCGCCTGCGCACCGGCACGCCGGGCACGAGCATGCCATCGGAGCCGGCATGAGGCATCAAGCCCCTCCATCGTCTGAACCGCGTAGGCGGCGACGGGTTCGAGGGGACGCGCGATGGCCATCGTACCGGCCGATTCCTCGCAGCGTTGGCGAGCGACCGCCAGCCCCTCAAGCTCCCGCCTCACTTCCCAGGCTTGCAGCCCCTGGCCCGCCAGACGCTCCGCCAAGCCCCGGACCAGATCGGCGCCCACACGCCCCACGGCGTCCAGCACGTCGCGCCGGGCGTTGTCCAATTGCCAGGGCGTGGCGCTCGCCTGCTGGATGCGACGGGCCAGGCGCTCCACCTCCAGGTCCGTTGCCCCTGGCGTAATCCCCCGGCCGGCACAGGAGGTTTCTTTCCCCTGTTTGGCGGCACCTGGTGCCGGTAAGGCCGGCGCCTCCTGCCGGTCAGCGCTCCAGGATGGGGTATCCCCTGCCGCCTCCGCCGGTTCCTGACCGGCACCTGGTGCCGGTTTGAGCGCCAGGCCGTAGTGGGAGGACCGGGCCTGCCGCCGGGTTACCCGCAGGAAGCCGCCTTCCACCAGCGCGGTGATGGCCTTGCGCACCGACCGCTCGCAGAAGCCGGCGACGCGGACGATGCTTTCCAGGCTGGGGCAGGTCAGGCCGGTTTGGGAGTTGTGGAAGCGAATCAGGGCCGCCGCGACGGCGACGACGATTCCGCCCAGGTCGGCGTCCTGGACCTGCTCCAGCCAGCGTAGCCTATTGACAGGGGAGAGACCGGCGGTAGGGTTGGGGCCGGCCCAGGAGAACGGGGTTGGAGCGCTTTGGTCTCGAACGCAAGTGACACGCATAGCCTGCTAAGCCTTTGATGACGTTGCGTGCGTTTGCTCTTGCTGGCCGGATCAAGCCTTTGATTTCGTTGGAAGTTGCATGCAATGGCATTGTAGAGGTCAGCGGTTCGATCCCGCTTAGCTCCACCAAATCCGAAAGCCCGGCTGGCCTGTCCAGCCGGGCTTTCGCGCTTTCGGGGTTCTGGCAAAAGCATTCTTGAAAGCGGCCCGCCCGCCGGGTGATGGTCGAACCTCATCCCTTCGCCCCTTCCCCGAGTCCCGCCCATGCCCCGTTCCCATCGCCTGGCGCTCTGCGCCATCCTGATGCTGTCCGTCGCCGCCCCCGCTTTGGCGGCCGCGCCCGGTCCCCAGAACGGTCCTGAGAACCGTCCCCAGCAGACCGAGCCGTGGGACACGGATTTCCTGCCGCCGCTGCCGCCCTGGCATGGCGCCTCGGAAAAGCTGGTGGTGCCGGCGGGGGACCCCTGGGCCACCCCGGCGGAGCTGACGGGTCTGACCGCCACGCCCAGCTATGACGAGACCCGCGCCTTCGTCGATCGCCTGGTCGCCGCCTCCCCCCTGCTGCGGCAGGAGGTCTTCGGCACCTCGCCCGAGGGACGCGAGATGGTGGCGGTGCTGGCGGCCAAGGGGCTGATCGATGGCAAGCCCGATCCGACCAAACCCCTGCTGCTGGTGCAGGCCGGCATCCATGCGGGCGAGATCGACGGCAAGGACGCCGGGCTGATGCTGTTGCGCGACATCACCCAGCGGGGCAAGGACGGCCTGCTGGACCGGGCGAACCTGCTGTTCGTGCCCGTCTTCAACGTCGATGGTCATGAGCGCGCCGGCGCCTACAACCGCCCCAACCAGCGCGGTCCCATGAACCAGGGCTGGCGCACCACGGCGCAAAACCTGAACCTCAACCGCGACTACGGCAAGCTGGACACGCCCGAGATGCGGGCCATGATCGGCCTGATCCACCGCTATCAGCCCGACCTGTACCTGGACATCCATGTCACCGACGGCATGGACTATGCCTACGACATCACCTTCGGCAATGACGAGGGTGCCGCCGGCGACCTGTTCTCCCCCGCCATCGACCGCTGGCTGGCCGGCCCCTTCAAGACGGCGGTGAGCCAGGCCCTGGCCAAGGCCGGCCACATCCCCGGCCCCCTGGTGACGGAGGCCGACGGCCGCAAGCCGGAGGGCGGCATCGCCGGCGGCACCACGCCGCTGCGCTATTCCATCGGCTACGGCAACCTGGCGCACATCCCCACCGTGCTGGTGGAGAACCATTCGCTGAAGCCCTACCGCCAGCGGGTGCTGGGCACCTATGTGCTGATCGAGCGGTCGCTGACCCTGTTGGCGGAACAGGGCGCCGGCCTGCGCCAGGCCGTGGCGTCCGACCGCGCCCGCCGCCCCGCCACCCTGCCCATGGCGTTCGAGACGGAGAAGACGCCCAGCGCCAGCGTGGAGTTCCGGACCATGCGGCACGAGAACTATATCTCCCCCGCCTCGGGCGGGGTGGAGGTGCGCTGGTTGGGCCGGCCTGGCGCCACGGTGCGCATGCCGGTCTACCTGGACCACCCCAGCGTCACCGTCGCGCGGCCGGAGGCCTATTGGGTGCCGGCGACCAAGCCGGAGATCATCACGCGGCTACGGCTGCACGGCGTGGCGATGGAAACGCAGGACCGGCCACGCGAGGTCACGGTGGACACCGTGCGCCTGACGGAGCCCAAGCTGGCCACCGAGAGCAACGAGGGCCACGTCATGCTGGACACGGCCGGGTACGTGCATGAGACCCGCACGGTGCTCTACACCAAGGGCAGTGTGCGCGTGCCCACCGACCAGCCCCTGGGCGACCTGGCCGGCCAACTGCTGGAGGCGGAGAGCACCGAGTCGTTCCTGGCCTGGGGCTTCTTCCCCGAAATCCTGCAGCGCACGGAATATATCGAGCCCTACGCCATCGCCCCGCTGGCCGAGCGCATGCTGGCCGCGGACCCGGCCCTGAAAGCCGCCTTCGAGGCCAAGCTGAAGGCCGACCCCGCTTTCGCCGCCAGCCCCGACCAGCGCCTGGCCTGGTTCTACGACCGCACGCCCTATAGCGACGCCGCCTACCTGCGCTATCCCGTGGGGCGGGAGATGGGGCGCTGACGCCAAAAAGGCCGCCCCCGGGACTGGAGACGGCCCTTCTTCGGTTCAGCACATGGGCGCGGGCTTACTTGCCGGTCAGCACCCAGTCCGGGCGGACCCAGTGGCAGGTGTAGCCGCCGATGTTCTTTTCCAGATAGTCCTGGTGATAGTCCTCGGCCTCCCAGAAGGTGCCGGCGGGAACGATCTGAGTGACGACCTTGCCGGGCCAGCGGCCCGACGCGTCAACCTCGGCCGTCACCTCCTCAGCCGCCGCCTTCTGCTCGGGCGTGGCGTAGAAGATGGCGCTGCGGTACTGGCTGCCGATGTCGTTGCCCTGGCGGTTGGTGGTCGTCGGGTCGTGAATTTGGAAGAAGAACTCGATCAGGCGGCGGTAGGTCAGCTTGGCCGGGTCGAAGGTGATCTCGATGGCTTCGGCATGGCCGGTGGTGCCGGTCTTCACGTCCTTGTAGGTCGGGTTCCGCAGCTCACCGCCGATGTAGCCCACGCGGGTATCCACCACGCCCGGCACCTTGCGGATCAAATCTTCCATACCCCAGAAGCAGCCACCAGCCAGCGTCGCGGTTTCGGTCGTCATTGTCGTCATCCTTGGGAAAGGCAAACAGTCAGGCACTGCAAGTAAGCGCTGGCGGGCCCCGCTTCAACAGCGATGTTGCCGGGGATGTCGGCGCGGGTGGCGAGCGGCCACACTGTCCCCCATAGTGGCCCCCATGCGCTCCGCCTATCTCTCCCTCACCGCCGCCATGATCCTGGTCGGCCTGTCCGTGCCCATCAGCAAGATGGCCGTGGCCGCCGTGCCGCCCCTGGTGGCCGCCGACGTGCGTTTCGCCCTGGTGGCCCTGGCGCTCAGCCCCTGGGCCATCCGCCATGGACGCCGCGCCCTTCCGGCCACGGGCGGCGACTGGGCCAGCCTGGCCCTGCTGTCGCTGTTCGGCATGGTGCTGTTCAACATCTTCCTGATGTACGGCCTGCGCGGTACCAGCGCCACCACCGCCGGCATCCTGACCAGCACCATCCCCGCCGTGACCGCCCTGTGCGCCGCCGCCATCCTGCGCGAGCGGCTGACCCTGCGGAACGGCGCGGCCATCGCCCTGGCCATGGCCGGCATCGCCGCCCTCAACCTGGCCAGCCACGGGAGCCACAGCGGGAACGCCGGCGACGGCGATACCCTGCGCGGCAACGCCCTGGTCCTGGGCGCCGTGGTGTCGGAGGGGCTGTACAACGTCTATGCCCGGCGGCTGGCGGGCGTATCGCCCCTGGCCGTGACCTTCCTCGCCAACCTGATGGCGGCGGTGCTGGCCCTGCCTTTCGCCCTGCTGACGGCGCGAGGATTGACGCCGGAGTCGCTGTGGGGCGCCCTGTCGCCGGGCGCCTGGGCGCTGTACGCCGGGGCCTCGCTGGGCAACGGCCTGGTGGCGGTGGTGTTCTGGCTGCGCGGGGCGGCCCGCATCCCGGCCAGCCGCAGCGGCCTGTTCACCGGCCTGCTGCCCGTCACCGTGCTGGTGCCGTCGCTGTTCCTGCTGGGGGAGCGGCCGACCCTGGCCCACGCCCTGGGACTGGCGGGTGTGCTGGCCGGCATCGCCGTGGGCGTCATGCCCGGGCGAAACCGGCCAGCGACGGCGCATCCTCAGGAAGCCGAGCCGTAAACGGTCTCAAGCTCGGCGTCGTCGAAGCGGTAGTGGGTGCTGCAGAACTCGCAAGCGACGTCCACGGCCCCATCCACCTTCAGCTCCGCCACCTCGTCCCGCGGCAGGGACTTCAGCACCGTCACCACCCGTTCCCGCGAGCAGCGGCACTGCGCCGCCAGACCATGCGGGTCGTAGGCGCGCACCTCTTCCTCATGGAACAGGCGGAACAGCACGTCGTTCACCGGCAGCGCCGGGTCCAGCACCTCGGCCGGGGTGACGGTGGACAGCAGGGCCATGGCCCGGCGCCAGTCGTCCTCCAGATCGCTGGGCTTGGCATCCGACGCCACGCTGCCGGCATCCTCATCCGGCAGGGCCTGCAGCATGATGGCGCCGCCGCCCCAGTCGCCCCCATCAGACAGGCCAGCGTGGACGACGATGCCCGTGGCCAGCTGTTCCGACTGGGTGAAGTAGTGGCGCACGCAATCATCCATGCGATCACCCTCCAGGCCGACAATGCCCTGGTAACGCTGGGTGTGCTCGCCCTGATCGACGGTGAACGCCAGGTAGCCCTTGCCCAGCAAGGTGGGCACCGGGGCCCACGGGCGCGACGCCCCGCCGGCGGCCTCAAGGGCGGCTGTAAGCTTGTCCTCGTCGAACTGGGCGTAGCCACGCACGGCGCCGGCGCTGGTGACATCGGCCACCATCAGGTTGATGGGGCCATCACCCTTGGTCTGCAGGGTGAAAACGCCCTCATACTTCAGCGCCGCCGCCAGCGTCGTCGCCAACGTGATCGTTTCCGCCAGCATCTGGGCGACGGGGCCCGGATAGGCGTGGCGGCCCAGGATCTCGTCCAGCACGGGTCCCAGGCGCACCATGCGGCCGCGCAGGTTGGACCGGTCCAGCTGGAAGGGCTGCACCACGTCGATGTCCCGGGAAACCAGGGAGGAGGTGGAAACGGCGGCGGTGGTCATGGTCGCTTACCCCAAAAACAAAGGCGCCCGACCGGGGTCAACCGATCGGGGCCTTATGGAATACCTCAAGGCCGGACACACTGGGTCCGGTACCGGAACGATCAGGCGTTCAGGCACCAGGCCAGGATGCCCTTCTGGGCGTGCAGGCGGTTTTCCGCCTCGTCCCAGACGACGGACTGCGGACCATCGATGACGGAGGAGGTCACTTCCTCCTCCCGATGGGCCGGCAGGCAATGCATGAATATGGCGTCGGGGGAGGCCAGTTTCATCAGCGCGTCGTTGACCTGGAAGGGGGCCAGCAATGCCATGCGCGCAGGCGCATCCTTGTGATGCATGGACACCCAGGTGTCCGTCACCACGATGTCGGCGCCCTCGGCCGCGGCCTTGGGATCCTCGGTCACCACCAGGCGGGCGCCTTCGCGCGCCGCCCAGGCGATGGTGTCGGCCGTGGGCTGCAGGCTGGCCGGCGCCGCCACGCGCATTTCGAAGCCCAAGCGGGCGGCGGCATGAATCCAACTCTGGCAGACGTTGTTGGCATCGCCACTCCAGCAGACGACGCGGCCCTCGATGGGCCCGCGCTTCTCCTCGAACGTCATGATGTCCGCCATGATCTGGCAGGGGTGGGAGGTGTCGGTGAGGCCGTTGATGACGGGGATGCTGGCGGCCCCCGCCATCTCATGCACCTTGGTCTCATGGTCCGTGCGGATCATGATGACGTTGACGAAGCGCGACAGCACCCGGGCCGTGTCGGCGATGGTCTCGCCATGGCCCAGCTGGATCTCGCGCCCCGTCAGGGTGATCACCTCACCGCCCAGCTGACGCATCCCCACCTCGAACGAGACGCGGGTGCGGGTGGAGGGCTTTTCGAAAATGGTGGCCAGCGTCAGGCCCCGGAAGGGCTGGGGATGCTGGGCGGTACCGTTGGTCTGCTTCAGGTCCCGGCCCCGCTTCAGGATTTCGCGCAGCGTGGCCGTATCGAAATCGCTGATGTCCAGGAAATGCCGGACCGTCTTGGTCGTCGCGGTCATGATGTGGGTACCCCTCAGGCCGCCAGGGCCGCGCAGGTGCGGTCCAGGATGGCCACGGCCTCGTTGATCTCGGCCTCGCCAACGATCAGCGGCGGCAGAATGCGGACGACGTTGTCGGCGGCGGAGACCACCAGCATGCCGTTGTCACGCAACGCGGTGACCAGGTCGCCCACCGGCGTCACGCACTTGACGCCCAGGATCAGGCCCTTGCCGCGCACGCTGTCCAGCACGGTGGGGTGGCGCGCCACCAGCTCTTCCAGCTTGCCCTGCAGCAGGACGCCCTTGGCGATGACGTTGTCCAGGAAGCCCGGCTGCGTCATCACGTCCAGCACGGCGTTGCCGACGGCCATGGCCAACGGGTTGCCGCCGAAGGTGCTGCCATGGGTGCCGGCCACCATGCCCTGGGCCGCCTTCTCGGTGGCCAGGCACGCGCCCAGCGGGAAGCCGCCGCCGATGCCCTTTGCGATGCACATCACGTCCGGGGTGACGCCAGCCCATTCATGGGCGAACAGCTTGCCCGACCGGCCCATGCCGCTCTGGATCTCGTCGAAATACAGCAGCAGGCCGTACTCGTCGCAGATGGCGCGCAGGGCGCGCAGGTAATCCAGGCTGGCCGGGCGCATGCCGCCCTCGCCCAGGATGGGCTCCACCAGGATGGCGGCCGTCTGCGGCGTGATGGCGGCGCGCAACTCGTTCAGGTTGTCGTAGGCGACCCGGTCGAAAGCGTCCAACAGGGGGCCGAAGCCCTTCACCATCTTGTCCTGGCCGCTGGCGGCGATGGCCGTCATGGTGCGGCCGTGGAAGTTGCCGCCGGCGACGATGAAGCGCGTCTTCTCCGGATGGCCGGTTTCATAGTGGTACTTGCGCACCAGCTTCACGCCGCATTCCCACGCCTCGACGCCGGAATTGGTGAAGAACATGGTGTCGGCGAAGGTCAGTTCCCGCAGGCGGCTGGCCAGCTTCTCCTGCCCCGCCACGCGGAACAGGTTGGAGGTGTGCCACAGCTTGTGCGCCTGCTCGGTCAGCTTCTCCACCAGGTAGGGATGGGCGTGGCCGAGGGCGTTCACCGCGATGCCGCTGGTGAAATCCAGGAATCGTCGGCCGGTGGTGTCGTAAAGGAAGCAGCCCTCACCCCGCTCGAACACAACGTCGATCCGGGAATAGGTCGGCATCACGACAGGAATCACGGCCAGACACTCCTTTATTTCTTGAGGCGCGTTACACGGAATTATCATAAAACCAGGGCCACCCCCGGCCCGCCAACGGGGGTTCGGAACCGCCGACTATTGTGTGCCGCCGGCCCTCCGTCAATCGCAACCCGCCCTATCCTGCGGGCTCCCTGCCATGCACTAGGGGTACGGGACGCATGCGCGCCGGTGGAGACAGGGAGACGCGCGCTGTGCCCCCAACCCGGGAGATGTTGCGAAAAGCCTCAGAAACGCTTAAGAGTTTTGCAGTGTCCGCCCCGTTTCGGCGGGGGCGGCGGCGTGTCGTGGGGAATGCGCGCCAGCCGGACCAGGAATTTTCCGACCTCCGGCCCGCGCCGGATATTTCCAGGTTCCGGCCCGCGCCGGACTATGAGGGGGACCGATGGCCAGTGACATCCTCGATCCGCGCAGCTTTTTGCGGCCGGGCCTGAACGGCGGACCGCAGACGGAATCGACGCCCGACCTGGGCGGCGGGGTCACCACCATCTCGCCCGAGGCCCGTATCGAGGGCGCCAAGATCTCCCACTGCCACACCCTGCATGTCGCCGGCCGCCTGGTCGATGTGACGCTGAACGAGGTGAAGGTGCTGGAGGTGGCCGAGGGTGGCCACTTCGAGGGCACCGCCGTGGTGGAAAGCATGAAGGTTTCCGGCCGCGCCACCGGCACCATCGAGGTGACGGGCACCCTGTCCATCGGTGAAACCGGCCAAGTCGACGGCACCATCCGTTACGGCCGCATCAGCATCGCCGACGGTGGCTCCATCGCCGGCACCATCCAGAGCGGAAAGTCGCACTGAGCGGCCGGGACGCCTGGGTCTGGTATGATGGGGCGGCCTTCGGGTCGCCCCTTCGTTTTTGGGCGGCGTTTTTGGGAGACAGGCATGGAGGGACGATCGGCCAGCCACACCGTTGAGCGCCACACCGTGGGCCGGGACTTGCGCCGCCTGCGCCGCTTGCGCGGCCTGAAGCAGGGCCACGTGGCCGAGCTGCTGGGCGTGACCCAGGCCACCGTGTCGCGCTGGGAACGGGGCCTCGCCTGGCCGGATGAACGGCACGCCGCCCGCATCGCCGCGTTGCTGAGCCCGGGCCGGCCGGGCCAGGATGCCGCCCTGAAGCGGCTGGTGCGGCGTTCCCGCGATCCGGTGCATCTGATCTGCGATCGCAGCCACCGCCTGCTGGCGGCGTCCGCGGCGCGCGAGGCGGAATGGACGGTGTCGGCCAGCACGGTGCTGGGCAGGCCCCTGCTGTCCTATGCCACGCCGCAGATTTTGGACGCCGAAGCCGGCCTGGCCGGCGCCGGCTGGTACGACCGGCCGGACGGCGTGCTGGACCTGGAGACCGAGACCAACCACCGCCCCGACCTGCTGATCCGCCGCAGCCGCATGCGCTGGGAACGCATCCTGCTGGAGGACGGCACCGCCGGCCGCCTGGTCACCACCCTGCGCTGGGGCGGGCCCGTCGATCTGGCGTGAGATGAGCGAAGGCGCCGCCGGCGCCAGGGATGACTACGCGTTCATTTCCTGGGCGGCCAGGATGCCCTGCAGAGTGTCGCCGCCCGCGATGGGCACGCCGCTGCGGGCGCCGGTCTGGTTGCTGTTGGCGGCCATCTGGCTGCCGAAGCCGGTCTGGCCGCCGCCATCGGCCGCCGTCTGGGTGGCGTCCTGCACGCCGCTCTTGCCATCCTTGCCGGAGGCGGTCATCTGCCGGACCTTCTGCTCCACCTCGCGCATGATCTGGCGTTCCAGGTCGGCGCGCTGGTCGGCGGGCAGGTTGGACACGTCCTGGGCGGTCAGCCCCTTGGACTGCAGCGTGTCCTCGGCGATCTTCTGCTTCATCTGCTTGATCTGATAGGACCAATACCCCTGGTAGCCGCCAGTGGTCATGTCCTTCAGCATGGTTTGCGGATCGTCGTCACCCTTCAGCAGGTCGGCGAAGGCGCTGTCGGTCTGGCTGACGGACAGGGCGCTCTGCGAGCCGGCCGGACTGACGCCCCCGCTGCCCGCGGCGCCGAAACCGCCATAGGCGTTGGCCGCGGACTGGGTGTGGTTGCTGGTGTTCAGGAACGACATGGTCTTCGGTCCCTTGGCCCCGGGAGTGGAACGACGCGATCCCCATGGCGCCCGCAGGCGGCCATGGCTGACCCTCTGTTCCCAAGCAAGGCCCGGGCCGCCGCCTTCACCCGTGAAAACCCAGGCGGCCCGCCGGTTTCCCCGGCATGAAGGCGGGCCAAGCATGCCCCTGACCCATAGCGGTCCAGGCAAAAGATTCCGACAGATCGGCAACTATTGCCGATCTGTCGTCGTCAGGACGCGCTGGGCCAAGGCGCGCTGGGCCTCAGCCAAAGCGCCGCAGCCGCTCCACCAGCAGGTCGAAGAAAGCGTCGCTGTCGGCCTTCAGCATGACGGTGGCGTTGCGCGGCCGACCGGTGGTGTTCCAGCGGTCGATGACCGTCTGGCCGGTGGTCAGCGGGCTGCCGGTCTCGATCTCCACGTTCACGGTCTTGCCCTCGAAGATCCCCGGCCGGATCAGCCAGGCGATGACGCAGGGGTCGTGCAGCGGGCCGCCGTCGGTGCCGTACTTGTGTTCGTCATAGCGCTGATAGAAGTCCAGCATCTCGTACGTCGCCTGGGCCACACGGTTGCCCACGGCCTGGATGCGGTCCATATGGCGGCGCGCCGTGAGCACCTGGTGGGTGACGTCCAGCGGGAACATGACGATGGGCACGCCCGACTTGAAGACGATGTCGGCGGCGTGCGGGTCGACATAGATGTTGAACTCGGCGCAGGGGGTGGAATTGCCCCCCTCCATCTGCGCGCCGCCCATCAGCACGATCTGGCGCAGGCGGGTGGCGATGGCCGGTTCCTTCACCAGGGCGCGGGCCACGTTGGTCAGCGGGCCCAGGGGGCACAGGGTGACGGTGCCCGGTTCCTCCCGCATCACCGTCTCGATGATGAAATCCACCGCGTGCTGCGCCTGCAGCGGCATGGTGGGCTCGGGCAGGACCGGACCGTCCAGGCCGGTGTCGCCGTGCACCTCCGGCGCCGTGTGCAACAGGCGCACCATGGGCCGGTCGCAGCCGGCGTACACCTTCACGTCCGGCCGGCCCGCCAGCTCGCACACCCGGCGGGCGTTCTTCTCCGTCCACGGCAGGGGCGCGTTCCCCGCCACGGCGGTGATGCCCAGCACCTCCACATCCTCCGGGCTGGCCAAGGCCAGCAGGATGGCCACGGCGTCGTCCTGGCCGGGATCGGTGTCGATGATGATCTTATAGGGCTTGGTCCCCGCGTCCGGGGTAGCGGCGGCTAGGGTGATGGGGGCCGTGGGGGTGGTGATCATGGGGCTGCCGTCGGTCTTGAGCGGAAAGGCCGACACTTAACGCGAAAACCACTTGAGAGGAAGCCGCCCACCCCGTTTTATGGCGCGGATGAACCGGGGGTTGCCGTCCCCGTCCGCCCACCCTATCTACCCGCCCCATCCGCCTGGCCCCATCCGCCTGCCCCAGAGCCTAATGCCGTCCATGTCCCAATCCACCGCCGCCCTGACCGTCGCCGCCAGCCCGGGCGATATCCCGCCGGAGAGCGACTTGCCGGGCCTGGCGGTGTTCGACTTCGACGGCACCCTGGCGCGGGGCGACAGCCTGCTGCCCTTCCTGGCGCGGGTGGCGGGGGGCGAGACCCTGCGCCGCCACCTGGCCGGCAGCGTGGCCGGTGCCGCGTCGCGCCGGCTGCCGGTTCGCCCCCTGGCCAGCCGCCTCCCCCCTCGGGAAGCCCTGGTGAAGGGCGGCCATGCCAACGACGCGGATGATGATTTCAAGACGGCGTTCAAACGCCGGCTGCTGCGCCGCTGCCTGGCCGGCGTGCCGCTGGAGCGGGCGCGCGAAGCGGCGGCGGAGATGGGGGCCTGGGTCCGCTGGCATACTCCCCTGCGCGATACCCTGATGCGCCACGCCGACCAAGGCCACCGCATCCTGGTGGCCACCGGCGCGCTCACCCTGTACATGCCGGCCCTGCTGGCCGACCTGCCGGTGCATGACCTGCTGGGCACCGAGATGGCGGTGGGCGATGACGGCCTGCTGACGGGCGAGATGGTGGCCGGCAACTGCGTGCGCGCGGAGAAGGCGCGGCGCCTGGCCCTGTGGATGGAGGAGACGGGCCCCTATGGGCGCCGCTGGGGTTATGGCAACCAGCCCAGCGACCTGCCCTTCCTGGCGCTGATGGATGAGGCGACGGTGGTGCCCACGGCGCACTGAGGTTTATGTCCCTCAAACGCCGGCGGACCATCCGGTCCTTGGCTTGTCCTCAATTTCCAGTCCGCCTGCGGCTCCCCGGAAATTTCCGGCGGACGCGGTCGCGTCCTATATTCGGCCTCAGCATGTGGGCGCCTACAGCTTGATGTAGGGCGCGCGCACGCCGATGGGGGAGCCGAGGGTGAAGCCCAGCGCCTCGTCGGCGCGGCCCTGGTTCACGGCGATCTCCACCAGGCCACTGGAATTCACGTACCAGAAAGCGGTGCCCCGGGGCACGGCGCCGAAGGTGCGGGCGGGCCCCACCGCCTGGCCGCCGCCGGGGCCGCCCACCCACAGCCGGGCATCGGACGCGACGGTGCCGTCCAGCACCCCGGCGGGACGCAGGCCGGTCCAGCCGTTGCCGTAGCTGTCGATGTAGAGGATGCGGCCATGGTCGGCGGCCCCGCCCTCCCCTGTTCCACCCAATGGCGCCGCCCCCACCAGATCCGTCAAGGCCAGGGGCCGGACCCAGTCCCCCGGTTCCCGTCCTTCCACGGCCAAGGCCGCCACGGGCGCGAACAGGTCACGGCCGTGGAAGGAGGCGGACAGGGCGTCGGGCCGCCAGGTGATCTCCCACGCCTCGGCCAGGCCGCCGGTGGCGGTGGTGTCGGCGATCAACGGCTGGAACAGGCCGTTGTCCGGGCCCACCAGCCAGACGGGGCGCCCCTGGGGGCGACCCTGGCCACCGGACAGCCGCACGGCCAGGGGGCGGCGCTCCGTGCCCACGCCGGGATCGATCACGGCCAGGAAGACGGCCGGCACGGTGGTGTGCGGCAGGGCCGCCAGGGTGGCCGGCAGGATGGCGGCCAGCACGCGGCCGGCGGCCAGGGGATCGAAGGCGGGGGCGTCGTGCATCAGGTCGATGATGGTTGTGCCCGCCGGCGCGCGGGCCGCCAGCACCGCCCGCATCTGGCCGACATAAGGGCCGGACCAGCCGAAATCGGTGTAGAGGAAGATCATGGCGGCGAACCTCCGGGGCGGAGAACAGGACGCCGCCGATCATGACCGGCGGCGGCGCCAAAAGGAAAGGGCCGCCCGGTTTCCCGGACGGCCCCTCAACCCTTTGGTCGATGATGGGTTCCGCTTAGTTGCGGCGGTCGCCCATCAGCTGCATCAGGGAGATGAAGATGTTGATGAAGTCGAGGTACAGGCTCAGCGCGCCCATGACGGCCAGCTTGGTGTTGGCCTCGACACCCCAGGACTCGGCGTACATCTCCTTGATGCGCTGGCTGTCATAGGCGGTCAGGCCCGTGAAGATCAGCACGCCCAGCACCGACACCGCGAACTGCAGCGCGCTGGAGGCCAGGAAGATGTTGACCAGGCTGGCGATGACCAGGCCGATGACGCCCATGATCAGGAACGAGCCGAACTGCGTCAGGTCACGCTTGGCGGTGTAGCCGTACAGCGAGGCGCCGGCGAAGGTGGCGGCCGAGATGAAGAACACGCGGGCGATGCTGGCGCCGGTGAACACCAGGAAAAGGCTCATGAGCGACAGGCCCATGACGGCGCAGTAGGCGAAGAAGACGGTGCGCAGCGTGCCCGAGGACATGCGGTTGATGCCGGCCGACAGGGCGAACACGAAGCCGATCGGGGCCAGCATGACCACCCACTTCAGCGGCGTGCCGAAGATGGCCGCCACCAGGGCCGGGGACTGGGCCCCGAAGAAGGCGACAAGGCCGGTGACGATCAGGCCGACAGTCATGTAGTTGAAAACGCGCAGCATATGCTGGCGCAGGCCCTCATCGAACAGGGCCCGGTCGTAAGCGCCGGTGCTCGACGCAAAACGATTGTAGGGTCCAATAGCCATGACGTTCCTCGAATGATCCCAGGTTAAACCCAGGCGACCCCCATGGGCCGCGATTTCCATATTGTCCCACTGGCCCGCCGATTCAACGGGAAAGCGACCAGCGCCCAACCGGGTTACACACTTGTAATGTGGGAAGGAACCGTCGCGGCAGTGAGGCGGCGGGCTTCAAGGCCCGCGCGTCGGATGGCCGCGAAATGGTCCTATCGGGGATATGGCCGGCGGCCGGAACTGGAGCGGGTGAAGGGAATCGAACCCTCGTCGTAAGCTTGGGAAGCTTCTGCTCTACCATTGAGCTACACCCGCGCCGGGAAGGAGCTTATAGGGCTTTCCGGGGCGGCGTTCAAGCGGCAGTGCGAGTGCCGCCTGGAAACGCGGGACATAACGGCCTTGGAGGGACACGGTCATGGGTCCCGGCCGTTGCAATTGGCCGGGGGGCCGGACGGTTCAGCGAACCGCCCTCCGGCGCGGGCGGGCCAGCTTGGCCACGCCGGTTTCGGCCGTGGCGGTTTCGGCCGTCGCGGCTGGCGCGGCGGTGCGGGTGACCGGGGGACGGCCCAACATGCCGTGGGCGTTGCTGAGCGAGCCGGGGATGAACTCCAGGCCCAGGAAGCGGTCCAGTTCCACCGGGCCCGGCAGCTTCAGGCCCAGCACCGGCTGGCGGGTGAAGCCGAAGCGGTTGTAGTAGGGGGCGTCGCCCACCAGCAGGACGCTGGCGTAACCCAACGCCTCGGCCCGGGCCAGGCTGGCGCGGATCAGCTGGCCGCCCAGGCCGGCGGACCGGTAATCCTCGGCCACGGCGATAGGGCCCAGCATCAGGGTCATGGTGCCGTCGGCGGCCATCACCGGCCAGTAGCGGATGGACGCCACCAGGCGCGGCTGGGCGGCGGAGTAGCCCGGCGCCTCTTCATCCAGCGCCACCATGCACAGGTCGGCCACGGGCGCGACACCACGGCGCAAGCGGTAAACGGTCTTGGCTTTGCGCTTCGGTCCGAAGGCGGTGTCGAGCAGGCGTTCGATGGCGCCGGCGTGCGCCGGCAGCTCAGTCGTCAGGATCATACGATTGGGGTGTCCCGGTTCTCTAAAACGATGGCGCGGTGGGCGCCTAGAGACCGGAACCGAGGGGCGTCGCCAGGAGTGGGGCGACGCGTCAGCATCCGGCCGTGATACGACCCTGTCGCCCGCATGGCAGGCGACCGGAGGATCGTCGTCGAAGGAGGAGGCTGGCGTACATGTAACGCGCCGTCGGTAGTTGCACCTGACGGCCTATATGAGGCCAAGCCCCCCCGGGCGCAAGCGTGTTTTTCGGGCCTGATCCGCACTGGGCCGGGGTCGGCATCCCGCTGGCGGCAATGCTGGAACCGTCACCCCGCGCACGCCGCCCCAGCCCCCCGCCCTGGAGCGCCCCGTGGGCTGCTGGACGCGCCCTGCCCCGCCGCCGCCCCTGGCGCCCCTCCCTGCGGCCCCTCCCTGCGGCCCAAGACCCTGGAGATTGGCGGCGAACAGGCCTAAGAAGGATGGGACAGGAGATTTTGTCGCGGACCAACCGGGCGCTGGGTGAACCAGCCGCCGGCCGCCGACACGGGAAGAACGCCCTGAAAGACATGTTCGATGTACAGTGAAACCACCCACGCCATCCGGGTCAGCGTGCGCCCCGAATTCCTGGAGGACCAATCGTCCCCGGGGGAAGGCCACTACGTCTGGGCCTACACCGTGCGAATCGAGAACACCGGCGGTGAGACGGTGCAGCTGCGCAGCCGCCATTGGCACATCACCGACGCCCGCGGCCGGGTGCAGGAGGTGCGGGGCGCCGGCGTCGTGGGGGAACAGCCGGTGCTGAGCCCCGGCCAATCCTTCGAATACACCAGCGGCACGCCGCTGAGCACCCCGTCGGGCATCATGGTCGGCAGCTATCAGATGGAGCGCACGGACGGCAGCCGTTTCGACGTGCGCATCCCCGCCTTCTCGCTGGATAGCCCCCATGAACGCGGGGCGCTGAACTGACAGCCGCGCCCGCTCGTAGATAGAGCCACAAGAGCAGCCCGGCCGCTGTCACAGACGGCCCCGCGCGGCGCTTGTACATACCCGACCGCACAAACCGACTCCGGGGCGAGACAGCCCCCACGCCAACCAAGCCAGCCCGCCCGAGGGAGAAACACCGTGACCCACGCCAAAAACACCCCTGCCGACAAGATCGTGGCCGGGCCGGTCCACGGACGCCGCACCGTGGTCGCCCAAGGCCGCCCCAGCCGGGAGGAAGCGGAGGAGGCGGTCCGCACCCTGCTGCGCTGGGCGGGCGACGACCCCACGCGCGAAGGCCTGCTGGGCACGCCCGACCGCGTGGTGCGCAGCTATGAGGAATTCTTCGCCGGCTATGCCTCCGACCCCATGGAGCTGCTGGCCCGCACCTTCGAGGAGACCGACGGCTACGACGAGATGGTCGTGCTGCGCGACATCCGCTTCGAGAGCTATTGCGAGCACCACATGGTGCCCATCATCGGCGTGGCCCACGTGGCGTACCTGCCCCGGTCGCGCGTGGTCGGCATCTCCAAGCTGGCGCGGGTGGTGGAGGTCTATGCCAAGCGCCTGCAGATCCAGGAGAAGATGACCTCGCAGATCGCCAACACCATCGACGAGGTGCTGCAGCCCCTGGGCGTGGCCGTGGTGATCGAGGCGGCGCACCAGTGCATGACCACCCGCGGCGTGCACAAGCCCGGCGTGTCCATGGTCACCAGCCGCATGCTGGGCGCCTTCCGCAACGACCCCAGCACCCGTCGCGAGTTCCTGGCCATGATCGGCACCCCCAGCCCGGCCGGGAGCATGTTCTGAGGCCCGAGCCCCAACACCAATGAAAAAGGCCGGCGGCGCCCCCAGCGCCACCGGCCTTTTCCTTTGCGCCATCGCCAGTCCCATCACCCTTTTCCTAGGCCGCGACTGCGGCCGCCGGAGCGTTTTGGGAAGCGAAGCGGACTGAAACGCGAGGATAGCCAAAGGGCCGAACGGCCTTGCCGGCGCCTGAGGAACTCAGAGAATCATAGCCGCGAACAGGTTGTCGCGTATGCCCTTGGCCAGCTGGGCGTCCATGTCGCGGGCCATGTCGCGCACCAGCTGCGACCAGGTCTTTTCCCGCTGGTTCAGGGTCACGTCCTCGGACACCGACTGGCTGGAGGTCACCACCACCGAAGTGCTGCCGGCATAGCCCTTGGCCGGCATGTCCACCTGGATCTCCACCTCCACACGGCCGTCATAGCGCTGCGACTGGTCCGTGGTGAACCACCCCTTCACGCCGGTGGTGCGCGGCAGGTTCACTTCCACGATGCTGGCGTTCTTGATGACGACCCGGGCCTTGCCGCTGGAGCCGGCGGCCTTCAGCCGATCCTGCACCCACAGGCGCACCACCTCGGCCGGGGTCAGCTGCAGCTGGTATTCGATGTTGGGCGGCTTCATGGGCGACACGTAGTCGTTCACCACCTCGATCTCGGCCACGTTCAAGGTGATGGGCGTCTCATCGGCGAAACCGAAGCCGCCCGACTGGGCCCAGGCGGACCGTACGCCAACGCCGGCGGGCGCCACGACCAGCAGACCGAGAACAAGGGCCACGAACAGACGACGCATGGGTCACCTCGAAAAAGGCGGTAAGCCAGAATGGTAGATCGCAATGCTTGTGTCATGACCCCGGCGGTTGATCAAGCGCGACGCCGGAGATAAACCCCTACCAACGGCAGGGAAAACCTAAGGCGCCGCGACTCGAATCCCCTGACGGAGGGCCTAGCCTCAAGGAAACCCCGCGCTCCCCGACGATGGGCCGGCTGCCTGACGGTCCACAAGCCTGTCAAGGTCGAATGAGGGCCCGCCATGGCCCTTCGCGATAAGGAAATACCCCCGGTAGCGCAAACGTATTGCCGTTAATATTGTTTAATTTCAATAGCTTGATGTTATTGCCTATTTCTTGGGCAAAGGGCGCAGAGCCCCGGGACTCCTGGCCCCGGCACCACCCTTTCACAGACTTATCCACAGATTCTGGGGGTATCTGGATCCGGTCCTTATCCCCTGACCGAAAGGCATGCGCCCACTCTGCCATGATGGTGATCACAGGAGGTGCGCGCCGCATCATGTCCCGCCCCGATTCCTCACGGCCCTCAAGCCCACCCGCGCGCCGGCGCTTGTCTTGAACCGTGGGAGGGGGTACCCATGTATCCCGTAGGCGGTGCCGTTCCGGGCCGCCGAGCAGCGGGCCGAAGGCACCGGGTTCGGATGGAGCCCGGCGCGGAGGCCGCCCCCGCATACTCGCTCGTTGGAGGAGGTTGCCGACATCATGAATACCCGCGTCTCGTTCCTGAACAGCCCCTTCCTGCTGGGTTTCGACCAGTTCGAGCGCACGCTCGACCGGATCTCCAAGTCCGCCGCCGAGGGCTATCCCCCCTATAATATCGAGCAGGTCGGTGAAGACGGCTTGCGCATCTCCCTGGCCGTGGCCGGTTTCACCTTCGACGACCTGCAGGTGCAGACGGAGGACAACCAGCTGATCATCCGTGGCCGCCAGCAGGACGACAAGTCGCGCATCTACCTGCACCGCGGCATCGCCGCCCGGCAGTTCCAGCGCAGCTTCGTCCTGGCCGACGGCATCGAGGTTCTGGGCGCCAGCTTGGACAACGGCCTGCTGCACATCGACCTGCGCCGGCCGATTCCTGAGCCCAAGGTGCGCACCATCAAGATCAGCGGCGCCGGCGAGGGCACGCCCGAGCCCCAAACCATCGACGTTTCGCCCGATAAAAGCCCCGCCCCATAAAAACCCCGCTTGATCCCAGATCGGGCCACTTTCCGCCTTCACCCTGACAGGGCTTCCAAAAGCCTGTCTTTCCTCACGTTGCGAAAAGCGAGTGACATCATGACCGACAGCTTCGACGCCGAATTCCAGACGCTGAGCCCCGACGCCCTGCGCCACCTGTCCACCCAGGACTTCGCCGCCTTCGGCGTGAACGTCCTGGCTTATGTGAAGCCGGTGCTGACACAGGGCATCCTGGGCTACGCCATCCACGCCGCCGACGGCACGCCGCTGGCCGTGGCCGCCTCCCCCGAGGTGGCGCTGGCCTCCGTCCGCCAGCACGACATGGAACCGCAGCGGGTGCATTGAGCGGTTGCCTCAAGCGCCAGCGGCCGCAGCCGCGGCCTGGGAAGGGATTTAGGTGGGACTGGAAGTAAGCCTGGTCCCTATCCCATGAAATCCAAGAGCGCGCGCAGGACATCCTGCGGGCGCTCTTCCGGTAGGAAGTGGCCGCAGTCCAGGGCCTCGCCCTGGAGATCGCGGCAGACCTCACCCCACACCGCCAGCGGGTCGTAGGCGCGGCCGACCAGGCCGTTTTTTCCCCATAACACCAGGGTCGGGCACTGGATGCGCCGGCCCAGCCGCCGATCCTCGGCCTCATGCGCCAGATCAATGCCGGCGCCGGCGCGATAGTCCTCGCACATCGCGTGCAGGGTCGCCGGATTGCGGAAGCAGCGCAGATACTCCGCCATGACCGCCGGCGGAAACGGTGACGCCTCCCCCTGACCCGCCTGAGGCGACAGGCCGCGCAGCGCGCTGGCCAGCACGAATTCCGCGTCCAGGCCCAGCAGCCGTTCCGGAAACGGCGCCGGCTGGATCAGGAAGAACCAGTGCCAATAGGCGGTGGCCACCCGCTGGTCCACCGTGCCGTAGACGACGGAGCCGGGCACGATATCCATGAGGCACAGCCGCTCCACCGTCTCCGGATGGTCCAGCGCCAGGCGATGGGCCACGCGGGCGCCCCGGTCGTGCGCCGCCAGGCGGAAACGGGGATGGCCCAGCGCGGCCATCACCGCCACCATGTCCGCCGCCATCGCCCGCTTGGAATAGAGCGCGTGCCCGGTGTCGCCCGCGTCGGCCGGCTTGTCGCTGTCACCGTAGCCGCGCAGGTCGGCGGCGACCACCGTGTACCGTCGCGCCAGATCCGGCGCCACCAGGCGCCACATGGCGTGCGTCTCGGGAAAGCCGTGCAACAGCAGCAGGGGCGGCCCCCCGCCCTCTGGCCCCCCTTGGGCCACATGGATGTCCACCGTGCCGGTGGCGATGCGGTGATGGGTGAAACCGTCGAGCAAGGCCATGGGCGCACCGCCTGTCACGCGGGGTTGGATGGGCCCCTGATGAAACCCCGCCGCACCCCCGCTGCCAAGCCCGCCGAAAGGCCATGACAGCTCATCCACCCAAATATGGCTGAAGCATCATGGCGCGTGGCGCCTAGGCTGCGACCGCAGCCGCCGGACCTTTTCGGGGAGCGTCAGCGGACTGAAAAGGGAGGATCGAAGGCGCGGATGCGCCTTCGTCAAAGAAAAGGGCCGGCCCCCTTTCGGAAGCCGGCCCCCTCATTTCCGATTCGTCTTGGGGGACGAATTAGAAGTCCATGTCACCCATGCCCGGGGCGCCGGCCGGAGCGGCCTTCTTCTCGGGCTTCTCGGCGACCATCGCCTCGGTGGTGATCAGCAGGCCGGACACGGAGGCCGCGTCCTGCAGGGCGGTGCGGACCACCTTCGTCGGGTCGATGACGCCGAAGGCGAACATGTCACCGAACTCACCGGTCTGGGCGTTGTAGCCGAAGTCGGCGCTGGACTGGTCCAGCAGCTTGCCGACGACGATGGAACCGTCGGTGCCGGCGTTGAAGGCGATCTGGCGCACCGGGGCCTGCAGGGCCTTGCGGATGATGTCCACGCCCACGCGCTGGTCGTCGTTGGCCGGCTTCAGGCCGTCCAGGGCCTTGGTCGCGTACAGCAGGGCGGTGCCGCCGCCGGCCACCACGCCCTCTTCCACCGCGGCGCGGGTGGCGTGCATGGCGTCGTCAACGCGGTCCTTGCGCTCCTTCACCTCGACCTCGGTGGCGCCGCCGACGCGGATGACGGCAACGCCGCCCGCCAGCTTCGCCAGACGCTCCTGCAGCTTCTCACGGTCGTAGTCCGAGGTGGTCTCCTCGATCTGCGCCTTGATCTGGCCGATGCGGGCCTCGATGTCGGCCTTGGCGCCAACGCCGTCCACGATCGTGGTCGCGTCCTTCGTGATCACCACCTTCTTGGCGGTGCCCAGCATGTCCAGCGACACGTTCTCAAGCTTTATGCCCAGGTCTTCGGAGATGACCTGGCCACCGGTCAGGATGGCCATGTCCTCCAGCATCGCCTTGCGGCGGTCGCCGAAGCCCGGGGCCTTCACGGCGGCGATCTTCAGGCCGCCGCGCAGCTTGTTCACCACCAGCGTGGCCAGCGCCTCGCCTTCCACGTCTTCCGACACGATCAGCAGCGGACGGCCGGACTGCACGACGGCTTCCAGCACCGGCAGCAGGGGCTGCAGGCTGCCCAGCTTCTTCTCGTGCAGCAGGATGTAGGGGCTTTCCAGCTCGGCCGTCATCTTGTCGGCGTTGGTCACGAAGTACGGCGACAGGTAGCCGCGGTCGAACTGCATGCCCTCGACGACTTCCAGCTCGGTGTCGAAGCTCTTGGCCTCTTCCACCGTGATGACGCCCTCGTTGCCCACCTTTTCCATGGCGCGGGCGATCATCTCGCCGATCTCGGCCTCGCCGTTGGCGGAGATGGTGCCGACCTGGGCGATCTCGGCGTTGGTCGAGATCTTCTTGGAGCGGCCCTTGATGTCGTTGATGACGGCGGTCACCGCCAGGTCGATGCCGCGCTTCACGTCCATCGGGTTCAGGCCGGCGGCCACGGCCTTGGCGCCTTCGCGCACGATGGCCTGGGCCAGCACGGTGGCGGTGGTGGTGCCGTCACCGGCGATGTCGTTGGTCTTCGAGGCCACTTCGCGCACCATCTGCGCGCCCATGTTCTCGAACTTGTCCGACAGCTCGATCTCCTTGGCGACGCTGACGCCGTCCTTGGTGATGCGCGGGGCGCCGAAGCTCTTCTCGATGACGACGTTGCGGCCCTTGGGGCCCAGGGTCACCTTCACGGCGTCGGCCAGGATGTCCACGCCGCGCAGCATGCGGTTGCGGGCGTCGACGCCAAACTTCACTTCCTTGGCAGCCATAATCTCTCTTCCTTGAATTTCCGGGGCCTCGTGAGGCCCGCGATGGCTTTGAGGGGAACACGACAGGGCGGCGACCCGGCAGGGTCAGCCAGCCCGGTCATCCAATCAGGCGACGATGCCCAGGATGTCGGATTCCTTCATGATGAGGTATTCGCCCCCATCGATCTTGACCTCGGTGCCGGACCACTTGCCGAACAGCACGCGATCACCAGCCTTCACGTCCAGGGCGATCAGCTTGCCCTGCTCGTCACGGGCGCCGGGGCCCACGGCGACGACCTCGCCCTCCTGGGGCTTTTCCTTGACGGTGTCGGGGATGATGATGCCGCCGGCGGTCTTCTGCTCACTCTCGACGCGGCGCACCACCACGCGGTCGTGCAGCGGACGGAACTTCATAGGGTCTCTCCCTTAAAAGGCAAAAGCGATGGGGTCGAGCCTGCTGTTAGCACTCAACCCCGGTGAGTGCTAGCGGAGATAATACGAGTCCGCACGGGAATCAAGACGCTTGCGGCGGACGGGGCGATGGTCGCGAAAACGTCATGGCCGCGCCCCTGGTCCCGCCGCCGTTTTGAAGGCATAAGCCGTAAAACTTAGGCGCCCCTGTGATGGTGGGACGCGACAGACTGTCCGTCCATGCTATCGTGCCGCGTGTACCTTCCTTTCCCGACAGGCTCCGACGCCGCCCTGATGCTTTACCTGCAAGTCGCCATCCTGGTTCTGCTGATCCTGCTGAACGGCTTTTTCGCCATGTCCGAACTGGCCGTCCTGTCCGCCCGGCGCAGCCGGCTGACCGCGCTGGCGGAGAAGGGGCAACGCGGGGCCCGCACGGCCCTGGCCCTGCAGGAAAGCCCCTCGCACTTCCTGTCCACGGTGCAGATCGGCATCACCATGATCGCCATCGTGGAAGGTGCCTTCGGCAGCGCCACCCTGTCGGGCCCGCTGGCGGAAAGCCTGGCGACCATCCCGGCCCTGGCGCCGCACGCCGACAGCATCGCCGTGGCCCTGGTGGTGGTGTGCATCACCCTGCTGTCGCTGATCGTGGGCGAACTGGTGCCCAAGCGCCTGGCCCTGTTCGCGACCGAGCGCATCGCCGTGCTGACCGCGCCCTTCCTGCTGGGCCTGTCGCGCGTGGCATCGCCCGTGGCCTGGTTCCTGGGGGCCGCCACCGAGCTGGTGCTGAAGCTGTTCGGCGCCGCCGGCAAGCCGGAGAACGCCGTCACCGAGGAAGAGGTGAAGAGCCTGATCGCGGAGGGCACCGCCGCCGGCGTGTTCGAGCCGGAGGAGAAGCGCATGATCGAAGGCGTGCTGGGCCTGTCCGACCGGCCGGCGCGCGCCATCATGACCCCGCGCCTGGACGTCATGTGGCTGGACCTGAACGACAGCGTCGACCAGCTGACCAAGGAAATCCAGGAAAGCCACCACAGCCGCTTCCCCATCTGCCGCGGCAGCCTGGACGAGGTGGTGGGCGTGCTGCACGCCAAGGCCGTGCTGGACGCCGTGCTGGCGGGCGAGACGCCGGATCTGGGCAAGCTGGCCAACCCCGCCCTGATCGTCCACGACGGCACCCAGGTCATGCGCCTGCTGGAACTGTTCCGCTCCTCCGGCCAGCAGATGGCCCTGGTGGTGGACGAGTACGGCAGCGCCGAGGGCATCGTCACCCTGACCGATATCCTCGAGTCCATCGCCGGCGATCTGCCCGAGGCGCACGACGTCGACGAGGATGAGTTCGTGCGGCGCGAGGACGGGTCCATGCTGATCGACGGCCGCATGGACATCGATGAGGCGTCGCACGTCCTGGATCTGCCGGGCCTGCGCGATGGGGGCGATTACCTGACCCTGGCTGGCTTCCTGCTGTTCAAGCTGGGCCACCTGCCCCGCGTGGGCGAAGGCATCAGCCACGCGGGATACCGGTTCGAGGTGGTGGACATGGACGGCCGCCGCATCGACAAGATCCTGGTGATCCCGCCGGCGGAGTAAGGACCGCGCTAATGGGCATCTTGATTTATGAAAAGCACGGACGCGGCGGATTCGTCGAGACCTGCGGACATATCGCCCGCCAGATCGGCGACGGGAAGGCACCCACCGGCCATCGCCTTACCATCCTGAACACCCTGCTGGTTTGCCAGGAGTGTTACAATGTCCTTGGGTTCGAAACCTTCAGCAGCCTAAGCCAGTTGCCCATCCAAGACATTGTCGTGTCGACCGACGGTCGGATGGAAAGGTTCGAGGCAGCCTACGACGCGCTGCCTGGTCGGAGTTGTGTCTGCGCCCATTGCCTGGCGGAGATCGAAAACGGGGCGAAATCAGTAAACGAATGAAAATGCCGGTGAGCGTAGGCCCACCGGCGCCTTTCAAAGGGCCCGATGCTACTTCGTCCCGAACAACCGGTCGCCCGCGTCACCCAGGCCGGGAACGATGTAGGCGTCGTCGGTCAGGTGGCTGTCCAGGGCGGCGGTGTAGACCTTCACCTCCGGATGGGCGTCGTGGAAGACGCGCACGCCTTCCGGCGCCGACACCAGGGCCATGAAGCGGATCTGGTCATCGGCCACGCCGTGGCGGTTCAGCACGTCGACCGCGTGCACGGCGGAGTTGCCGGTGGCCAGCATGGGATCGACCAGGATGAAGGTGCGGCCGGCCGCGGCCGGCAGCTTCACCAAGTATTCCACCGGCTGCTTGGTCTCATGGTCGCGGTAGAGGCCGATGTGGCCTTCGCGCGCGCCGGGCATCAGCTCCAGCAATCCCTCGGCCATCACCAGGCCGGCGCGCAGGATGGGAACGACGGCGACCTTCTTGCCTTCGATCACAGGCGCGTCCATTTCCACCAGCGGCGTCTCGATCCGTTCCGTGGTCAACGGCAGGTCGCGCGTCAGCTCATAGCCCATCAGCAGGGCGATCTCGCGCAGCAGCTGGCGGAAGCCCATGGTGGACCGCCGCTTGTCCCGCATGTGCGACAGCTTGTGCTGGATCAGCGGATGGTCGGCGATGAACAGGTTGGGGAATTCGGGGACGGTGCGCATGGGCGGCAGGACCAGGGATATAAGCGGTGGAATTGGTTCCAAGCTAGCGGACCCGGCGGCCAAGCGCCACCATGGCGACGCGAGGAACGGGGTCCGACCGCCCGAATGAGGCGACCGGTTACCCCAGGCGGGCGATCCTGACCAAGCGGTCAAGCCTCATGGCAGGTGCGCGGGGCCAAGATGCGGGGCCGGGACGCGGGATGGGGGCGCATGTGTCGCCAGGCCCGGCTCACACCGGCGGGGTCGCGCGCACCACCTGGTTGCGGCCCTGGCGCTTGGCGGTGTAGAGGGCGGCGTCGGCCTCCGCCACCAAGTCCTCCGGATCGCAGTCCGGCCGCGCCTCGGCCAGGCCGAAGCTGGCGGTGAAGCGGATGGCGCGCCCGCCGCCGATGGCGACCGACAGCGTCTCCATATCCTGCCGCAACCGTTCCACCACGGCGTAGCCGTCCATGATGGTGGCGTCCTTCAGCAGGATCAGGATTTCCTCGCCCCCCAGGCGGAAGGCCTCGTCGAAGCTGCGGATGCCCTGGTTCACCGCACCGGCCGCTGCCATCAGCACGCGGTCGCCGGCCTCATGCCCATAGGTGTCGTTGACCGACTTGAACTTGTCGAGGTCGCACAGCGCCACGCAGAACGGCCGGCCGGTGCGGCGGTAGCGGTTGACCTCGCGCTCCATCTCCTCGCGCAGGCCGGTGCGGTTGCGCAGGCCGGTCAGCGGGTCGATGCCGCTGCCGGCCACGCTGAACGCCCGTTCGATACGGCGCAGCAGCAGCATGAACTCGTCGAACTTCTCGATCACCGCCTCGTAGGCGGCCAGCGACGGCGGCTGGCCCTCGCAGGCCCGCATGTGCACCAGACGGGCCATGCGGTGCATCTGGTCGTGCAGGGAGATCAGGCGGTCGATGGCCGGCTGGTCCGCCAGCTCGCTGCCAGAAGCGCCGCGCACCCAGGCGGGGAAAGCCACCGGCGTGGGCAGGGGGGCGCCATCGCCCAAGTTGAAGAAGGCCGCGCGGTGCCACTGACCGATCCACCGGAGATGCTCATCCACCACGCCGGCCAGACCGGCGGCGGAAGGCAAGGGGGACGATTCGTTCATCGCGGAAAGGGGATCCTGAGACGGGGCCGTATGCCGCAAGGATAGGGCGGCGCCGGCGAAACGGGGCAATACCCGCACTTTAGGTCATTCACCTGTGGTTTGCACCGCCCTTGGCACCAACCCGAGGGATAGGGTGTCGCACCAGCCGCACCCCGCGCCGCACCTTGGGATTACCCCTGTAGGATCAAGCCGCTAAACGACTCAGGAGCCCAGCGCCTTCAGCCGTCCCTCCAGCTCCTTGCGATCGTCGGAGCCCTCGGGCAGCAGGGGCAGCAGACGCCCCCACAGATCCTTGGCCTCGGCCTTGCGTCCCCCCTCCACCGCGTCCAGGCCCAGGTACCACAGGGCCTGGGGGTTGTTGGGGGAGGACTTCAGCACCACCCGCAGGGCGGTGAAGAAGGCCGGCGGCGGATGGCCGCCGTCGGCTGGCAGCAGCACGCGGGCGTAGGCCAGGTTGATCTCGGCATCGTCGGGCGCGGCGGCCACGGCCTTGGCCCACGCCTCCCGCGTCTTGGCCACGTCGCCCGTCGCCTCATAGGCCTGAGCCAGGCGTGCCCAGCCCTCTGGCTTGTCCGGCTCCTTCTCCGCCGCCGCCTGGAACTGGGCCAACAGCGACTTCACCGTGGCCGACCGCTGTTCCGGCGTCATGGTGGCGGGGTCGGGCATGCCGGGTGGAACGGCGCCAGCGGGCGCGCCGGCGGTGCCGCCGCCATAGCGCTTGGCGTTGGCCTCGGCCTCCGCCGCCTTGTCGTTCTGCCCCAGGACACGATAGGCGCGGGCCAGGCGCGACCAGCCCTCGGCATCGTCGGGCTGGGTTTTGAGCCGGTCGGCCAGGCGCTGGACCATGCCCTGGATCATGGCGTTGCGATCGCCGCTGGACAGGGTGGAGGCGGCGGCGATGTCGTCCGCCGTCGGGCCGGGCGCGGTGGCGTTGAGCGCCGGACCGACGGGCGGACCAGCCGGGGGCCCTGCGGGCGGGAGGGGCTGCGGCGTCACCGCCGCCGGGTCCATGCCGGCCTCGGTCGCCGTTTCACCCAGCTGTCCGCGCAGGAAGGGCACCCAGGGGGCATCGGCCGGGCTTTCCGACAGCAGGGCGGACCAGCGGGTGATGGCGCCCTTGAGGTCGCCCGCCTGGCGCACGGCCAAGCCGTCGTAGTAGCGCGCGCGGGGTTCCTTGGGGTTCAGCGCCAGGGCCTTGGCCAGCGCCTGCTTGGCTTCCGGCCCCACCACGCCATCGGCCGACAGCACCAGCGCCTCGGCGCGCGAGGCCTGCAGGTTGGCGTCGTCCGGGGCCAGGTCCACGGCCTTGGCCCAGGAGGCGGCGGCCTTGTCGTTCTGGCCGGTCATGCCCTGGGCGGTGGCCAGGGCCTTCCACGCCTCCAGATCCCTGGGGTTCTCGGTGACCCGGGTCAGCAGGGTCTTCAACACCGCCTGGGCCTGCACGCCGGCGGTCTGGTCGGTGCGCGCCCCCGCCGGCTGACCCGGCAGGTCGGGGCTGCCCAGGCGCAGGTAGATGCCCATGGCCAGCAGCGGCACGGCGGCCATGAGCGCCGTGGCCAGCTTGCGGGAAGGCTTCGCCGGCATCGCGGGCGCCGCCGGTGCCGACTTCGCGCGCGCGTCGGCCGCCAGCAGGCGCCGGCTGACCTCCGTCCGTGCTGCGGCCGCCTGGTCGTCGGTCAGCAGGCCGCGCGCCACGTCGCGCTCAATTTCCGCCAGCTGATCCTTATAGATGTCGACCTCGGGCGAGCCACCGGCCTCCGCCTTGCGCGCCACCATCAGCGGGCGCAGCAGCGCCAGCAGGACACCCGCCGTCAGCAGGGCGGCGGCGATCCAGAACGCCATCATGGCCGCCCCTTCCCTTCGTCCTCATCACGCATCAGCAGGGCCAAATGGGCCTTTTCCTCCGCCGTCAGGGGCGGCGCCACCGCCTCCGCCCCCAACGACCCGCGCCGGCCCCGCCACAGCAGGATGCCGCCACCCCCGACCAGCAGGACGAAGGGCCCGAACCACAGCAGATATGTGGCCGGCCGCACCGGCGGGCGCAGCAGGACGTAGTCGCCATAGCGGTCGGTCAGGTAGGCCACGGCCTGGGCGTCCGTATCGCCCTTCACCAGCCGCTCGCGCAGCAGCAGGCGCAGATCGCGGGCCAGGGGCGCGTCGCTGTCGTCGATGGACTGGTTCTGGCAGACCAGGCAGCGCAAATCCTTGGAAATGGCGCGCGCCCGAGCCTCCATGGCCGGGTCGGCCAACATCTCGTCCGGCTGCACGGCGCGGGCCAGGGGGCCGGACAGCAGCGTGGCCGCGAGGACCAGCGCAGCCAATGCCCGCTTCGCGTCAGCGGCACGAAGTTTCAACTTGTGCCGCTGTAGGCCCCAACCGGGGCCGCCGGAAGTTTCCGGGGAACGGAGTGGACTGGAAACTGAGGACAAGCCAAGCCCGCGGATGCGAGCGCCCGGCGCCTGAGGGGCGGTGTTTGAGCGGTTACGATCAGACACCGCATGTATCCTTTGCGCCCGCCTCATTTCGACAGCTCATTGATCAGCGGCAGGATGCGGTTCTGCAAATCCTGCGGGGTGATGGGCCCCACCTGGCGGTAGCGGATGCGGCCCTGGCGGTCGATGACATAGGTTTCCGGCACGCCGTAGACGCCGAAATCGATGGCGGTGCGGCCATTTTCGTCCCGGGCCACGGCGGCGTAGGGGTTGCCGTCGCGGGCCAGGATGGCCTGGCCGTCGGCCGCCTTGTCCTTGTAGTCGATGCCGCGGATGTCCACCCCCTGCCCCGCCAGGCGCATGAGGATGGGGTGTTCCGACCGGCAGGGCGCGCACCAGCTGGCCCAGAAGTTGACCAGCCGGACTTTACCGCTTTCACCCGCGCTGGGCCCCAGATCCCGGGCGGCCACGCCCGGCTGCCCCTCGACCAGGGGCGGCAGGTCGAAGGCCGGCACCGGCTTGTCGATCATGACGGAGGGCAGGCGGTCGGGCGTGTCGCCCCGGTCGATCTGCTTCAGGCGCACGGCGAACCAGCCGGCCAGGCCCAGGAACAGCACCAGGGGGATCAGGAACATCAGGCGGCGCATGTGGGGGACCTTATTCGGCGGGGGCCGGCGGAACGGCGGCGGCGGCGCGGGGCACGGCACGCTTCAGCGGCACGCCCACGCGCAGTCGGCGGTCGGACAGGCTGACCAAGCCGCCGGCCATCATCAGGATGGAGCCCACCCAGATCCACGGCACCAGGGGATGGCGGTAGAAGCGGGTGTTGTAGCCGGTGCCGTCCGGCGCCGGCTCGCCCACCACGGCGTAGAGGTCGCTGAAGAAATTGGTGTGGATGGCCGCCCCCGTCGTCGTCATGCGGGTGACGGGGTAGAAGCGCTGCTCCGGCGCCAGCGTGGCCACGAAATCCCCGTGGCGGGTGACGGTCAGCTGGGCCCGCCGCGCGGTGTAGTTGGGGCCCGGCGCCTCCGCCACGCTGTCCAGGTGGAAGCTGTAGCCGGCCACGTCCACCGACTGGCGGACGTGCAGCACCTGGATGGCCTCCGTCGTCCAGGCGGAGGTGCCGACCATGCCGGCCACGGCCACGCCCAGCCCGGCATGGGCGATGGCGGTGCCCCAGGCGCCGCGCGGCAGATGGCGGGCGCGGGAAAGGCTGTCGCCCAGGGGCATGCGGAAGAGGCGGACGCGGTCGGCCACGTCCACCATGGCGCCCATGACGGCCCAGCCGGCCAGGCCCAGGGCCAGCACGGCCAGCACCGGCTTGGTGCCCGCCAGCCACAGGCCGGCCAGTGCGGCCAGCACACCCGCCAGGGCTGCGATCTTCAGCCGCCCCAGCACGCCGGCCAGGTCCGCCCGCTTCCATGACAGAAGCGGCCCCAGGGCCATCACCCCCACCACCGGCACCATCAGGGGCACGAAGGTGGCGTTGAAGAAGGGCGGCCCGATGGAAATCTTGCCCCCGCCGACCGCATCCATGAACAGGGGATAGAGGGTGCCCAGGAAGACGGTGGCGCAGGCGGTGGACAGCAGCAGGTTGTTCAGCACCAGCCCGCCCTCGCGGCTGATGGGGGCGAACAGGCCGCCGGCCTTCAGGATGGGGGCCCGCAGGGCGTAAAGCAGCAGGCCGCCGCCCGTCGCCACCACCAGCAGCGCCAGGATGAAGACGCCGCGCGCCGGGTCGGACGCGAAGGCATGGACGGAGGTCAGCACCCCGGAGCGCACCAGGAAGGTGCCCATGAGCGACAGGGTGAAGGTGACGATGGCCAGCAGGATGGTCCAGCTTTTCAGCGTGTCGCGCTTTTCCACCACGATGGCGGAATGCAGCAGCGCCGTCCCGGCCAGCCAGGGCATCAGGCTGGCGTTTTCCACCGGATCCCAGAACCACCAGCCGCCCCAGCCCAGGGTGTAGTAGGACCACCACGACCCCATGGCGATGCCCAGGGTCAGCGACGACCAGGCGATCAGGGCCCAGGGCCGCACCCAGCGCGCCCAGGCGGCGTCCACCCGCCCCTCGATCAGCGCGCCGGCGGCGAAGGAGAAGCAGAGCGAGAAACCGACATAGCCCAGGTAGAGGAAGGGCGGATGAAAGGCCAGGCCCGGATCCTGCAACAGCGGGTTCAGGTCGTGGCCGTTCAGCGGTGCCGGATCCACCCGGGTGAAGGGATTGCTGGTGGCGACCATGAACCACAGGAAGCCCACGCCGATCATGCCCTGCACCGCCAGCACCCGCGCCCGCAAGGAGGCCGGCAGGTTGCGGCCGAAGGCGGCCACCATCGCGCCGAACAGGGCCAGGATGAAGACCCACAGGACCAAAGAGCCCTCATGGTTGCCCCAGACGCCGGCCACCTTGTACAGCATGGGCTTGTCGGTGTGGCTGTTCTCCACCACGTTCAGCACGCTGAAATCCGACACGACGTGGGCATAGGTCAGGGCGCCGAAGGCCAGCGCCAACGCCGCGAACTGGCAGTACGCCGCCGTGCGCCCCACCTCCATCATCGCGGCGTCGCGCCGCACCGCGCCCCACAGGGGGATGACCGACTGCACCAGGGCGACGACCAGCGCCAGAACCAGCGCGTAGTGTCCAAGCTCGGGGATCATGGGCGGTCGTCCGGGATCATCATTCAGGGATTGGTGCGCAGGGTGGAGGTCTGGTGCTCCTCCCCCGCCGCGACAGGCGCGTCACCGGGTTTGCCGGGATGGCCGGCGCGCTTCAGGGCGTCGGCCACGTCGGGCGGCATGTACTTCTCGTCATGCTTGGCCAGCAGCTCGGTCGCGGTGAACACGCCGTCGGCGCCCAGCTTGCCCTCCGCCACCACGCCCTGCCCCTCGCGGAACAGGTCGGGCAGGATGCCGGTGTAGGTGACGGGCAGCGACTTGGCCGTGTCGGTCACCTGGAAGGTGACGGTCATGCCGCCCTCGCGCTTCAGGCTACCGGCCTCGACCAGCCCGCCGATGCGCACCGTGCGCGCCCCCGGCGGCTTGGCCGCCAGATCCGACGGGCTGTAGAAGAAGACGATGTTGTCGCGGAAGGCCGACAGGGTCAGCGCCGTGGCGGTGCCCAGGCCCAATAGGGCCAACACCAGGACCATCAGGCGGCGGCGTTTGCGGGTCATGGCACCCCTCCGGCTGAAGTCTCGACAACCGGGGCGCCGGTGGGTGGGGAGCCCGCCGTCAGCTCGCGCCTGCGGCGGGGCTTGGCCGCCTCCAGCGTGGCCAGGGTGCGTTCCACCCGGCGCAGGCCGGTCAGGCTCAGCACCAGCAGGCCCACCAGGACCACGGCCGCGGCCCCGTAGGATGACCAGACATAGGCGGCGTATCCGCCCATCGACAGGAACCCGTCCATCACACTCTCAAAGCCTGGCGGCCCCCACGGGGCCGCGACGTTGGCGCAATCGCTAAATTATCACGCCGCCGGAACGATCGCCGCTGGTCTTCTTGTCCCATCGGCGCGCCCCTTAAGCCCCTCTCAGTTCGCCTGGCCCAGGCGCAGGGTCTGAACCCGGCGGGCGGCCAGGCCGGCGCGGATGCGCAGGATGACCACGGCGAAGAAATAGCTCTGGAAGGCCACGGCCATCAGCAGCAGGGGCCACAGCATGCTGGCGGCGATGGTGGGCCCGCCCAGTCGGAAGACGCTGGCCGGCTGGTGCAGGGTGTTCCACCACTCCACCGAGAACTTGATGATGGGCACGTTCACGGCCCCCACCAGCAGCAGGATGTTGCCGGCCTTGGCGCCGCGCGCCGGATCGTCGAAGGCGTCCACCAGCGCCATGTAGCCCAGGTACAGGAAGAACAGCACCAGCACACTGGTCAGGCGCGCGTCCCACACCCACCACGTGCCCCACATGGGCGCCCCCCACAGGGAGCCGGTCAGCAGGCACAGGGCGGTGAAGCCGGCGCCCAAGGGCGCGGCCGCCTTGGCATAGACCTCGGCCAGCGGATGCTTCCACACCAGCGCGGCGGCGGCGGCCACGGCCATGGTGCTGTAGGTGAACATGCTCATCCACGCGGCGGGCACGTGGATGTACATGATGCGCACGGTGTCGCCCTGCTGGTAGTCCGGCGGCGACGCGAACAGGCCCAGGTACAGCCCGGCCGCGAAACAGACCGCCGAAAGGCCCGCCGCCCACGGCAGCACGGCGTTGGCGATCTTCAGGAAACGGGCGGGGTTGGCGAAGCGATGCATGGCCCCCGTTATGTATCACGCCCTCCAGCCTTTGCCATCGGGATACACTGTAAATTGATATGGATCAGGCCCAATGGTGTAGCGGGCGAATTGTTGGTCAACGTCCAATTCGGGCGCGGCCCCGATCACTCATGCGCCGCCCGCAGCGCGGCGGCGATGGCCAGCGGCGCCAGCACCAGCGCGCCGCACAGCATGCCGCCCAGCAACAGCAGGTGCGGGCGGGGGGAGAGGCCGGACAGTCCGGCGTCGAGGCCGGCGGCGGCGAAAATCAGCACGGGGATGTAGAGCGGCAGCACCAGCAGGGGCAGCAGCACGCCGCTGCGCCGGGCGCCCAGGGTCAGCGCCGCCCCCACCGCGCCGATGAGGCTGAGCAGCGGCGTGACCAGGGCCAGGGTGCCGACCAGCAGGCCCAACTGGTCCCCCGGCATGCGCAGCAGCAGCGCCAGCAGGGGTGCCACCAGCATCAGGGGCACGCCCGTCACCAGCCAGTGGGCCGCCACCTTGGCGACGGCCACCCCCTCCGCCGGCAGCGGCGACAGCAGCAGCAGTTCCAGGCTGCCGTCCTCGAAGTCGCCCTGGAACAGCCGCTCCATGGACAACAGCGCCGCCAGCAGGGCCGCGATCAGCAGCACGCCGGGGGCGATGCGGGTCAGGACGTTGGGCTCCGGCCCCACGCCGAAGGGGAACAGCACCACGCACAGCACGAAGAACATCAGGGCGGCGGTGGCGTCGCTGCCCTGGCGCAGCACCAGGCGCAGGTCACGCAGGATGAGGCGCAGCATCAGGCGGCGTCCTCCGCCCCGTCCTGATCGTCCTCGACCGGGGCGAAAGCCGCCAGGTCCAGGACCTCGCCCTCCGGAGTCGCCAGGTCGATATGGGTGGATAGCACGACCCGCCCGCCCTGGGCGCGGTGGCGGGCGATGGCGTCCTCCAGCAGGGCGACGGAGGCGCGGTCCAGGCCCACCGTGGGCTCATCCAGCAGCCACAGGGGTGCCGGGGCCGCTACCAGGCGGGCCAGCGACAGGCGCCGGCGCTGACCGGCGGACAGGAAACGGCCCGGCACGTCGGCGATCGTGTCGATGGCGAAGGCCGCCAGGGCCGCGTCCACCGCGCCGCCGCCGCGCAGGCCGGCCCAGAAGGCCAGCATCTCACGGCAGGTGAAGCTGGCCTTCACCGCGTCCAGGTGGCCGACATAGTGCAGGCGGGCCCGATGCGTCTCCGGATCCTGGCCCAAGGCCACGCCGTCCCAGGCGATGGTGCCGCGCAAAGGCTTCAGCAAACCGGCCATCAGGCGCAGCAGCGTCGACTTGCCGCTGCCGTTGGGTCCCACCAGGGTCAGGCAGCCGCCGGCCGCCAGTTGGAAGTCCAGGTCCTGGAACACCAGGCGCCCGCCGCGCAGGCACAGCAAATCCTGGCCGGTGAAGAGTGAGGGGCCGGTGAAGAGTGAGGGGGACGTCATGGGCCCTGCAGCCGGAGTCGAAAGGGACCCGACTATAGGCCGGCGGCGGCAATCCAACAAAGCGCTGGATCAATTGCCCAATTCAGCGGCGCCCGGAATCAACGGCGTGAGACTCCCCCTCACGCCAGTGTAGGCCACGCCCCTGTCTCCGTAAGAGGGCGGCCGCCGGACCTTTCCGGAAAGCGAGGCGGACCGCAAAGGGAAGGCAAGCTCAGCGGGCGGATGCCCGCGCCCGGCGTCTGAGGCGGCCAAAAAAGAAAACGGCCACCGCGGGGGGCAGGTGCGGTGGCCGTTTGGTAGACCAGCCGGGGCAGGCTGGAGAGGACACCTCCGGTAGGCCGGTCGGGGGAGACCGGGCGGGAGTGCTTCCGACCCCGGCAGGGGATCATGTCGCGTCGTCCTCTATGCGCATAAGGCCAGCGCGACATGGCCAATTTGGGCCGCAAAAATGGCGAAATTGAGATTTGTGCCGCCGGCGGCATCCAGGCTGGAACCCGCGGGGCGCCAAGCGGAATTAGAGAGGAATGCCATGCGGTGCGGGAGATTCGGCCATGAGGTCGCAGGGGCGGCGCCCACCAAAAAAAATCGCTGTGCAACCCCGGTTTTCCATCTTATATAGCGCTCAGTCGCAGCGCACGTGCCTATGGCCCCGGGCGGAATGGTTCCGCCCACGGGTTATGCAACGACGTAACGCGTATCCTCGTCCGTCCCTTAAGCAAGGCGGCGAATTGGAGGCTACGATGGTTGATGTTGTTGTCGGTGGGCATGCGCCCGCCTTTCCTCGATCCCCCGCCCCCACTCTGAAGCAGAGTCGGATGGGCCATGATCAGGCGGTCTGCAGCCAGACCGGGCCGGTGGTTTGCGCGCTCCTCGCGCCGCCTGGGCATATCTCCAGTATCTGACCCGTTCGGGCCGGCCGCTTTATTGGCACGCTTGAACGGACCCGGGCCATTGCCCGGTTAAGCCCCCATTCCCGATCCATCCCCTGATATGCCTTTTGGCCTCGGAGTCATCGATGACCGAGAAGATCGCTCGTTTTTTCGCTGAAAACACGCCCGCCACGCCCTGCCTGGTGGTCGACCTGGACGTCGTCGCCAACAATTACGCCAACCTGCACGACGCCCTGCCCGAGGCCCGGATCTTCTACGCCGTGAAGGCCAACCCGGCGCCGGAAATCCTGAAGCTGCTGGTCGAGCGGGGGTCCTGCTTCGACACCGCCAGCATCCCGGAAATCCAGTACTGCCTGACCGCCGGCGCCACCGCCGACCGCATCAGCTTCGGCAACACCATCAAGAAGGCGTCGGACATCGCCCGCGCCCACGCCCTGGGCATCAGCCTGTTCGCCTTCGACAGCATGGAAGAGCTGGAGAAGATCGCGGAGCACGCCCCCGGCGCCCGCGTCTTCTGCCGCATCCTGACCTCGGGCGAGGGCGCCGACTGGCCCCTGTCGCGCAAGTTCGGCTGCGAGCCGGAGATGGCGACAGAGCTGCTGCTGGCCGCCTCTACCATGAACGTCGTGCCCTACGGCGTGTCCTTCCACGTCGGCTCGCAGCAGCGCGACCTGACCCAGTGGGACAAGGCCCTGGCCCAGACCGCCGAGATCTTCCATGCGTTGGAAGAGAAGGGCGTGATGCTGCGCATGGTGAACCTGGGCGGCGGCTTCGCCACCCGCTACCTGAAGGACATCCCCAGCGAGGGGGAGTATGGCAACGCCATCGAGGCCTCGCTGCGCAAGCACTTCGGCAACCGCCTGCCCGAGACCATCATCGAGCCGGGCCGCAGCATGGTGGGCAACGCCGGCGTCATCCGGTCTGAGGTGGTGCTGATCTCGCGCAAGTCGCACCGTGACGAGCGCCGCTGGGTCTACCTGGACATCGGCAAGTTCGGCGGCCTGGCCGAAACCATGGACGAGGCCATCAAGTACAAGATCCAGACCCCGCATGACGGCGGCGCCGCCGAGCCCGTCATCCTGGCCGGCCCCACCTGCGACAGCGCCGACGTGCTGTACGAGAAGACGGAGTACCGCCTGCCGGTGGACCTGCGCATCGGCGACAAGGTCGACATCCTGGCGACCGGCGCCTACACCACCACCTACTCGGCGGTGAACTTCAACGGCTTCTCGCCGCTGGCGTCCTACTACATCTAAGGTTCTTCGATACCTGGTCCGTCGCGGAAGCGACGGGGGAAAGGCCCGGAAGCCCTGCGCTTTCGGGTCTTTTCGTTCGACCTTTCCTCGATCGCCGGGCGCCGGCGGCCGCGTAACGCCTTACGCGCCCTTGTCCGCCAACGCCGCCGCCATCACGCCGGGGGACAAGCCGGGACGGCCGTCGTCGCCGGCACCGCCCGTGAGCAGGCGCTGGCTGGGCAGGACGAGGGAGACGGTGGTGCCCTGGCCCAGTTGCGATGCGATGTCCAGCCGGCCGCCGTGCAGTTCGGCCAGGCCCTTGGACAGCGACAGGCCCAGGCCCGTGCCTTGCGTCGTGCGGGCGTAGACGTTGTCGATCTGCTGGAAGGGAACGAAGACCTTGGACAGGTCCTCCGCCGCGATGCCGATGCCGGTGTCGGTGACGGCGATGACCAACTGGGCCTCGGGATTGATGGTGGCGGTCAGCGACACGGTGCCGCCCGGGTCGGTGAACTTCACGGCGTTGGACAGGAGGTTCAGCAGGATCTGCTTGATCTTCACGTCGTCCGCCAACAGCGGGGGCAGGCCGGGCGCCATGGCCACCACCAGGTCGATTCGCTTTTCCATGGCGCGGGCGCGGGCGATGCGCTCGCACCCCGCCACCAGGGCGCCCACGTCGCACACCCGTTCCCGCAGCTCGACCTTGCCCGCCTCCATCTTCGAGACGTCCAGGATGTCGTTGATGATGGCCAGCAGGTGGCGGCCGCTGGCCACGATGTCGGCGGCATAGCCCGTGTTGGTCGCCTGGTCGGGTACGCGGCGCAGGTCGTTCTCCAACACCTCGGCGAAGCCGATGATGGCGTTCAGGGGCGTGCGGAGCTCATGGCTCATGTTGGCCAGGAACTCGGTCTTGGTGCGGTTGCCCAGTTCGGCCGCGGCCTTGGCCCGTTCCACCTCTTCCGCAGCCCGCTCCGCCGATATGGCGACGGTGGCCAGCCGGCTGGCCCGGCGCGCCAGGTCCAGCATCCAGCCCTCGGGCGAGCGGGGGGTGCGGAAATAGACGGCGAAGGCGCCCAGGGGATGACCGTCGCCGGCCAGGATGGGCAGGGACCAGCAGGCGGCCAGGCCGGCCTCTGCCGCGATATCCCGGAATTCTTGCCACAGTGGATCGCTGGCGATGTCGGTGACGATCACCGGCTCGCCCCGGTGGATGGCCGTGCCGCAGGACCCCACGGCCGCACCCACCTCCGCCCCGTCGACCGCGCGCACGAAGGCCGCCGGCAGGCTGGGCGCGGCGCCGGTTTGGATGTGGCGCCGCTCGGCATCCACCAGCACGATGGAGCAAAGCCCACCCTCCAGCTCCGCCTCCATGCCGGAGCAAAGCGCCGACAGCACGGCCGACAGCGGCGCGCGCCCGGCGGTCATGCCCAACACCTTGCGTTCCACCGTCAGCAGCCGCTCCGCCCGTTCCCGGCGCTGGGTCTCGCGTTCGATGCGGCGGGCGTGGGACCAATAGAGCGCCAGCGCCGAATGCAGTTCCGCCACCAGGGGATCGCGCCCCAGGCGCGGCAGCAGCACCGGCGCCTGGGACACCTGCCCCTCCGCCAGATCACGCATCAGCCGGGCGGTGCGCGACACGGCGAGGAACACGCCCCGGCGCAGGGTCACCATGATGGCCAGCGTCAACAGAGCCGCCAGGGTCAGCGGCGCCCCCGCCTTCACCGCCGCCCAGCCGGCGGCGGGAGCGGGCACCGCCGCCCAGCGATCCAACGCGCCGCCGGCCACGGCGCCGATGGCGGTGAGCGCCGCCACCACCTCCTCCGGCGCCCGTCGATCATTCAAGGCGGCCGTGAAACGCGCCATGGCCGCGGCCAGGCCATCGTCGGGCCGCGACGGCGCGGGCCAGTCCAGCAGCGGAACGGTCATGGCGGAAGGGGGCTGGGTCAGGGCATCCGTCCACGCCAGATCGGCGTCGCGGCGGGCCGCCAGCGCGTCGCCGGCCAGGACGGCGTCGGCGCTGGGCAGGCTGCGGGCGGCGGTGGCCACGACCTCGCCCGCCAAACGGCCCTCGGCCGTGGCCAGGGCCCTTTCCCCCGCCAACCAGCTGCGCAGCAGGGGTGGGTCGCGGTCGCCGCCGGCTTGGTGCAGCATCTGGTCCACCGCCCGGCGCAGCCCCGCCAGCTCCTGGCGTACCCCGGCCAGCCGCAGGCGCGCGTTGTCCAGCGCGGCATTGGCAGTTGTGGCATCAGGGGGCAGCGCCTCCAGCGCCGCGTCCAAGACCTGGTCCGCCCGCCGCCGCTGTTCCGCCAGATCATCCGCGGAAGGGGTGGCCGCAGAGGGGGTGGGCAAAGGCCCCGACGCCTGCAAGGCCAGGTATGACGCCGTCCACTGCGCCGACTGGATATCCAGCGCGCCGGCCAGCCCCCGCGCGGCCAGCACCAGGGCGTGGCCGTCCCGCGCGTCGCGCGCCTGGATCCAGGCCGTCCGCATGTCCGTGACCGCCAGCCCCAGTTGCAAGGCCGCCAAGCCGGCAAGGGCGCCCATCACCGACTGGCGCATGGCACCGACCCGGCCCATTTGTTCACAAAGCAGCTCATTGGAGAAATGATCCCAAGGCCCACACCTTGTACCTGTGGTCCACTGTATGCGAGGCCAAGGCCCCCGCGCAAATATCCAGGGGGGTGGGGTATCGTCCAAATAGGGCCCCAAGTCGGGGATGGCCAAGTCAGGATGGGGCCACACAGGGCGGGCCACACAGGGCGGACATGTCCGGCGGCGTCCCAATCCTTGCGTGGGCGCCCTTGACCACACCCCCCGTCGTCTATACCTGACGCAGGGTCGAGGCGGCCGATACAGGACGCCGTTACCGCTACCCCGCCGTCCTCCCGGATCCCGCCCCGTTGACGTCTTCACCCGCCCCTTCCGACAGCGAGGCCGCCGCCGAGGAATTCCCGCCCACGATTTCGTCGTCGGGCGATGAAGGCCTGTTCGCCGATGACGACCGTGACGCGCTGCACATCCTGCCGCTGGGCATGATCCCGGTGCAGACGCCGGGCCTGAAGCGGGCGCGGCTGATCAAGAACGCGCGGCTGGAGACGGTGGTGGAGGTGTTCCAGGACCGGTCGGCCGGCAGCGGCCAGGTCAACCCGGAACACCTGGCCACCATGTACCCGTCGCACGCCAAGGAAATGCGCGCCGACATGGCGCAGATCCACCGGCTGACCCAACTGAACAGCTATGACGTCTACAGCCTGCGCATCGAGCTGCGCCGCCTGGGCATCCCGGTGGAGGACGTCAACTACCTGCGCCTGTCCGCCGGCAAGCGGCTGGAACTGACCACTTACATGCGCGACTTCACCCTGCCCCTGATCCAGCAGGTCTACGGGTCGGAGCAGCGCCCCATCAACGACATCGCCGACCTGTTCCAACTGCTGGCCAACCCCGACCGGGAAGAGGCGCTGCGCAACCTGACCCTGCTGTCGCAGAAGCTGAACATCCAGCTGCAGGACATCCCCAACTTCCTGGAGGAATACGGCGATGTGTTCCTGTCGCTGGCCTATTTCCGCAGCTGCCTGGACGGCCTGGTGCCGGAGGTGCAGCGCTTCATGGGTTGGGTGAACGAGGCGACCAAGAGCGAGATGATCACCCGCGATCGCCTGCTGATGAAGATGATCGGCGACGTCATGCGCATGCTGACGGGCATCACCACCTCCATCACCGGCCGGTTCGAGGCCTTCGACCGGCGCAGCAAGGATTTCTGGCACGACATCAACGCCGACAGCTTCCGCTCCGTGCGCGCCCAGCTGTCCGCCCACCATGTCACCATCGGCGGCGTGCTGTGCGGACTAGCGGTGAAGATGGCCCTGTGGAAGGCCCGCTTCCCCCACGGCGGCGGCGGCCCCATGAAGCGGGTGGAATTCGTCCGGTCGGAAATCCTGCCTGGCCTGGACCACATCAGCCGCATCGAGAAGTCGGCCGCCGGCACCTCTTAAGCCGGTCGCGGGCTACCGCGGCGCGAGGCAAAGCCCGGGGCCGCCGGTTCATATCCCCAGTGTATGTTCCAGCAGGAACAGCCCGCTTTTCAGCAGGGCCACCAGCACGCCCCAGACGATGGCCACGGATGCCGCCGCCGTGCCCAGGCCCAGCAGCACCCACACCCCGTCCCGTTCCAGCACCCCCAGGGCCACCAGGCTGATGGCCACGGCCGGCAGCATGTTGCCCAGCGGTATGGGCAGGAACAGGACCAGCGCCAGCAGGAAGCAGACCAGCCCCACCGCGCGTTCCGCCGGCGGGCGCGCCAGCGCGCCCAGGCGGGGCTTCAGCATGCGCTCCGCCTTGGCCAGCCAGGGCGCCACCTTGGCCATCATGGCGGCGAAATCCTTGCGCGCCAGCGACCGGCTGGAGATGAAGCGGGGCAGCCAGGGCTTGCGCCCCAGGGCCAGCTGCGCCGTCAGGAACACCAGCGGCAGGCCCAGCACGGCGGAGGTGCCGGGCGGCATGGGCAGGGCGTTGGGCACGGCGAAGACGAAGATCAGCGCCCCCACCGCCCGGTCGCTGAGCGCCGTCAGCAGATCGCCGATGGCCACCCGTTCCCGCCCCTCATCCGCCGCCAGGGCCTGCAGGATATCGGAAACCTTATGGGGACGGGGGGCATCGGCGGCGTGGATGTCGGCCGCGTGGGTGTTGGCCGCATGGGTGTTGGGGGCATCGCCCACGGTCATGCTGTTCCTCTGATCCCATCCCCAACGGTCTTGTGCCCATTGAGGTGGGGTTGGCGAGCCCCCGGGTCCAGCGATTTTTCCCGGCGCGCCGGATCAATAGGCGGCGAAGGTCTCGCGCATGGCCCGCTCCTCCTGCCGGATGCGGATGGTCAAGGGCACCAGATAGACGACCAGGCCGGCGACCAGGGTGCAGTAGGCGTGCAGGGTCAGGGCGAAACCCACCAGTTCCGGCAGGATGTTCAGGAAATAATTGGGGTGCCGCACCAGGCGGAACAGCGGGTGGGTCACCAGTTGATGGTCGCGCGCGATCAGCAGCTTCACCGTCCACAGCCGGCCCAGCAACCGCACCACCACCAGCAGCATGGCGGCGCCGAACAGGTAGATGGCGAAGCCGAAGCCGCTGACGGCGTCGATGGGCGCGGCGCGGACCAGCCCCTCCACCGTCGCCGACAGGTAGAAGGCGATGTGGGCGATGGTCAGCGCCAGGGTGTTGCGGGCGCCATGTTCCACGGCGCCGGCGGCGCGCAGCGCCTTCTCATGCCGGATGGACACCGCCAGCATGGCGAAGCGGTAGGCGAAGGCCAGGACGATGAACAGGATCAGGTAGGTCACGGCGGCACGGTGCTCCAAGGGACGAAAGCGTCGGGCGCATCCATAGCATAAGGGCCCCGGGCGATGCCCCATTCCAACCGTTGCGTTCCGGCCCTATCGTGGCGGAACCGTCCGCCCGCCCGCCCCGCCCGCCCGCCCCACCCGCCTGCCCCACCCGCCTGCCAGAGCCTTGCCCATGGACCGTATCGACGCGATGAAGGTGTTCGTGGCCGCCGTGGACGAGGGCAGCCTGGCCGGCGCCGCCCGCCGCATGCGCCGCTCCGCCGCGGCCGTCAGCCGCGCCATCGCCTTCCTGGAGGGGCATGTGGGAACGGCCCTGCTGCACCGGACCACGCGATCCCTGCACCTGAGCGAGGCGGGGGAGCGGTATGCCGCCGCCTGCCGCCGCGTGCTGGCCGAACTGGACGAGGCCGACATGCTGGCCGCCGGCGAACGCTCGGCCCCGCGCGGCCTGTTGACCGTCACCGCCCCGGTGGCGGCGGGGGAGAACGTGCTGGGCCCCATCCTGGCGGGCTTCATGGACGCCTATCCCGAAGTGTCCGTCCGCCTGAACATGATCGACCACCCGGTCAGCCTGATTGACGAGGGCATGGATTTGGCCCTGCGCATCTCCCACCTGGCGGACTCGGCCCTGGTCGCCACCCGGGTGGGGGAGGTGCGGCGGGTGGTGGCGGCGGCCCCCCGCTACCTGGAAAGCCATCCGGCCATCGAACAGCCGTCCGACTTGGCGCGCCACGCCATCGTGGCCATGACCCATTTCGGCCTGGAGACGTGGAGCTTCCCGCCGGCGCCCGGGTCGGCCGTGCCCCGCACCGTCAGCTTCACCCCCCGCCTGGTGGTCAACACCATCCGGGCGGCGGCCGCGGCGGCGGTGGAGGGGCGGGGCGTGACCCGCCTGTTCTCCTACCACATCGCGGCGGAACTGGCGGCCGGCAGCCTGAGGGTCATCCTGGACCGCGACGAGCATGAGCCGGTGCCGGTGCACCTGATCGCGCCGCCGGGGCGCCTGTCCGTGCCCAAGGTGCGCGCCTTCGTCGACTACGCCGTGCCGCGCCTGCGGGCCCATTTCGCCCAGCTGTGCCCGCCGCCGCTTAAGTCCCTTTAAACACGGCACTCTTCCGCGCGGCGAACGAATGTCTGCCGCCGGCCGGGCGTTCACCCGCAACCGGGCGGGGCGCATCTTTCGGGTCATCCACAGGGCGCCGCCGCCGACCAGGCGGCCGCCCGCAACCGATCCCGAAGGAGTTCCCATCATGAGCACCACTGGCAAAGTCGCCATCGTCACCGGCGCCTCGCAGGGTATCGGCGCCGCCACCGTCGCCGGCCTCATCGCCCAGGGCTACCGTGTCGTCGCCACCTCGCGCACCATCCAGCCCGCGCAAGACCCCAACGTGGCCACCGTCGCCGGCGACATCGGCAGCCGCGAAACGGCGGAGCGCGTGGTCGCCACGGCGCTGGAGCGCTTCGGCCGCATCGACAGCCTGGTCAACAACGCCGGCATCTTCATCGCCAAGCCCTACACCGACTACACGGACGAGGATTATGCCCGCGTCCTGTCCACCAACGTGAACGGCTTCCACCACATCACCCAGCTGGTCATCGCGCAGTTGCTGAAGCAGGGCGGCGGCGGCCATGTGGTGCAGGTCACCACCAGCCTGGTCGACCACGCCAATTCCAGCGTGCCCTCGGTCCTGGCCTCGCTGACCAAGGGCGGTCTGAACGCCGCCACCAAGTCGCTGGCCATCGAGTTCGCCAGCCGGGGCATCCGGGTCAACGCCGTCTCCCCCGGCATCATCAAGACGCCGATGCACGACCCGTCCACCCACGACTGGCTGGGCAAGCAGCATCCGGTGGGCCGCATGGGCGAGATGGCCGACATCGTGAACGCCATCCTTTACCTGGACGGCGCCCCCTTCGTCACGGGCGAGATCCTGCATGTCGACGGCGGCCAGAGCGCCGGCCACTGACGTCCGAAGACGGGAGATCCATCATGCCGGTCATCACCATCCAGATCACCCGCGAAGGCACCGCGCCCGGCGCCGACGTCACCACGGCGGAGCAGAAGGCCGCCCTGATCAAGGGGGCCAGCGAGCTGATGCTGCAGATCCTGGGCAAGCCGCTGGACAGCACCTTCGTCGTCATCGAGGAGGTGCCGCTGGAAAACTGGGGCTGGGGCGGCCTGCCCGTGCCCGAGTACCGGCGGCGCAAGGCGGCCATCGGTTGATCCCCACGATCTAACAGCATGACCTGAGGGCACGACCAGGAATGTCAAATGAGGCATTCCCGGTATATCTTTTCCGCAGCCGTTCCGGATAGGAGACATCCCATGTCCACCCCCGCCGCCGCAGGCCGCCTGCTGGACCTGCTGAAGATCGAGATCCCGCTCATCCAGGCCCCCATGGCCGGCGTGTCCACCCCCACCATGGCGGCGGCGGTGTCGGGGGCGGGCGCCCTGGGTTCCCTGGGCCTGGGCGCCAGCACGCCGGACCAGGCCCGCGGCATGATCCGCGCCGTGCGGGAGCGGACCAGCCGCCCCTTCGGCGTCAACCTGTTCGTCCACCAGCCGGCCCGGCGCGATGCCGCCCGCGAGGCCGCCTGGGTCGACCATCTGCGTCCGCTGTTCGACCGCTTCGGTGCCACCCCGCCGGCGGAACTGCGGGAGATCTACCCCACCTTCCTCCGTGATGACGCCATGCTGGCCATGCTGCTGGAGGAACGGCCGGCCGTGGTCAGCTTTCATTTCGGCCTGCCGGACGCCGACCGCGTCCGCGCCCTGCGCGCCGCCGGCATCACCCTGGTCGCCAGCGCCACCAACCTGGACGAGGCGCGACAAGCGGTCATGGCCGGTATGGACGCGGTGGTGGCCCAGGGCCATGAGGCCGGCGGCCATCGGGGCGTGTTCGATCCGGACGCCCCCGACGACCGGCTGGGCACCATCGCCCTCACCCGCCTGCTGGCCCGAGATCTGGCCGTGCCGGTCATCGCCGCCGGCGGCATCATGGACGGCGCCGGTATCGCGGCCGTCCTGGCCCTGGGTGCCGGCGCGGCGCAGTTGGGCACCGCCTTCGTCGGGGCCGACGAATCGGCCGCCGACGCCGGCTATCGCGCCGCGCTGAAGAGCGGGGCGGCCCACCATACCACCATGACCCGCGCCATTTCCGGCCGTCCGGCGCGCAGCCTGGCCAACGCCTTCACGCGCCTGGGCGAAAGCCTGCCGCCGGACGCGATACCCGCCTATCCGGTGACCTACGATGCCGGCAAGGCCCTGAACACCGCCGCCAAGGCCGCCGGGGACACCGGCTATGGCGCGCAGTGGGCGGGCCAGGGCGCGCCGCTGGCCCGCTTCCTGCCGGCGGCCCAGATCGTCGCCGAACTGGCGGCGGAACTGGCCTACGCCCGCCGTCACGGCTGAAGCCCCCTTTCCTCCAGTCTCTAACCAGCGCCCCTTCGAGCCGGGTTCACCACCTGTCCTCGGAGGGGTGTTTTTCTTTTAAAGAAAATCGTATCCGATCTAATCGGACATGTTGACAACGACCATCACTCGGAGCATCTTCCGATTATCCGATTAGATCGGGCACGATTTAAAATCCCCCATCCGCCCTTCCTGAAGGAACCCGAACCATGAGCACCATCGACACCGTCCTGTACACCGGCAAGACCCACACCCGGGGCGGCCGCAACGGCCATGCCCGCAGCAGCGACGGCCAATTGGACATCACCCTGTCGCCCCCGGGTTCCGGCCGCCCCGGCACCAACCCGGAACAGCTGTTCGCCGCCGGCTGGTCCGCCTGCTTCATCGGCGCCATGAACCGCGCCGCCCAGGTGCTGAAGGTCAGCCTGCCGGCCGAGATCGCCGTGGATGCGGAGGTCGACCTGGGCAAGGGCGGCGACACCTTCTTCCTGCAGGCCCGCCTGAGCATCAGCCTGCCGGGCCTGGACCGCGCCGTGGCGCAACAGGTGATCGAGCAGGCGCACCAGCTGTGCCCCTACTCCAAGGCCACGCGTGGCAACATCGACGTGGATCTGCGCCTGGCGTGACGCCCCGCGCCAACAGAAGCGCCCCGGGATTCGCGTCCCGGGGCGGCAGGGATGGGACGATCAAGCGACGGCACGCTGGCGAACCGACTCGATGATGGAAATCAGTTCGGTCGCGCCGCTTTCACCGAATATGCCGGTTATCCCCAGCGGATTGATGTCGGTGAAGGGGCTTTCATACAGCGCTGATGGCTCCATGACCCCGCGCTCGGTCAGGTGGTCGATGATCATGGTCAGGAATTCCAGCTGATTGGCGGTCAGGTTCTTGCCGGCCTCGAAGGCGGCAAAAGCCTGCTTCGCCGCTTCGCGGTCCAACCCGACCAGGGAGCGTACGAAAAGGCCCAGGCCCCCGTCGGCGCGAATGCGATCCAACCGGCCGGTGTCCGCCCCCTCCGCAATCAACATGCGTTCCAGTTCCGTCAGGTCGGTGGGCGTCAGCGGTTCGTTGCGGCGCAGCTTGGCGATGGCGATATGGTCCTGATGGGCGCGCAAGAAACCGCGGGCTTTCTTGCGGAACTGGTCCATGTCGGTTCCAACCGGCACGCCCGGTAGCTCGATCTCCTGCCCCGTCCCGATCTCATCCTCGAAATCGGTATAGATGATGGGGCGCTTCTTCACCTCGATAAGCTTGACCAGGTCGCGCAGCCGGCGCCGGATAGTCTCCAGCATCGGCGCGGTGGCGTCCTGCCACCAGTCATCGGATTGGATCTCCTGGATGAAGGCGAGATGGGCGGCCACCATGGGAACGTTCGCCAACTCCTCCAGCAGGCTGGCGATATCGGTGATGCGTCGCCGATGGGCGATGAAGCCCCGATCCGCTTGAAGAAGCGCCAACTGGGTCCGCAGGATCAGCAGGTCGAACTGCCGTGCCTCCGGCTCCCCATCCTCGTGGCCTGAAGGCAGGCCGGCCAGCGGCCGCAGCGCATGCACCTCCTCCGGCCCCAAACGGGCCCAGGCCCAAGCGCCACCATAGATTTCAACCAGGCGGCGATGCGGACGGACGATGAAGTTTTCCAATGGCATGGCCGCCACCTCCAACCGCAGACGATCAGCGGTGTCGGTCCGCAGCCGCCCCAGCTTTTCCCCCTGGTCCGGCGCCGGGTCGCCCTGGTGGATGAACGGCACCGCCGGTTCGGCAAGGCCAATGGGCGCCCCCGTCGCGTCCTCCGCCGACAGGCGCCGGTCCAGTTCCACGAGCAGGTCCAGCCGGGCATTGAACAGCCGCCCACCGAGACTTTCGCCCAAGGCGCCATCGGCCATGTCCGGGTTCTGTTTGAAGAACTCCAGATTCTGGCAGAAGTCGAAGATGAGGAAGGAGTCCTTGTCCCGGTCAGGGCCGAACAGGTCGGGGCAGAGGCGCGTGCCACGGCCCACCATCTGCCAGAACTTGGTCTTGGACCGGACGATCTTGAAGAAGACCAGGTTCACCACCTCCGGCACGTCGATGCCGGTGTCCAGCATGTCCACGGAAACGGCGATGTGCGGCGCCTTTCCCGGCGCGCTGAAATCGTCGATCAAGGTCTGGGCATAGGGCTCCTGGTTGTCGATGACGCGGCAGAAGCTGCCGCGCAGGTGGGGATAGTTCGCATCGAACCGCTCCACGATGAACCGGGCATGGTGATGGTTCTTGGCGAAGATGATGGTCTTGCCCAGCCGGTCCCCATTCGCGACCTTCAGCCCGTGGGTCATCAGGTGTTGCAGCACCTTGTCCACGGTATCGGCGTTGAACAGCCATTTGTTCACGGCGGCGGGGTCGACCTCGCGCGGGACGGTGCCGTCCTCCTCCCACTCAACGGCGTCCCAGGCGTCCTTCTCCTCCTCGGCCAAGTCGTCATAGCGGATGCCGTCGCGCTGGAACCGCAGGGGGACGGAGACGGCCTTGGGCGGGACGAGGTAACGGTCCGCCACCGCTTCATCCAGCCCATAGGCGTCGGTGGGCACGCCGGATTGCAGGCTGAACAGGCGATAGGTGTCGCGGTCCACCTCATCCTTGGGCGTGGCGGTCAGCCCGACCAGGGCGGCGTCGAACCAGTCGAAGATGGCGCCGTACTTACGGTAGACGGAGCGGTGCGCCTCATCGATGACGATCAGGTCGAAATGGCCCGGGCCGAAGCGCTTGCGGCCGGGGTTGGCCGAGTCCATCGCCTGGTCGATCAGGGTCATCATCGTGGGGTAGGTCGAGACATAGACGCGGCCGACCTGCGCCTTGTCCTCCAGCAGGTTGACCGGCGCTGCGGAGGGCAGGAACCGCTTGAAGGCGTTCACCGCCTGTTTCACCAGCGCCTGCCGGTCGGCCAGGAACAGCACCCGCTTGGCCCAGTTGGCCCGCATCAGCAGGTCAGCCAGCGCGATCACCGTACGGGTCTTACCCGCCCCGGTGGCCATGACCAGCAGGGCACGGCGGCGCCCGTCCGTCTCGAACGCCTCCGCCACGCGGCGGATGGCGCGGGTCTGGTAGGGGCGGCCGGCGATGGCCCGGTCGATCTCCACCTCCGCCAGCGGCTTCAAGTCGGTGCGCCGCTGGATGGCGAGCGCCAGTTCCTCCCGCGTCAGGAAACCTTGGATGGCACGCGGGGGATAGCGGCGGTCGTCCCACAGCCAATGCTCATAGCCGCTGGTGAAAAAGATCACCGGGCGCTGTCCAGTCATCGCCTCCAGGCAATCGGCGTACAGCTTGGCCTGCTGCTGGCCCACACGGGCATCCTTGCGGGTGCGCTTGGCCTCCACCACCGCCAGCGGCCTGCCGTCCTCGCCCCACAGGACATAATCGACGAAACCCTGGCCGGTGGCGTTCGGCATGCCGGTGACGGGATATTCCCGGTCGCGCGCCTGGTCCAGCGCCCATCCCGCCTCGCGCAGCAGCAGGTCGATGAAGGTGTCGCGCGTCGCCTCCTCATCATAATCATGCGGGTCGGGGACGGCCATGTTGGCGGCCTTGACGCGGGCGACCTCCGCCTGCGCCGCCGCGATCTCCGCCTTCAGCTTCTCCCGCTCCGCCTCGGAGGCCAGCCGGGCGCGCTCCGCCTCTTCCCGCGCCCGCTCGGCCTCCTCCAGCCGCTTGGTGGTGGCTTGAAGCTCGGCCAGGGACACCGTGGCGCCGGGTGCGGCCGGGCGCGGCAGGGCGGCGGCGTCGAAGGCCAGGTTCGGGGCCGGGCGTCCCGTGCGGCCATAGCTGCGCGCCAGCCAATAGCACAGGTGGAACAGTTCCCGCACCGCGCCGACGGCGGCGTCCGGCGGCACCGGCCGCGCATCATGCGCCGCCTTGTTGCCCAGTTGCTTGACGGTCTTGGCCTTGGTCAGCAGGGCTTGGCCCAGCAGGTCCTGGAACTCCGGCGCGTGCAGCAGCGCGTCCAGGTGGGTGTCATAGGGCGGACGCAGCGCACGGTCATGCCGGTACAGCCACTTGACCATCCCCTCCAACGTCAGCCGGGCATAGAAGCACGCCGCCCGGGCATCGGCGCGCACCAGCCGCTCCGCCCGCGCCGCGAGGGCGTGCAACTCGGCGAACTCGGTACGAAGGAAATCGAAGTGGGACATGCGGCGGCTCTCCTGCTCCCGCGCAGGTTACCCCATCCGAAAGATGCCGCAAACGGACACGCGCACGTCTGAGACTTGTTCAACCGCACAACTGCGCGAAACCGCTGCCTGTTCCGCCACGACACCGACGCGCGCCTTTACAACTCTCCCCGGAACGCCCGGTGTTGCAGGGAGGCAAACAGGGCGTCGAGTTGGGCCAGATGGGCGCGATGCCGGGCCTTCAGCACCTCAATGGCCCGCACGCGCTCGGCAAAGGCGCGTTGGAGGTCGAGGGGGGGACCTCAATTTCCGCAGCCAGCAAGCGCCCTTTGGAAATGTTCGGCATTGAACCTGCTGCACCGCCGGCAAGCTTCTGTATTTCCTTCCGTTTGGTAGGATAGGTAAGGAGCTGTTGCATATAGAATGAATTGATTAGTGCGTCCTGCCTCGGGCGAAGCCGGAAAATGAGATCGGGCAGCATCAAGTGCGGACGCACATCACCAACGAGAGCGCAAGCGGCGACAAGGTCATAAGTGTTCTTGCGCGTAAAGAGAATGTCACCTGCTTTGACTTCCAGGTCTGGTCGCGGCTTTTCGGTAGAGGGAAGTGCCTTCTGCTCGTTCTCATCAAATATACATCGTGTAACTGCCCCAAGCTTAAGCACTCCCCATTCATGCGCTTCCGCCGGCCTGTCCAGACAATTGGGACTCCACCCGCTGTCGATGGCCTCCAGAAGGTCACCAAGGCGCAAGCGGTGCCAGCCTTGCTTATTGGCAACGGGGTCACCAAAGGTGTGTGCAAACAAGTGGCGAGGCAGTTCATCTAGCCGCTCCAGCGCAACGCGGCGCTGACGGCGAAGTGTGTCGGCCTGGTCAAGGATAGCCGCGATCCGCCGCTGCTCTTTCATATTGGTCGGAAAGTTAATGACTTTACGGCGCAAAAACTTAGTGTGCCGACTGTACCCAGCGCTTTCGATGTCGAGGTTACAGAGCGCCCTGTATGCAAAACGTGAGTCAAGTCGGTCACAAGGCTTGAATATTTTTACGCCATCGGCTCCAACGCAGAAATCAAAGTCCACATATTTCCAGTGCCGGGTATGATCCCCAAAGACAATGACGGGTTTCTCCACCTGGACTACGGCTTCTTCTTCGTTACAATAACCACATATAAAATTGGCCCCTTGATCTACAATCGGAACCCGACCAGAAGTTAAGTACTCTTCTGTTTTCAACTTTCGATGACCGCTCGATAAATCAACGAACAAGTCACTGAAAGATTCCTGGAGCCAATCACTCATCCCAGCATCTCCTCCAGCCGCCGGGTCCCTTCCGCGATCTCGGCCTCCAGCTTCTTCAGGTCCGACAGTATTTCCGCCGGGCTGGCGTGGTCCACGGCTTCGTGCGCCACCTCCTTGTAGCGGTTCAGCGACAGGTCATAGCCGGCCGCCGCGATCTCCGCCTTGGGCACGCAGAAGCTCTGGGCCGTGCGCGGGCGCTTTTTCTCATCGCCGTCGCGGTCCTGCCAGCGGGTGACCAGGTCGGGCAGGTTGTTCTTCTGGAACTCCTCCGCCGTCAGGGGGCGTTCGGGCGCCGGGCCCTGGCGGTCCTCCGCCAGCAGGGGCGTGCGCTTGTCGTCCAGGGTGAAGCCATCGGCCTGAAGGTCGTAGAACCAGACCTGGTCGGTGCCGCCGCTGTCGGTGCGGGTGAAGCACAGGATGGCGGTGGAAACACCGGCATAGGGGCGGAACACGCCGGACGGCAGCTTGATCACCGCGTCCAGCTTGTGATCCTCCACCAGCATGCGGCGCATCTCCTTATGCGCCTTGCTGGACCCGAACAGCACGCCGTCCGGCACGATCACCGCCGCCCGGCCGCCGGTGCGCAGCAGGCGCAGGAACAGGGCGATGAACAGCAGTTCCGTCTTCTTGGTCTTGACGATGCGTTGCAGGTCCTTGGCGCAGGACTCATAGTCCAGCGACCCGGCGAAGGGCGGGTTGGCCAGGATCAGGGAATAGGCGCCCGCATCCTGCCCATGTTCCTCCGCCAGGCTGTCACGATAGGCGATGGTCGCCCCCTCCACCCCATGCAGCACCATGTTCATGGACGCGATGCGCAGCATGGTGGGGTCGAAGTCGAAGCCGTTGAAGGCGTGGGTATGGAAGTGCCTCAGCGTCGCCGGGTCGCGGAACAGGGCCTGATGCTCCCGCCGCAGATATTCCCCGGCCTGGACCAGGAAGCCGGCGGTGCCGGCGGCGGGGTCGCAGATGACGTCGTCCGGCGTGGGCGCCATCAGTTCCACCATGGTGGCGATGATGTGCCGGGGGGTGCGGAACTGCCCGTTCTGGCCGGCGCTGGCGATCTTGCCCAGCATGTATTCGTAGACGTCGCCCTTGGTGTCCCGGTCCTCCATCGGCACCCGGTCCAGCTTTTCCACCACCTTGGCCAGCAGGGCCGGGGTGGGGATGCCCAGGCGCGCGTCCTTCATATGGGTGGCGAAGCTGGAGGCGTCGCCGCCCAAGGTGCGCAGGAATGGGAATACGTGGCGGTCCACCAGGTCGAACATCGCCCGCGGCTCCAGCGACTTGAACCGCGACCAGCGCATCCGGTCATAGGCAACGCCGTCGTCGTCCGCGCCCTCGGGGAAGATGCGGCGTTCCACCGGCCTTTTCAGCGCGGCGGCCTTCGCCTCCTCCACCATCTGCATCTCATCCAGGCGGCGGACGAACAGCAGGTAGGTGATCTGCTCCATCACGGCCAGCGGGTTGGACACGCCCCCGGTCCAGAAGTCGTTCCAGATGTCGTCGATCTGGCGCTTGATCTCACCCGTGATCATCAGGTCCCCCTCAGGCTTTGTCGGTGCGGCCCGGTGCGCGGTCCCACGCCCTTCGCACATGGAAAACGGCCAGAACACGCCATCGCCGGCGTCCGGTCCTCACACAGCCGCTACTTGATGAAACGCCCCATATGCCGGCCCCCGTGGGGCGGAACGTTGGTCCCACACGCCACGGGGTACGTTTGATTTTCTTTTTTTACGCCGCCTCACACGTCCAGGTTCGCCACCTTCAGCGCGTTTTCCTGGATGAAGTCGCGGCGGGGTTCGACGATGTCGCCCATGAGGGTGGAGAACACCTCTTCCGCCTCATCGACGTGGGTGACCTTGACCTGCAGCAGCGAGCGGATCTTGGGGTCCAGCGTGGTTTCCCACAGCTGGTCCGGGTTCATCTCGCCCAGGCCCTTGTAGCGCTGGATGGACAGGCCCTGGCGGCCCTGTTCCAGCACCGCGTCCATCAGGCCGGTGGGGCCGACGATGGTGCGGGTGGTGCGGCCGCGGTAGGTCAGGGTGGCCGCGTCGGTGAAGACCGTCTTCAGGAAGTCGGCCATAGCGTCCAGGCGGCGGGCCTCCACGCTTTTCAGCACGTCGGCGTCCAGGATGTGGCGGTGGGTGACGCCGCGGCTGGTGCGGAACAGCATCAGGCCGCCCTCGCGCGCGCGTTCGCCCTGCCAGGCGCCCACGCCCACGGTGGCGCCCTCGCCGGCATTGCCGGCGGCCTGCGCGGCCTGGGCCTCGATGCGGTTCAGGCGTGCCGCCACCACGCGGGCCAGGTCATCGGCGCGCGCGTCATCGGTCAGCAGGGTCATGGACAGGGCGCCGGCCACGGCCGCCTGTTCCACCACGGCGGCGTTGCCCACCTTGCGGGTCAGGGCCTGCAGCTGGTGGCGGGCGGAACGCGCTTGCTCCACCACGTCGCGCAGCTCACCGCCCTCGCGCTGGACACCCGCCGCGCCCACCAGGGCGACGTCTTCCAGCCCCTGGCCGATCAGGTAATCGTCCATGGCCCGGTCGTCCTTGAGGTACCGTTCCTTGGCCGTGCCGCGTTTCACACGGTACAGCGGCGGCTGGGCGATGTAGAGGTAGCCGCGCTCGATCAGCTCGGGCATCTGGCGGTAGAAGAAGGTCAGCAGCAGGGTGCGGATGTGCGCGCCGTCCACGTCGGCGTCGGTCATGATGATGACCTTGTGATAGCGCGCCTTTTCCGCGTTGAACTCCTCACGCCCGATACCGGTGCCCAGCGCCGCGATCAGGGTGCCGATCTCGGCCGAGGACAGCATCTTGTCGAAGCGCGCGCGCTCCACGTTCAGGATCTTGCCGCGCAGGGGCAGGATGGCCTGGAACTGGCGCGAGCGGCCCTGCTTGGCGGAGCCGCCGGCCGAGTCACCCTCGACCAGGAACAGTTCGCTGAGCGCCGGATCGCGTTCCTGGCAGTCGGCCAGCTTGCCGGGCAGCGAGGCCATGTCCAGGGCGCCCTTGCGCCGGGTCAGTTCCCGCGCCTTGCGCGCGGCCTCACGCGCGGCGGCGGCCTCGACCACCTTGCCGATGATGCGCTTGGCATCGCCCGGGTGCTCTTCCAGCCAGGTCGCCAGGGCGTCGGCCACCACCGCCTCCACCACGGGGCGGACCTCGGAGGAGACCAGCTTGTCCTTGGTCTGGCTGGAGAACTTGGGATCGGGCACCTTCACCGACAGCACGCAGGTCAGGCCCTCGCGCATGTCGTCGCCGGAAAGGTTCACCTTCTCCTTCTTCGCGATGCCGGATTCGTTCGCGTAGTTGTTCAGCGTGCGGGTCAGCGCCGCGCGGAAACCGGCCAGGTGGGTGCCGCCGTCACGCTGCGGGATGTTGTTGGTGAAGCACAGCGTGCTCTCGTGATAGCTGTCGTTCCACTGCAGCGCCACTTCCACGCCGATGGTGCCGCCCAGGTCGCTCTGCCGTTCGGCGCGGAGCGCGATGCCTGGCTTGTGCAGCGGCGTCTTCGACCGGTCCAGCCACTGCACGAAGGCCTCCAGCCCGCCCTCGTAATGCAGCTCGCAGGACTTCGGCTCCACCCCCCGCGCGTCGGTCAGGTACAGGGTGACGCCGGAGTTCAGGAAGGCCAGCTCGCGCAGGCGGTGTTCCAGCGTCTGGTAGTCGAACTCGGTCTTGGTGAAGGTGGCCTTGGACGGCAGGAAGGTGACCTCCGTCCCCGACAGGGGGCGGCCGTCGGCCTTCAGCGGTGCCGCGCCGGTGTTGGCCAGCGGCGCCTGCGCCTCGCCATGGGCGAAGCGCATCTCCCACACCCGGCCCTGGCGCCAGATGCGCAGGTCCAGGATTTCCGACAGGGCGTTCACGACGGACACGCCCACGCCGTGCAGGCCGCCGGAGACCTTGTAGCTGTTCTGGTCGAACTTACCGCCGGCGTGCAGCTGGGTCATGATGACCTCGGCCGCCGACACGCCTTCCTCCGCATGGATGTCCACAGGGATGCCACGGCCATCGTCGCGCACGGTGCACGAACCGTCGGGATTCAGGATGACGTCCACCCGGGTGCAATAGCCGGCCAGCGCCTCGTCGATGGCGTTGTCCACGACCTCGTACACCATGTGGTGCAGGCCGGAACCATCGTCGGTGTCGCCGATGTACATGCCGGGACGCTTGCGCACCGCATCAAGGCCTTTCAGCACTTTGATGGAGCTGGCGCCGTAATCCTCGGCGGCGGAGTCGGGGGTCGTCAGAGCTTCTTGTGCCATGGATACACTCTACCAGATATCGCGTCGCCCAGGGGCAAAACCGTCATAACCAAGGGGGATCGCTGCCCCCCATTCCGCGGACTCTCGAAAGCGCCAGGGGCCTATCCGGCGCCCACCACCACGCCGCCGCCGGTGTCGTCCGGGACCACCCGGACGTGGTTGGCGGCGGCCCCCAGTTCGGCGAAGGTGGCGGCGTCGGTGCCCGTCATCCACGCCTGCGACCCGGTGGCCAGCACCTCCTGGAACAGGGCGGTGCGACGCTCCGCATCCAGGTGGGCGGCCACCTCGTCCAGCAGCAAAAGGGGTGGCGCCCCGCCCTCGGCCGCCATCAACCGGGCGTTGGCCAGCACGATGGCGATCAGCAGGGCCTTTTGCTCGCCGGTGGAGCCCAGATCCGCCGGCATGCCCTTGGCCAGGTAGGTCACGGCCAGGTCGCTGCGGTGCGGGCCCACCGTGGTGGTGCCGGCGTGCGCGTCGATCCGCCGCGCCTCCGCCAGGGCTCGGCGCAGCGCGTCCTCCGCCTCCACCGCCGGCCGGTCGGCCAGCCATGTGTCCAGGGTGCCGGTCAGCGCCAGGCCGGGCGCCGGGAAGGGCCCCACGCCCCGGCGGCAGGCGGCGCCCAGGCGGGCCGTCACGTCGCGGCGGGCGGCGGCCACGGCGATGCCGTTGGTGGCCATCTGGTCCTCCAGCACCGTCAGCCAGGAGGGGTCCCCCCCTCGCGCAACAGGCGGATGCGGTCGCGCATGGCCTGTTCGAAGCGGCTGAGGTGGCCGGCATGCTCGGGATGGAAGCCGAACACCAGCCGGTCGATGAAGCGGCGGCGGCCGGCGGCCCCCTCGACGAACAGGCGGTCCATCTGCGGCGTCAGCCAAACGCAGGAAACATATTGCGCCAGCGCCATCTGGCTTTTGGCCGGCCGGCCGTCGATGTGCACCACGCGGCGCTCGCTGCCCGGCGCGCCGGCGGGGTCGCGGCCGGTGCCGATCTCCACCACGCCCAGCGGTGTGCACACCTCCGCCGCCACGGCCCAGCCCGGCGTCTCCCAGGTTTCGCCCGGGGCCTGCAGCCGTTCCACATCCCCCAGCTTGGCGCGGCGCAGGCCACGGCCGGGGGCGAGGAAGCTCACCGCCTCCAGCAGGTTGGTCTTGCCGGCGCCGTTGGGGCCGGTCAGCGCCACCGGCCGCCGGTCCAGCGTCAGGCGGGCCTGGGCGTAGGAGCGGAAGCGGGTGACGGTCAGCCGCGTGACCGCCAGCGCCGCCACCGGCGGCGTGGACACGGCCCCGGGGATGACCGCGGGCGCCGCCCCCTCATGCTCATGAGGGGTGCCCTCCGGCTCCCCCGTCAGGGGCGGCTCTTCTGTGGACATGGCGCCCATATTGGCCAGCAACCGCTACCGCCGCCCCGGGGACCCCAGGACCTCAAACGCGCATCGGCATGAGGACGTAAAGGGCCGACCCGTCGGCCACGTCGCGCACCACGGTGGGCGAGCCGGCGTCGGCCAGGGTGAAGCGCACGCCCTCGCCCTCGATCTGCTGGGTGATGTCCAGCAGGTAGCGGCTGTTGAAGCCGATTTCGAGCGCGGTGTTGTCGTAGCTGACCTCGATCTCCTCCGTGGCCGAGCCCGCTTCCGGGCTGGAGGCCGACAGGGTCAGGATGCCACGGTCCAGGCTGAGCTTCACCGCGCGGCTCTTTTCCGTGGAGATGGTGGCGACGCGGTCGACGGCGGCGGCGAACTGGCCGGCGTTGACCTCCATCACCTTGTCGTTGCCCGTGGGAATGACGCGCTCATAGTCCGGGAAGGTGCCGTCGATCAGCTTGCTGGTCAGCACGATGCTGTCGAAGGCGAAGCGCACCTTGGTGTCGGACAGTTGCACCTCGATGCGGTCGGCCGCCTCGTCCAGCAGCTTGCGCACCTCGATCACGGTCTTGCGCGGGATGATCACGCCGGGGATGCCGGCGGCGCCGTCCGGCAGGGCCATCTCCACCCGGGCCAGGCGATGGCCGTCGGTGGCCACGGCGCGCAGCACGGGGATTTCGGCGGCCCCGGTCTTGGCCTTGGAAGCGTGCAGGTAGATGCCGTTCAGGTAGTAGCGCGTCTCCTCGGTGGAGATGGCGAACTTGGTGCGATCCACCAGCATCTTCAGGTCGTTGGCCGACAGGCTGAAGCGGTGCCCGGTGTCGCCGCCGGCCATGACGGGGAAATCCTCCACCGGCAGGGCGCCCAGGCGGAACTGCGACCGGCCGGAGCGCAGGGTCAGCGTGTCGGCGGTGAAGTCCAGTTCCACCTGGCTGCCGTCCGGCAGCTTGCGGGCGATGTCGTACAGGGTGTGGGCGGGGGCGGTGGCGGAACCGGGGCGCGCGATGTCGGCCGGCACGGATTCCACGATCTCCAGATCCATGTCGGTGGCGGTCAGCGCCAGCTCACCGTTTTCCGCCTTCAGCAGGACGTTGGACAGGATCGGAATGGTGTTCCGACGCTCCACCACGCTCTGAACATGACCGAGAGACCGGAGCAAAGCCGCGCGTTCGATGGTGATCTTCATGCCGTTCCGCTTGTGCTGACCCGTCGCCCCTGTGAGGCGCGGCGATTGTTTGCCTTGAATCCCCCCCGAGGCCCCCCCACAGGGCCTGGAAAAAGGGGTGGTCACCATAGCACAAGCCCCGCGCGGCGACAGCGTTTTCGACCGATTCCAGAGGCATCCGGAAGGCCGAGTCGCCCCTGTCCGAAAGGGGGGCCCGGGGGGCTGGAGACGGGGGGCAAAGACAAGGGGACGGAGACAGGCGGGAATGGAAGGGGTGTCAGCCTTCCAGCATGCGCCGCAGCAGTTCCACGTCTTCGGAGAAGGTCGGGTCGGTGGCGCACAGCTCTTCCACCTTGCGCACGGCGTGCATCACGGTGGTGTGGTCGCGGTCGCCGAACTTGCGGCCGATCTCGGGCAGGGAGCGGGCGGTCAGCTGCTTGGACAGATACATCGCCACCTGGCGCGGGCGGGCGACGGCGCGGGCGCGGCGGGCGGAGCTCATGTCCGCCAGGCGGATGTTGTAGTGCTCCGCCACCTTCTTCTGGATTTCCTCGATGGTCACCCGGCGGTTGCTGGCGCGCAGCAGGTCGTGCAGCACTTCCTGGCTGCTTTCCAGGGTGATGGCGCGGCCCACCAGCTCGGCATGCGCCACGATGCGGTTCAGCGCGCCTTCCAGCTCACGAACGTTGGACGTGATCTTGTGGGCCAGGAACTCCAGGACCTTCTGCGGAATTTGCACCCGCATCTGCTCGCCCTTGGACTGCAGAATCCCCAAGCGCAGCTCATACGTCGTCGGGTGGATGTCGGCCACCAGCCCCCAGCCGAGGCGGGAGCGCAGGCGCTCCTCCATGCCTTCCAGGTCCGATGGGCTCTTGTCGGCGGAGATGATGACCTGGCGGTTCTGGTCCACCAGGGCGTTGAAGGTGTGGAAGAACTCTTCCTGGGTGCTGTCCTTGCCGCTGATGAACTGCACGTCGTCGATCATCAGCACGTCGACGGAGCGGAACTGCTCCTTGAACGCCATGGTGTCCTTGTACCGAAGCGCCCGGATGAACTGGTACATGAACTTTTCCGCCGACAGGTAGATCACCCGGCGGGCGGGGTCCTTCTTGCGGATGTGCCAAGCGATGGCGTGCATCAGGTGGGTCTTGCCCAGGCCCACGCCGCCGTACAGGAACAGCGGGTTGAAGGTGACGGCGTTGGCGTCGGCCACGCGGCGGGCGGCGGCGAAGGCCAGTTCGTTGGGCTTGCCCACCACGAAATTCTCGAAGGTGAAGCGCGGGTCCAGCAGGGCCGAGACGTCATCCCGCTCCTCCCCCAGGCCGTTGCCGGCGATGAAGGCGGGCAGGGCCGGCGCCTCGGCCGCCCCGTTCAGGCCGCCGTTCAGGGACGCGGAGGCCTCGACCTCGTCATATGTGGGCAGGTGATCGATACCGGTCTCCGCCAGCGCCCCGGCATCGGCGGTGGCGTTGGCGACGGCGCGCGGGGAGGTGGTCAGGGCGCCGCCCAGCGAGGCGTCGTTGCGCGGCGGGGCCACAACGATTTCCACGGACTGGACGCCGGGATTTTCCCCCGTCCACAGGGCGCGGATACGATCGGCGTAGTGGGTGCGGATCCAGTCGCGCATGAAGCGCGTGGGCACGACGATGCGCACCTGGCCGCCGATGAAATCCTCAACGGTCAGCGGCTTCAGCCAGCTGCGATACGCGGTTTCACCCACCTCGTCCTTCAGGCGCCCGCTGATGCGCGCCCATTGCTGATCCAGAGATGCCTGAACCGACATTCCCGCTTCGCTCCTGCCCCAACGCCTTCCGGACCCGGAAATCAATAAGACCACACCGGCCAACGACAGCCGGCCTGACAACCGGATCAAATCGGACCGGAACCTTGGGCCGGGAAAGTCCGGTTCCCCCATGAGGCAGGTCATGCCGGGATGCATCACCCCGACAGGCGCCTCATGAAGGCCGGAGGTCCGGGCGACAAGCCTGGAGCCGAACGAAGGCATGGGAGCCGGTTGGACGCCGGCACGACGGACGATGATGGGCAAAGGCGGCGGACCACCCAAGGTCCCGCCTTTTCCAACGCCGCCCTAACCCCGCTTCGTCAGCCCCTGTCGTCGGCCCTGTCCCGGCTGGTTCCGTGACCGCCTTTCCTCCCACCGGAACGTTTGCCGGCACCGGGTTTGAGGCATCGCCCCCGCCCCGTCCGGCACCATTCCGCTGAAATACCAGGCAGACCAAAACCCATACACGCAAACAAAACCGCGCACCTTACGGGATTCGTTTTAAAGAATCTCCCGTAGACGCATGATCTTCTTCAAAGATTCAGAAATCTACCAACGCCAGAGTGATGTAGAGCGCCAAGCGTCATCATCAAAGTATATCTGCCATCGGTCTGCGCGGGCGTTTCCGCCGCTTGATTACTTCATCGAGGAGAACGACCCCGCACATCCGCAGATGCTAGTCGGGCCGTCCGGGACTCGCAATAGGCTCGAAAAGGGAACAAGCAAAAAAGACCGAATGATGCTCGCGCCCGCCGCCCGGCACCGGCCCTTCGGACTATTCTGGAAGAATAGGTGAGGGTGAACGCAGTAACGACGGGCGGACAAGGAAAAGGCCGCGCCCCCGCCGGTGTCCGGCAGGACGCGGCCCCATCCAATCCACGGTCAAGAGCTGGGACCCCGCCTCATGCGCCGGCCCCCGAGGGTCCGCGCGATCGGCGCGGCCGGCTTATCAGCCCAGAGCGTTGATGCGGAGAGACAGACGGGAAATCTTGCGCGACACCGTGTTGCGGTGCATCACGCCCTTGGAGACGCCACGCATCATTTCCGGCTGGGCCAGCTTGAACGCCTCGGCGGCGGCGGCCTTGTCGCCGGCTTCCAGGGCCAGCTCAACCTTCTTCACGAAGGTACGGATACGGGACACGCGGGCCCGGTTCACTTCGGTACGGACTTCCGTCTGACGGATACGCTTTTCAGCGGACTTATGATTAGCCATGACAAACCCTTTTCGAACACGACCCTTGCCGTGGAAGGCCGGGCTTATACCCCCTCCCCACGAAACCGTCAAGCGGCACGGCCCTAAAAACCGAGCCAGACTAGACCAAAATCCGGCGAGCACGCCCCTGCTTTGGGCATCCCCGCCCCCCGGATTCAACGAGTCTAAAACCAGATATGGGCGATTCTATCGTCAACACCCAAGATCGTGGGTCTTTTACTTTAAAAACACCCTTTCCCTTGGGGCGCATTTCAAAAGCGGGCCTACTGTGGGCGCAAGGTGAAGCGCACCATGGTTTCGCCCCGGCCGCCCATGCCGTCGCGGGTCGCCGTGATCTCCAGCCTTTCGCCCTCGCGGGCCCAGCGGCCGTCGCCGGCCGGGTGCCAGCCCAGCTGCGGCAGTGTCTGGGCGTAGAAGGCGGTGATGGCGGCGGCGCTGACGTCGCCCTGGGCCGCCGACTCGACGATGCGGCCCTCCGGTTGATCGAAGACCACAGCCGCGTTGGCGGGCGCCGTCAGGCCCGGCATCAGGGGCAAATCCTCCACCCCCGGCACGAACCCCGGCTCCACCGGTCCCGCGCGCCCCGGGCCCGCCACCAGCAGCAGGGGGGCCAGCAGCAGGGTGATGGAAACGGCGGCGGCGAGGGCAAGGCGCATTCAGGGCTCACGCGGAGGGCCAGGGGCGGCCAAGAGGGGCCGGGAATGAGATCTTAGGCGGTAAGGTGACGCATGGCGGGCCCCCCATCAACGGCCAAGGCCGCATGCGTCAGCGCTGCCGCCGCGCGCAGAAGAAGCTGGACCGGCCGGCCTGCACTACCCGCCGCACGCCACCCGTGCGGGCCACGTCGCAGTCGCAACCGGGGCAGGCCTCGCCCTCCCGTCCATAAACGGCGAAGGAGTGCTGGAAGTAGCCCAGCTCGCCGTCCGACTGGACATAGTCGCGCAGGGAGGAACCGCCGGCCGCGATGGCCTCGGTCAGCACGTCGCGGATGGCCGGCACCAGCCGCTGGGCGTCCTTGCCCGCCACGCTGGCCGCCGACCGTTCCGGACTGATGCCGGAGCGGAACAGCGCCTCGCAGACATAGATGTTGCCCAGGCCGGCCACCACGCGCTGGTCCAGCAGCGCCGCCTTGATGGGCGTCATCTTGCCCGCCAGGCGGGCCGACAGGGTGTCGGCGTCGAAAGCGTTGCCCAAGGGTTCCGGCCCCAGCTTGGCCAGCAGGGGGTGGCTGTCCACCTGCCCGTCCGCGATCAGGTCCATGAGGCCGAAGCGGCGGGGGTCGTTGAAGGTGACGACGGCGCCGTCGTCCGTTTCCATGACCACATGGTCGTGCGCCCCGGGCGCGCCCGCCGGTCCCCGGCTGACCACCATGCTGCCCGACATGCCCAGGTGGATGAGCAGGGTGTCCTCCCCCGAGCCTGAAACGGGGTCCAGCCGCACCAGCACATACTTGGCCCGTCGGCCGATGCCGGCCACGCGCCGGCCCGTCAGGCGCTGGACGAAGCCGGGCGGGAAGGGTGTGCGCAGGTTGGGGCGGTGCTGGGCCACGCGCACCAGCGTGCGGCCCTCCATCTTCAGGGCCAGGCCCCGGGCCACGGTTTCGACCTCGGGCAATTCAGGCATGGCGGGGCGCTCTCAGGCTGGGCGGATCACAGGTGGATAAGATGGGCGCCCGGCGGGGTCGCCTGCAACAGCGTCACCACACCCGCCGTTTCCACCGTCACATCGGGACGCAGGGCCGGCTTGTCCAGCCCCAGCACGCGCCAGCCCATCTCACAGGCCATGACGCGCACCCCCAGGGGGTCCAGCGACTCCGTCAACTCCGCCAGGGTGGCGACGTTGGTCTCGGCGAACCGCCGCTCACGCTCGACGGCGGTGCTGCCGTCGTCCGCCGGGTCCAGGCCCGTCCAGCCGTCGTCCGCCAGCAACAGGCGCAGGGCGCGGCCGGTGACGAACAGCAGGGTGGGCCGGCCGATGGCCGCCGCCGCCGTGGCCATGACCAGGGCGTAGTGCACCCGGTCGAAGCCGCCCGAGCGCAGCACGATGGACAGCCCCGGTTGCGTGGTCGTCATGCCGTCCCTTCCCCCGGCCCCTTTTCACCAGGCAGGGCGGTGATGGTGGCCTCGCCCGGTAGGGCGGTGATGGTGGGATGGCTGCCGCACAGGGGGCAGTCGGGGTCGGGCTTCACCCGCACGGTGCGGAAGGAAGCCCCCAGGCTGTCATAGAGCATGAGGCGGCCGGACAGGCTGTCGCCGATGCCCAGCAGCTCCTTCAAAACCTCCAGCGCCTGCAGGGAGCCCACCGTGCCGGCCAGGGCGCCCAGCACCCCGGCCTCGGAGCAGGAGGGCACCAGGCCCGGCGGCGGCGGTTCGGGAAAGACGCAGCGGTAGCAGGGATGGGGATGGCCCTCGTGGGCCTTATCCAGATACGCTTTGAACGTGGAGATTTGGCCATCGAAGCGCAGCATGGCGGCCGACACCAGGGTGCGGCGCTCAAAATAGCAGGCGTCGTTCAGCAGGAAACGGGTGGCGAAATTGTCCGACCCGTCGGCCACGATGTCATAGGCCCGAATCAGGTCCCGGACATTGTGGGGGTCCAGGCGCATGCGGTGCGTCTCCACCACCACGTCGGGGTTGATGGCGCGCAGGCGGGCGGCGGCGCTGTCCACCTTGGCCTGGCCCAGCGAGGCCATGTCGTGCACCACCTGGCGCTGCAGGTTGGACAGGTCGACCGTGTCGTCGTCGACGATACCGATGCGTCCCACCCCGGCCGCCGCCAGGTACAGCAGCAGGGGGGCGCCCAGGCCGCCGGCGCCCACCACCAGGACGGAACTGGCCAGCAGCCTGGCCTGCCCCTCCCCGCCCACCTCCTTCAGGATGATGTGGCGGGAGTAGCGCTCGATCTGTGAGTTATTGAAGTCCATATATTTGCCTCAGGCGCCGGAGTTTTGAGTTGCCTCAGACGCCGGCGGGGCATCCGCCCCTTGGCTTGTCCTCGCTCCGCCCTTCGGTGCTTGCTCCGGCGGCCCCAGTCGGGGCCTAGGTGAAACGGGCTGGAAAGTAGCGGGCAAAAAGGGGCCGGCGCTGTGACCGGCCCCCTTGACCCTCACTCCAGGCCGTCGAACAGGCCGGTGGACAGGTAGCGTTCGGCGAAGCTGGGTAGGATCACGACGATCTGCTTGCCCTCGTTCCCCGGGCGGGCACCCAGTTCCAGGGCGGCGGCCAGGGCGGCGCCGGAGCTGATGCCGACGGCGACACCTTCCAGCTTGGCCACCTCGCGCGCCGTCTCGAAGGCGCGCTGGTTGGAGATGCGCAGCACCTCGTCGATCAGGTGGGTGTCCAGGATGTCGGGCACGAAGCCGGCCCCGATGCCCTGGATCTTGTGCGGGCCCGGCAGGCCGCCGGACAGGACGGGGCTGTCCTCCGGTTCCACCGCCACGGCCTTGAAGCTGGGCTTGCGCTCCTTGATCACGCTGGCGACACCGGTCAGCGTGCCGCCGGTGCCCACGCCGGAGATCAGGAAATCAACGCCGCCGGCGGTATCGGCCCAGATTTCCTCGGCCGTGGTGCGGCGGTGGATTTCCGGATTCGCCGGGTTCTTGAACTGCTGCAGGATGTAGGCGTCGCCGGCCTCGGCCGCCAGTTCCTCCGCCCTGGCGATGGCGCCCTTCATGCCCTGGGCCGGCGGGGTCAGCACGATCTCGGCGCCCAGCAGCTTCAGCATGCGGCGGCGTTCCACCGACATGCTTTCCGGCATGGTCAGGATCAGGCGGTAGCCCTTGGCCGCGGCCACGAAGGCCAGCGCGATGCCGGTGTTGCCCGAGGTGGGCTCGATCAGCAGGGTGCGGTCGGGGGAGATGCGGCCGTCGGCCTCGGCGGCCTCGATCATGGCCAGGCCGATGCGGTCCTTCACGCTGGACAGCGGGTTGAAGAACTCGCACTTGCCGATGATGTCGGCCTTCACGCCATGGGCGGCGGCCAGGCGCTTCAGGCGCACCAGGGGGGTGGCGCCCACGGTTTCCAGGATGCTGTCGTAAACGCGGCCGCGAAAGGCGGCGGTGGGCACGGTGTCAGACATGGTTCGATCCCTTCCTTAGATGCTGAAGTCCAGCTTGTGGGTCGCTTCGCTTTCGATGCCGGCGCGATGGGCGCGCAGGCACAAATCCTCGATGGTGGTCTGGTCCAGGCGGCGCATGCAGTCGTCCTGCAGCTCGGCCCACAGCGGGCGCACCACCTGCCGGCCCAGCTCGGCCCCCACCGCCTCTTCAATGGGATCGGTGGCCTGTTCCAGGGCGCGGACGATGCGCACGATCTCACCCACCGTGATGCGGCGGCGTTCGCGCGCCAGGCGATAGCCGCCGCGCGGACCGCGCACGCCGGCCAGGATGCCGGCCCGCACCAGGGCTTGCAGCACCTGTTCCAGGTAGCGCTTGGGGATACCTTGGCGCGCGGTGATCTCGCCCGACTGCACGGGTTCGGAACCGGCGTTGTAGGCGATGTCCAGCACCACCTCGATGGCGAACATCAGCTTCTTGGAAATCCGCAGCATCCCTTCCCCCATTTTTATCAGCCCGCCCGGCCGGTGGCGGTCGCGGCGACGCCGGTGGAGCCGAAGCCACCGGCGCCCCGGGCGGTCTCATCCAGGCTGTCCACCTCGTTCCACTGGGCGCGCTCGTGGCGGGCGATCACCATCTGGGCGATGCGCATGCCGCGTTCGACGGTGAAGGGCTGGTCCCCCAGGTTCACCAGGATGACGCCCACCTCGCCCCGGTAATCGGCATCCACCGTGCCCGGCGCGTTCAGCACTGTGACCCCGTTCTTCAGCGCCAGGCCGGAACGCGGGCGCACCTGCGCCTCGAAGCCCACCGGCAGAGAAATGGCCAGGCCCGTGGGCACCAGCGCGCGGCCCAGGGGCGGGATCACCACCGGGGCCGACACGGCCGCCATCAGGTCCAGGCCGGCGGCCTGGGCGGTGGCGTAGGCGGGCAGATCCAAATCCCGGCCATGGGGCAGGCGGGTGACGGCGACGGTAACGGCTTCGGTCATCAAACGGGTTCCGGACGGTTGTTGCTTGGTGAGGTGGCAATGGAGGGAGACAGTGCGTCGGCGACGGCCTGGGCCAGGCGCGCCGCAACCTCGGCCTTGCTCAGGCGCGGCCAAGTCTCAACGAGAGGGGTTTCGGGCTGGGCCCCTTGGCGCAGCAGATGCACCTGGTTGTCATCGCCGCCGAAGGTGCCGGTGCCGGTCGCCACGTCGTTGGCGACGATCCAGTCGCAGCCCTTCCTGGCCAGCTTGGCCGCGGCATAGGCCAGCACGTCGCGCGTCTCGGCGGCGAAGCCCACCACCAGGCGGGGGCGCTGGGGACCAGCCTGGGACAAGGTGGCCAGGATGTCGGGATTCTCGGCCAGGGCCAGGGTGGGCGGGCCGTCGGGGCCCTTCTTCACCTTGTCGCCCGCGGCGGCGGCCACGCGCCAGTCGGCCACGGCGGCGGCGCAGACGGCGATATCCGCCGGAAGCGCGGCCTGGGACGCGGCCAGCATCTCCGCCGCCGTTTCCACCCGCACCACGCGCACGCCCGGCGGGTCGGCCAGGGTGACCGGGCCGCTGACCAGGGTCACGTCGGCGCCCAGCGCCGCCAGGGCCGCCGCCACGGCGTGGCCCTGCTTGCCCGACGAGCGGTTGGCGATGTAGCGCACGGGGTCGATGGGTTCGTGGGTGGGACCGCTGGTCACCACGGCACGGCGGCCGGCCAAAGGCCTGGGGGCGCTCTGTTCGGCGAAGAAGGCGGCGATGCCGGCCACGATCTCCATGGGCTCCACCATGCGGCCGGAGCCGACCTCGCCGCAGGCCATGTCGCCAGCGGCGGGGCCCAGGCGGCGGATGCCGCGCCCCTCCAGCGTGCGGACGTTGGCCTGGGTGGCCGGGTTCGTCCACATCATGACGTTCATGGCCGGCACCACCATCACCGGCTTGTCGGTGGCCAGCAGCGCCGTGGTCGCCAGGTCATTGGCCATGCCGGCCGCCATGCGCGCCAGGATGTCGGCGCTGGCCGGGGCCACCACCACCAGATCGGCCTCGCGCGACAGGCGGATGTGCCCCATCTCCGACTCGTCGGTCAGGGAGAACAGGTCGGTGTAGACCTTCTCCTCCGACAAGGCGGCCACGGACAGGGGCGTCACGAAGTGCTGCGCGCCCTCGGTCAAAACGGCGCGGACGCGGACGCCGCGTTCCTTCAGCCGGCGGATCAGTTCCAGGCATTTGTACGCCGCGATGCCGCCGGAAATGACCAGCAGCAGGCGCTTGCCCTCAAGGACCCTGTAATCCGACGTCACGGACAAAGCTCACCTATGGAAGCGGTTTCCCCAAGGGATATCAGGGAAACGAGACCACGAGCCGGACAATCTTCGCAATGCACGGACAGGTGATGTGAAATCAATAAATATGGAGTCGCCACGCTTTGCGCAAGCGACAGTTCGACACCGCCGCCCACAGTGCAGGCGACGGAGAATCGGGGTTGAAATTCACGAAGAAAGTGGCGCCGCCACGCCCTCAATCTCCGGGCGGGGGCACCCAAGGGCACGAGGCGCAGCCTCATGCCCTTGGATTTCACGCCGGAGTAAGTCTCAGCCCGCCGTCAGGCCGCGCAGCTGGCGGGTGGCGACCGCCAGCATGGCCACGTCCAGGTGCGCCACGCCGCGCAGTTCGGCCAGCAGGGACTGGATCCGGTCCACCGGGCCGGACTTGGCGGCCAGCCAGCCGTCGATCAGGGCCGTGACGTCGTCGCCCTCACCCGCCAGCACGCGGGCCGCCAGGCGGCCCTGCAGGCCGTAGAGGTCGTCGATGATGGCCCCCAGGGCCTGGCGCTGCCAGTGGGTGGTGGTCTTCACCGCCTCCGCCCGGCCGCGCAGCCAGTCGAAGCCCAGCCGTTCGCCCAGCGCGAAGTGGACAGCCGCGACCGTCTCCACCCCCCGGTTGGTTTCCACCGCGATCTGGCTGATGTCGGTGGCGGCCCCCAGGGCGGACAGGGCCGCCACATGATGGGCCAACTCGGCCGGCACGCCCGCCTGCTCCAGCTCGTCCTTCTTGGCGGCCAGGTCGGCGGCGGCGTCGGGCGACAGGATGTCGGCCAGCGCCTTGGACAACACCTTCACCGCCGGGCCCAAGCGGGCGATGCCGGCCGCCATGTCCAGGGGGTGGGTGCTGTTCAGCAGGGTCCACGGCACGGCGCGGCGCAGCAGGCGGCGCGTGGCCAGGCCCATGGCCGCCTGGGTGGCCGCCGGGACCTGGTTGTCCAGGGCGTCGATGGCCTTCCACACCGCCGGCAGGCCATAGGCGTCGCGGGCGATGTGATAGGCGCGGGCCACGTCGGCCTCGCCCAGGCCCGTCTGCTCCACCATCTCGGCCACAAAGCTGGGACCGACGCGGTTCACCATGCTGTTGGTCGCCACGGTGGCGATGATCTCGCGGCGCAGCTGGTGACCGGCCACGGCCTGGGGATATTGCCGCTGCAGGCTTTCCGGGAAGTATTCCACCAGGTCGGCCGCCATCTTGGCATCGTCCGGCAGGTCGGAGTTCAGCAGCTTGTCGTACAGGTCGATCTTGGCATAGGCCAACAGCACCGCCGTTTCCGGCCGCGTCAGGCCCCGGCGGGCCTGGGCGCGCAGCGATACCTCCTCATCCGTCGGCAGGAACTCGATAGCGCGGTTCAGCTTGCCCGCCTTTTCCATCAGCCGCATGAAGCGGGCCAGGTCGTCCAGCGTGTCCGGCGCCACCGCCTCGTCGATGGAGAGGGCCTGGGTCTGCTGGTAGTTGTCGGCGAGCACCAGCTCCGCCACGTCGTCGGTCATGGTGGCCAGCAGCGCGTCGCGCTGGGGCAGGGTCATGCTGCCCTTGTCCATCACGTCGCGCAGCAGGATCTTGATGTTGACCTCGTGGTCCGAGGTGTCGACGCCGGCGGAGTTGTCGATGGCGTCTGTGTTGAGGCGGACGCCGGCCTGCGCCGCCTCGATGCGGCCGCGCTGGGTGAAGCCCAGGTTGGCCCCCTCGCCCACCACCTTGGCGCGGACTTGGCGGCCATCGATGCGCAGGGCGTCGTTGGCCTTGTCACCCACCTCGGCGTTGCTCTCGCCCCCGGCCTTCACATAGGTGCCGATGCCGCCCAGCCACAGCAGATCCACGTCCGCCTTCAGGATGGCCTGCATCAGCTCGGCCGGGGTCAGGCGCTCGGCCGTGATGCCCAGGGCCGCGCGCACCTCGGGCGACAGCGGGACGGACTTGGCCCCGCGCTCGAAGATGCCACCGCCCTGGGACAGCTTGGACTTGTCATAGTCCGCCCAGGAGGAGCGCGGCAGGTCGAACATGCGCTTGCGCTCTTCCCAGCTGCTGGCGGCATCCGGGTTGGGGTCCAGGAAGATGTGGCGGTGGTCGAAGGCGGCCACCAGGCGGATGTGTTTGGACAGCAGCATGCCGTTGCCGAACACGTCGCCCGACATGTCGCCCACGCCCACGACGGTGAAGTCCTGGGTCTGGCAATCGCGGCCCAGCTCACGGAAGTGGCGCTTCACCGCCTCCCACGCGCCGCGCGCGGTGATGCCCATCTTCTTATGGTCGTACCCAGCCGAACCGCCCGAGGCGAAGGCGTCGTCCAGCCAGAAGCCGTAGTCGCGGCTGACCCCGTTGGCGATGTCGGAGAAGGTGGCCGTGCCCTTGTCGGCCGCGACCACCAGGTAGGGGTCGTCGCCGTCCAGGCGCACCACGTCCTGGGGCGGCACCACCTGGCCCTTCACCAGGTTGTCGGTGATGTCCAGCAGGCCGCGCATCATGGTCTTGTAGCACTCGATGCCTTCGGCCAGCGCCGCCTCGCGGCCGGCCGAGGCCGGCGGCGGGTTCTTCACCACGAAGCCGCCCTTGGAGCCCATGGGCACGATGACGGCGTTCTTCACCATCTGGGCCTTGATCAGGCCCAGGATTTCGGTGCGGAAATCCTCCTTGCGGTCGGACCAGCGGATGCCGCCGCGCGCCACCTTGCCGCCGCGCAGATGCACGGCCTCGACCCGGGGGCTGTAGACCCAGATTTCCACCATGGGCCGGGGCAGCGGCAGGTCGTCGATGGACCGGCTGTCCAGCTTGAACGACAGATAGGCCTTGGGCTGGCCGTCCGCACCCTTCTGGAAGAAATTGGTGCGCAGGGTGGCGCGGATGAGGTTCAGCATCCGGCGCAGGATGCGGTCCTCATCCAGGTTGGTGACCTGGTCCAGCGCGTGGTCGATCTCCACCACCAGGCCCATGCGCCGGCTGTCCACCTCTTCCCGGCCCAGCTTGGCCAGGATGGCCGGGTCATGGGCCAGGTGGAACAGGCGCACCAGCAGCTTGGTGATGCCCACGTGGGCCGCCAGCGTGTCCTCGATATAGGACTGGGAGAAGTCGAAGCGGGCCTGGCGCAGGTACTTGGCGTAGGCGCGCACCATGGTGACGTCGCGCCAGGCCAAACCGGCCCCCAGCACCAGCTTGTTGAAGCCATCGGTCTGGGCCTCGCCGGTCCAGACGCGCATGAAGGCGTCCTCGAACGCCTCCTTCACCGCGTCCAGCTCGACGGCCTGGCCGTTGGCCATCTTCATCTCGAAGTCCTGGATCCAGATGGACTTCTCACGACCGGGCAGGCGCACCTCATGCGGGCCGCCTTCCGCCAGGATCTTCAGGCCCAGATCCTCCAGCATGGGCAGGGCCTGGGACAGCTGCACCGGCGTGTCGTCGTGGTAGACCTTGAAGAACAGCTCGTGCGGCTCGGCCTCCACCGGGCGGTGCAGGTTCAGCGCGATCCGGCCCGTGGCCGCCACCGCCTCCAGCCGCTCGATGTCCATCACGGCGGCTTCGGGGCTATAAATTTCGCGATAGCCCTCGGCCAGGGTGCCGCGGCGGTAGCGACGGGCCAGCCGCAGGCCGACCTCCTCCCCCTTGGCGTCCACCAGGGCCTGCTGCAGGCGCTCGCCCCAGCCGCGCGCCGCCTCGATCAAGGTCTCTTCGACATCGCGGACGTCGTAGTCCGGCACCTTGCCCGGGGTGGTCTGGATGATGATGTGGGCGCGGGCCAGCGCGCTTTCCGACAGCATCACATGGTACTGCGTCGTCTTGCCCTCGAACGCCGTCTCCAGGATGCCCTGCAGCTTCAGCCGCAGGTCGGTGTCGTAGCGGTCGCGCGGGACGTAGATCAGGGCGCTGACGAAGCGTTCGAACGGGTCCTTGCGCACGAACAGGGCCACGCGCTGGCGGTCCTGCAGGTGCAGCACGCCCATGGCGATGTCGAACAGCTCGTCATCGCTGGTCTGGAACAGCTCATCCCGGGGATAGGTCTCCAGGATGTGCAGCAGGGCCTTGCCGTCGTGGCTGGACTTGTCGAAGCCCGCCCGCTCCAGCGCGCGGTTCACCTTCTGGCGCAGGTAGGGGATCTCGCGCGCCGCGCGGTTGTAGGCGACGGAGGTGAAGAGGCCGACGAACAGCCGCTCGCCGATCTCCACGCCATTGTCGTCGAACAGCTTCACCATCACGGCGTCCAGCGGGGCCGGACGGTGGACGGTCGAGTCCTTGTTGGCCTTGGTCACCATGATGGCGCGCGGCTGGCGCACGAAGGCGCGCACGTCCGGCGGCAACTGGGAGAAGTAGCGCAGGCCGTCGAAGACCGAAACCTCGTCATCGCGCAGGATGCCCAGGCCGGCGCCGGTCAGGATGTCCAGCGTGTCCTGCCCATCCTCCTTGCCGAAGCGGTACTCGCGCACGCCCAGGAAGATGAAGTGGTCGTCGTCGATCCAGCGCAGGAAGTCCACGCCCTCCGCCACCTCGGCGGCGTCCAGGGCCAGGCCGCTCTTCCGCGACTCGTCAATGGTTTCGGCCACGCGGGTGCGCATGGCCTCGAAATCCTCCACGGCGGCGCGCACGTCCGCCAGGACGTGCACCAGGCCGGCGCGGACCTTTTCCAGCAGTTCGGGGGAGGTCTGCTGGTCGACCTCCACATGCATGAAGCTTTCGGCGCGCGCGTCGGCGGGGGCGGCGTGCGGCTCATACAGCTCGACCAGGCGGCCATCGGCGTCGCGCTTCACCTTCACCACCGGGTGGATCACCAGGTGCACCGTCAGGCCGTGGCGGTTCAGTTCCGCCGAGACGCTGTCCACCAGGAAGGGCATGTCGTCGTTGACGATCTCCACCACCGTGTGGGGGGCATGCCAGCCGTCCTGCTCCACCTTGGGGTTGCAGACGCGCACCTGGGCGGTGCCGGCCTTGCGCACGGCGCCGAACTGCCACATGGCGATGGCGGCGCCGTACAGCTCGTCGCTGCTGCTGCGCAGGATGTCGTCAGGGGGCACGTTGGCGTAGAACTGCCGGACGAAACGTTCCGCCGTGGCGGCCTTTTCCCGAGACAGGCGATCCCGCACCTTGGCGGCGATCTGCTCGGTCAGTTCGGATTTGCGCTGTTCTGCTTTGAGCGCCATGGGTCTCTCTCCCGAAGTCGGACCTTCTCTCACGACATGTGGTTCCCACACGGCGGCCGGCCCGTTAATTCGCGGGGCCTACCATAGGCAAATCGTGGTGGGGAAACGAAGCGGCATCCTGCCGCCTAGGACAATAAGCAGATTGTCGTCTTTTAACAGGTGCCCGTGAACTTTCTCTTGCTGTCAAAAGCGTCTCGGACAACACATTCTGTCGCGCCCCGGGACGGGCCTCCGCCCCGGGCCCGGAAAAGGTGCCCAGAAAACAGATTTGGCGGGAGACTCGTGACCAGCGCCCAGGCCCCTCAGCCCCAGCCCGGCCAGCAGCCCATCTCGCAGCCCATGGGCGAGCGCGCCTCCATCGGCCTCACCGCCGTGATCGTGGCGGTGACGCGGGAGGTGCCGCGCGTGCTGGTGGTGCGCCGCCTGACCCATGACCTGGCGACGCCGCAGCAGCAGGCCAGCGGCGACTGGGACGCCCTGCCCTTCGGCCCCTTCGCGCCGGAACGCCACCGCACCCTGGAACAAGGCCTGCGCCGCTGGGTGACGGAGCTGACGGGCCTGCCCCTGGGCTATGTCGAGCAGCTCTACACCTTCGGCGACCGCTATCGCGACCTGCGCGAGGTGGATGGGGAGCCGCGCGTCGTCTCCGTCGGCTACATCGCCCTGACGCGCGAGGCGCCGTTGTCGGGCTCGGGTGCCGCCGAGTGGCACGACTGGTACAGCTATTTCCCATGGGAGGATTGGCGCGACGGCCGGCCGGCCATGATCGCCCGCACCCTGCTGCCGGCGCTGGAGCGCTGGGCCGACCATGATCCGGAATTGGCCGCCGCGCGCCGCGACCGGGTGCACACCACCTTCAGCCGCGACGATGACGCCTGGGACTATGAACGGGTGCTGGAGCGGTATGAACTGCTGTACGAGGCCGGGTTGGTGGCGGAGGCGCCGCGCGACCGCGCCGTGCTGGCCCGCTTGGCGCAGAACGGCAAGCTGCCGGCCGACGTGGCCGGCCTGTGGTCCGGCCCGACGCAGCCCGAGGCGCTGGCCGCCACCGGCATCCCCATGGCCCAGGACAACCGCCGCATCCTGGCGGCGGCGCTGGGGCGGGTGCGGGGCAAGCTGAAATACCGGCCGGTGGTGTTCGACCTGCTGCCGCCGCAGTTCACCCTGTTCCAGCTACAGCGCCTGGTGGAGGCGCTGTCCGGCGTGCGCCTGCACAAGCAGAACTTCCGCCGCCTGCTGATCGCCGGCGGCCTGGTGGAAGCCACGGGCGCCCTGGAGGTCCGCACCGGCGGCCGTCCGGCGGAACTCTACCGCTTCCGCCGCGAAATCCTGCGCGAACGCGCCGCCGCCGGGGTCGGACTGCCCACCATACGCATTACCGAGTAATGCGTATTCGGTCGCCTCAGGCGCCGGCGGACGCGGTCGCGTCCCAGCCCAGTTCCAGGCGGAACTGCTCTTACGCCCTACTCAGCCGAGGTGCGACGAAGCGACAAGGACGCGACCGCGTCCGCCGGAAGTTTCCGGGGAGCGACGCGGACTGGGAACTGAGGATGAGGCCAAGGGCCCGGATGGGCCCGCCCGCCGTCTGAGGGGCTACTCTAAATACGCATCCACCTCGGCGGCGGCACGGTCCAGCGGCCAGTCCAGGCGGTCGATGATCTGTTCGACGGCGGTGTCGGCGTCCAGCGTCCGGCGGCCCAGCCGGTCCAGGATATCGTTCAGCACGTTTTCCTCCGCCACCGTGGCCGGGGCGTAGGACTTCAGGATCTCAAGCGCCTTGCTCATGGGACTGACGGACTCGCTTCTGGATTGCGCCAACGGGGGAGCGGTTATAGCACGTCATCGCCGCCCCCGCACGGCCGCACCGGCCGGCCACGTCACCTTTGGCGCCACTGCGGCAGACGGGTCACGCCGCCCCCTCCATCACGGCCGGCGGAAGCGGGCCGCGACCTCCAGATGGGGGGACCAGAGGAACTGGTCCACCGGCACCAGCCGTTCCAGGACATAGCCGCCACCCAGCAGAAGGGCGGCGTCGCGGGCGAAGCTGACCGGGTTGCAGGAGATGGCGACCACCACCGGCACACTGGACGCCGCCAGCGCGGCCGCCTGGGACGCGGCCCCGGCGCGCGGTGGGTCGAAAACCACCGCCTGGTAGGCCGACAATTCCGCCGGCGACAGCGGTTCCTTGAACAGGTCGCGGCGTTCCACCGTCACGGGATGGGCGCCGGTGGCGACACGGGCCGCCGCCTCCAGCGCCGTGATGGCCACGCCATCCCCCTCCACCGCGTGCACGGGGCCCAGCGTTGACAGGGGGAAGGTCAGGGTGCCGCTGCCGGCGAACAGATCGGCCACCCGGCCCCCTCTTTCCTGTGACAGGGCCCCCTTGGCGCCGGCCAAGGCCTCCGCCACCAGCGCGGCCTCACCCTCGGCGCTGGCCTGCAGGAAGGAACCGGCGGCCGGCGACACCGCCACCGGGCCGAAGCGCACCACGCCGGTGCGGCGCAGGGCGATGGGCTCCGCCGGCGCGCCCGGCCGCTTGGACCAGGAGAGGCGGGCCAGGTCATGCGCCTCGGCGAAGGCGCCCAGCCTTTCCAGGGCGTTCAGGTCGGGCTGCGGCAGACCCACCAGCAGGACGTCCGGCCCATCGTCCAGCAGGGTCAGCGCCACGTCCAGCGTGTGCTCGTCCGGCAGCAGCTCCAGCAGCAGGGTGCGCAAGGGGGCCACCAGCGCCATCAGGCGCGGCGCCAGCACGGCGCATTCCTCGATATCCACCAGGCGGTGGCTGGCGCGCTCATTGAAGCCCAGCCACAGGCGGCGGCCCCGGCGGGCGGCGGCCAGCACGGCGCGGCGACGGGCATGGGGCGGCGTGCGCACCAATGGGGCCCCAGACGCCGCCAGCGGTAGATTGTTGATGCCGGCGCGGGACAAGGCGTGGCGCAGCTGCTCCACCTTCCAGGCGCCGTAGGTGTCGGCGTCCATATGCTGCAGGGTGCAGCCGCCGCAGATGCCGAAGTGGCGGCAGGCGGGATCGGCCCGGCCCGGCCCCTCGGCCAGCAGCGATACCGGTTCAACCAGCCAGCCCTCGCCCCGCTGCTGGGCGAAGCGCACCATCAGCCGGTCGCCCACCAGGGTCTGGGGCACGAACAGGCGATGGTTCGGGCCGTAGGGTTCCTGCCAGTGGGCCACGCCGTCGCCCAGGGCGCCCACGCTTTCCACCGTGATCTCGATGGGGCCGCTGGTCGGGGGTTCCACCGGCGGATGGGCGGCGGGGGTCCGGCCGGGACGGCGGGGCTGATGGCGGCCGCCGGCGGATGGCTTGCCGCGCGTGGGGGTAGGCCCGGGGGCGGAACGGCGGCTCACAGGAAGCTCTCCATGACAGGGCGCAGGTCGTCGGGAATGGGCGTGGGGCGGTGCCCGTCGACATCCACCAGGACGGAGACGGACAGGGCGGTGGCGTGGCAACGGCCGCCGACGAACAGGCCGCTGCCCGTCGTCCACGACGTACGGCCCAGGCGCACCAGACGGGTGCCGATGCGCACGGCGTTGGGGTAGGTGATCTCCACCAGGTAATCGAGGGTGATCTTGCGCATCACGATGGCGTGGCGGTCGAAGCGCGCCCGGCCGCGCAGGGCCTGGTGCAGCGCCACGCGGCCCGATTCGAAATAGACCCCGAAGGCGTTGTTGTTGACATGGCCCACCGGGTCCAGGTCGTTGAAGCGCACGTGCTCATCCGTCCAGAAGCGATAGCTGCCGGCGTCGGCCAGGTCGAAGGGTGGTTCGGCCGCGTCGCTGGAGGCTGGCGGAAACGGGGTGGGGACGGACACGGGCGTTAAGTTCCTGTGACGGGGCGGCGTTTGCCCCAGGGATTAGGGGTATGGAACGGGTTTTGGCAAGCGGGGCGGCGTGACGACACCCGGCAAGGGTGCTATAGCTGCCCATCATCTGACCCATACACCCCTATTATCACAGTGAAGGTCTGCCATGAGCGACACCAACAACTCCACCGCGGAAGCCCTGTTCGAGAAGGCGCTGAGCGTCGCGGAAAAGCATCTTGAGGCGGCGCTCAAGGAGGCCGGCCCCCTGGCCGCCTATGTCGCGGTCGCCATGATCGAAGTGGCCGTCAACCAGGCGGTGGAAGAGACCACCCACCAGGACGTGGTGGACATGCTGCACGACCTGGCCAACCAGATCGAGCAGGACGCCGACGAGGAAGAGGAATAATCGGCGCCTTCCTCACGGCCGATTGAGAGTTTTTTGGTGGCGCCGGCGCCCGCCCCTTCCGCCCTGTTCCGGGGTGGCGAGGGGGTGGCGCCGGCGTTACTGCTTTTGAGGCCCCCCAATCGAAGGGAGAGACCGCACAGCCCAAAAATTAGGCAACTCCCGCACAGTTTGCCGCCAATGGCACTGATATTTGATGACGTGTGGCGCTAAGTCCCTGACCATTCTGCCATACCGTCCCCATTTTTGATGAAAATCCGCCTGTTCTTTGGGCGTGCACGGCATTGCACCCTTCCGATTTCCCGAATTCCGCCCACAAAATAATCACCCATTGGCATCCCCTCAGGGGCCAAGGCCCCGGACCGCGACCGGATGTATCGCGGCACGAAGTTTGAAAGAGGGGGCGGCGCGCTTTTCGGGACGCGGGTTCGCGGATGGCCGGCGGACCAGGGCCGGTGACGGTCCCTGCCGCCGGCGGCGCCTGGGAATGGATGCTGGGAATGGGGTGTGGGATGAGCGGTATGGGTAGGCGTTTCCTGGGACTGGGCGCGGTGGCGCTGGCGGCGGGCCTGCCCGCGCTGGCCATGGCGCAGGATGCGGCGGCCCCCGCCGCGGCCGCGACGGCCCCCACCATCAACGGTGGCGACACGGCGTGGATGCTGATGTCCACCGCCCTGGTGCTGATGATGACCATCCCCGGCCTGGCGCTGTTCTACGGCGGCATGGTGCGCAAGTTCAACGTGCTGGCCATGGTGATGCAGAGCTTCACCATCACCTGCCTGGTCACGGTCATCTGGGCGCTGGTGGGCTACAGCCTGTCCTTCACCGCCGCCAGCGACGCCGCCGACGCCAAGGAATTCATCGGCGGCTTCAGCCGTGTGCTGCTGGCGGGCATGGACCCGACCGGCACCCACGCCCTGGCCCCGACGATCCCGGAGCCGGTGTTCATGATGTACCAGATGACCTTCGCGATCATCACGCCGGCGCTCATCACCGGCGCCTTCGCCGATCGCATGAAGTTCTCCGCCATGCTGATCTTCATCACGCTGTGGTCGCTGCTGGTCTACGCCCCCGTCGCCCACACGGTGTGGCATCCCAACGGCTTCATGGCCAAGCTGGGCGTGCTGGACTTCGCCGGCGGCACGGTCGTGCACATCAACGCCGGCATCGCCGGCCTGGTGGCCTGCCTGGTCATCGGCAAGCGCAAGGGTTACCCCAACGCCGACTTCAGCCCGCATAACCTGGTGCTTAGCCTCATCGGCGCCTCGCTGCTGTGGGTGGGCTGGTTCGGCTTCAACGCCGGCTCGGCCCTGACGGCCGGTCCGCGCGCGGGCATGGCCATGACCGTGACCCAGGTGGCCACGGGTGCTGCGGCCCTGGCCTGGGTGTTCGTGGAATGGGCCCTGAAGGGCAAGCCCTCGGTCCTGGGCATCATCTCGGGCGCCGTGGCTGGCCTGGTGGCCATCACCCCGGCCGCCGGCTTCGTCGACACCGTCGGCGCCTTCGCCATCGGCATCGCCGCCGGCGTCATCTGCTTCTTCACCGCCACCTCGCTGAAGAAGGCCCTGGGCTATGACGACAGCCTGGACGCCTTCGGCGTGCACGGCATCGGCGGCATCGTGGGCGCCATCCTGACCGGCGTGTTCGCCAAGATGTCCATCGCCAACAGCGAGGGCGCCTTCGCCGCCACGCTGAAGGACGATCCCGCCGCCAAGCTGGGCCTGATCGAAGGCAACGTGGGCCAGGTGCTGACCCAGCTGGAGGGTGTGGGCTTCACCGTCGTGTGGTGCGCCGTCATCACCTTCATCCTGCTGAAGATCATCGACCTGGTGATTGGCCTGCGCGTCGATGAGGACATTGAGCGCGACGGCCTGGACATCGCCCTGCACGGCGAGTCGATCCACTAAAAATGGGCGGGGCAGCCCAAAACGGAAACCGCCGCCGGGGGCGACCTCGGCGGCGGTTTTCATTTGCGCATCAATCAGGGGGCGGTCACCCCGCCGCCGCCGCGGTGGGACGGATCTCGCCGACGGTCTCGCCCTTGCGGCTGATGACGGGGGCGACGGCCAGGGTGGCCACGCCGTCCCACACCGTGTCGGGCAGCACGCCCAGGCGCTTCAGCACCGCCGCCATGGCGGGGCCAGCGGCGCGGGGCGCCCCGTCCTCGATCTTCAGCGCGATGCCCAGCCCGTGTTCCGGCAGCACGGCGCAGCACACGCCCTCCGCCCCCGACTTCAGCAGCACGGCCGACTTGGCGGCGCGCATCACCTCGGTGTCGAAGTTGCCGGTGCCGCCCACCAGCTCGGGATGCTTGCCCCAGGCGCGGCGCAGGCGCATCACCGCCTCCGCCCGCCGGTCGGGCAGGCTGTCGGGGTCGGCCAGCCGCGCCATGCCCAGTGCCAGGGCGCCCAGGGGCAGGCCGATGGTGGGGATGGAGCAGCCGTCGACACCCCAGGGCGCGCGGCTGAGGTCATGGCCCGTCACCTGCTCGATGACACCCAGGATGCGCTGCTGCACCGGGTGCTGATAGCGGACATAGCCCGCCAGCTTCTCCCCCTTGTGCTTGGCCACGGCCAGGAAGCCCGTGTGCTTGCCGGAGCAGTTGTTGTGCAGGGCGGTCGGCTTTCGCCCCGCCGCCAGCAAGGCGGACGCCGTCGGCTCATGCGTCGGCAGGTGGGCGCCGCACTCCAGGTCATCCACCGACAGGCCCAGCCGGTCCAGCCAGGCGGCCACGCGCTCGGTGTGCATGGCCTCCCCCTGGTGGGAGGCGCAGGCGAGGGCCAGTTCCTCATCCGTCACGGCGTAGGCGTCGGCCGCCCCGCTTTCGATCAGGGGAATGGCCTGCAGCGCCTTGTTGGAGGAGCGGGGATAGACCAGGCCGTCCACGTCGCCCCAGTGGGCCACCACGCGGGCACCGGCGTCGACGACGACCACGCGACCGCGATGCCGGGATTCCACCATCGATCCGCGCGTCACCTCCACCAGGATGGGGGCGTCGGAACGGTCGGGGATGTCCACCTGGCGCACGGTCGCCTGGCCTTGGGGGGCGGGCTGGTGGTCATGGCCGCAGCAGCCGTCGCCGTGGTGGTGATCATGGTCGTCGTGGTCGTGCATGACCAGGCGCTCCGCCCTTGGGGTTCGTTGATGTCCGCGTTCTCCCCCGGCCGGGGCATGACTGCAATCCTGTTTCCCGGGGGGCTGGAACCTTGCCCAAGCGGCTTGCCTTGTGCAAGGTGCGCGACATGCGCGGATATTTCGCCCTGGGCGCCGAGGGGATCAGCAAGTCGGGCAACATCGGGACCATCATGCGCTCCGGCCATGCGTTCGGGGCGAGCTTTGTGTTCACCGTGAACGCCGCCCTGGACCTGGACGAGATGAACCGGGTCGACACCTCGGGCGGCCAGGACCATGTCCCGCTCTACACCTACCCCAGCGTCTCGGCCATGACCCTGCCGGAAGGCTGCACCCTGGTCGGTGTGGAGCTGACGGACGACGCGGTGGACCTGCCCAGCTTCCGCCATCCCCTGCGGGCCGCCTATGTCCTGGGGCCGGAGCGCGGCAGTTTGTCGCCGGCCATGCAGGCGCGCTGCGACCACGTCATCAAGATCCCCATCAAGTTCTGCGTCAACGTGGCCGTGGCCGCCGCCATCGTCATGTACGACCGCATGATCTCGCTGGGCCGTTTCGCCGAGCGGCCGGTGCGCGCCGGCGGCCCGGTCGAACCCGCGCCCACCCATGTCCACGGCCGGCAGAAGATCCGCAACGTGGACAGCAAGCGCATGCGCCCCCTGCTAGGCGGTTGGGAATAAGCGCCCTGGCCGTCTGGGAATAAGTCCCGGTCTTCCCTATATCATTGGTCTCAAGTGGCTTACCCGCCGCCGCCCTCCCGCGACCCGCCCAGGGTCCCGGGCGGCCTCCCCTTCGCGGTCGCGGATTCCTTCACCGTCCGGCCTTAGGCAAGGCCGGCATCAGAGGAGACCGATGCCATGCCGACCCGCCTTGTCCACACCAAAACCCTAACCATGAGCGCCACGCTGCTGTCGGGCGCGTTGATGACGGGCGCGCTGCTGGCCGCCCCCGCCGGGGCGCAGCAGACCACCACCGCCCAGCCGACCGCCACCACCCAGACGGTGACCGTGCCGGCACCGGGCCCGCGCCGCGCGGCCGAGACGGCGACGCGGCAGGAAGACATCATCATCACCCCGCGCGCCTACCCCAGCTATGAGGAGGACGACGCCTTCCACCGCGCGGAGTATGAGCGGCTGAACGCCATCTACGGCAAGCCCGTGCCCATCAGCACCCGCGCCGACACCCTGATGGACGTGCCGCAGGGCAAGCTGCCGCAGGACCGCTCGGCCCTGCGCGCCATCATCGCCGACCCGGACACCCCGCACCTGAGCGACGTGGTGGCGCCGGAATCCAAGTAGTTCCCTGCGGGCGCGGGCATCCGCCCGCTTGCCATCCTCGCTGCGCCCTTCGGCACCCGCTCCGGCGGACGCGGTCGCGACCCAGGAAGAACATAGCGCACAACGCAAACGGCCCCGCCGGGCGTTCCGGCGGGGCCGCTCGTTTCGGGCGTAGCCTGGGCGGATCAGTCGTTGCGGATCTGCATGTAGGCGATGGGGTTCAGGTCCCAGGGGAAGTGGATCCAGGTATCCTGCGACACCTCGGTGATGAAGGTGTCGACCAGCGGACGGCCGGCGGGCTTGGCGTAGATGGTGGCGAAGTGCGCCTTGGGCATCATGTTGCGCACAATGGCGGCGGTCTTGCCGGTGTCGACCAGGTCGTCGACGATCAGCCATCCCTCGCCCTCACCCTCCACCGCCACCGGCGCCTTCAGGTTCTGGGCGGTGCGCTGGTTCTGGTGGTCGTAGCTGCTGATGCAGATGGTGTCGATCAGGCGGATGTTCAGCTCGCGCGCCAGGATGGCGGCCGGGACCAGGCCGCCGCGGGTGATGGCGACGATGCCCTTCCACGGCCCCTTGTCGCTGATGCGCCAGGCCAGCGCCTTGGCATGACGGTGCAGTTCTTCCCAGGTGACGGGGAAGTTCTTGGCGGTATCGGCGTGATGGGACGACATGGGGGCGGCGCTCCGCGAAACGGTCAAAAATGTTCACAAAGGTGGAGAATTGGGTAGATAGCCCATCCCCGCCGTCTGGACAATGCATCGCGACGCACCGGCGTCCCGCTCGGCTCGCGGGGTGGGGGTTGCCGCCGACAAGAAAATGCAACGGGACCAAAAAAAGCTGTTGCGTCCCCCCGATCATCCTCTACAAGCACCCACCTCACCGGCCGACACCGGTGAGACGAAAAAGCGCCCGTAGCTCAATTGGATAGAGCACCAGACTACGAATCTGGGGGTTGGAGGTTCGAGTCCTTCCGGGCGCGCCATTCGTCTCAAGTAATGGACGAATAGCCAGACCAAGCCGTTGAGTTTTTCCGGCCCTTTTCCCAGATGAATTGAGTGCTGCCCGGCCTGAAGCCTTCGCATATGACGCGACGGCCATCACCCGGTCTTTGCCATTTCCGGAAATCCTTGTCGAGCCCGCGCCCCAGGTCGGCCCGGACAAGGTCATCCACCAATCCCCCCGCCCCACTCCACCCGGCCGCGTATCGTCGCCACCCGATGCGGCCTGCCGGCGGAGGAGCCCTTGGACCTCTGCCGGCTCAAGGCCGTCCCGGCCGCCACCGAAGGCAATCTCAGCGCCCACCGGACCACGCCGTAAGCGATAAAGCATCTGGCTCTGCGCGGCATCAGCGAAGGTCGACCTTCCCACTCCCCACGAAAACGGCGGCACCCCGGGGGATGCCGCCGTTTTCGTTTCACCATCCCAACGCCTCTGGGAAGCCGTCCTATACCCAGCGGCTGGAAACTTGGTATGTCCAACAACAGTTGTAAAATTGTTCTTATTATTACTAATTTAATAGACGATAAGACTTAGCAGTGTCCGCCATATTTATTGCATTATTGTGCGTCTATTACCAATTCAGTAAACGTAAATGGTGCAATTTGTCGCACTAATTATTGCGGCTCTACCACCAGGCAAATACGCTCCCCCACGTATCAATTCATCGATCCGTTAACGGATCCGGCCGGGGTGGGCCGCCCCCGGGCTGAAGTGGCCGTTGGTCCATGGGGGAATGGGGGTTGACGCATACTTACGGCGTCGTGTTGCGCGTGGGCCGCTTGGGCCCGCGCGTCATGCATCATCTGCTGCGCCGCCTTCCGGCCGGCGTGCCGGTCACCGTCCTGCGGGCGCCGGGTCACCCTCTGGATATTCCGGACGAGCGGTGCCGCGTCCTGGAGGGTGATGCCGTCGACGCGGCCGGACTGGCGACCCTGGCCCGGGACATGGCGGTACCGGCCCTGCTGTTGTGCGGGGATGACGGCCTGATCGCCCTGCCCGACCGCCGGCCGTCGGCGCCCACCGGCGTCGGGGTCGTCCGCCTGCTGCCGGTGATCGGCCCGTTGTACCGCCTGGACCGTGCCGACCGGCTGGACCGCCCGGAGCATTATTTCGGCCCCGTGCTGCTGCCCGTGGACGCCCTGCCCGCCTGCGTCGGCGACGCCCCCGTCCCGCTGGATCGGTGGACCGGCCATCATGTCGTGCTGCGCGCCGTCGCGGCCGGCCTGCCCGTCGCCAACCTGCCCGCGGGCGGCCTGGTCCTGCCCTCCCTGGCCCAGGCCAGCGGCGCCGATCAGCATCGGGGCCGCATGCGGGCGCGCGATCTGCTGGCCCTGGCCGGCGACGCCCAGGCGGACGCCTTCGCCGTCCTGGACAGGACGTCCGGCGATGGCCCCGACCATGGCGAAGAGCGGACGCGCGCGGCCAAGCGCGCCATCGACGCCGCCCTGTCGCGCCTGACCAACCGCCTGGCCGCCACCCTGGCCCCCTTCATCCCGCCCGACCAGCGGGCCCGTCCCCTGCCGCCGCAGGGCCGGCTGGGTATCTTGAAGTTGGATTCCATCGGCGACAGCGTCCTGCTGACATCCTTCCTGCGTCCCCTGCGCCCCTGGTTCGGGGGCGAGATCGGGTTGATGGCGAGCGCCCGTGTGCGGGACCTGGTGACCCGCGACCCGCGCATCGATCGCACGCTGCTGGTCCCGGTGCGTCTGCCCTGGCTCGCGCCCGATGAAGCCACGGCCTGGCTGGAGGCCACGATCGACCAGGCCGTCGCGTTCCTGGAAGGGGTGGACGCCACCATCATCCCCCGCCTGATGCCCGACTATTACCTGGCCAACCACATCGCGGTGCTGGCCGGGGTGCCGCGCCGCTATGGCCTGACCAGCCCCCGCATGCCCGACCTCACCCGCTTCAACGCCGCCTTCACCGCCATGATGACGGACGTGGTGACCATTCCGGCCCCCTGCCACGAGGTCGAGGTGATGGGCGCGCTGATGCGGGCGGTCAGCGGCGGCGGGGCGGCCCCGACATCATCGGAGCCGCGCTGCGACATCCACCTGGACGAGGTCGACCGCGCCACGGCCTGGACGACGGTGCCGCCCGTGGCCGGCCGTACCCTGGTGGCCCTGGGCCTGGGCGCCTCGACCGGGCGCCGGCGTTGGCCGGTGGACCAGGTGGTCACGGCGGCGCGGACCCTGGCGGGGCGCCACGACCTGACGTTCGCGCTGCTGGGGGGCACGGACGTGGCCGGCGACGCCGCCGCCGTGGCCCAAGCCCTGGGCAGCCGCGCGCACAACCTGGCGGGCCGGCTGGACCTGCGCAAATCCGCCGCCGTGCTGGAGCGCGCGGCCCTGTACATCGGCAACGATTCGGGCCTGATGCACATGGCGGCGGCCGTGGCCGTGCCGGTGGTCGAAATCTCCTGCCATCCGCTGACGGCGCCGGACAACCATGAGAACGCGCCCCATCGCTTCGGCCCCGTGGGGGTGCCCCACCGCATCGTGCGGCCCACCGCCCCCGCCGACCCGGCCTGCGCCCTGGGCTGCGTGTCGCGGCACACGGCGCATTGCATAACGGGGGTCAGCCCCACCGAGGTGGTCGCCGCCGCCGAGACCCTGCTGGCGTCCGCCACCCTGTCCGCCACCCGATCCGGCAGCCTGGTTGAGTAGGGCTAGGCGCCGTACTCAATGGCCATGCGGCGGACACCCACGGCCAGCTTGCGATCGTCATGCGACAGGCCCAGCGCGGCGGCGCTCACCGCGTTCGTGGTGCGGAACACGAACTCGAGACAGCCGTCGGCCGGTATCTCCCCCCATCCAGGGCGACGGTCAACTGCACCCCGTCCTCACCCGCCGGATCCGGCCGCAGCACGGCGATCGTGCGGCCTTGAACCTGGATCTCTACCTGCGGATCCACTTGGTTCCCCATTGGGGCCCGGGCCGCCGCGTGACGAAAGCCGGGCGCCAGGGTCAGGTCAACCGTGCCCCGCGCCCAGGTGGCGGGGCTGGCCAGGGGATAATCGACGGTGGCCGTCGCCGTCCGCGCCCACATGACCCCGGCGCCGCCCGAGATTTCCGGCCGGAAGAAGCCATGCGCCACACTGCGGTTCACGCACCCCGACGGGCCGAAGTCGATGGCGTAGCCGGAGGGCAGGCCACTGGTCAGGGGGGCGTAGCCGAACCGTTCCATGAAGTCTCGGCCGGCGATCTCGACGGCCATGACCTGGTCGGCGGTCAGTTTCCTGGCGTATTTGCCCACCAGGCCGTCGCCGACATGGTTGGGATGCCAATGGGACGCCGCGTCGAACCGCAGGCGCGGATTGTCGTCGCCCATGCGGCCTTCCTGGATGAGGCGGCCGATCCGCCGCACCACCTCGCCCTTCGCGTGCGCCTGGAAGATCGCCTCGGCATCGTGGTCGCTGATTTCAACGCCGACATGGGCGGCGATCCGGGACACGGTGGCCGGCGTCTCCATGAAGCCGTCCTCATAGCGCAGCACCCAGGCCGGGCAGTCGGCCACCAGGCGCATCAGATAGCGGGCGCTGTTGCGCACCTCGTCCGCCGCCTCCTGGAACGAATGGCCGAACCGCTCCATGAGGGAGACGACGGCATCGCGCGGGTCGCGGACGGTGATGATGACCGGCGCGCCCGCGAACAGGCAGGCCGCCAGCAGGGCCGCCGACGGCTCATGCGCCTTCACCAGGGCTACATCCGCCCCGCGCAGCGCCAGGACGGTGTCGTGCGTCAGGTCGTTGGCGAAGAAGCGGGCGATGCGGGCCCCCGATATCTCCAGCACCCCATGAATGACATTGTAGACCCAAGTGGAACCGCTGCCCTGCAAACCGAACGAGCCGATGAGGCGAGGGGGGCGGCTGCGCGCGGACAGGGTCATACGGAGGGTCTCTCAAGCACCAGGAACGGCGGGCCGGGCGACCTTATCAAGGCCGCCCGCCGCCGTCCTTCGGCCTTACAGCGTACTCATGCCGCCATCGATGACCAGTTCACTGCCCACGGTGAAGCGGGACTCGTCGGACGCCAGGAAGACCACGTACTTGGCCACCTCCACAGGGTCGCCGAAGCGGCCGGCGGGGATTTGCGCCAGGATGCCGGCGGCCATGGCCTTAAGGTCGGCCTCCGCCAGGCCCAGCTTGCCGTAAAGCGGGGTGGAGATGGGGCCCGGGCTGACGGCGTTCACCCGCACGCCCCGGCCGATCAGTTCCCCCGACAGGGTGCGTGCCATGGAGATCAACGCGGCCTTGGTGGCGGCGTAGACGCTGGAATTGGGCATGCCGATATGGGCGTTGATCGAGGTGTTGAGGATGATGGAGGCCGGGTTGGCCAGCAAGGGCACCAGGGCCTGGATCAGGAAGTAGGGCCCCTTCACGTTCACCGCGAATGAGCGGTCGAAGCCCGCCTCGTCCCAGGCCTCCACCGGGCGGAAATCGGCCACGCCGGCGTTGATGAACACGGCGTCCAGCGTGCCGAAGGCCTGGCGCACCTTGGCCGCGATCGCCTGCTGGCCGGCCACGTCGCCGGCGTCGGCCTGGATGACCAGGGCCTTATCGCCCAACGCCTCGCGCGCCTGGGCCACGCTGGCGGCGCTGCTGCCGGTGACGGCGACGCGGGCGCCCTCATTGATGAACTGGCGGGCCGTTTCCAGGCCGATGCCGCTGGTGCCGCCGGTGATCAGGGCGGTCTTGTTCGTTAAACGGGTCATGATGCGCATCCTTATCTTCAGGAGGAGAGGGCCTGGGCGTCATCGCCGGCCCGACACCCAAAGGATTACGCTTCAGTGTTTCCTGCGAAAATGGCCATGAGCTGGTTTTATCATTCCGTTTTCATGAATGATCAACCAAGGCCGGCGTCATGCGCCGGAGGCGGTCGGCCAGGAAGTCAACGCATAGGCGCACCTTGGCGGCGGCGTGGCGGCTGTGGGGATAGACGGCGTGCAGGGGGGCGGCCGGCAGCGGCAGGTGGGGCAGCACCACCTCCAGCCGGCCGGCGGCGATATCCTCATGCACGTCCCAGATGGATTTCAGCACCAGGCCGGCGCCGGCGCGCGCCCACGCGTGCGCCCGTTCGCCGTCATTGCTGCTGAGGGGGCCCCGCACGCGGACGCCGCGCCCATCGGCGAAGGTCCATTGGTCGGGCGGCGGGTCGCCGAACAGCAGACAGTCGTGCCCCAGCAGATCCTCCAGCACCCGTGGCCGGCCCCGGCGGTCGAGATAGCCGGGCGCGCCGCAAATGACCCGCCGGTTGGGCGCCAGTTGGCGGGCGATCAGGCTGCTGTCCGCCAGCGCGCCGAAGCGGATGGCGAGGTCGAAGCCGTTGTCGATGATGTTGAACAGGGTATCGGCGGCATGCAGGTGGACCTGCAGGCCGGGGTGCAGCGCCTGGAATTCCTGCAGCAGGGGCGCCAAGTGGCGGCTGAAGGCCACGGTGGAGGTCAGGCGCAGCAGGCCGGTGGCGGTGTGGCGGCCCTTGGTCGCCTCCATCTCCGCCTCCTCCACCTCCGCCAGTATGCGGACGCAGCGGGCGTGGTAGGCGGCGCCTTCCTCCGTCAGGGCCAGGGTACGGGTGGTGCGGTTCAGCAGGCGCACGCCCAGCCGTTCCTCCAGCCCGCTGACGCGGCGGCTGATGACGGCCAGCGATTGTCCCAGTTCGCGGGCCGCTGCGGACAGGCTGCCCGCCTCAACCACGCGGACGAAGGTCGCCATATCGGAAAAGGTGTCGGCCATATTCTTGCGAATAACACAACAGACACTGCCGATCACGGCATATTCTTGCGAACTAAACCTTAGGCTACCGTTTGCCCATCGAATTCATCCCCCAATCGCCTTTTCCCCAGTCGATGGAGCGTAAGATGCCTCTTTCCGTGATGCGCGGCACCGTCCTGGCCTTCGCGTTGACCGCCTCGCCCCTGGCCCTCGCGGCCGGCGCCGACACCCTGGTTCAGCCCAAACATGTGACCGTGGACGCCAGCCTGCCCAAGGCGCAGGCCGATGCCGAAATCCTGGCCGCCCTTCGCTACGCCACATTCTGGTCCACCGGCGATGAGGCCCTGGCCCACGCGGCGCTGGCGCCGCACTTCACCGACCGCACCCTGCCCCCGGGCCGCGCCCAGGGCGTGCCGGGGCCGCTGGCCGCCTCGGCCTTCGTGCGGGCGGCCATCCCCGACCTGACGGCCAGCGTCGAACAGCTGGTGGTGGCCGGTGACCGGGTGACCGTGCACTTCCGCTTCCAGGGCCATTTCACCGGGCATTTCGGCGACGTTCAGGGCAAGGGCCAGACCGTCGATTTCATCGCCACCGACCTCTACCGCGTCCAGGACGGCCGCATCGCCGAGAACTGGCACATCGAAGACAACCTGACCCTGCTGCGCCAGTTGGGCGTGGTGGCCCAGTAGAAGGAGCGACCAGCCATGAGCACCGATATCATCGCCAGCCGCCGCGGCTTCCTGACCCATGCCGGCGCTGGTGCCGGCGTGCTGGCCGCCGGCATGGCCTTGGGCAGCGCCACCGCCGGGGCCGCCGAGTCCAGCCCCAAGGCCCCCGCCGTGAAGCCGGCGCCCCCTAAACCCCAGGGAGCCGGCTTCTGGCCCGGAGACACCCGCCTGGTCATCAGCGTGTCCATGCAGTTCGAGGCGGGCGGCCAGCCGCTGAAGGGCACCGACAACCCCTTCCCCAAGGTGGACTTCCCCGACAGCGTGCCCAGCGATCCGGTCGCCAACACCTGGTTCGCCTATGGCTATCGCGAGGGTGTGCCCCGCATGCTGGACCTGTGGGACAAGCACGGCGTCAAGGTCACCTCGCACATGATCGGCGAGGCGGTGCGCAAGAACCCGGACCTGGCGCGCGAGATCGTGAAGCGCGGCCATGAGGCCGCGGGCCACGGCCCGCGCTGGAGCAGCGAATACGCCATGAGCCGGGAGGAGGAACGCCGCTTCCTGACCGAGGCCCGCACCATGGTGGCGGAGGTCACCGGCCAGACGCCCGTGGGCTACAACGCCAATTGGCTGCGCCGCGGCCCCTACACCCTGCCGCTGTTGCAGGAGCTGGGCTACCTCTACCACATCGACGACGTCAGCCGGGATGAGCCCTTCATCGAGCAGGTGGACGGCCGCGACTTCGTGGTCGTGCCCTACACCCTGCGCAACAACGACATCGTGCTGATCGAGGGCCGTAACTACACGCCCAACCAGTTCCTGGAACAGGTCACCCTGGACTTCGACCAGCTGTATGAGGAGGCGGGCCACCGCCGGCGCATGATGTCCATCAGCGCGCACGACCGCATCAGCGGCACGCCGCAGATGGTGCGGGTGTGGGACAAGTTCCTGACCTACGCCAAGAGCCATCCCGGCGTGGCCTTCCTGCGCAAGGATGAGATCGCCCGCTTCGCCGCCGGCAGCCCGCTGACCGTGCGCGAAACCGAGACGATCTGAAGGCGGGGGCGGTCATGCAACTGGACCACGCCACGCTGCGCACCGCCGACCTGGAGGCCACGCGCGGCTTCCTGGAGGCGGTGCTGGACCTGAAGCCCGGGTACCGCCCGCCCTTCGATTTTCCCGGTTATTGGCTGTACGCCGAGGGCCAGCCCATCGTGCACCTGATCCCCGGATCGGGCGACCCGGTGGGCCGGTCGGGGGAGATGCTGGACCATGTGGCCTTCCGCATGGATGGCCGGTCGGAAAACTACCGGGCCATGCGCGCCAAGCTGGAAGGCCTGGCCACCCCCTATTCCACCATGGACCTTCCCGACCTGGGGGAACGGCGGTTGTTCATCCGCACGCCCCCCAGTGCTGGCGGCGGCGCCATCCTTCTGGAACTGGTGTTCCGCGAGGACGGCCCTCAGGGCTGAACGTCGATCACCACCATCAACCCGCCGCCGCCCCGGGATTCGGTGTTGTTGTTGGTGGTGTGGTGGGGAATGTGGCAATGGATCAGCCACTTCCCCGGCAGGCGTGCCGCCCATATGACATCATAGCGCTGCCCCGGCCCCACGTTCACGGTGTCGGCTTCGTACCGGGCGGATGGGGGGAGGGTTTGGCCATCGCGGGCCACCACCAGGAAAGGCCCGCCATGGATATGCATAGGGTGGACGAAGCCGGTGTTGGTGCCGATGAAGCGCACCTTCAGCGTCTCACCCACCTTCATGCGCACCGTTTCCGTCGCGGGATAGGCGCGGCCGTTGATGGTGAAATAGTTGGGGTGGCCGCCGTCCATGGGCATGGCTGGGAAGGTCAATCCGTCGCGGCGCAACCATTCCTGCAACTGGATCACGTAGTCGTGGTCGGCCGGCACCTCATCCTTCGGGTCGGCGGGATCGATGATCAACGCCCCGTACAGCCCCAGCGCCTGCGTGCGGTCGGGGTTGGCGTGCGGGTGATAAAAGTAGGTGCCGTGCTGAACGGCCGTGAATTCGTAGCTGAACCGTCCGCCAGGCGGTATGGGCGGCTGCGTCACCCACGCCGGCCCGTCCATGCCGTTGGGAACCACCAAGCCATGCCAATGGACGGTGGTGGGTTCCGGCAAGGCGTTGGCGACGTTGATGCGCACACGGTCGCCCTGGCGGATATGGATACGCTGTCCCGGGATCTGGCCGTTGTAGGCATAAGCATCGACCGTGACGCCGGGAAGAATCGTCCAGCGGATGACGGACGCGCGCAGGTCGAAGACCTTGACGCCGCCCTCCAGCCGGTAGGGCAACTCGCGGTCCCCCAAGACGTCCCCATTGAAGGCCGCCGTCACACGCCGTGGATCCACGGCGGCCATGTCGCGCATCGCGTCCGCCGGCGTGTCGCGGTCCATGACCATGCCCGGCGGCATGATGGCCCCGCCCACGTCGCGCGCCGACACATCCAGGTTCAACCAGTTGGCCGGCGCTAGCATGCCCGTGACCAACGCCAGCAGGGAGACGCCACCCAACGCGGCCACCTGGGCGCTGGTGGCATCGGATTTCATGTCGTGGTGATGGTGCTGTCCTTTCCGCTGGGTCATCAGCCCATGCTTCATTCCCCGGGCCACCATCCAGACGTTGGCGGGATAGGCCGTCGCGAACCCCGCGCCGATGCCCAGCGCCATGGTACCCCAGAACAACAGCTCCGCCGGCTCCATGGCACGCATGTCACGCCCCATCATCAGGAAGCACATGACCGGCGCCATGCCGGCCATCATGAAGTTCATGCTGATGAACTCCGGCAGGAAGCTGCCCCGCACGTTCTGCCAATAACCGCCGCCCATGGCCGATCGCATGAACAGCGACTGGAAGATGAACAGCCCCATGGCGAAGCCGGACAGGTACTCCACAATCAGGTCCAGCCACATGGGCAGGCCGAACCCCGCCGTTATCACCGCCGCCAGCACGATGCCGGTGGCGTCACCCGCCACGCAGTGGATGGTGGAGCCAGCCCCCTGCTTCCACAGGGGCCGGATGAAGTCCTCATGCCCGCCCGGCCGGGGTTCCTTGTCGACCAGCACATAGAGCAGAAGACCAAGGGGACCAAGGTAAAGGGTGATGAGGATGAAGCCCCACTTCATCACCGGCGGTTCCGGATTGTGGCGATACTGGTCGATACCGACATAGACGGCCGACGCCAGCGCCAGAACGAACCAGGCGACCAGAAAGTAATCTATTGGCTGGACTAGCATGGGCGCCCTGCTTCCGCTGACGTTGGGGAGCAGGGGGCCTAACCCGCCATGGTGGCGGAGGTTCCGTCAAGCGGCGGCCGGCACCCAGGCGAAGTCCGGGAAGAACTGCGCCATCAGGCGGTCGGTGTAGGCCAGCAGGTTGGGATAGTTCAGCACCCGGCGGCGCACCTCGGTATCGAAGTAGGGGGTCAGCAGGCTGGCCAGCACGCCCAGCGCCGTGGCGTCCACCGCCGTGGCCCGGTCGCCCAGGAGGTAGGGCTGGTCGCCCAGCAACAGGGACAGGGCGGACAGGGAGCGGTCGCAGAGATCCGCGATCTCCGCATCCGAATGGCGCCCGGGGCCGGCGGCGCGCACGTTGTTGGTCACCCGCTCCAGCACCGATTGCCGCATCTGGTCCCGCATCGCCTCCGGCACCCGCGTGAAGAACTGGGCGGGGCCCTTGGCGAAGTTCTCGGGGATCAGCCAGCGGCTGTGGACCACGGTCCAATACAGCTGGTTTTCCAGCAGGCGCTCGATGGTCCAGGACAGGGCCCGCTGCTGGGGCGTGAGGCCGGCGTCCAGATCCACGCCGTAGGTCTTCTCGACATGGCCGCGGATGAAGGTGCTGTCGCCCAGGCGGGTGCCGTCGTCCTCGATATAGGGGATTTGCCCCTTGGGGCCCTGGTCGGGCATGCCCTGGACCTTCATGTAGGGCAGGCCGGCCATCTTCAGCTGCACCTCCGCCTTGATGCAGAAGGGGCTGGCGTCGGGCAGGCCGAACAGGGCGCCGCCGGTGTAGAGGGTGATGGGCTGGGCGGGCATGCTGCGGGCGTGGGTGTTGCGGGCGTGGGTGTTGCGGGCGGCGGTCATGGCGGTTGGTTTTCCTTGGTGATGGCCTGAGGGCGATGGCTTGTCGATGGCCCCGTTCTACTGCCATCCTGCTGCCAACATGCTGTCAGCAGCATGAAGCCAGGATGCCCCCATGAGACGCGCCGACCGCCTGTTCCAGATCATCCAGATCCTGCGCCGCACGCGTCGCCCCCTGACGGCCGACGCCATCGCGGCGGAGCTGGAGACGTCCAAGCGCACCGTCTATCGCGACATCGCCGACCTGATGGCCCAGCGGGTACCCATCCGGGGTGAGGCCGGCATCGGCTATGTGCTGGACGAGGGGTACGACCTGCCGCCCCTGATGCTGACCCCCGATGAGATCGAGGCCGCCGTGCTGGGCGCGCAATGGGTCAGCACCCAGGCGGACCCCGCCCTGGCGCGCGCCGCCCAGGACCTGATCGCCAAGATCGCCGCCGCCCTGCCCGACCGCCTGCGCCCCTATGTGCTGGAGCCGGCGACGCGCATGCCGCCCCGGCCGCCGGCCCCCACGCCGGACGGTCTGGACATGGCGCGCACCCGCGCCTGGATCCATGCCGGGCGCAAGATCCGCCTGAGCTATGCCGATGAACTTGGCCGGCCCAGCGACCGCGTCGTCTGGCCTGTCACCGTCGCCTATTTCCAGACCGTACGCCTACTGGTGGCCTGGTGCGAGTTGCGCCAGGATTTCCGCCACTTCCGTGCCGACCGGGTGACGGCGGCCGATTTCCTGGACGACCGCTACCCCAGCCGGCCCGCCGTCCTGCGCGACCATTGGCTGCGCGGAATGCAGGCCCACATCCAGCGGCGGCGCGCCGAAGACTCGGCCCCGTTCAGCCCTGGGACAGGTGATCCAACAGGCTGACGAGATAGAACGGGCGGCGGCTTTCCCGCACCAGGTGGAAACGCGGCGACCAGGCGAAGGCCTCATGGATACGCCGCGACAGCCGCGATTCCGGATCGGCGGCGAAGAAGTAGTGGTTGGCCAGCAGGCAAACACCCCCGGGCGCCAGCAAGCCGGCCACCCGCGCCGCCACCCCCTTCAACAGGGCGGGCGTGATGGGCAGCGGCAGGTAATAGAGCGTGTCCGCGATCACCACCAGGTCGAACTGGCCATCCAGGTCCCGCGGCAGGTCCAGGACGTCGCCTTGGCGGAAACTGACATTGGCGTGGGCAGCGGCACGCGCGGCCGCACGGTCGACCGCCGCCTGGGCGATATCCATCCCGACCACGGCGTCGGCCCGGGCCGCCAGCCGGGTGCTGAGCAGCCCGAGCCCGCATCCCAGGTCCAGCGCGCGCTTGAACTGGCGGCCCCGGGGCAGGCAATCGACGATGCGGTCATACTTCCAGCCCTGGTACCGATAGCGCTCGCTTCCCGATGCCCACGGGTCGTCGAAGGTGCCGTAGGCGTTCTCGAACGCCGCGCGCTGGCCAACCTCACCCCGCCAGCGGCCGATGGCGCCATCCGTCTTGGCGCTGCGCAGGAACAGGCCGATGTCGGCCGGCGCCATGAAGCGGGCGCGACGCCACCGGGCGAGCAACCCACCCTCGGCCGGCTGAAAATCCGCACTGCCGGCAACCGCGCCGTTCGTGCCATCGGGGAAGGCCACCATGGTCGTTTTCTCCAAGGCGGCCAGAAGGAAAGCCGGGCGCCGTCTCGAATTGGAAGGAGCCCACCAGGGTGGCCCGTGAACGGCCGTCAAAAACCCAAGCGAAGGCTTATTATCCGGGCAAGGGCGCGCGACACCCATGCATCGCCCATGATGCTTCTTTTACGCCTATGTCGTATGACAAAAGGCATATTTCATCCAGCCAATCAATAGCATCCGTACGTACGCGACTAATTGCCACGGCGATTTTCCCCACCTCCGTCAACCAGGCTGAAAACTCGCTGCGGCGCGGCAAACTCCCAGTCTTTTGTTTTATTTGAAACTTTGCCGACGGGTGTTTCCACGGTTGATGTTGGCGGTTTCGATAGTTGAGAAGCGCGCCTTATCACAAACAACGCTTGGCCGGCTGAAAACCATCGTTGACGTCGACAAAATAATAAGCCATAGCTTGGTATATGAATGAGCAAAACGCGATCTTCGAGGCGGCGCTGGAAACGGCGCGGCGACTGCACCGCAGCACCGCCGCCCTGTCCCGCCGCCTGCTGACCTCCCGGCCGGCGGACGGCATGAGCACGACCAAGCTGGGGGTGCTGGGCCAGCTGCATCGCGAGGGGCCGGCCACCGCCACGGCCTTGGCCGCCTACCTGCGCATCCAGCCGCAATCGCTGACCCGCCTGCTGGCCGACCTGGAGGCGCAGGGCCACATCGTTCGCCGTCCGGACGCGGCGGACCGCCGCCAGATCAGCATCGAGATCACCGATACCGGCCGCGGCAGCCTGTTCGGCGACGTGCACGGCCGGCGCACCGCCCTGGCCCGCGCCATGATCACCACCCTGACCCCGACGGAGCGCGAGGTGCTGCGCCTGGCGGCCGACCTGATGGACAGGCTGGCCGGCGCCGACTTGGGGCCCGGGGACACCACGCCATCACCAGAGGAGGGGGATGCCTGATGCGCCGTACCGGATTGATCGCGGCCGCCGTGGCCGCCACCCTGCTGACCGGAACCGCCGGCGCCCAAATCTTCGAGCCTGGCGGCCCCGACGCCGCCGCCTACGGCCAGGCGCAGGGCTATCCCGCCGGCACCTGGGATGATTGGTATGAGAAGCCCCACATGGTCTGGGGATTCAGCCATTACGACAGCCTGGTGAAGACCCACACCCTGCCGGCGGCGACCAAGCCCTGGGCCTTCAGGCGGGCGGCCGCGGAACCGGCCATCCACTACGTGCCCGACATCCTGCACTTGAAGGACGGCCCGGTGCTGGGCCTGGCCGACTATATGGCGCGGGTGCCGGCCACCGGCCTGCTGATCCTGAAGGACGACACCATCCTGGTGGAACGCTACCAGTACGGCCGCACGGACAAGGACCGCTTCACCTCGCAATCCATGGCCAAGACCCTGGTCGGCCTGCTGCTGGGGGCTGCCATCGCCGACGGCCGCGTCAAGGGCATCGGCGACCCCGCCGAAGCCTACGTTCCCACCCTGAAGGGCAGCGCCTATGGCCAGACCCCGCTGAAGGCGCTGCTGCAGATGTCGTCCGGCGTGGCCTTCGAGGATGCGGAGCCGCGCAGCCTGTTCCACGACATCCACAGCGGGGTGGACGAGGGGACGGCGCTGGCCAAGTACAGCCGGGCCACCCCCGCCGGCAGCCATTTCCAATATTCCTGCGGCGACAGCGAGACGCTGGCCACGGTGGTGCGCCAGGCTACCGGCCAATCCCTGTCCGACTATCTGGCGGCCAAGGTCTGGCAACCCATGGGGGCGGAGGCGGAGGCGCGGTGGGAGGTGGACGCCAGCGGGCAGGAGATCGGCTGTTCCGGCTTCAACGCCACCCTGCGCGACTATGGCCGCCTGGGCCGCCTGCTGGCTCACGACGGCGCGTGGGAAGGCAAGCAGCTGATCCCCAAGGACTGGTTGCTGGCCGCCACCACCCTGGACCCGGCCGACGCGCAGGTGGCGTCGGGCACGGCGTCGCACCTTTACGGCTATGGCTACCAGGTCTGGGTGCTGCCACCCAAGGTCAGCCCCGACGGCCGCCGCCTGTTCGCCCTTCAGGGGGCCGAGGGGCAATACATCTTCGTCGATCCCAAGACCAAGCTGGTCATGGTCCAGACCTCGGTCAAGACCGACAACCAGCCCCTGACCAGCCCGCATTCGGAAACCCTGGCCCTGTGGCTGGCGGTGATCCGCGAGTGGGATAAGGAGTAGCCGGGGACCATGGCGGCATGGGGTGAGCCCCATGCCCTTGCGTCACCCGTCCCGGCCGTCCGCTGGCTGGCGGCCCTTGAGCCGGCTGGGCAGCAGGTCGCCGGAGCGTTCCAGGACGGGGTAGGCCGCCGCCTCCACCAGGTGGGTGTTCACCCGCTTCAGATCGCGCAGCAGGTCCAGGTGCAGGGCGCTGGTTTCCGTGCTGTCCACCCGGCCCGCGCTGAGGCGGGCGAAGTGGGCGGTTGTGGCCGCGTTCTCCCGCCGGCGGAACGCCTCCTTCTCCCCCGCCAGCAGGCGGGCGGCACGGGCATCGCCGGTCATGAACAGGGAACCGGCGGTGCGCAGGTTGACGATCAGCCTGTCGACCATATCCAGCAGATCGCGCTGCCCCTCCGCCGAGAAGACCAGGCCGCGTTTCAGCCGCTTGCGCGCCAGGCCCATCAGGTTGCGGTCCACCACGTCGCCCGCGTGTTCCATGTTCAGGGCGAAGGTCAGTATTTCCAACACGCGCCGCTGGTCCGCATCCGACAGGGCATCGGTGTCCAGGGCGGAAAGGTGGGCCTTGATGGCGGTGTTCAGCCGATCCAGCACGTCGTCCAAGCGCTTGGTCTCGGCGATGCGGCGGCGGTCGCCCTCCTCCAAGGCGTCACGCAGGCCTTGCAGCATGGCCTCCAGCACGTCCACCAGGCGCAGCGCCTCACGCGCGGCGTTGCCCAGGGCCACCACCGGCGTGCCCTGGGCGGATGGATCGAGGTAGAGCGGGCGCCCCGGGTCGGCCGCGTCCACCCGTGCCGGCAGCAGGCGGGCCAGCAGCCGGGCGTAAAGCGGCAGCAGGGGGAAGCACAGCAGCGCCACCGCCAGATTGAACAGGGTATGGAAATCCGCTACCGCCCGGGTCACGTCCGGTTCCAGCCCCACCATCAACGGCCCGATGCGGTTGAGCGCCGCCAAGCCCAGCAGCACCGCCGCCGCCCGGTTCAACAGGTTGCCCAGGGGCAGGCGCCGGGCGGCGGGGTCGTCGCCGGCGGCCCCCTCCAGCACCGGATTGATGGCCGTGCCCAGGTTGGCGCCCAGTACCAGGGCGAAGGCCGCATGCGGCGGCACGGCCCCCTGCGCCGCCAGCGACATGGTCAGGAGCACCACCGCCACGCTGGAATGGGCGGCCCAGGTCAGCGCCGCCGCCAGGATGACGTCCACCACCGGCTCGGTGGCGATGGCCCCCAGGATCATGCGCAGGCTGGGCGCGTCCTCATAAGGCGCGATGATGGCCAGCAACTGGTGCAGGGCCATGAGCATCAGGCCCAGACCGATGAAGGCGCGGCCCATGTCCCGCGACGGACTGGCGCCCCGGCGGAACAGCAGGAAGCCCACCAGGATCAGCACCGGGGCGATGGACGCGACGTTGAAGGACAGCGCCTGGACGATCAGGGTGGTGCCGACATTGGCGCCCAGCATGACGGCCAGGGCCGGCACCAGATCCACCAGCCCGCCAGCCACGAAGCCGGAAACCATCAGGCCGGTGGCGGTACTGCTCTGCAGCAGGGCCGTCACCCCCATGCCCACCAGGAAGGCGCGGGCACGGTTGGAGAGCGCCCGCCCCAAGACCGCGCGCAGCCGGGCGCCGAAGGCGCGCTGCACGCCCGTCTGCACCATGTGCACGCCCCATAACAACAGGGCGACGGCGCCCGCCAGCTCGGCGATGGCGAAGGTGAAATCCATGGGTGCCAGGGTCCGCCCCCCAGGATCGCGGCGCAACACGGACCATGGGACTAGGAAGATGGGGGGACCCCCTTCACCCCGCCACCGTGATCTCCAGGCCCGGCGCGTCGGGTTCCAGGAAGCGCAGCAGCGCCTCGCCCTCCTCGCGCAACGCCGCCTCGTCGGCCGGCGCCAGGGGGGTGAAAGGCTGCAGGGTCAGGGTGGCCAGCTTGGCCTTGCGCGCCGTTCTCCAGATGCCGGCGACGAAACCGTCCACCAGGAAGGTGGCGGCGACCTGCAGGTTCTTGGACACGATGCGCGGGCGCCAGGTCTCATCCACGATGCGGGTGCGGTCCGCATGGGCCAGGATGAGGTTGTCGAAGGCGGGCACGTAGCGCACGGGCGCCGGCGTTTCCGGCGGCGGGCGGGGGGCGTCGGGCAAGTCCCACAGCGCCCTGCCCTTCTCATCGCGCAGCACCACCAGCTCCGCCGCCATGGAGTCCAGCACCGGCTTCAGCCCCTTCAGCCCGCACCAGGCCTGCATGTCGGCGGCGGTGGCGGGACCGAAGGCGGCGAGATAGCGGCGCACCAGCCCCTGCAGGTCGCCCTGCAAATCCACCGGCCGCTCCAGCCATTCCTCCGCCGCCACGTACAGCGGGTCGTTGGCGACGCCCCAGGGGCTGTCGTCCGGCGCCGTCAGCAACGGCAGGTGGCATCGAACGGCGTGGCCCATGGCCCGATCGTCCGCCTCATCCGGGAAGGCCTGGGCCAGGTGGGCGCGCAGGTCAGTGAACGTGCGCGGCAGGGACATGAAGGGCCGGGCCACGGCGGCGATGGGCAGCGGATCGATATGGCGGGTACGGTCGCCCAGGCCGAAGAAGGCGGCCGTCAGCATCGGCTGCATCAGGCCGCGCCAGGCGGCATAGTCGCCGGCGCTGACCAGATGCTGGGTGCCGCGCAGCAGCGTGGCCCGCACCACGTGGCGTTCGCGCAAGGCCGCCAGCAGGTCGTCGCGCTGGAAGCCCAGCAGGCGGGACCACAGGCCGATGAAGGGCGGGCGCGGTTCCTGCGCCTGCAGGCCCGCCGTCGCCTCCACCGCCGCGACCACGCCGGCCGCGTGGCGCGCCAGCAGCATCTGGCGGGCCAGCAGGGCGCGATTCAGGGCCGCGCGGCTCATGACCTTATTATCTACATTGGTCATTGTGGTAATTCTCCCGGGCCGCCATCCCTTATTCGTCAAATGCTGGCCGGTCATGCGGCCGACAGTGGGAATAGGTCCCTGGCGGGGCTTTCCCAAATATCCATATCAGGCATAATGATCCCAATTGGGCAAATTGATCCCAAATCACATCCGCCCGCTTGGACAAACGCGACCGATTTCACCCAGGAGCCTGCGATGACCGTCCGCACCACCCTCTCCGCCCTGGGCGTCGCCGCCCTGCTGGCCATCCCCACTTTCGCGTCCGCCCAGGTCGCCGCCCCGCAGGTGGGCAATGTGGAACTGAAGCAGCCCCTGCCCTATCCCTATGACGAGGCCATCGACAACGCCGCCGTGAACGCCCAGGTGGACGCGGCCCTGGCCAAGGCGAAGAAGGAGCACAAGCGCGTGCTGCTGGACTTCGGCGGCAACTGGTGCGGCGACTGCCGCGTGCTGGCCGGCCTGGTGGAACTGCCGCAGGTCCACAGCTTCCTGGACAAGAACTACGTCATGGTGACGGTGGACGTGGGCCGCTACACCAAGAACATGGACGTGCCCGCCCGCTTCGGCGTGCCGAAGTTCAAGGGCGTGCCCACCGTGCTGGTGGTGGAGGCCGACGGCACCCTGGTGAACGGCGACGCCAGCTTCGACCTGACCGACGCCCGCCACATGGATCCGCAGGCCGTGGTCGACTGGCTGGCCAAGTGGGCCCCGCCGTCGAAGACGGCAGCTCGGTAAAAATGGCGTCGAAGACGGCGTCCCGCTAAAAGTGTCGTCGAAGACGGCATCTCGCTGAACGCCAGAATCGTCACAAGACCGTAACGCAAGGGCCCTATCACAGGGGAACGAAGGAAACGCCTTCGTCCTACCCGTGATGGGGCCTTTTGCTGTCCACATCCCCTTCTGAAACCCGATGGTCTTGGGCCCTGCTGGCGTTGTACCCGCTGGCCGGCCTGCTGGACGCGCTACTGGTCTCGGCCGTCCCCGGCTGGGCGCCGTGGAACGTGCGCGCCGGCATCGGCCTGGCCCTGGTCATGACCTGGGGCACCCGGCGCCTGCCGCTGGTGATGGCGGCGGCCGTCGCCGGCCTGGCCCTGCGCGCCGTCCTGGGGCCACCCACCCACCCCCTGGCCGCCAGCATGGCCATCCCCACCCTGGCCGAGCCGCTGGTCTTCACCCCGCCCGCCCTGCTGCTGGCCCGCCGCCTGCGCCGCGATGGCGAGGGCTTCGTGCTGGAGGATATGGACGGCGTCATGCGCCTGTTGGTGCTGACCATGGCCGGGGCGCTGGGGCAGAGCCTGCTGCTGCTGGCCCTGGCCTGGGTCCTGCCGGCCTGGCCCCTGGCGGGATGGACGCTGACCGGCTGGGATGGGCGCGCCATGACCGCCGACCCGTTGACCGTGGCCCTGCAGCATTGGGTGGGCGACGTGGCCGGCGTGACCGTGGTGGCGGCCCTGGCCCTGATGGCGCCGCGCCTGGCGCGCCACCTGCGCCCGGTCCGCCTGCTGCGCGCCCAGGCCCTGGGCCAGGTCGCCGGCATCTGCCTGTCGGTGGCGGTGATCTTCCCCCGGGTGGTGGGATCGCGCTTCTACCCCGTGTTCATCCCGCTGGTCTGGGTGGCGGCCGGCAGCGGCCTGCCCGGCGCGGTGCTGGCCCTGGCGGGGCTGGAGGCCGCCCTCAGCCTGGGCATCGCCATCTGCGACATCCAGCCCTATCAGGCGCTGAAACTGCAAATCCTGATGCTGTCGCTGGCCATGACCGGCCTGCTGCTGGGGGCGGTGATTTCCGAGCGCGAGCGGGTGCGCGCCGCCGCGGCCAAGGGCGAGGCACGGCTGAAGACCCTGATCGAGCTGGCGCCCGACGGCATCGTCATCCTGGACGCCGACGGCCGGGTGGAGCAGGTCAACCGCCTGGTGGCCGACCTGACGGGCCGGGCCGCCGACACCCTGCGCGGCCGCCCCCTGGCCGACCTGCTGCGCCGCGAGGGGGGCCGCGAAGAGGGCGAGGAATGGCTGGTGGCGGCGGACGGGCGCGCCCTGCCGGTGGAATCGTCCCTGGCCATGGTGGAGGAGACGGGTGGGCGCATGGGCGTGCTGACCATCCGCGACATCTCCGCCCGCAAGCGTGCCGCCGCCGCCCTGGGCCAGCACCGCGCCGCCGCCGAGCAGGCCAGCCGCAGCCATCTGACGGAGGAACTGGCGGCCGCCCTGGCGCACGAGTTGAACCAGCCCCTGTCGGCCATCGTCAGCTATACCGGCGCCTGTCGCCGCATCCTGGAATCCGAAAGCCAGTCCAAGGCGCTGGAGCTGATGGGCAAGGCCGCCGCCCAGGCGGAGCGGGCCGGCGCCATCATCCGCCACCTGCGCGAATTCTACCGCACCGGCCAGGTGGACAGCGCCCCGGTACCGGCTGGCGACCTGGTGGCCGGCGTCGCCCGCCTGCTGGCGGATGAGGTGGCCAACGCCGGCGCCCGCCTGGATTTGGCGGTCGAGGACGGCCTGGCGCTGTCCATCGACCGGGTGCAGGTGGAACAGGTGCTGATCAACCTGGTGCGCAACGCCCTGGACGCCCTGGCCGACGGCGCCACCACCGACCGCCGCATCCTGATCGAGGTGCGCGCGGCGGAAGACGGGACGCACGCCGACATCCGTGTGGCCGACACCGGCCCCGGCATCGCGGAGGAAGTGGCGGGCCGCCTGTTCGCGCCCTTCACCACCACTCGGCCCACGGGCATGGGCCTGGGCCTGAGCATCAGCCGCGGCATCGTCGAGGCCCATGGCGGCCGCCTGCAGGCCGGCGCCGGCACCCTGGGCGGTGCCGCTTTCTCGTTCACGCTTCCCTTGGCCCCCCTACCTTTAGCATTGCCCGCCCAGGAGGTGCCCGATGCCGCAGCCTGAGCTGACCCTGGCCATCGTCGATGACGACGAGGCGGTGCGCGACGCGTTGAGCGCCCTGTTCCAGGCCGAAGGCTACCCTGTGGCCACATACCCTTCGGCCACCGATTTCCTGGAAGCGGGCGCCGACGGCGTGCCCGGCTGCGTCATCGCCGATATCAACATGCCCCGCATGACGGGCCTGGAGTTGCAGGCGGAGCTGGCCCGGCGCGCCTGCCCCCTGCCCATGATCATCCTGACGGGCCAGGGCGACGTGCCCAAGGCGGTCACGGCATTGAAGGCCGGGGCGGTGGACTTCATCGAAAAGCCCTTCGCCGTCGACGCCCTGGTGCGGGCGGTGGAGACGGCCATGGCGCGCTCCGGCCACACCCTGCGGCACCAGGCGGAATCCCAGGCGGCGCAAAGCCGGCTGGAGACCTTGAGCATCCGTGAACGCGAGGTGATGGACCTGCTGGTGGCCGGCCATCCCAACAAGGTCATCGCCTGGAAGCTGGGCATCAGCGCCCGCACGGTGGAAAACCACCGCGCGCGGGTCATGGAAAAGACGGGCTGCGACAACGTCCCGGCGCTGATCCACCTGAGCATGGCCGCGACCTGAGGGGTGTCAGGCGGCGGCCTGGGCTTCCACCACGGCGGACAGCAGGCAGTAGCCCGCGCCGCGCAGGGTGTGTAGCAGGCGGGGCTGGCCCGGCCCGTCCAACCGGCGGCGCAGGCGGGACGCCAGCGCATCCACGGCGTTGTCGGCCACGTCCAGGTCGCCGGCCCACAGCCGGTCCAGGATGGCGCTGCGTGGCACCACCGCCCCCTCCGCCTGCAGCAGCAGGACCAGCAGCTGGAACTCACGCGAGGACAGCAGGATGTCGCGGCCGGCACGGCGCACCCGGCGCTGGCGCACATCCACGGTCAGGTCATCCAGGGCGTAGGCCAGGCGCGGCCCCTGCCGCTTCAGGCGCAGCAGGGCCAGCAGGCGGTCCACCACCAGATCACCGGGCAGGGCGGCGTCCACCTGGTCGTCGGCGCCCAGCGCCAGGGCGGCGGCGCGGTCCGCATGCTCCGCCGCCAGCGTCACCACCAGGGCACCGGCGAAGATCCGCCGCGCGCGGCCCAGGCGGTCGCGCAGCGTGAGGGCATCGTCGGGCAATACCACCACATCCGCCCTGCGGACGTCGGGACGGGACACCGGCGGCAGGGCGGCCAGGGCGTCGACCTGCCAGCCGCGTTCCCGCAGCAGCCGCGACAGCCGCGCGGCACCGGGCGTGGCCTTGCCAATGAGTAGGGCGCGCATGGGGATCACCCGCGTGGTGGAACCATGCTGAGTACCCTAGGCGGCGACCGCCAGCGCCGATATCCGGTATACTACCTAACGGGTCGGCCGACCGTTTCCCGCCGGCATTCCCAGCACATAGCCCCGGTGGCCGCGCGTATGCAGCGGCACGGCCGGCCCCAGGGCACGGCGCAGGCTGTGGATGTGCGCCGTCAGGCGGCCGGCGCCGTCGGGCGCATCCGGCCACAGCCGGGCGCGCAGTTCCGCCGCCGGCACCACCTGCCCCGCCCGTTCGGCCAGCAGCAGCAACAGGTCGAAATCCAGGGGCGCCAGGGCCAACGGCCGCCCCCGGCACCAGGCCACCCGGCGGTCGACATGCAGGGCGAGATCGCCCACCCGCAGGGCGCGGTCGCCGGGTGCCGCCAGCCGGGCCAGCGCCGACAGGGCCGCCGCCACCGCCGTCGCCGCCGTATCCAAGGGCAGCACCATGTGCGCGCCCGCGCGCAGCAGGGCGGACTCGGCCTCCGCCCCCGCGTCGGCCAGGCACAAGGTGGGGCCGTCTTCCTTGATTTGGCGCGGCAGCGCCCCGGCATCGATGGCAATCAGCAAGCGGACGTCGGGCGCGCCGTTCCCCATAGGGCTCGTGACGTCCCAGCCCAGCGCCGCCAGTTCCCGGGGCAAATCCCCGGCGTCGCAGTCCAGCGCGGTCAAGGCGAGGCGGCCCGTCATCATCCCGTCATGTATTGGTCAAATGAAATTCACAAGAAAACGGGCGCCGTCTAAGGCCTTATGCCGCCGCCGTGATCGGCGATACCTGAAATTTCCGTCAGGCTGCCGTCAAGATCCGCATCCCGTCCCGACTGTACCAGCGCGGCACGCGATTTTGCAAAGCGCCGTCCAAGGTGCCGCGACGAACGAAGGGGGACGATGATGACGACGAAACCGCAGGCCAGCCTGATACGACCCAAACTGATGACGGGTGCCGCCGCCATCGCCATGGCCCTGGGCGCCCACGCGCTGCCGGCCCGCGCGTCCGATATGCCCGTTGGCGCCCCCGTTGGCGCGGATGCCGACGCACCCATGACCGAGATCGACGTGGTGGCCAAGGTCATGCGCGTCTCGCCCTCCAACGTGCCGCTGGAGGCGACGGAGCCCACATCCATCGTTCCGGAAGGTTTCCTGCGCGACAACATCGTCCCGCTGTCCAGCTTCGACGACATGGTGAAGTTCCAGCCCAGCGTCTATGCCCAGAGCCCCAACGGCCCCGGCCTGGGCAAGGCGGAGACGCTGAGCCTGCGCGGCTTCCAGGACAGCCAGTTCAACATCACCTTCGACGGCATCCCCTTCGGCGACGCCACCGACCTGCACCACACCAGCTCCGCCCTGTTCGTGGCGCACGACATGGGCCAGGCGGAGGTGGATCGCGGGCCCGGCACGGCCTCCACCATCGGCAAGGCCACCTTCGGCGGCACCCTGGGCTTCCTGTCCAAGACGCCGTCGGAAAACCCGGGCGTCACCGCCTACGGCACCTATGGCAGCTGGAACACCAAGGGCATCGGCGGGGAGGTCGACACCGGCCGCACCGTGCTGGGCCGCATGTTCTTCGACGTGCAGCGCACCACCTCCGATGGCTACCTGACCGGGGCGGAGGAACAGCGCACAAACTATTTCTTCAAGGACGTGCTGGACATTGGCGAGCGCACGACGGTGACGCTGGTGGCCAGCAAGAACCATTCGTTCGAGTACACCACCCAGGGCGTCACCCTGGCCGACCTGGCCAAGTACGGCGACAATTGGGGCCTGGGCGACAACCCCAAGGCCCAGTCCTATTACAAGTACCAGCCCAGCCGCTACACCTCGGACTTCGATTACATCCAGGTGCAGTCGGAACTGACGGACAGCATCAAGCTGGACAACACGGCCTACACCAACGGCTTCGGCCATCATTACAAGGAATCGTCGGACGCCAGCGACAGCAACCCCAAGGATGTGGGCGTCACCGTGTACAACGCCGCGGGCAAGAAGGTGGCGACCTACGCCAGCGACATCCCGGGCAAGGAGGCCAACGCCAACTATCGCACCTTCGGCGACACCTTCCGCCTGACCGACAGCCTGTCCTTCGGCGACATCAGGGCCGGCGTCTGGTACGACCGCCAGCTGGATCACCGCCATTCCGAATCCTATGACTGGACCCAGAACATCCTGGTCACGGGCAAGTACGGCACGCCCTACACCTACAAGTACCGGGATCTGAACACCACTTGGCAGCCCTATGCCGAGTTCGACTGGAAGGTCACGCCGGACCTGACCCTGATCCCGGGCGTGAAGGTCACCAGCTTCACCCGCGATGTCGACGCGCTGTACAACAAGACCAAGCCGCCGGCACCGCTGAACTACAGCGAGACCTATACCGAGGCCCAGCCCTCCATCGCCGCCCACTATACCATCCAGGAAGGGTGGACCGCCTACGCCCAGGTGGCCAAGGGCTTCCTGGCGCCGCCCATCGACGTCTTCCAGGTCGCCAAGATCGCCTCGATCAAGCCGGAAGAGACCATGAACTACCAGGTCGGCACCGCCGTGCAGCATGGCCGGTGGATGGTGGGCGCCGACGCCTATTACATCGACTTCAGCAACTACATCTCCACCAGCCAGGTGCCCGGCACGACGGAAAGCACCTTCGTCAACGGGTCCGGCGCCATCTACAAGGGCCTGGAGATGGAGGCGCAGTACGCCCTGACGGACGCCCTGTCGCTGTACGCCAACGCCAGCCTGAACCACGCCCAGTACAAGGACAATTACGTCTGGGTGGCGAACACCCCGCAATGGATGGCCACCACCGGCGTCATGTACGACAGCCCCGAGGGCCTCTACTTCTCCGCCATCGGCAAGGTGGTGGGCCCGTTCTACGGCCAGGACAACACCACCGACGCCAAGACCGGCCAGCCGGACTTCGCCAACGCCTATCGCATCCACCCGGTGTTCACCGCCGACGTCTCCGTGGGCTGGCGCCTGAAGGACCTGGGCTATCACCTGGTGGACGTCACCCCCAGCCTGAAGATCGGCAACCTGTTCGACACCCACCGCATCAACGGCTTCGCCGGCACCCAGTCGGCCACCGGCGACGCGCTGTACTGGACCACGCCGGGCCGCAGCGTGTTCTTCAACCTGTCGGTCACGGGGTGGTGATGGATAAGGGTTTACGCGTGCTGCCTCAAGCGCCGGGTGCCGCCGTCCGGCGGCTCATGCCGGTGGTCCTGGTGGCCGGCCTGGTGGCCGGCCCCGCCTGGGCCGATACCGCCCCCCGGCCTCTCATGAGGTCCTGGAACGGGTGGTGATGCTGTCCCGCCACGGCGTGCGCAGCCCGACCAAGGGCCTGGCGGAGCTGCGCCGCCTGTCGGACCAGGACTGGCCGGCCTGGCCCGTGGACCGGGGCATCCTGACCCCCCACGGCGCCGACGCCATCCGCCAGTTGGGTCTTTACCTGGGCGCCCAGTACCGCCAGCGCGGCCTGCTGGGCCCCGACCGCTGCCCAGGGGGCGGTCCGGCGGACGACCCAGCGGGTGGCCCAGCGGGCGACAGCATCTTCGTCTGGGGCGACAGCGGCGACCAGCGCACCCGCGCCAGCGCCCAGGCCCTGGCCGAAGGGCTGGCCCCCGGCTGCGGGCTGAAGGCCCACGGCCTGGCGCCGGACAGCCCCGACGTGCTGTTCGACGCCGCGTCCGGCGGCGCCTGCCCCATGGACGCGGAGGAGGCCACCAAGGCGGTGGTGGCGGCCAACGGCGGCGACATCGCCACCGTGCCGGCCAACATCGCCCCGGCCCTGGCCGCCCTGGTGAAGGTGGTGGCGCCCAAGGCCTGCGCGCCCAATGGCACCCCCGGCGCCTGCTTCGCCACCGGCCCGGCCAAGGTGGTGGACAAGGGCGGGGAGGTGAAGGTGGACGGGCCCCTGGCGCGCGGCGCCATGCTGGCCGAAAGCGTCTTCCTGGAATACGTCCAGGGCATGCCCGCCGACCAGGTGGGCTGGGGCCGCGCCGGCACGCCGCAGGCCCTGGCCGCCATCCTGCCGGTGCACGACTACCAGGCCGACCTGACCCGCCGCACCCCCTACATCGCCAGCCACAACGGCGCGCTGCTGGCCCGCCAGATCGTGGCCGGGGTGACGGGCGGGCCGGCGGCAGCACCCCTGGCGCCGGTGCCGGCGGGGGCCAGGCTGGTCTCCATCCTGGGGCATGACACCAACCTGTCCAACGTGGCCGGCCTTCTGGGCCTGGACTGGACCCTGCCCGGCCAGCCGGACAAGACCGCCCCCGACACCACCCTGGCGTTCGAGGTCAGCCGCGACACCGCCACGGGCAAGCGCTATGTCCGGGTGGCGCTGTACTACCAGACCCTGGAGGATCTGCGGCAAGCCGCCGCCCTGACGCCGGCCCACCCGGCGGGTAAGGTTGATTTGCCCCTGCCCGCCTGCGGCGGCGACCGCTGCACGGTGGAGGACTTTGCCGCCCTGGTGCGCAAGGCGGTGCCGGCAGCCTGCTGGCGCTGAGGGGTGAAACCGACGGGCGGCCTTCCCATCATCCGCCGCCCGTGAGGGAGAGGCGGGGCGGTCTGCGGAACCGCCCCGCCTTCCGTCTTTGGGGCCGGTAAAGTCCGAATTCAGGGGGAACACGCCGCCGAAATGGCGGGCGGGACGGCCTGGCCATCCCGCCCGCCAGTCGGCGATCAGTGGTCGGCGGTCAATGATGGCCGTTGGCCCGCGCGGCGACGCCGGCCTTTTCCTGGGCCTGGGCCCAGACCTCGGCGACGGCGGCGGCCGCCGGCCGGTCACGCTCCACCTCCCCATCGGCCTGGATGGCCTCGCCCGTCCACAGGATGCTGGCCGCGCGGGCCTGCGTGGCGGGCACCACGGTCTGCCAGATCTCGTTGGCCTGGCCGTGGCCCCAGCTCCAGGTTCCCATGGCCAGCGGGCCCTTGGGGATGGGATGCGGATTGCCGAAGACGTTCCAGTTCTGGCCCGAGTCGATCCAGGGACGGATGGCCTGGAAGGCGCCCCCGCCGCCATAGGTCCACAGGGAATCGACGTTCAACTGGTTGGCCGCCCGCTGCAGCAGGGACGAGCCGTTGCCGTCCCCGCTGACATAGGCCAGCAGGCCCGACGCCTTGTTGACGATGGAAAAGCCGCCGATCCACTGGGTGGCGGTGAAGACGAAGGCGGCGGGCGCCTGCGTGGCGTAATTGTCGTCCACCACCAGGGCGCCGGCCGTGTTCTTGGGATCCACGGACAATTGCAGATAGGGCGCCATGCCCGAAATGAAGGAGAAGGTCTGCGTGGGGCGCGGCCACACGGCGCTGACGGTCTGGACCTGCCAGATCTCGTTGCCGGCGCCCCCGCCCCAACTCCACGTGCCGACGACGGTGCCCACCACCGGGTGACCGCCCAGGGCATTCAGGTTTTGTGATGTCCGCAGGGCCAGCCGGATGGCGGTGAAATCCTGGTTGGGCCCGGTCTTCTGCCAGACGTCGCCATGGCTGGACAGGCCGACCGGCTGGTCATCGCCGCCGAAAGCCAGATAGGTGCCGGTGGCCACGTTCCTGAGGTAAAAGCCGTTCAGCGCCGGTTCTTCCACCCATTGCTGGTTGGCGTCGGTGCCATCCAACCATCGCATGATGACGCGGCCGGGGTTCGCGGGGTCGTTGGAGACGACCAGATCAGGCAGGGTGCCGACTTGGATGACAAGGTTCGAGGTGACGCTCATGTCGTTTTCTCCCGTTGTCTGGGGCGGACCCATGGCCATTCGGCGCCTCGCCCGCCTGGCGGGTGCGTCAATCCTAGGGGCATGGGACTCCCGCCCGGGGGCGGACGCCGGCGGCGCCTGCGCCCCTTATAGTCAGGACCTTAGGGCATACGGCCGGGGGACTTTCGCGATAGCCGACAGGGGCGACCGCCCCGGTCCCATCCGGCCACGCCACAATGTCACCATTACATTTTAAATAGTAGAGTATCTGAGTCAGTAAACCTTAAGGCGATATTATAGTTAACGGCATATTGATAGGCCGTCGTTGGCGGGCTATTGCCCTTTTTAATATGTAGGATTTGTGACCACACCGAGGATGACACCCGGGGTGGGAACGCAAAGGCCGCCGGTAAAGTCCGTGCCCGACCCGGCCTTTTGGCACCAAGGCCGGTAAAGTCCGAGTCCAGGGGAAAACGCCCGGGAGGGGGACAGCCCCGCCTGGCAAGCGGGGCCGGTAAAGTCCGAGTGGATCCGACACCCCCGGATTTGCGCCCGCCCGCACAAGCCCCACGCCCCCTTTCGCCACCCCCCGCACCGGCCGGAAAGGCCCGGACCGCCGTCGGCAAGGCCGGTAAAGTCCGAGTCCGGGTCCGAGTCGAAGCCCGTTCCGAGTCCGTTGGAGTCGTTTCCGGGATCCCGGAAATGATGATTCGTCACGATTCGGCTCGGACTTTACCGGCCGCAGCCCGGTTATCCACAGACTCGGGCGTGTCTCCCCCGGACTTTACCGGCCAAAAGATGCGCCGGGGCGGGCGGGACGCATGCGAAGAACAGTTTTCCCCGGACCTTGCCGGCCCGCAGCCGGACTCTACCGGCCCGACTCGGGATTATTTCCCGGACTTAACCGGCACCTCAAATAACAGACTCCAAATACCCCACAAATAGCGGAGGCCGGTAAAGTCCGACCTAGATTTAGTGATTTGGCTTTGGAACACTCCGGCCATCAACCGACATCGACCGAACCGACTGGCAGGGAGCGAAGGGCGCCATGGCCGACATTCACCGTCTGATCCTGGAACATGGCGTGGACCGGGCGCGCGAGATGGCGACCAGCAAGAGCGGCCGCGCCCTGGTGGACGTGGCCGCCGCCATGCTGGCCCAGGAAGAGGACAGCATGGGCATCACCCATGCCGGCTTCGCCCTGACCAGCCTGCCCCACCGCTCCATCGACAAGGGGCCGGAGCCGGAATACCACCGCAAGGAAACCGGGCGCTGCACCCTGATCGTGCAGAGCGGCCGGCACGCCGACGGCAGCCTGGTGGGCGTGCCCTATGGCGCCAAGGCGCGCATGATCCTGCTGTACCTGCAGACGGAGGCCCTTAAGACCAACTCCCGCCAGGTGGAGCTGGGCAAGAGCTGGCATTCCTGGCTGAAGGCCATGGGGGAGAGCCCGGGCGGCAAGACCTATCGCCTGGTGATGGAACAGGCGCAGCGCATCACCGCCTGCAGCCTGCAATTCCTGTGGGAGACGGACGCCTCGGTCACCCGGCAGAACGCCGGCTTCGTCAACAATTCCATCCTGTTCAAGTCCAACCCCGACCAGCGCCAGGTGGCCCTGTTCCAGGACGTGATCGAGCTGAACGAAAGCTTCTACGACAGCCTGAAGCAGCACGCCGTGCCCGTCTCGGAAGCCGCCTTGCGCCACATCAGCGCCAGCAGCACCGCCATCGACGTCTACATCTGGCTGGCCTACCGCCTGCATGTGCTGAACCAGGCGACGCCCGTGCGCTGGGCCGCCCTGCGCCGCCAGTTCGGCGAGCACTACGCCAAGCTCAGCCACTTCAAGCCGGTGTTCCTGGACGCCCTGGCCCTGGCCACCGCCGTCTATCCGGAGGCCAAGGTGGAGATCGCGGACGACGGCATCGTGCTGCACCCGTCGCGGCCCCCGATCGCCCGGCGCGAGGCGGCGCTGATCGCGTAACGCCGCGACATCCCCTGGCACAAGCACCGCCCCGGCCCTACACTACCCCCACGTGCATGCAGGACGTGCGGAAGCGGATGGGGTGGGGCCGGTGGTAGCGCGGGTTTCGACGGTGGCCTTCCAGGGGGTGGACGTCCTGGATATCGACGTCCAGGTGCAGATGTCGGGCGGGCAGGTAGCCTTCACCGTGGTGGGCCTGCCGGACAAGGCGGTTGCGGAGAGCCGGGAGCGGGTGCGGGCCGCCCTGCATGCCCTGGGCCTGGCCCTGCCGCCCAAGCGCATCACCGTGAACCTGGCGCCGGCCGACGTGCAGAAGGAGGGGTCGCACTACGACCTGCCCATCGCCATCGCCCTGCTGACCGTCATGGGCATCCTGCCGGATGAGGACATCAAGGGCTTCTGCGCGCTGGGCGAACTGGCGCTGGACGGCGCCCTGACGGCCGTGGCCGGCACCCTGCCCGCCGCCATCCACGCGGTGGCCACCGACCGGGGCCTGATCTGCCCGGCGGCCTGCGGCGGGGAGGCCGCCTGGGCCGGGGAGCTGGAGGTGCTGGCGCCCCGCACCCTGCTGGAGCTGATCAACCACTTCAAGGGCACCCAGGTGCTGTCCCGCCCCCAGCCCAAGATGGAGGAGGATGAGCCCAGCGCGCTGCCGGACCTGGCCGACATCAAGGGGCAGGAGACGGCGAAGCGCGCGCTGGAGGTCGCGGCCAGCGGCGCGCACAACCTGTTGATGGTCGGGCCGCCGGGGTCGGGCAAGTCCATGCTGGCAGCCCGGCTGCCGGGGTTGCTGCCGCCCCTGGAACCGGCGGAGGCGCTGGACCTGTCCATGATCCATTCCGTGGCCGGCAAGCTGGAGGGTGGGCGGCTGATGCGCCGGCGCCCCTTCCGCGACCCGCACCACAGCGCCAGCCTGCCGGCCCTGGTGGGCGGCGGTGTCCGGGCCAAGCCGGGGGAGATCAGCCTGGCCCACCAGGGTGTCCTGTTCCTGGATGAACTGCCGGAATTCGCGCGGCCCACGCTGGAGGCCTTGCGCCAGCCGCTGGAGACGGGGCGGGCCACGGTGGCGCGGGCCAACGGCCATGTCACCTACCCCGCGCGGGTGCAGCTGGTGGCGGCCATGAACCCCTGTCGCTGCGGCCATCTGGACGACCCGGCCCAGGCCTGCGGCCGCGCGCCCAAATGCGCCGCCGATTACCAGTCCAAGATTTCCGGCCCGCTGTTCGACCGCATCGACCTGCATGTCGACGTGCCGGCGGTGAAGGCGTCGGACCTGTCCCTGCCGCCGCCGCGCGAGACCAGCGCCATCGTCGCCGCCCGCGTTGCCCGGGCGCGCGGCATCCAGGCGGCGCGCTACACCGCCCTCACGAAGCCCGGCCACCCCGTCATCCGCACCAATGCCGAGGCGGATGGCGAGCTGCTGGAAAAGGTCGCCGCCCCCGAAGCCCCCGGCCGCGCCCTGCTGACCGAGGCCGCCGACCGCCTGCGCCTGTCCGCCCGCGGATATCACCGCGTCCTGCGCGTGGCCCGCACCTTGGCCGACATGGAGGCCAGTGAGACGGTGCGAAGGGTGCACATCGCGGAGGCGCTGAGCTATCGCCGGGTGGTGGTGCGGTGACCGCCCCCGCCCTGCTGCTCATCGACCTGCAACGCGCTATCGACGACCCGCGCTGGGCGGCCGTGGGGCCGCGCAACAATCCGGAGGCGGAGGCCAACGTGGCCCGGCTGCTGGCCGCCTGGCGTGGCGCCGGGCACCCGGTCATCCACGTGCGGCACGATTCGGTGGAGCCTGATTCCACCTACCGCCCCGGCGCGCCCGGCCACGCCTTCAAGGACGAGGCGATGCCGGCGGCCGGGGAGATCGTGGTGGCCAAGCGTACCAACAGCGCCTTCATCGGCACCGGGCTGGACGACCTGCTGCGCGGGCGGGGCATCGCCGCCCTGGTGGTGGCCGGCGTGATCACCAACAACTCGGTGGAGGCCACGGTGCGCATGGCCGGCAACCTGGGCTACGCCACCACCCTGGTCAGCGACGCCACCTACACCTTCGCCAAGCGCGACGGTCGGGGGCAGGTGTGGCGTGCCGAGGACGTGCACGCCCTGTCGCTGGCCAACATGGACGGCGAGTATGCCACGGTGGCGACGACGGAGGCGGTGCTGGCCACCCTTCCTACTGGCTAAGCCAGGCTGGCGCCGGCCGGGCCATAGCCGATGATCTTCGCATCCCGCGTCAGCAGCGACAGCCCCTCCACCCGGGCCTGGGCAATGAGCATGCGGTCGAAGGGGTCCCGGTGCAGGGTCGGCAAATCCACCAATTCCCGGCAATGGACCGGCGATACCGGCAACAGGGCAATGCCGTCCGGCAAAGTGAACAGCCGAGAATCGTCGGCAATCCGGCCCAAGCTGACCAGCAGGGCGATTTCCCAGAAGCTGACGGCGCTGACCAATCGGCGCGGCGCCCGGTCAATCAGACCCCGCTCACGCTCCGTGAGCCGGGCGGGGTCGGCGCGCATCCACAGGAGGATATGAGTGTCGAGCAGCAGTGCCTTGGCCATCAGCGCGCCAGGAAGTCGTCGACGATGTCATTGGGCAAGGAAAGGTCGTCGGCGATCCGCAGGCCGGCCAGATCGCCATACACGACCGGCGCCGTCGTCAATGCCGACAGCCGGACCACCGGCTTGCCATTGCGGGTGACGATGATCTCCTCCCCCGCCTCGGCACGGGACACCAGCGCCGCGAATTCCGCCTTGGCCTGGGCCACGGACACCTGGGTACTCATGGGGCGCCTCCCGCCAAGTCAACGTCCCATTATGGGACGAGAGGCAGGGCCCCTCAAGAAGAATGACCATGATGGTCATAATGTAAGACCGCTTCGTTACTCTGGCCGGAAGGTCGCCTGGATGACGGGGCCCAGGTCCGCCCTATCGGGCGGCAGGCGCATGACCAGCTCGCGCAACGCCATGTCGTCATCCGGAAACAGCAGGGCGCTGCCGACGATGGGCAAGGGCCCTGGGCTGAGATGGGTGTCGGTGCCGATGCCCTTCCGTCCGGCCGGCGTCACGAAATCCACCGAGGTGGGGCTGTGGCGCACGACGGTGTCGGTGGGATAGGGCCCCCAGATGAAGTTCGACTTGTCCGACAACCCTTCGTCGATCACGCCCTGGACGTAATCCTTGGCGACGGGGAACAGGCGGGCGGCGACCTTGGCCACTTCGAATCGGCCCGATGTGTCACCGTCCAGCCAGGCCAGCTGCAGGGCCGGGCCCTCGATATGCTGGGCCGCCTTGATCAGGTCGGGACTGGCCACGGCATTGGCCGTCACCAGCAGTTGGGAGCCGTTGGAGCCATAGAGGACGAAGCAGTGCCAGCCCTTGGGCGCGAAGCTGCCGATGCCCCCGGCCTCCTCCGCTGCCGCGTAATAGGCCAAACGCCCCGCCGCCTTGGCGGCAAGCGCGGGGGGCAGGGACGGGACGGCGCCCTTCTTCGGGGCGGCCTGCGGCCCCATCTGGCCATCGGCGGGGCAACCGACGAAGGGGATACGGGCGGCGGGATTATCGGCGGCCGCGGCCGGCCCCAGGGCGAATGCCGCCCCAACGACCAGGGCACAGCAAAGGACCTGGCGCACGGTGGCGGCAGGCAGGCGGAACGAAGCGCGCATGGGGGGATGGCCTGGTGCAAGGAACCGGACGGTTCCGAGCATCGCACTGGCCGGTCAACCGCTCAAGCGCAGCCGATGGCGCGCGATGACGCAGGGGCCCCCTACCCCAGCAACGCCGCCAGCACGCCGTTCAGGCGCTGGCGCCCGTCCGGGGTGGCGACCAGGCGGTCGCCGTCCAGGCTCAGCAGGCCGTGGCGGGACAGGCGGTCCGCCGCCGCCAAATCCACCGGGTTGGTCCCCCCGGCTTCAGCCGTCAGGCGGGACAGGCTGACACCCTCGGCCAGGCGCAGGCCCATCATCAGGGCCTCACGCCCGCGCTGCTCCGGCGTCACCACCTCGTCGGCATGGGCGCCGGTGCCGCCCTCCTCCACCCGCTGCAGCCAAATTTCCGGCGCGCGGTGGGTGCGGGTGGCGATCTTGTCGCCGTTTAGGGTCAGGCGGCCGTGGGCGCCGGGGCCGATGCCGACATAGTCGCCATAGCGCCAGTAGACCAGGTTGTGCCGGCTTTCCTGGCCGGGGCGGGCGTGGTTGGACACCTCATAGGCCGGCATACCGGCCTGGTTCAGCAGGACCTGCGTCGCCTCATAGAGGTCGCCCGCCAGATCCTCATCCGGCACCACCAGGTCGCCGCGCTGGTGGAGAGTGTGGAACTGGGTGCCTTCCTCGATGGTCAGCTGGTAAAGGGACAGGTGCCCCACGGCCAGGTCCAAGGCGCGGCTGAGCTCCGCCTGCCACGCCGCCACCGTCTGGCCAGGGCGGGCATAGATCAGATCGAAACTGAAACGATCGAAGCTGCGCTTGGCCAGGGCGATGGCCTCTTGCGCCTCGCCAGCGGAATGTTTGCGGCCCAGCACCTTGAGGTCGGCGTCGTTCAGGGCCTGGATGCCCATGGACAGGCGGTTGACGCCGGCGGCGCGGAAGCCGGCGAAGCGCGCCGCCTCCGACGAGGTCGGGTTGGCCTCCAGCGTCACCTCGACGCCGGGGGATACGCCCCAGTGGTGGTCGGCGCGTTCCAGGATGGCGGCCACTGTCTCCGGCGGCATGAGCGAGGGGGTGCCGCCGCCGAAGAAGACGCTGTCCAGCCGGCGTCCGGCCGGCACCCGTGCCGCGAAATGGTCCATCTCCCGCAGCATGGCCGCGCGCCAGCGGGCCTGGTCCACGCCCTCGCGGACATGGCTGTTGAAGTCGCAATAGGGGCATTTGCTGGCGCAGAACGGCCAGTGCACGTAAAGGCCGAAGCCGCCGGGGACGGCGCCGGCGCGGGTGTTGGCCTCGGGGGCGGTCAGCGAAAGCATCGCTCCACCAACTGGCGGAAGGCCTGGGCCCGGTGGCTGATGGCATGCTTCTCGTGCGGTTCCATCTCGCCATAGGTCACGGTGTAGCCGTCCTGGACGAAGATGGGGTCGTAGCCGAAGCCCCGGTCGCCGCGCGGCGGGTTGACCAGCTGGCCGTGCACTTCGCCCTGCACCGTTTCCACATGGCCGTCCGGCCAGGCGATGGTGAGCGCGCAGATGAAACTGGCGTCGCGCGGTGCGCCGGGCGGCAGCTCACGCTCCACCCGGGCCATGGCGGCCGCGAAGTCCTTCTCCGGCCCGGCCCAGCGGGCGGAGTAGATGCCGGGCGCGCCGTCCAGGGCCTTCACCGCCATGCCGCTGTCGTCCGCCAGCGCCGGCTTGCCCGCCGCCAGGGCCGCCGCCAGGGCCTTCAGCTCCGCGTTCTCGCGGAAGGTCAGGCCGGTTTCCTCCGGCTCGGGCAGGCCCAACTCCCCCGCCGTGGGGAAATGGGCGACGTGGTCACCCAGCAGGGCCGCGATCTCCTTCACCTTGCCCTTGTTGTGGGTGGCGATGATCAGGGTGTCGCCGGTGAATTGTCTGGGGTTTGTCATTCGTTCGCCTCAGGCGCCTGGCGCGGTTTTTTTTGGAGTTCCTCAAACGCCGGCGGGGCGTCCGCCCCTTGGCTATCCTCGATTTCCAGTCCGCTGACGCTCCCCGGAAATCTGCGGCGGCCCCAGTCGGGGGGCCTAAGGGGCTTGGGCTCCAAGCCCTCTCTTACCTGCCGCCTGATATGGTGCCGTGGTGATCAGAGACCCAGGGCCGTCTTCTGCAGGGCGGTCAGTTGGCCGATGCCGTGGCGGGCCAGGCGCAGCAGCTCGTTGAACTGCGCCTCATCGAAGGGACGCTCCTCGGCCGTGCCCTGGATTTCCACGATGCCGCCGGCGCCCGTCAGGACGAAGTTGGCGTCGGCCTGGGCGTTGCTGTCCTCGGCATAGTCCAGGTCCAGCACGGCCCGCCCGTTGTAGATGCCACAGGAGATGGCGGCCACGCTGTCGATCAGGGGGATTTGCTTGCATACGCCGATGCGCATCAGGTGGGTGAAGGCCTGGTGCAGGGCGACGTAGCTGCCGGTGATGGCGGCGGTGCGGGTGCCGCCATCGGCCTGCAGCACGTCGCAGTCGATCTTCACCTGGATCTCGCCCATGGCCTTGCGGTCGGTGACGGCGCGCAGCGCGCGGCCGATCAGGCGCTGGATTTCCTGGGTGCGGCCGGACTGCTTGCCCTTGGCGGCCTCACGGTCGGTGCGGCTGTGGGTGGCGCGGGGCAGCATGCCGTATTCCGCCGTTACCCAGCCCAGGCCCTGGCCGCGCAGGAAGGGCGGCACCTTTTCCTCGACACTGGCCGTGCACAGCACGTGGGTGTCGCCGAAGCGCACGAGGCAGGAACCCTCGGCGTACTTGGCGAAGCCGGTCTCAAGCGAGACGGCGCGGAGCTGGTCGGCGGCGCGGCCGGAGGGGCGGGTCATGGCGGGGCGGTCCCGTAGCTGTCATAGGGTGTTTTCGAGGCCCTACCTAGCGACGGAACCACGCGCCTGTCCACCCCGGATGTGGCGGCGGCGGCGCGGCCACCCCCGGCGTGGCGCGCAAGTCCCATCCCCATCGTTGCCAGCCGGGCGCTCAAGAGCAGCCCCGGGGGCGATTGATAACGCCGCCGCCGCCCATTAGATTTATGGCACGCCATCACACATCAGGCCCCGCCCCCAGGCATGATCACCGAGCTGAACCAGCGTTCCCGCGACATCTTCCGCCAGATCGTGGAAGCCTATGTCGAAACGGGGGAGCCTGTGGGCAGCCGCACCCTGTCGCGCCGCCTGGGCATCGCGCTGTCACCCGCCACCATCCGCAACGTCATGGCGGACCTGGAGGAGCTGGGCCTGCTGAAGGCGCCGCACACCTCCGCCGGGCGCGTGCCGACGGACGTGGGCCTGCGCCTGTTCGTCAACGGCCTGCTGGAGGTGGGCGACCTGTCGGATGACGAGCGGGAAAGCATCGACGCCCAGTGCGCCGCCTCCGGCCGGTCCCTGCCCGAGGCGCTGGAGGAGGCGACGACCATGCTGTCGGGCCTGTCGTCCTGCGCCGGGCTGGTCATGGCGCCCAAGACCGACCGGCCGCTGAAACACATCGAGTTCGTGAATTTGCAGCCCGGCCGCGCCTTGGTGGTGCTGGTGACGGAGGACGGCCTGGTGGAGAACCGGGTGGTGGAGGTGCCCATGGGCATCCCCTCCTCCGTCCTGCAGATGGCCAGCAACTACCTGAACGCCCGCGTGGTGGGCCGCACCCTGGCCGAGGCCCGCACCCGCCTGCTGGCCGAGGCGGAGGAGCAGCGCACCCAGCTGGACGAACTGACCCGCCGGGTGGTGGACACCGGCATGGCCACCTGGGCCGGCAGCCGCAACAGCGGCGTGCTGATCGTGCGCGGCCAGGCCAAGCTGCTGGACGATGTCAGCGCCCTGTCGGACCTGGAACGCATCCGCAGCCTGTTCGAGGCGCTAGAGACCCGCGACGCCATGATGCGCCTGCTGGAGGCCACCGGCCAGGCGGAGGGCGTGCAGATCTTCATCGGGGCGGAGAACAACCTGTTCCGCCATGCCGGCTGTTCCCTGATCGTCTCGCCCTACACCAACGGCAAGGACCAGATCGTGGGCGCCATCGGCGTTATCGGGCCCACGCGCATCAACTACGCCCGCATCATCCCCATGGTGGACTACACCGCCAAGGTCATCAGCCGCATGATCGGGTAGCCCCGATGGATGCGGTCGCCCAGCGGACGAACAATGCGGCCGAACAATTCGGCCCACCCCCGCTTTATTCCTGGCCGGATCCCCGCATCGCCTCTGGCGTCGCGGGCGCGGGATGCCTATCTTCTGCCCGTTCCGGCGGTATCGCGCCGCCCTTGTTCCGCACCCTTTTAGAGACTGCCGCGAAGATGACCGATAGCAACGAGACGACCACCGCCCCCGAAACCGACGCCGCCCCGCAGCAGCAAGCGCCGGCATCCTCGGACGCCGTCGCCACGCTGGAAGCCGAGGTCGCGTCCCTGAAGGACCAGCTGCTGCGCAGCATGGCCGAGGCGGAGAACACCCGCCGCCGCGCCCAGAAGGAGCGTGAGGACACCGCCAAGTACGCCGTGTCCGGCTTCGCCAAGGAACTGCTGGCCGTGGCCGACAACCTGCGCCGCGCCATCGAGGCCGTCCCGGCCGAAACCCGCGCCGGCAACGACCAGGTCAACACCCTGCTGACCGGCGTGGAGGCGACGGAGCGCCAGCTGATCGCCGCCTTCGACCGCGCCGGCATCGTGAAGCTGGAGCCGATGGGCCAGCCCTTCGACCCCAACTTCCACCAGGTGGTGGCCGAGGTCAACGGCACGGACAAGCCCGCCGGCACCGTGGTCACCATCCTGCAGCCCGGCTACACCATCCAGGGCCGCCTGCTGCGCGAGGCCATGGTCTGCGTCGCCAAGGCCGGCCCGAGCTCGGCGAAGGTCGACACCAGCGCGTAGTTTTTAACGCCCCCTCAAGCGCCGGGCGGCGGCATCCGCCGCCTTGGCTTCCTCGGTTTCCAGTCCACTACGTTCACCGGAAACCTCCGGCGGACGCAGTCGCGTCCTAGCCCAGTTCCAGGCGGAACTGGGCTTTACGCGCCCTTCCTAAATCGCGCGATGGCGCGATGGCGCGATGGAGCGATGGAGCGAAGCGACAAGGCCCCGACGGGGGCCGCCGCAGGTTTTCGGGGAGCGGCGGCGGACTGAAAAACGAGGATAGCCAAAGGCCCGGATGGGCCTGCCGGCGCCTGAGGAACATCACTTTAAACCGCCATCACGGCCGGCTGCCGCAGGGGCAGATGGCATTGGATCAGCGTGCCCTGGTCGCTGTCGCTGATCTCCACATGGCCGCCGTGCAGCTCGACGAAGCTTTTCACCAGCGACAGGCCCAGGCCGGCGCCGGCGGGGTGGTTCTGCACGTCGCCGCGCTCGAACTTGTTGAACACGCGCTGGCGGTCGGCGGCGGGGATACCGATGCCGGTGTCGCTGACCGACAGCACCATCTCGGCCCCATGCTCCCCCATCTGGCGCTTGGCCGACAGGGTGACCTGGCCGCCCGGCGGGGTGAACTTCACGGCGTTGCTGACCAGGTTGTACAGCGCCTGCTTCAGCCGCCGCTCATCCGCGTCGAGGGTGCCGATGTCGGCCGGCACCTGCACCAGCAGGGTCACGTCCTGCTTGCGCGCCCAGTCCAGGGTCAGGCCCGACACCGCTTCCAGCAGCTGGCCGACATCCACGGGGGATCGGTCCAGGGTCATGAAGCCGGCTTCGATGGTGGCGAGATCCAGGATGTCGTTGATCAGGGCCAGCAGGCGGCGGCTGGCCTCCAGCACACCCTTGGTGTAGTCCGCCTGGCGTTCGTTGAGCGCGCCAAAATACTGGTTATTGAGGATTTCGGCGAAGCCCATGATGGCGTTCAGCGGCGTGCGCAGCTGGTAGGAGACGTTGGCGATGAATTCCGACTTCAGCCGGTCGGCGGTCGCCAGCGCCTCGTTGCTGGCGCGCAGGGCCTCTTCCACCCGCACGCTGTCGGTGATGTCCAGCACGCTGATCAGCACGGCGCCGTCGGGCAGCGGCACGTTGGACACGTCGACGATGGACCGGTCGGTGCGTTCCAGCCGGCCGGCATAGCTGGACCGTTCCAGCAGGTCGGCGATCATGGCGCGGCGGCGCGCCGGCCAGTCGCCGTCGTGGTCCAGCAGGGGTTGCAGCTTGTCGATCACCTGGGTGATATGCGGCTCGCCGTTCAGGTCCGATCCTTTCAGGCGCCAGATGCGGGCGAAGGACGGATTCCACAGCTTCAGCCGGCCGTCGCCACCGAACACCGCGACACCTTCCGCCAGGTTGTCCAGCGTCTCCTGCTGCACGGCCATCAGGGTGTTGTAGGAGGATTCCAGGGCCAGCGCGTTGGTCACGTCCTCCAGCACGAACATCAGGCCGCCGAAGGGATGGGGCACGGCGATGGTGCGCAGGGTGGTGCCGTCCGGCAGGTGGGTCAGGTCCTCGCGCGGCTCCGTCAGGTTGGTGAACTGGGCCAACTGGGTACGCTTCCACCGCGGGAAGTCCACCTCTTCCTGCAGGCGCCGGCGGCTGCGCAAATCCTCCAGCACCTCGCCATAGCTGGGCTCGGTTTCCAGCCAGGCCTCATCCAGGCCCCACAGCCGGGCGTAGGAGCGGTTGTGGAACTTCAGCTTGGCGTCGGCGCCATAAATGGCGATGGCGGAGCCCAGATGCTCCAGCACGTCGGCATGGGCGGCGATGTGGCGCTCCAGCTCCGACGACAGTTCCTGCTCGCGGGTGGCGTCGAGCGCATGGCCCAGCAGGGCGGCGCCCCCTTCCAGCGGCGTTTCCAGTGGCGTTTCCGTCAGGCGCAGCAGCTGGCGTTGCCCGGCGACGATGACGTGGCGGCTTTCCGACGCCGGCTCCCGGCCGGACAAGGCGCGGGCGGCCAGCGATTGGCCGGCGCCGGGGCCGGTGACCAATTCCATGCCCTGGGCCACCACCTCCTCCGGCGGCAAACCCACCGCCGTGCCATAGGCCTGGTTGCACCAGGCCAGCGCCCCGTCGGCCCGCCGCATCCACAAGGGGAAGGGCAGCAGGTCCAAGGCGGCGCGGAACTGGCCCAGACTGTCCTCCGCCACCTGGCGGCGCCGGTCCAGGGCCTTGGCGTCCGCCGTGGCCGCGGTGACATCGCGCAGCCACAGCACGCTGATCGCCGTCGGCGGGTCGCCCCCGTCGCCGGCGGTCACGGGCGGCACGATCCGGCGGCCAATCACCAGCAGGCTGCGGCGGCCCTGGTGGCAGGCCAATTGGCGGGTGAAGGCGGTGCCACCGGTGTCCAACGCGCGCACCGCCAGGCGCAAGGCCTCGTCATCCGGGGTGGCGAAGGCCTGCGCGATCTCGTCCGGGCGGCTGCCCGGCCGTGGGTCCGGGATGCCCAGCCAGGCGCCGGCGCTGGCGCTGGCGCCGATGACGCGGCCGTCCTGCCAGGCCACCCATTCATCGGGGCAGCCGGCCAGCAAGGCGTCGGCCCGCACCGCCTGGGCCTCGACCCGGGTGCGCTGGCGGGTCAGGCGCGTCAGGCAGACGCCCACCGCCACCAGGCTGGCGGCCGACCCCGCCAGCACCAAGGGCAGCGGCAGGTCGGGGAAACCCAGGCGCAGGCAAGGGATCCCGGGCGCGGCCAGGGCGGCGGCAGTCAGCGCTAGAGGCAGGGCGGCGGCGTTCTTCGGCATGACGCGCGAATCTTAGTTAATGACGGGGTGGGTGCCAAGCCAACGGAAGGCTACGTTTTCGCGGCAAACCATTGCGTCACCAAACAAAGCACCCTTCCGGGGCGTTCCCATGCCTGGCGCACCCAAGAAAAAGGCCGGGCGCTGGGCCCGGCCTTCCTGGAACCACGGCATCCGAAGGTGCCGGGGCGACCCTTAGTAACGATAGTGGTCCGGCTTGAACGGGCCCTGGGGGCTGACGGCGATGTACTCCGCCTGCTTGTCGGTCAGGGTGGTCAGGATGGCGCCGATCTTGGCCAGGTGCAGGCGGGCCACCTTCTCGTCCAGGTGCTTGGGCAGCACGTAGACCTTGTTCTCGTACTTGTCGGCGTTGTTCCACAGCTCGATCTGGGCCAGCACCTGGTTGGTGAAGCTGGCGGACATGACGAAGCTGGGGTGGCCGGTGGCGCAGCCCAGGTTCACCAGGCGGCCCTTGGCCAGGACGATCAGGCGCTTGCCGTCGGGGAACACCACCTCGTCCACCTGCGGCTTCACCTCTTCCCACACGTAGTTGCGCAGGGCGTCGATCTGGATTTCGCTGTCGAAGTGGCCGATGTTGCAGACGATGGCCCGGTCCTTCATCTCACGCATGTGGTCCAGCGTGATGACGTCGACGTTGCCGGTGGCGGTGACGAAGATGTCGCCCAGGGGGGCGGCCTGTTCCATCGTCACGACCTGGTAGCCTTCCATGGCGGCCTGCAGGGCGTTGATGGGGTCGATCTCGGTCACCATGACGCGGGCGCCCTGGCTGCGCAGCGAGGCGGCGGAGCCCTTGCCCACGTCGCCGTAGCCGCAGACCACGGCCACCTTGCCGGCCATCATGACGTCGGTGGCGCGCTTGATGCCGTCCACCAGGCTCTCGCGGCAACCGTACAGGTTGTCGAACTTGGACTTGGTGACGCTGTCGTTCACGTTGATGGCCGGAACCTTCAGCGTGCCCTTCTTCATCATCTCATACAGGCGATGCACGCCCGTGGTGGTCTCTTCCGACAGGCCGCGGATGTCGGCCAGCATCTCGGGATACTTGTCGTGCAGGATCTGGGTGACGTCGCCGCCATCGTCCAGGATCATGTTGGGGGTCCAGCCATCGGGGCCGCGCAGCGTCTGCTCGATGCACCACCAGAACTCCTCCTCCGTCTCGCCCTTCCAGGCGAAGACCGGGATGTTGGCGGCGGCGATGGCGGCGGCGGCGTGATCCTGGGTCGAGAAGATGTTGCAGGAGGACCAGCGCACGGTGGCGCCCAGGTCCACCAGCGTCTCGATCAGCACGGCGGTCTGGATGGTCATGTGCAGGCAGCCGACGATGCGCGCACCTTCCAGCGGCTTCTTGCCCGCGTATTCCGTGCGCAGGGCCATCAGGCCCGGCATCTCGGTCTCGGCGATGGTGATTTCCTTGCGACCCCAGCCGGCGAGGCCGATGTCCTGGACTTTGTAATCGGTGAAGGCGGTCATGGGGGCGATGCTCCTCTGGTGCCCCGCCGGCGCACAAGGCGAGCCTGGACGGCCGGGCGGGATGACTGCGCCAGGGTGTACCAGCGCACCGCCTCACCAGCAAGCATAAAGATATCTTTATGTGTGCATTTGTTTGGTTCTTCCTCAGGTGCCGGGCGCGGCCATACGGCCGCTTGTGTTTCCTCAGTTTCCAGTCCGCTGCCACTCCCCGGAAACTTCCGGCGGCCGCGGTCGCGGCCTAGCGGACATACGTCCGCCAGGGTTTAGGCCGCCCTCGGAAGCCGGGCGCCGTCGTCACCTCAAGAACCGCTCGACCTCGTGCACCAGCACCACGCGCCCCGCCAGGCGGCCGCCCAGGGGGCCGCGCACGGCGCGCACCAGGGCCGGGTTGGCGGTGACGTAGACCAGCTGCAGGCCCTGGGCCAGCGCCAGGTACAGGCAATCCTGCGCCGGATGGGACAGCTGGGCCGCCAGGCGCACGGCGTCGGCCAGCAGCGGGCGCGACGGCATCAGTTCCACCTCCGCCCCTTGCAGGGCCATGGCGGCGGTGGCGGCCTCCACCGCCGTCAGGTCGCCCAGGGCCACCTTGGCGCCCAGCACCTGGGCCAGGTCACCCATGAGTACGTCGGGCGCCAGCAGGCGGTGGCCCAGCAGGCGGTCGGCCACGGGGCTGGTCGGCTCCGGCACCACCCATTGCAGGGCGACGGAGGCGTCGATGACGAATTGCAGGGTCATGCGCCCTCTCCCTCGCCCGGCGAGCCCGACGGCATGGACTCCGGCAAGGCGGCCCAGGTCTCGGCCCGCGTGGCGGCCATGACGTCGCCGGCGGGTCGGTGGGCACGGTCGGCCAGGGACTGGCGCAGTGAGGACGCCAGGGCGCGGAAGTCCTGCGGCTCACTGGCCAGCGCCTGGCGCAGGATGTCGCGGCACTCGGCTTCCATGGAACGGCCGTGGCGGGCGGCGCGCAGCTTCAGGCGGCGCACCAAATCCTCATCCAGGCCACGGACGGTCAGGGCGGTGGGCATCGGGTTCCTCCCAGGCAATGCCAGCAGTGCTGGCGCGCCCGAGGGTGCTGAAACACCGGAATCCCGTCAAGCTGTTCGCTTCGCCCTCAGGCGCCGGGCGCCGGCGTCCGCCGGCTTGGCTTCCTCGCATTCCAGTCCACTGCGTTCCCCGGAATGCTGCGGCGGCCACAGTCGTGGCGGTTCGCTTCGCCCTCAGGCGCCGGGCGCCGGCGTCCGCCGGCTTGGCTTCCTCGCATTCCAGTCCACTACGTTTCCCGGAATGCTGCGGCGGCCACAGTCGTGGCGGTTCGCTTCGCCCTCAGGCGCCGGGCGCCGGCGTCCGCCGGCTTGGCTTCCTCGCATTCCAGTCCACTGCGTTCCCCGGAATGCTGCGGCGGCCACAGTCGTGGCGGTTCGCTTCGCCCTCAGGCGCCGGGCGCCGGCGTCCGCCGGCTTGGCTTCCTCGCATTCCAGTCCACTGCGTTCCCTGGAATGCTGCGGCGGCCACAGTCGTGGCCTAGGCGGCTTGACGGCGTACCGCCGTCAAGCCGCCGCGTCGTTGAAATCGTCCAGCAAGGCGGCGATGCGGCCCCGGTCGGTCTGATCCATGATGGTGCGGGCGCGGCGGGTGGCCTCGATCAGGTCCAGGCCGCGCAGGCGGCGCTTCACCAGGGGCAGGTTGTTGGGCGCCATGGACAGCTCGCGGATGCCCAGGCCCAGCAGCAGGGCGGTATAGCGGGGATCACCCGCCATCTCGCCGCAGATGGACACGGGGATGCGGGCGCGCAGCGCCGCCTCGGTGGTGAACTGCACCAGGCGCAGCACGGCCGGGTGCAGTGGATCGTAGAGGTCGGCCACCTGCTCGTCCCCCCGGTCGATGGCCAGGGTGTACTGGATCAGGTCGTTGGTGCCGATGGCGAAGAAATCGCAGAAGGGCGCCAGGCCGTCGGCCGACAGCGCGGCACCCGGTATCTCGATCATGATGCCCAGCTTGGGCAGGGGGTGGGCGATCTTCACCCCCCGGCGCCGCAGGCGGCGCACCACCGTGGCCATGATCTCACGCACGCGCCGCACCTCCGCCACCGAGCTGATCATGGGCAGCAGGATGCGCAGGTTGCCGTGGGCCCCGGCGCGCAGCATGGCGGCCAGCTGGGTTTCCAGCAGCTTGGGCTCCTTCAGCGACAGGCGGATGGCGCGCAGGCCTAGGGCGGGGTTCGTGGGCTCGCTGAAATACCCCCGCAAGGCGGTGGCTATCTTCTCCCCACCGATGTCCAGGGTGCGCGCCGTCACCGGCTTGCCGTCCATGCTGGTGACGATGCGGGTCAGGATCTCCGTCTGCTCATCCTCGTCCGGCAGGTCCTCGCGGTTCATGAACAGGAACTCGGTTCGCAGCAGGCCGACGCCCGACGCCCCCACCTCGATGGCGCCGTCCAGTTCGCGCGGCAATTCCAGGTTGGCGTTCAGGGTGACGGCGGTGCCGTCGCGGGTGATGGCCGGCAGCTTGCGCAGGCTTTTCAGCTGCGCCCGTTCGGCCAGCAGCTCGGCCCGGCGGCGGCGGTACCCGTCCAGCACCTCGGGGCTGGGGTTGACGCAGACCTGGCCGGCGATGCCGTCCACCACCACCGTGTCGCCGTTCTGCACGCCCTGCAGCAGGCCCAGGGTGCCCAGCACGGCCGGCAGGCTGAGGGACCGCGCCATGATGGCGGTGTGGCCCTCCGGCCCGCCCAGCATGGTGGCGAAGCCGGCGATGCGGCGCGGATCCATCAGGGCGGTGTCGGCGGGGCTCAAATCCTCCGCCAGGACAATGCAGCCCTCCGGCAGGAAGGAGAAGGCCTGGTACTTGTGCTGCATCAGGTTGCGCAGCAGCCGCTGGCCCACCTCGCGCACATCGGCGACGCGGGCCGCCAGATAGGCGTCCTCCATATCAGCGAAGCTCTGCGCGATGCTGGTTATTTCCGCCTGCACCGCGGCCTCGGCGTTCACCTTGTCCTGGCGGATGCGCTTTTCCACGCCGCGCATGAGGCGGGAGCCCGACAGCATGGCGAAATGGGCGTCCAGCAGGAAGCCGATCTCCTCCGCGGCGCTGTCCGGCAAGCCGGAGGCCTTGGTCTTCAGCTTGCGCACCTGGCGGCGCGCCTTGTCGGCGGCGGTGGCGAAGCGTTGAACCTCCGCCTCCAGCTCAGCCTCGGGAATGGCGTATTCCGGCGCCAGCAGGGCGCTGGCGTCCACCACATGCGCCGGCCCGATGGCGATACCGGAGGAAACCCCCACGCCCCGCAGCAGACGATCGGCCACCGCCTTCATCGTGCGGCCCCGGCCAGATGCGCGATCGGCCATTTGCCGTTCAGTCCTCATCGAACTTGCGGTCGACCAGGGCGACCAGGGCGTCCAGCGCCTGTTCCCCCTGCGGCCCCCGCGCCCGCAACGTGATGGAGGTGCCGATGGCGGCCGCCAGCATCATCAGGCCCATGATGGACTGCCCGTTGACCTGGGTGTCGCCCCGTTCCACCTCCACCTCGGCATCGAACTCCGCCGCCAGCTTCACGAACTTGGCCGCCGCCCGGGCGTGCAGGCCGCGCCGGTTCTGGATCAGCGCCGTGCGCGACGGGCCGAAGTCGCCCGCGTTTCCTTCCCCCCGCCCGTCATGGCTCAGTTATCCGCCAGCAGGGAGGAGGCGACGTTGATGTACTTGCGGCCCGCCTCGCGCGCGGCCTGGACCGCGCTTTCCAGCGACTCGGTCTTGCGCACCGAGGCCAGCTTGATCAGCAGGGGCAGGTTAACGCCGGCGATGACCTCGACCTTGGCGCGGTCCATGGTGCTGATGGCCAGGTTGGACGGCGTGCCGCCGAACATGTCGGTCAGGACCACCACACCGTCGCCGGTGTCGCACTCCGCGACCTTGGCCAGGATGTCCTCCCGCCGCTGCTCCATGTCATCTTCCGGCCCGATGCAGACCGCGCGCACCTGTGGCTGTTCCCCCACCACGTGTTGGAGGGCCAGTATGAACTCCTCGGCCAGGCGGCCGTGGGTCACGAGGACCATACCGATCATCGGGTCTCCCTATTGACGACATGCGCGGGCTCCGGGGACACGCCGGACCGGTCCAATTCCCGGTGGGCGACGCCCACCCGGGAGCCCTGGGTTTGCAACCATGCCGCCAGCCGGTTGGCGACAAAGACGGAACGATGGCGGCCCCCGGTGCACCCCACGGCGATGGTGAGGTAGCGCTTGCCCTCGTTCATGTAGCGGGGCAGCAGGGGGGCCAGCAAGCGGGTGAGGTTGTCGAAGAAGGCGGGGAAGTCGCCATCCTTCTCGATGAAGGCGCCCACGGGCGGATCGTTGCCGGTCAGGGGCCGGAGATCGGGAACCCAGTGGGGGTTGTCGAGGAAACGGACGTCGAACACCAGGTCGGCCTCACGCGGGACGCCATGGCGGAACGAGAAGCTGGTCACGAAGACATGCAACGACGGCGCCGTGTCCAACCGGAAATGCCCGCCCAGCAAACGGCGGACATCGTGGATGGAAAGCTGGGTCGTGTCGACCACCACGTCGGCATTGTCACGCAAGGACCACAGCAGGCCGCGTTCCCGGGCGATGCCGTCGGGCACGGGCCGGTCGCTGGCCAGCGGATGGGGCCGCCGGGTTTCGGTGTAGCGCCGCTGCAGCGCCTCGTCCGACGCCTCCATGAACAGCAGGCTGACGGTCCGGCCGGTGGCCTTGCGCAACCGGTCCAGTTCCGCGCCCACGGCGTCGGCGGAGAAATCGCGGGTGCGGCTGTCGATGCCGATGGCCAGCGGCCGGTCGGTGGCCTGTTCCACCAGATGGGTCAGCAGCGACAGGCGCAGGTTGTCCACCGCCTCGTAGCCCAGATCCTCCAGCGCCTTCAGCGCGGTGGAGAGACCGGCGCCGGACAGGCCGGTGACCACAACTACGGGCGGCTGGGACAGGGAAACGCCGGATTGCCCGCTCATGCCGCCTCTCCCTCGGCAGCCACTGCCTGGGCCACCACCCCATCGAACGCGGCGGGCACCAGGGGCGCGCCGGCGGCGACGGCCGCCAAGGCTAGGCGCAGGGCGGCGGGGGCGGACGCCGCGAAGGGCCACAGCGCCACGCGCGGCACGGTCACGCCGGCCAGGGTCTCGGTGGCGGGTTCGGGCAGGCGGGGAACGGCGTCGCGGTCCACCAGATCGACCACCAGGCGGACGAAGGCCGACGGGGCGGCGGGCGCGGGCAGGATGCCCAGGCCCCGCACCTCGATCAGGCCAGCCAGACGCTCCGGCGCGGTGGCGGTCAGCAGGGTTCGCGTGGGATCGGCGGCCAGCGCCACCTGGTCGTCAGCCACCAGCAGGGCGCCCGAATCCACCAGGCGCAGGGCCAAATCGGATTTGCCCGACCCCGACGGCCCCCGCAGGAGGACGCCGGCACCGCCAATACTGACGCAAGTGGCATGGACGCGGATCATGGTCGAGGGAAGGTGCGACCGATGGCCCCCCCTGTCAATGGCATGACGCGTATGCGCGGTCCCCCCGGAGCCGCCTGCCCGTACCATCGCCCCCGCCTTCCTTCCCGACTCAGCCGCCCCGACCCTGCTGCGATCCCGGCTGTCGCGGCCCTCCGCCAACCCCCGAAGACGGATACGGGATACCGTTCGCGCCGCCGGTTTTAGCAGAAGCGGCCGGCGGGCGCAAAGCCGGGGCGGCGTTTTGGTTTGGCGGCGCAACATTCGGCGGGGAGATTTGTAACGACGCGCGGCGCCGGACCGCGATAGAGTGCCGATGTCGGGTCGCCCACCCGCGCGAACGGCCGGGTGCGGCGCGAAATGCCCCTCTTGGACCGACGAGGTGCGGCCCCATATCTTTGACGCCCCGGGGGCGCCGCAAGGCGCGCCATACGGGCCCGCCCCCGCGTTCCGGCCGCCGTTCGGTTGCGCCGCATCATGGATCAACCCAGCGACAAGGTCCCCCGATGCCCGACAGCACGCCTCCCCAGACCCCGCCCGGCCCCACCGACGCCACCGCCCGCCCCCACCGCAACGGCCAGCCGCACAAGCGCGTCAACCTGGGCCTGCAGGGCGGCGGGTCGCACGGCGCCTTCACCTGGGGCGTGCTGGACCGCCTGCTGGAGGATGGCCGGCTGGAGGTGGAGGCCATCTCGGGCACCAGCGCCGGCGCCATGAACGCCGTGGTCATGGCCGACGGCTACGGCAAGGACGGGCGCGAGGGCGCCCGCAAGGCGCTGCGCGCCTTCTGGACCAAGGTGGGGGAGGCCGGGCGCGGATCGCCCCTGCAGCGCAGCCTGCTGTCGCGCCTGCGCGGCAGCTGGCGGGTGGACGACAGCCCGGGCTACGCCTGGTTCAACCTCATGAACATGCTGGTCTCCCCCTATCAGAGCAATCCGCTGGGCATCAACCCGCTGCGCCGCATCCTGGAGGACCTGATCGATTTCGACCAGGTGCGCTTCGCCGCCGGCATCGACCTCTACCTGTCCGCCACCAATGTGGAGACGGGCAAGGTCAAGATCTTCCGCAACCGCGACATCACCGTGGACGCCGTGCTGGCCTCCGCCTGCCTGCCCCAGATGTTCCAGGCCGTGGAGATCAAGGGGGAGTACTATTGGGACGGCGGCTTCATGGGCAACCCGTCGCTGTGGCCCATCGCGTATGAGAACGAGAGCCACGACATCATTGTCGTGCAGATCAACCCGCTGGTGCGCAAGGGCGTGCCCAAGACGCCGTTCGAGATCGCCGACCGGGTGAACGAGATCACCTTCAACGCCTCGCTGATGCGCGAGATGCGGTCCATCCGCTTCGTCTCCCGCCTCATCGACTCCGGCGACCTGACGTCGGACCAGTACAAGGCCCTGCGCATGCACGTCATCGAGAATGACGAGGCCCTGGCCGACATGCACGCCAGCAGCAAGCTGAACGCCGAGCCGGAATTCCTGCAGTACCTGTTCACCAAGGGGCGGGAGACGGCCGACTGCTGGCTGGCCGCCAACTTCGACAAGGTGGGCGTGGAGACCAGCGTCGACATCGTGCAGGACTATTTGTGAGGTTTGGGCTTCCCCCTTCCTAGCCTCACGCGCTGGCGGACGTCCCGTCCCATGAGGGCATGCGGAGCTCAAGCCGCTGGTCTCCTTTCGGGGGGCGTCCACAAGGCCCCTTGGCCTTCGGCCCCGGCCGGCTATATGATCGTCCAATGGTCGAGACCCGCCCCACCACCTCCCGCCCCGGCGGGCTGATCCCCGACGGTTCGGACCGGCGCTCCATCCTGGTGCCGCCGCCGGCGCCCACGCGCGCCGTGCAGAAGGCCAAGCCCGGCAACCGCTGGCCCTCGGCCCGTGAACTGGCTGGCCTGATGGTCAATGGCATCCTGACCCTGCCCGCGCGCTATCGCCGGGGCATGTTCCTGGACGTGCTGATTTAGGCCTGTCCGCCATCCCGCCGCCTGAAGCGTCCTGATGGTCACGATCGTGGCCTGAGGTCGCACGTCCACTGCCCAGTCTGTTTCTTTTTTAATTAGAATAATTCCAATCTTGGCGCATAGGGGCTAAGATGGCGCGGTCACCGTCCCCCTGAAGACGCCGCCCCGATGACCCTGCCCAGCCTCAAACAACTCCGTTATCTCGTGCACCTGCATGAGCACCGGAATTTCAGCCGCGCGGCCGAGGCGTGCAACGTCACCCAGGCCGCCCTGTCGTCCGGCATCCAGGAACTGGAGGCGCTGCTGCGCCTGCGCCTGGTGGAGCGCACGCGGCGCATGGTGGCCTTCACCGCCGTGGGTGAGCAGGTGGTGGAAAAGGCGCGCGAGCTGCTGCGCGTGGCGCAGGACCTGGGCAATATCGGTCATGCCGAGGGGCCGCTGGCCGGTGTGCTGCGGCTGGGCATCATCCCCACGGTGGGCCCCTACCTGCTGCCCCGCCTGCTGCCCAAGTTCGCCAACAGCTACCCCCTGCTGGAATTGCATGTGCGGGAGGAGTTCAGCGCCAACCTGTGCGCGGCGATCAGCCATGGGGAGCTGGACTGCGCCATCCTGGCCCTGCCCTACCCGTGCACGGCGCTGGACTATGACGCGCTGTTCGACGACCCGCTGATGCTGGCCTTCCATATGGAGGACCCCGTGGGCGGCCACGCCACGCTGCGGGAGGCCGACTGGACGGAACGCCTGCTGCTGCTGCCGGACGGGCACTGCCTGCGCGACCATGCCCTGGCGCTGTGCGGCCGCGCCGACCTGCAGCGCCAGGCCATGTCCGCCGCCACGCTGCAGACCCTGGTGCATCTGGTCGATAACCGGCTGGGCATCACCTTGCTGCCGGAAATGGCGGTGCAGGCCGGCCTGCTGCATGGCCTGCACGTGACCACCCGGACCCTGCCGGACCCGGAGGCGAAGCGCCGCATCGTGCTGGCCTGGCGCAGCGGGGCCGCGCTCAGCACCACCTACCAGCGCCTGGCGCAGGCGATTCGCGAGGCGCGGCACTAGGAAAACGGGCCAGACCTCACCATATTGCCGCAACGCACAAATTATTGACTCCGCCAATCCGTTTCGTATTAATAATTACGCTTCTTATTCATTAAAGAAACTTCCATTTTTACTGCTGTTATAGATTTTCCCTATAAGTATTATAGAATCAATTAGTTTGTTCCGCGTTTTTCAGCATGTTAGCTGCAGATGCATCCGAGTTCTGACTTTCCCACAAGGGAGACTTCGATGCACACGCGTGCCCTTTCCTTCGCCCTGCTGCTGTCGGCGGCCATTTCGCCGCTGTCCCTGGCCGGCGCCGCCCACGCCCAGGACAAGCCCCAGCTGGAAAAACCAATGTCCAACCAGGACTGGTGGCCCAATCGGCTGGACCTCAGCCCGCTGCGCCAGAACGAGGCCGCGTCCAACCCCTACGGCGAGAAGTTCGATTACGCGGCCGAGTTCAAGACCCTGGACCTGCAGGCGGTGAAGAAGGACATCGACAAGGTCCTGACCACGCCCCAGGCCTGGTGGCCGGCGGACTACGGCAACTACGGCCCCTTCTTCATCCGCATGGCCTGGCACAGCGCCGGCACCTATCGCGTGGGGGACGGGCGCGGCGGCTCCGGCGGCGGGGAGCAGCGGTTCGAGCCGCTGAACAGCTGGCCGGACAACGTCAACCTGGACAAGGCGCGCCGACTGCTGTGGCCCATCAAGCAGAAGTACGGGCGCAAGCTGTCCTGGGGCGACCTGATGGTGCTGGCCGGCAACGTGGCGCTGGAGAACATGGGCTTCAAGACCCTGGGCTTCGCCGGCGGCCGCATCGACGAGTGGGAGCCCGACCTGGTGTTCTGGGGACCGGAGAAAAAGTGGCTGGACGACCAGCGCTTCGACGGCCAGCACCAGCTGAAGGGCCCCCTGGCCGCCACCCAGATGGGCCTGATCTACGTGAACCCGGAGGGGCCCAACGGCAACCCCGACCCCATCGCCGCCGCCAAGGACATCCGCCAGGCCTTCGGCCGCATGGCCATGGATGACGAGGAGACGGTGGCCCTGATCGCCGGCGGCCACACCTTCGGCAAGGCCCACGGCGCGCATGAGGCCAAGTGCCTGGGCAGCGACCCGGCGGGTGCAGCCATCGAGAAGCAGGGCCTGGGCTGGGAGAACAAGTGCGGCACCGGCAACGGCGCCGACACCGTCAGCAGCGGGCTGGAGGGCGCCTGGTCCGCCAACCCCATCGCCTTCACCACCCAGTACCTGGACAACCTGTTCGGCTTCGACTGGGTGCAGACCAAGAGCCCGGCGGGCGCCATCCAGTGGGAACCCAAGGACAAGGGTGCCGGTGAGCTGGTGCCGGACGCGCATGACCCGAACAAGCGCCACCCGCCCATGATGTTCACGACCGACCTGTCGCTGAAGATGGACCCGGGCTTCCGCGCCATCGCCCTGCGCTTCCAGAAGAACCCAGACGAGTTCGCCGCCGCCTTCGCCCGCGCCTGGTTCAAGCTGACCCACCGCGACATGGGGCCGCGCGCCCGCTACCTGGGCAACGAGGTGCCGAAGGAGGTGTTCAGCTGGCAGGACCCCATCCCGGCCGCCGACTACGTCATGATCGACGCCCAGGACGTGGCGCAGCTGAAGGCCAAGATCCTGGCGTCGGGCCTGACCGTGCCAGACCTGGTGCGCACCGCCTGGGCCTCGGCCGCCAGCTTCCGCGGCACCGACATGCGCGGCGGCGCCAACGGCGCCCGCGTCCGCCTGGCCCCGGAGAAGGACTGGGCCGTCAACGACCCGGCGGAACTGAAGAAGGTGCTGGCCAAGCTGGAAGGCATCCAGGCCGACTTCAACCGCGCCCAGAAGACGGGCAAGAAGGTGTCGCTGGCCGACCTGATCGTGCTGGGCGGCGGCGTGGGCATCGAGCAGGCGGCCAAGCAGGCGGGCTACACCGTCGAGGTGCCGTTCAAACCCGGCCGCACCGACGCCACCCAGGCGCAGACCGACGTCGCCTCCTTCGCCTACCTGGAGCCGACGGCCGACGGCTTCCGCAACTACTACGGCCCCCACAACCGCCTGTCCCCGGCCGAGGCGCTGGTGGACAAGGCCAACACCCTGACCCTGACGGTGCCGGAGATGACGGTGCTGGTGGGCGGCCTGCGCGCCCTGAACGCCAACGAGGGGGCGTCCAAGACCGGTGTGCTGACCACCCATCCGGGCACGCTGAACAACGAGTTCTTCGTGAACCTGCTGGACATGGGCACCAAGTGGACGCCGTCCGCCAAGACCCAGGGCGTCTACGAAGGCTATGACCGGGCCAGCGGCGCCCTGAAGTGGACCGCCAGCCCCGTCGACCTGATCTTCGGATCGAACGCGGAGCTGCGCGCGGTGGCCGAGGTCTACGCCAGCGACGACGCGAAGGAGAAGTTCGTGAAGGACTTCGTGGCGGCCTGGAGCAAGACCATGGAACTGGACCGGTTCTGAGGCTACAGGCCGGCCGCGCCAAGACAACACACCGGGGGGCCAGGCACCGCGCCTGGCTCCCCTTTTCTTATTCAGGCGCCGCGCACGGCATCCAGGAAGGCGCGGATGAGGGCCGGGTCCTTGTGGCCCGGTCTGTCCTCCACGCCGGAGGAGACGTCCACGGCCTCGGCCCCGCTGACGCGGATGGCCTCGGCCACCGTGTCGCACGTCAGGCCGCCGGACAGCATCCAGGGCTTGGACCAGCGGCGCCCGGTCAGCAGGGTCCAGTCGAAGGCGACGCCGTTGCCGCCCGGGAGGGTAGAGTCCTTCGGCGGCTTGGCGTCGAACAGCAGAAGGTCGGCCACCGGCTCATAAGCCGAGGCCACGTCCAGGTCGGCGGCCGTTTCCACCTTCAGCGCCTTCATGACGGGCAGGCGATGGGCGGTGCGGATGGCGGCCGCCCGGTCCGGCGTCTCTTCCCCGTGCAGCTGGATCAGATCCAGCGGCATCTGGGCCAGGGCCTGATCCAGGAAATCGTCGGTGGGGTCGACGAACAGGCCCACCGTGCGCACGCCCGTGGGCACCATGCGCGCCAGCTCCGCCGCCAGGGGCAGCGAGACGTTGCGCGGCGACTTGGCGAAGAACACCAGGCCGATATAGCGGGCGCCCCCGTCCACGGCGGCCTTCAGGGCGTCCGGATGATTGATGCCGCAGATCTTCGCTTTGGCGGGCATTTGCCTGCTCCTCAAGCGCCGGCGCGGCCATCCGGCCGCTTGGCTATCCTCGATTTCCGGTCCGCTATGCTCCCCGGAAATCTCCGGGCCCGCAGTCGCAGGCCTGATAAAAATCACGCGGCCAGTTCGGTGACGATGCGCTGGGCGGCCTGGACGGGATCCTGCGCGTCGGTGATGGGGCGGCCGATGACCAGGTATGTGGCGCCGGCCGTCACGGCGGCGGACGGGGTCATGATGCGCTTCTGGTCGTTGGCCACGGCCCAGACGGGGCGGATGCCCGGCACCATGAGGGTGAAGTCGGGGCCCAGCTGCCGGCGCAGCACGGCGCATTCGTTGGGGGAGCAGACGACGCCGTCCATGCCGGCGACATGGGCCAGATCCGCCAGCAGCGCCACCTGGTCGGCCACCGGCCGGTCCACGCCCACCGAGGCGAGATCCAGCAGGCTCATGCTGGTCAGCACCGTGACGCCCAGCAGCCGGGGCCGGGGCACGCCCATCTGGGCCGCGGCGTCCGCCGCCGCGTCCGCCGCCGCCCGCATCATGGCGGCCCCGCCCAGGGTGTGCAGGGTGATGAAGGCCGGGGCCAGGGGCATGACGGACCGGATGGCGCCCGCCACCGTGTTGGGGATGTCGTGCAGCTTCAGGTCCAGGAACAGCGGCATGTCCAGGCCCTCGGTCACCGTGCGGATGCCGTCGGGGCCCGCGGCGCAGAAGAATTCCAGCCCCAGCTTGATGCCGCCGACATGGCCGACCAGCCGCTGGGCCAGGGCGCGGGCCGCCTTGGGCTCGGGCGTGTCCAGGGCGACGAAGGTGCGGCGGGCGGGCGGGATCATGGCGGGGCGCGACTCCGGCTATGGACAGGATTTTAGAGGAAATACGGGATCCGCGGCCGCCGCGCATGCGCAATTTTGCGCGAGGGGGCCTGCGCGTCAGGGCGCCTCTTCCGCCGGCCGCCAGCCGCCCAGCGGATAGTGCCGCACCGCATGGTAGGTGCTGCCCTGCCGGCCCAGCACGCTTTCATAAAGGACGAAGCGGTCGACCGGGAACGGCCCCGCCTGGAACAGGCCGTGTTCCTCCATCAGCCGCCCGACGCGGGACGCCGGCGTCTCGCGGCCCAGGGTGGCCAAGGTGACATGGGGGCTGAACTTGCGCGTCTCGGCCGCCAGGCCCGCCCGCACCACGGCGCTCTCCACCTTGGCCTGCAGGTGGTCCAGCGCCGGCTCCGCCCGCACGCCGGCCCACAGCACGCGCGACTTCTCACCCTTGCCGAACTGGCCCAGGCCATCCAGCGCCAGGGTGAAGGCGGGCGCCACCACCAGATCCAGCGCCTCATCGATGTCCTGGGCCACGCCCTCATCCACCTCGCCGATGAAGCGCAGGGTGAGGTGATAGTTTTCCGGCGGCACCCAGCGGGCGCCCGGCAGGCCGCCGGTGAGGCGGGACAGGGCGTCCCGAACCGCTTCCGGCATTTCCAGGCCCACGAACAGGCGGATCATGACGCTTTACCTTGAGACGCCGTCCCCGGCCCTCAGGGGCAGGGGGACGGGTTGGACTGGTGCACGGCCTCGATCTCGTCGACCACCGCGTCGCTCAATGTAAGGTCGGCCGCGGCGATGTTGCTTTCAAGGTTGGCCATGCTGGTGGCGCCGATGATGACGGCGGTCATGAAGGGCTGGCGCAGGGCGAAGGCGATCGCCATCTGCGTCGGGTCCAGGCCGTGGCGGCGCGCGATGTCCAGGTAGCGCTCCACGATGGGGTCAACCACCGGCCCGCCGTAGCGGGAGCCCCGGGTGTCGATGGCGCGGCGGCTGCCCGCCGGCATGGCGCCGTTCAGGTACTTGCCGCTCAGGGTGCCGCCGGCCAGGGGGGAATAGCCCAGCAGGCCCACCTGCTCGCGCACCGCCACCTCCGCCAGGTCGGTGTCGAAGACGCGGGACAGCAGGTTGTAGACGTTCTGGATGCTGGCGATGCGGGGCAACCCCCGCTGTTCCGCCGCGCGCAGATAGGCCATGACGCCCCACGCCGTCTCGTTCGACACGCCGACGTGCCGGACTTTGCCGGCCGTCACCAGCTCACCCAGCGCCGCCAGCGTTTCCTCGATGGGCACCCCGCCGTCGCTGTACAGCTCGTCCGGCGTGCCCCGGCCGAACAGGGCCAGGGGCCGCTGCGGCCAGTGCACCTGGTAGAGGTCGATGTAGTCGGTGCGCAGGCGGCGCAGGCTGGCGTCCACGGCGGCGTGGATGTTGGCGCGGTCCAGCCGGTGCTGGCCGCCGCGCACCCAGGGCATGGGCCCGGGCCCGCTGACCTTGCTGGCCAGGAAGACCTGGGCGCGCCGGCCGGTGGCCTGGAACCAGGTGCCGATGATCTCCTCGGTCTTGCCGTAGGTGTCGGCCGTGGGCGGCACGGCATACATCTCCGCCGTATCGAAGAAGGTGACGCCCCGGTCGAAGGCGTAGTCCATCTGCGCATGGCCTTCCGCCTCGGTATTCTGGCGGCCCCAGGTCATGGTGCCCAGGCAGAGGGCGCTGACGGTGACGTCGGTGCGGCCGAGACGGCGGTATTCCATGGGGGCACGGTCCTTCTAAGCGGGAGAGGTTGACGCCTGTCATACGCCAGGCCCGGGGGCCTGTGTAACCGTTATTTGCCGGCCGCGGCGTTACCGTTCAGCGTCGTCAGCGCCTTGGCCACCAGGGGCTTCAGCCCCCGGACCATGATGGCCACGCCGTCGCCGTTGGGATGCATGCGGTCGGCGATGGTCAGCTTCGGATCCAGCGCCACCCCTTCCAGGATGAAGGGGTAGAAGGGCAGCGCGTACTGCCGGGCCAGGTCCGGGTAGATCTTGTCGAAGGCGGCGACGTAGTCGGCGCCCAGGTTGGGCTGGGCCCTCATGCCGGCCAGGATGGCGGGGACGTGCCGGTCCTTCAGCGTGGACAGGATCTTGTCCAGGTTGGCGCGGGTGGATTTGGGATCGATGCCGCGCAGCATGTCGTTGGCGCCCAGTTCAACCACCACCAGGTCCGGCTTGTCGCCCAGCATCCAGTCCAGGCCGGCCAGGCCGCCCGCCGAGGTCTGGCCGGACACGGCGGTGTCGCCCACCGTGACGTCGAAGCCGTCCTGGCGCAGCGCCGCCTCCAGCTGGCGGGTCAGGCCCTGGCCCGGCGGCAGGTTGTAGCCGGCCGACAGGCTGTCGCCCAGCACCGCCACCTTCAGGGGCCGCGCCGCGGCACCCGTCACCAGGCCCAGGGCCAGCAGCGGGGCGAGCAACAGCGCGGTGAGTGGAAAGGAAAGTCGCATTGCCGGTATTCCTGTTGAAATAAAAAGGGCCCGGGCCATATCGGCTGGAGACCTTCAGCCCGAAAGCCCAGCACCCATGCCCCCTGTCCAGCCCGCCCTGGAGCCCGCCCTGGAACTGAACGGCCTGACCCTGACATTGGAAAGCGCCGCCGGGCGCGTCAACATCCTGAAAGGCATCGACCTTTCGATCCAGGCGGGGGAGCGGATCAGCATCGTTGGGCCCAGCGGGTCGGGAAAATCGTCATTGATGATGGTCATCGGCGGGCTGGAACGGCCCACCGGCGGCACGGTCACCGTGGCGGGCCAGACGGTGAACACGCTGTCGGAGGACGCCCTGGCCCGCTTCCGCCGCGATCATGTGGGGATCGTCTTCCAATCCTTCCACCTCATGGCGGCGATGACGGCGCTGGAAAACGTGGCCCTGCCCATGGAACTGGCGGGCGAAGCCGACGCCTTCGACCGCGCCCGCGACGGGCTGGCCGCCGTGGGCCTGTCCCATCGGCTGGACCACTATCCCGGCCAGCTGTCGGGCGGCGAGCAGCAGCGCGTGGCGCTGGCCCGCGCCTTCGCCCCCCGGCCCCGCCTGATCCTGGCGGATGAGCCCACCGGCAACCTGGACCAGGAAACGGGGGAGCAGATCATCCGCCTGATGTTCGACCAGGCGCGCCGCCACGGCACCACCCTGATCCTGGTGACCCACGATCCCGGTCTGGCCGCCCGCTGCGACCGCACCATCCGCCTGGCCGACGGCCGGGTGGTGGAGGATACCGCCGTGGCGCGCGCGGCACTCGCTGACTGAGGCCGCCATGACCAGCCTCACCGAACTCAAGCTGGCGGCCCGGCTGGCGCGACGCGAACTGCGCGGCGGCATCCGGGGCTTCCGCATCTTCCTCTTGTGCCTGGCCCTGGGCGTGGGCGCCATCGCCGCCGTGCAGTCGGTGGCGGGCGGCATCCAGCGGTCCCTGACCCAGGACGGCCGCGCCATCCTGGGCGGCGACGCCTCCGTCCGCGTGCTGTACCGCGAGGCGACGGCGGAGCAACGCCAGTGGCTGGAGGGCCAGGGCACCGTGGCCGTCACCGCCGACATGCGGGCCATGGCGCGCAAGCCGGCCCCCCCAGGCGCCGAAGCGGACCTGGGCGCCAGCGGCCTGGTGGAGCTGAAGGCGGTGGACGGGCGCTATCCCCTTTACGGGCGACTGACCCTGACGGACGGCGGCACCGACGTGCAGGCCCGCCTGGCGGCGCGCGACGGCGTCTATGGCGCCTTCGTCGACGACACGCTGGCCGCCCGCCTGTCGCTCAAGACAGGCGACACCCTCGTCATCGGCGACACGACGATGCAGGTGCGCGGCATCATCGACCATGAGCCGGACAAGGCGGGATCGGGTGGCATCGCGCTGGGCCCCCGCCTGATGATCTCCACGGACGCCCTGCCCACCACCGGCCTGGTGCGCCCCGGCAGCCTGGTCAATTGGTCCTACCAGCTGCGCCTGCCCGAGGGCACGGACGCCGCCGCCTGGGCCAAGACCGTGGAGCAGACCTTCCCCGACGCCGGCTGGCGGGTGCGCGACTTCCACAACGCCGCCCCGCAGCTGACCCGCTTCATCGACCGCCTGGCCCAGTTCCTGACCCTGGTCGGCCTGACGGCCCTGCTGGTGGGCGGGGTGGGCGTGGGCAACGCCGTGCGCAGCCACATGGACGCCAGCGTACATTCCATTGCCACCCTAAAATGCCTGGGCGCGCCCGCCCGCCTGATCTTCCAGGTCTACCTGATGCAGATCCTGGCGCTGGCCGGGCTGGGCATCGCAGCCGGCCTGGTGCTGGGCGCCGTGCTGCCGCTGGCGGCGGGCCGCGCCCTGGCGGGCCTGCTGCCCATCACGGCGGAGATCGGGGTCTATCCCGGCCGCCTGGCGCTGGCCGCGCTGTTCGGCCTGACCACCGCGCTGGTCTTCTCCCTGTGGCCGCTGGGCCAGGCGCAGGGGGTGCCGGCGGCGCGGCTGTTCCGCGAGGGATCGGCCGGGCGCCGGGGCCGGCCGCCGGCCCTGGTGCTGGCGGCGCTGGCCTGGCTGGCGGCAGCCCTGGGCAGCCTGGCCGTTCTGACCTCCGTCGACCAGAAGCTGGCGGCCTTCTTCGTCATCGGGGCGGCGGCCACCCTGCTGCTGTTCCTGGGGGCGGGCACCGGCATCACCCGCCTGGCCCGGCTGCTGCCCCGTCCCCGGCGGCCGGCCCTGCGCCTGGCGCTGACCAACCTGCACCGGCCGGGCAACCTGTCGGGCATGGTGGTGCTGTCGCTGGGCCTGGGCCTGACCGTGCTGGTGGCCGTGGCCCTGATCGAGGGCAACTTCCGCCGCGAGGTGGGGGAGAGCCTGCCGGCGAACGCCCCCAGCTTCTTCTTCGTCGACATCCAGCCCGACCAGCTGGACCAGTTCCGCCAGACGGTCATGGCCGTGCCCGGCGCGCACGACCTGGAAACCACGCCCAGCTTGCGCGGCACCATCGTGCGGGTGGACGGCAAGCCGGCGCAGGAGCAGGTGCACGACCCGGACAAGAAGTGGGTGGTGAACGGCGACCGCGGCGTGACCTATCAGGCCGCCGCCCCCGCCGGCGACAAGGTGGTGGCCGGCGCCTGGTGGCCGGCCGACTACAGCGGCGATCCTAAGCTGGCCATCTCCAAGGATGTGGCGCAGGCCTTCGGCATCGGCCCCGGCGCGCACATGACCCTGTCCGTCCTGGGCCGCGAGATCGAGGCGGAGGTGGCCGTCGTGCGCGACCTGGACTTCACCACCCTGGGCATCAACTTCACCCTGGTGATGAGCCCCGGCGTGCTGGAGCACGCGCCGCAGACGCACCTGGCCACCGTGCGGGCCCCGGCGGAGGCCGAAGCCGCCATCCAGCGCGCCGTCATCCAGGCCTTTCCCAACATCACCGCCATCCGGGTGAAGGAGGCGCTGGCCACCGTGTCCACCATCATCGTCAACATCGGCATGGCGGTGCGGGTGGTGGCCGCTGTGACCCTGGTGGCCGGCACCCTGGTGCTGGCCGGCGCCATCGCCGCCGGCCACCGCCGCCGCGTCTATGACGCCGTGGTGCTGAAGGTGCTGGGCGCCGTGCGCGCCACCATCCTGCGCACCTTCCTCATCGAATACGGCGCCCTGGGCCTGGTGACGGCCGTCATCTCCGGCGCGGTGGGTACCCTGACCGCCTGGGCGGTGCTGACCAAGGTCATGAACATGAAGTGGGTGTTCCTGCCCCAGACCCTGGTGCTGACCGCCCTGCTGAGCACCGCCATCACCCTGGCCCTGGGCCTGGTCGCCACCTGGCGGGCGCTCAGCCAACCGGCGGCGCCGCTGCTGCGGGAGGAATGACGCGCCTTTCCGTACCTACGGATTTGTAGTAACATTTCCGTATGGAAAGGCTCTTCGAATGGGATGAGGCGAAAGCGGTAAGCAATTACCGCAAGCACGGCATCACCTTTGAAATGGCCGTGCTCGCCTTCGATGACCCGTTCGTCCTGACCCGGCAAGACCGTATCGAAGGCGGCGAGCTCCGGTGGCAAACCCTGGGTGTGGTTACGGGACATTTGCTGCTGCTGGTCGCCCATACCCTATGGGAAGAGGACGATCAGGGGCACGCGGTCGAGGTTATACGGATCATTTCAGCACGAAGGGCCACGCGGACCGAAAGGCGCCAATATGAGCACGAAGATCGTTAGGATGCGTAGGGCCGACGTTCCTCCTCTGACCGAGGAGCAAAAGGCGCAATTGAGGGCTCTGGCCGAACGGCCGGACAGCGAGATCGACTTCAGCGACATTCCCGAAACGACGGAGGAGGCCTGGCAGAACGCCGTGCGTGGCCGCTTCTACAAGCCGACCAAGACATCGACGACCGTACGGATCGATTCCGACGTGCTGGCCTGGCTGCGATCCCAGGGCAAGGGCTACCAATCCCGTATCAATGCCATTCTGCGGCGGGAGATGTTAGCGTCGCTCAAGAACGGCTGAGGAAGCGGGGCGGTCATGAATCAGGAACAGGCGGTCAGCAAGCTGCGGGCCCATGAGGCCGAACTGCACCGGGCCGGCGTGGCGCATCTGTTCCTGGTGGGCGGCCCGGCGGCGCCGGAGCGGGAGGGCGGGGTGGACCTGTTCCTGGACAGCGACAACCCGCGCTTCAGCCTGATCGAACTGGCGGACATCCAGGACAAGGTGCGCGCCATCCTGGGCCGGCAATCCGAGGTCACCACCCGTGACGGCCTGCATCCCCAATTGCGCCCGGGGATCGAGGCCGACGCCTTGCGCGTGTTCTGACGATGCGGCGGAGCGTCATCCTGCGCCTGGGCGACCTGCGCGAGATCCTGGACGGGATCAGCGGCATCACCGCCGGAATCGCCTACCCGGAGTTCGCCGAAAGCTGGGGCCTGCAGCGCGCGGTGGAGCGATCGCTGGAGATGGTGTCGGCCACCGTCCGGCAATTGCCGCCCGACGTGACGGCGGCGGAGCCGGACATCCCCTGGCGCCAGATCGCGGCCATGGGCCAGCTGCTGCATCCCCCCGACCGCCGGGTGGCCACCCGCGTGCTGTGGAACAGCGTGCTGGAGCACCTGCCCCCGCTGTCGGACGCCATCGACCGCCTGATCGTGCGGGAAGAAGGCCGCTGACCCCCGCCGAGGAGCGGATGCCCCGCCGGCGATTGAGGCACGCTTAAGCTCCAGGCACGCCGCGGCTGGTGGAGTATTCGAAGTGCAGCGCCTCGCCCGGGTGGACCAGGGGGTGGATGGCGTGCACGGCCATGGCGGCCTCGGCGAAACCGCACAGGATCAGCTTCACCTTGCCCGGATACGTGGCGATGTCGCCGATGGCGTAGACGCCCGGCACGTTGGTGGCCATGGTGGCCGGGTTCACCGCAACGTGGTGGTGTTCCACGTTCAGACCCCAACTGGCGATGGGCCCCAGGTCCATGGCCAAGCCGAAGAAGGCCAACAGGGCGTCGGCGGGCAGGGTTTTCTCCTCCCCCTCCAGCGTCGCGACCTTCACGCCGCTCAGCTGGCCGTTCTCACCCTCAAGGCCGGCCAGCTGGTAGGGCACGACCATGTCGATGACGCCGTCCTTGGCCAGCTGGTCCAGACGGGCGGCGCTTTCCGGTGCCGCGCGGAACTTGGCGCGGCGGTGCACCACCATCACCCGCTCCGCCACCTCGGACAGGGAGATGGCCCAGTCCACGGCGCTGTCGCCGCCACCGGCGATGACCACGCGCTTGCCCGCGAAATCCTGGCGGCGGCGCACCAGGTAGTGCACCGACTTGCCCTCATAGTCGTCGAGGCCATCCAGCGGCGGCTTGTTGGGGCCGAAGGCGCCGCAGCCGGCGGCGACCAGCACGGCGCGACAGTCGATGGTGGTGCCCTTGTCCGTGCCCACCAGCCAGCGGCCGTCCTGACCCGGCGTCAGGGTCGTGACCTGCTGGCCCAGGTGGTAGTTGGGCTTGAAGGGGGCGGCCTGTTCGGCCAGCCGGTCGATCAGGGTGGCCGCCTCCACCTGCGGATAGCCCGGGATGTCGTAGATGGGCTTTTCCGGGTAAAGGGCGGTGCACTGGCCGCCCACCATGTCCAGCGCGTCGACCACGTGGCAGTCCAGCTTCAGCATGCCGCATTCGAAAATGGCGAACAGGCCCACGGGGCCGGCGCCGATGATGCAGACGTCGGTGCGGTGGACGCCGCCGGGGGCGATGGTCTGAAGCTGGCTGGACATGGGTCTGGTTTACTCCTGGCACGGCACGCGGGGACCGGCGGCGAAGGGCGTGTCCAAAGGGGTACGCACGGCCGGTCGGCGGTTCGGGTTGCTTTCATCACGCGAATTGATGCGCTAATCAACTGCCCAGTTTGCGGGGTGCGCCCCGCCGGGACGCTTGCTCCGGTAACCTACGCCGCCGCAGTATCCGCCGACGGCCCGTGCCATCCCACCCTCAGGAGCCCCATGCCCCACGCGCTGACATTGGATCTGGCTGATGAGCGGGCGACGGCCGATCTCGCGGCGCGGGTGGGCCGCCTGCTGGCCCCCGGCGACGTGGTGGCCCTGTCCGGCGATCTGGGGGCGGGCAAGTCCGCCTTCGCCCGCCACCTGATCCGCAGCCTGGGCGATGCCGAGGAAGAGGTGCCCAGCCCCACCTTCACCCTGGTGCAGACCTATGACCTGCCTGGCTTCCCCCTGTGGCATTTCGACCTCTACCGCCTGACGGAACCGGATGAGGTGCTGGAACTGGGGTGGGAGGAGGTTATTCATGAGGGCGTGGCGCTGGTGGAATGGCCGGTGCGCCTGGGCGCGCTGCTGCCGGCCGACCGGCTGGACCTGCACCTTGCCATCACCGGGCCCGACAGCCGGCGCGCCACCCTGACGGGTCACGGCGCCTGGGCCCACCGCCTGGATGCCCCCGATTGGGCCCCCGAGACTGGGAAAGCTTCCGAGCCATGAGACGCGACACCCCGCCCCGTGAGACCGTCATCCGTCGCTTCCTGGACCAGGCCGGCTGGGGTGCGGCCCGGCGCCAGCCCATGGGCGCCGACTGGTCGGCCCGGCGATATGAGCGCCTGACACTGCCGGGAACAGGCGGGGGCGGCGCCACCGCCATCCTGATGGATTGCCGGGACGAGGTAGCCGCCAGCCAGGTGCCGCCCTTCGTCCAGATCGCCGGCCTGCTGCGCGACTGCGCCCTGTCGGCCCCCGTCATCCTGGCCGGCGACGAGCCGCAGGGCCTGCTGCTGATCGAGGATTTCGGCGGCGACGACTACGCCCGCCTGCTGGACGGCGGGGAAGAGCCGTGGCAACCGCTGTACGAGGTGGCGACCGACGTGCTGGTCACCCTGCACCAGCGCTTCGTGCCGGCCTCGGCCCCCGACCTGTCGCGCTATGACGTCGGCCTGTTCCGCGACCAGGTCATGCTGTTCGCCGACGCCTTCGCGCCCGTGGTGCGCGGCCGGGCCCTGCCCGCCGGCGCCTGGGACGCGCTGGCGGAGGCGTGGGAGGGGGTGCTGCCCGCCGCCCTGTCATTGCCGCCCACCCTGCTGCTGCGCGACTATCATCCCGGCAATCTCATGCGCCTGAAGGATCGCGCCGGCGTGGCGGCCTGCGGCCTGCTGGATTTCCAGGACGGCGGCATCGGCCCCCGCGCCTACGACCTGGTGTCGTTGCTGGAGGATGCCCGGCGCGACGTGCCGGAGGACTTGCGCCAGGCCATGACCCTGCGCTACCTGGCAGCCTTCCCCGGCATCGACCAGGGGACCTTCAGGGCGTCCGCCGCCATCCTGGGCGCGGTGCGCCACGCCCGCATCCTGGGGCGGGTGGCGCAACTGATACAGGCCACGGCCAGCGCGCCGCAGCTGTCCTTCCTGCCCCGGGTGTGGGGCCAGTTCACCGGCGCCATCCGCCATCCCGCCTTGTCGCCGATTGCCCATTGGGTGGAACGTCACCTGCCCGCTAACCTTGATGCCGATACCATCGTCCGGAGTTTCTGACGCGATGTCCGCCTCTGTCGCCGCCGTTGCCACCCCCGCCCCCGCCGCTTCCGTCCCCCATACCGCCATGGTGCTGGCCGCCGGCCTGGGCCTGCGCATGCGCCCGCTGACCCTGACGCGGCCCAAGCCGCTGGTGGAGGTTGGCGGCGCCCCCCTGCTGGACCACGCCCTGGACCGGCTGGCCGAAAGCGGGGTGGAGCGCGCGGTGGTGAACACCCATCACCTGGGCGCCATGATCGAAAGCCACCTGGCCGGCCGGTCCAGCCCCGCCATCACCCTGTCACCCGAGGCGGACCTGTTGGAGACGGGCGGCGGCGTGCGCCACGCCCTGCCCCACCTGGGCGCCGACCCCATCTTCGTCGTCAACGCCGACATCCTGTGGCTAGACGGGCCCATCCCGGCGCTGAAGCGGCTGGCCGCCACCTGGGACCCGGCGGTCATGGACGTGCTGCTGCTGATGATGCCCACCGTGGCCGCCGTCGGCTATGAGGGACCGGGCGATTACCACATGGAGGCCGATGGCCGCCTGCGCTATCGCGCCGAGGGGGAACTGGCGCCCTTCGTCTTCGCCGGCGTGCACATCGTGAAGCCCCAGCTGTACCAGGCCATCACCGAGAACCGTTTCTCCAACCTCACGCTCTGGCGGCAGGCGGAGGAGGCGGGACGCCTCTATGGCATGCGCCACGACGGCGTCTGGTTCCATGTCGGCACGCCCGAGGCGGTGGAGGAGGTGAACACCCTGCTGGGCCACCCCATCCTGCACGACGCCAAGCTGAGCCAGCCGCGCAAGGCAGAGCCCTGAGCCCATGACCTGGCCTGCCGCATCGGGGGAGGAGACCGGCGCATCCTTGTTCACCATCGCGCCCGGGCTGCCGTTCGTGGACGCGCTGGCGGCCGGCATCCTGGCGCGGGTGGGCGATGATCCGCTGGCCCTGTCGCGGCTGACCGTCCTGCTGCCCACGGTGCGCGCCGTGCGGTCCTTGCGGGAAGCCTTCCTGCGCCTGTCGGGCGGCAAGCCCATCCTGCTGCCCCGCCTGTCGCCCCTGGGCGACGTGGACACGGACGAGGTGGTGTTCACCCAGGGCGGCACCGAGTTGCCCCAGGCCGTGCCCGCCCTGCGCCGGCAGTTGCTGCTGGCCCGCCTGGTCATGCGCGCCCCCGACCTGGCCGCCACGCCCGCGCAGGCCGTGAGCCTGGCGGGCGAGCTGGCGCGCCTGCTGGACGAGGTGCAGACCGAGGGCTGCGCGTTCGGGGATCTGGCCCGCCTGGTGCCGGACGATTACGCCCAGCACTGGCAGGTGACCCTGCGCTTCCTGGAAATCATCACCCAGCATTGGCCGGCCCTGCTGGAAGACGAGGGTGGCGTGGATCCGGCCAGGGAGCGCGAGCTGCGGCTGAAGGCCCTGGCCGACACCTGGCGCGCCCAGCCGCCGCCCGGTCCCGTCATCGCCGCCGGATCCACCGGCAGCATCCCGGCCACCGCCGACCTGCTGGCGGTGGTGGCCGGGATGCCCCAGGGTGCCGTCGTCCTGCCCGGCCTGGACCTCGATTGCGATGAGGCCACCTGGCGGGATTTGGACGAGGCGCACCCGCAGTACGGCCTGAAGCGCCTGCTGGAACGGCTGGAGATCCGCCGGGGCGCGGTGCGGCCCTGGCCCCTGCCCGACCCGCTGCCCGAGGTTATGGCCCACCGCCGCAGCGCCCCCGCCCGTGCCCGCCTGGTGGCGGAAGCCCTGCGCCCCGCCGGCACGACGGAGGCCTGGCAGGACCTGTCCGCCAGCCCCCTGGCGGTGGAGGCCGACCAGGCCCTGGCCGGCTTGTCCCGCCTGGACGCCGCCACCCCGCAGGAGGAGGCGGGCGCCATCGCCCTGATGATGCGTGAGGTGCTGGAGACGCCGGGCCGCACCGCCGCCCTGGTGACGCCCGACCGCGACCTGGCCCGCCGCGTGGCCCTGGCGCTGAAACGTTGGGACATCGCCGTCAACGACAGCGCCGGCCTGCCACTGACGCAAAGTGCCGTGGGCAGCTATCTGCGCCTGCTGGCCGACTGGGCGGCGGAACCGGCCCCCTTGGCGCTGTTGTCCCTGCTGAAGCACCCCCTGGCGGCGGGTGGGCAGAACCCGTCCTTCTTCCGCGCCCAGGTGCGCGACCTGGAACGGGCGGTGCTGCGCGGCCCCCGGCCGGCCGACGGTTTCGAGGGCCTGCGCCTGGCGCTGGCCCAGGCGGAGCCCCGGCGCTTCGACAGCCATGGCGACCCCGCCCATAACAGTTGGGAGGGCCACCGCGCCCGCCTCGGCACCTTCGTCGACGGGCTGGAGGAGATTCTGCGGCCCTTGCTGGCGGCCATGAGCGGCACGGGGAAGACTTTGGCCGGCTGGCTGGAACTGCACGCCCGCACGGCGGAGGCCCTGGCCGCCAGCGACACGCAACCGGGCGCCGAGCGGCTGTGGCGCCTGGACGACGGCGAGGCCGCCGCCACCTTCGTGGATGATCTGCAGGACGCCGGCCACGATTTCCCCGAGCTGGGCGGACCGGACTATGCCGCCGTCATCAGCGCCCTGATGGTGGGTCGCGCCGTGCGTCCCCGCTATGGCCTGCACCCGCGCCTGTACATCCTGGGCCTGCTGGAGGCGCGGCTGCAGCAGTTCGACGTCATGATCCTGGGCGGCCTGAACGAGGGCACCTGGCCGCCGCAGCCCAAGGCCGACCCCTGGCTGTCCCGCCCCATGCGCCAGCGCTTCGGCCTGCCGACGCCGGAGCGCCACCTGGGCCAGACGGCGCATGACTTCGCCCAGGCCTGCGGCGCCGCCACCGTGGTGCTGACCCGGTCGGAACGGGTGGAGGGCACGCCCACCGTGCCGTCGCGCTGGCTGCTGCGGCTGGACACAGTGCTGAAGGCGCTGGGCCGTCCCAATGGGCGCCCACTGGCGCTGGGCACCGGCATGGACCGCTGGACCGCCTGGGCCGAGGCCATGGACACGCCGGCGGCCGTGCGCCCCTGCCCCCCGCCGGAGCCGCGCCCGCCCGTGGCCGCCCGGCCGCGCCGCCTGTCGGTCACCCAGGTGGAGACCTGGATGCGCGACCCCTATGCCCTGTACGCCCGCCATGTGCTGCGCCTGGAGGCGCTGGACCCGCTGGACGCCGACCCCGGGGCGGCCGACCGCGGCACCATGATCCACGAGGCGCTGGACGACTTCATCAAGGCCAACCCCGGCACCCTGCTGCCCGAGGACGCGCGCGAGCAGCTGCTGCGCTTCGGCCGGCTGGCCTTCGCCCCCTACAGCGGCCAGCCCAGCCTGGAAACCTTCTGGTGGCCGCGGTTCGAGCGCATCGCCGACTGGTTCCTGGCGCTGGAGCGGGAGCGGCGGGCCGGCGGCGTCCAGCCCCTGGCGACCGAGGCCAAGGGCACCCTGACCCTGGAGACGGCGTACAAGCCGTTCGAGATCATCGCCAAGGCCGACCGCATCGACCGCCACCCCGACGGGTCCGTCGCCATCATCGACTACAAGACCGGCACCCCGCCCCGATCCCGGGACGTGGAACTGGGCTTCGCCCCGCAGCTGCCGCTGGAGGCCGCCATCGCCCTGTCCGGCGGCTTCGGCGTGCGGGCGCCGGTGGTGGAGCAGCTGGCCTTCTGGCGCCTGACGGGGGGTGAACCCGCCGGCCAGGTGGTGGCCCTGAAGCTGGACCCCGCCCGCCTGGCGACGGAGGCGGTGGAGGGCCTGCGCCAGCTGATCGACCTGTTCGACCAGGAATCCACCCCCTACCGCTCGCAGCCCCGGCCGGGCATGGCGCCGCGCTATTCCGACTATTTGCACCTGGCGCGCGTGGCGGAATGGTCGGTGGGCGATGGGGGTGAGGCATGAGCGCGGCGCCCCCCCGGATCGCCCGGCCCCCCTGGATCGGCCGATAGACCCCACGGTCAAGCAGCGCCAGGCCTCGGACCCGGAGACGTCCGTCTGGGTGGGGGCGTCGGCGGGCACGGGCAAGACCAAGGTGCTGACCGACCGGGTGGTGCGCCTGATGCTGGCCGGCACCGAGCCCGGCCGCATCCTGTGCCTGACCTTCACCAAGGCGGCGGCGGCGGAAATGGCCAACCGCATTGCAGAACGCCTTGCAAGTTGGGCGGTCATGGCGGATGGCGACCTGACGCAGGCCCTGGCCGACCTGAACGGCCGTCCGCCCAAGCGGGATGAGGTGCTGACCGCCCGCCGCCTGTTCGCCCGCGTGCTGGACACGGCCGGCGGCATGAAGATCCAGACTATCCACGCCTTCTGCCAGTCCTTGCTGCGCCGTTTTCCGCTGGAGGCGCGGCTGCCGCCCAATTTCCAGGTCATGGATGACCGCACGGCGGCGGAAGCCCTGGCCGAGGCGCAGGCGCACATGCTGGCGTCGGCCCAGGACCGGCCGGACACGCCCCTGGGCCGGGCCCTGAAGCGCCTGGCCGGCGCCCTGAACGAGGAAAGCTTCGCCGAGCTGCTGGCCGACCTGGTGGCCCAGCGCGGCCGCATCCGCCGCATCCTGGAGGCGCATGGCGGCCCCGGGGAACGTGGACTGGACGTCACCATCGCCGCCCTGTTCCGCCACCTGGGCGTGGGCCCGGAGGAGACGGAGGCCGGCGTGCTGGCGGCCGGCTGCCGGGACGAGGTGCTGGACGTCACCGGCCTGCGGGCGGCCTGCGCCGCCCTGGCCGAGGGCACGGCCACGGACGTGGAGCGCGGCCTGGGCATCCAGCGGTGGCTGGACCAGATCGACCGCCGCCTGACCGACATCGCGGCCTATCGCCAGCTGTTCCTGACCGCCGACGGCACGGTGCGATCCCGGCTGGCGACCAAGGGCGCCCTGGCCGCCAACCCGCGCACCGCCGACATCCTGGCCCAGGAAGGCCAGCGCCTGCTGGACCTGCAGGAACGCCTGCGGGCCGTGACGGTCGCCCATTCCACCGCCAGCCTGCTGACGTTGGCCGGCAGCATGCTGGAGGGCTATCAGCGCTGGAAGGATAGCCGGGCGCAGCTGGACTTCGATGATTTGATCCTGGCGGCCAGCGCCCTGCTGACCGGCGACGCCCAGGCCTGCGCCTGGGTGCTGTACAAGCTGGACGGCGGCCTGGACCACATCCTGATCGACGAGGCGCAGGACACCAACCCGGAGCAATGGCGGGTGGTGAGCGCCCTGGCGGAGGAATTCTTCGCCGGCGAGGGCCAGTCGCAGGCCCGGCGCACCCTGTTCGTGGTGGGCGACGAGAAGCAGTCCATCTTCAGTTTCCAGGGCGCCGACCCGGCGGAGTTCGCCCGCATGCGCCGCACCTTCCAGGCGCGCGTGCAACAGGCGGAACGCCCCTGGGCCATCGTCGACCTTGAAACCAGCTTCCGCTCCGTCGGCGCTGTGCTGCAGGCGGTGGACACGGTGTTCGCGCAGCCGGAGGCCCGGGACGGCGTCTCGGCCCAGGCCATCCGCCACCGCCCCTTCCGCCAGGGCATGGCGGGGACGGTGGAGCTGTGGCCCCTGGTGCGGCCGGGCGACGGGGCGGACACCCCGGCCTGGTCGCCGCCCCTGCACCATGAGCCGGAGGACAGGCCCCAGGCCCGCCTGGCCACCGTTATCGCCGATCAGATCGCCCACTGGATCAACACGGGCGAAATGCTGGAGGCGCGCGGCCGGCCCCTGACCGCCGGCGACATCCTGGTGCTGGTCCGCCGCCGCAACGCCTTCGTCCAGCAGCTGGTGCGCGCGCTGAAGGAACGGCGCGTGCCGGTGGCGGGCGTGGACCGCATGGTGCTGACCGAGCAGTTGGCTGTCATGGACCTGATGGCCGTGGGCCAGTTCCTGCTGATGCCGGAAGACGATTTGACCCTGGCCACCGTGCTGAAAAGCCCCTTCATCGGCCTGGATGAGGAGGCGCTGTTCACCCTGGCGCATGGGCGTGGCGGCCGCCTGTGGCCGGCCCTGGTGAAACGGGCGGAGACGGACCCCCGCTTCCAGCCCGCCTACGCCTGGCTGCGCCGCCTGCTGGGCGAGGTGGACTACACCGCGCCTTATGAGCTGTTCGCGGGCCTGCTGACCCGCCCTTGCCCGGCCGATCCGGTCAGCGGCCGGCGCGCCCTGCTGGGACGCCTGGGGGCGGAAGCCATCGACCCGGTGGACGAGTTCCTGAGCCTGTGCCTGGGGTTCGACCGCGCCCATCCGCCGTCCCTGCAAACCTTCCTGCACTGGCTGGCCGCCGGAAAGACGGAGGTGAAGCGCGAGCTGGACACCGGCGCCAAGGATCGCGGGCCGGAGGGCGGGCAGGTGCGCATCATGACCGTGCACGGCTCCAAGGGCCTGCAGGCGCCGGTGGTCATCCTGCCCGACACCACGAGCAAGCCCGTGGACAAGCTCCGTGTCCTCTGGCCGTTTGCGGGGGATGATACCGGCGACCTGCCCGGCGTGCCCCTCTTCGCCCCCCGGCGGGAGCAGGAGGATGTGAAAGCCCGTGCTGTTCGTGCTGCCGCGGCGCGGCGCCGCGAGCAGGAATACCGCCGCCTGCTGTACGTGGCCCTGACCCGGGCGGAGGACCGGCTGCATATCTGCGGCTATGAGGGCAAGACGGCCACCAGCGACGACACCTGGTTCCGGTTGACGGAACGGGCATTGGCCGCCGTGGCACCCAGCCGGGCCTTCGACCTGACCGCCGTGTCGCGCCAGGGCTGGGCCGGCGACGGCCGTGTGCTGTCGGAACCGCAGACCCGGCCCCCGCCCGCCCAGCGCGCCGAGCGCGAAGGGGCCGAGGCGGTTCCGCCGCCTCCCGCCTGGCTGCTGGCCCCGCCGGCGGCCGAGCCCGCGCCGTCGCGCCCCCTGGCGCCCTCACGCCCGGATGGGGAGGAGCCGGCGGTGCGGTCACCCCTGGGCGAGGGCGAGGCGAAAGAGGCCCGCCGCTTCAAGCGCGGCACCCTGATCCACAAGCTGTTGCAACTGCTGCCGGAAATGCCGGTGGCGGCCCGGGCCGGGGCCGCCCGCCGCTGGCTGGACCGTCCGGCCCATGGCCTGGACGAGGCCGCGCGGGAGGAGATCTGGGCGGAAACCCTGCGCGTGCTGGAGCATCCGGAATTCGCCGACCTGTTCGGCCCCGACAGCCGGTCGGAAGTGCCCCTGGTGGGCACGGTGGGCACGCGCCCCCTGGCGGCGCAGATCGACCGGCTGGTGGTGACGGCGACCGAGGTCAAGATCGTCGACTTCAAGACCAACCGCCCGCCGCCCCGCACGGCGGAGGAGATTCCCGGCCTGTACGTTTCGCAGATGGCCGCCTACCGGGACGCCCTGAGGCGCATCTATCCGGACCTGGCCATCTGCTGCCTGCTGCTGTGGACCGACGGTCCCTTCATCACCGAGGTCGACCCCGCCCGCATGGACGCGGTCGTTTTGGGCTGAACCTTATCGCGCGCCGGGTGTTACCCAAGAGGGGGCTAATCGGGGGGATGATTGGGTGGTGGGCCCACCAGCCTAACGGAGGACCCTGACGATGTCCGACTATACCCTGTACTACTGGCCTGTCCCCTTTCGGGGGGAGTTCATCCGCGCCATCCTCGCCCATGCCGGCAAGGCCTGGGACGAACCCGAGGTAAGCACCCTGGTTGAGGTGATGGAGCAAGCCCCGGGCGAGCAGCCTGCGCCCTTCATGGGCCCGCCCGTGCTGGTGGACCCGACGGCGGATTTCACCGTGTCGCAGATGCCGGCCATCGCCCTGTATCTGGGCGACACCCTGGGCCTGTTGCCATTTTCGCCGCAGGGCCGGGCCATGACCCTGAAGATCGTGGCCGATGCCAACGACGTGATCGATGAGATCACCCTGAACGGCGGGCGGGAGATGTGGACTCCCGCGACGTGGGGGACTTCGTCCCCCGGCTGCGGCGCTGGATGTCCATTTTCGAAGCCTCCGGCCAGCGCCACGGCCTGCGGCGCGACCATGGCCTGATGCTGGGCGGGGACACCGTCGGCGTGGCCGACATCGTCACCGCCACCCTGTGGTCCACTCTGCGCCGCGTCTTCCCCGGCATCGGCACGATGCTGGATGAGACGGCCCCGGGCATCGCGGCCCTGAGCCGCCGGGTCTGGCGGACGCCGGCCCTGGCCGCTTGGGACAGGGAATCGGTCAGGCGCTACGGCGACAGCTATTGCGGTGGCCAGATCGAGAAATCGCTGAAACGGGCGGTCAACGGTTGAGACGGCCCGCCGCCCCGTGGCAGGTCGACGGGCGTCAGGTCAACCGGCGGTTCCACTCGCGGTACATCCGCTCCGCCTCGTCGGAGCCGGCGAGGATTTCCACCAGGCGCAGGTTGTTGAACATCTGGCGGCGGACCTCGGGGTCGCCCCGGGCCCCGGGGGCCGCCATCATCCGGTCGGCTTGGCGGTCGATCTCCCGCCGGATCTCGGTGATCTTGGCGGTCACCTCGCGCTGGATGCCCAGGTGCCCCGCCAGCTTGGCGGAGCGCTTGAGCGCCAGCACCGTGGCCTCGGCCTTCTTCATCTCGTCCGGCGGGGTGGACACGCCACCGGCGGAATACATCAGGCTGGCCAGGGTCTTTTCCACGTCGCCCAGCACGGTGGTCAGCACGAATTCGCCGATCTCGCTGCGGGCGGCGGCCACGCGGTCGACGATCTTCTTGTCGCGCAGGATGGCGACACTGTCGTTGACCGAGGTGAGGCCATCGGTCAGCCGCTCCGCCACCGCGGCCAGGGAGCCCAGCTGCTGCACCGGATCCCTGGGAGGCGGTGGCGTGCCTGGGGCGGCGCCGGCGGCCGGCGCCGGCGGCTTGGCCATGGTGCCGGTCTGGCGCAGCAGGTTGCCCACGACCACGCCCGACAGGTCGCGGGTGAGGGCGTCCCGCTGCGCCTGGCTGTTGCCGGTCACGCGCATGTCGGTCAGCATCTTCAGGATCACGCCGGGGCGCAGCATGCGGGCGGTCAGCACCAGCAGCACCGGGGCGGAGGCCTGCGGGCTTTCCGCCCCGCCCAGCTGCGCCATGACGCTCTTGATGGCCTCGACATGGCTTTCCGCCAGGTCGCCGATGGGGCGTTCCGGCAGGCGCTGCTTCAAATCCTCGATGACGCCGCCCAGCAGCAGCACGTCGCGCAGCGTCTGGATCTGCCGCAGCACGTCGTCGTCACGGCCGAAATTATCGACCATGAAGCGCAGGTTGTTTTCCGCCTCGTCGGCGATGGCGGCCAGCGCCTGGGCGCCGGCTTCCCACAGGGGGGCCGCCACGCGGGCCATGACGCGCGGATCGCGCGGGTCGGCCTTCAGGATGCCCTGGGCGACGCCATCCACCATGCCGCCGTCCAACCGCGCCCGCACCAGCTTCCACGCGGTGGGCAGCGTGCCGCGCGACACGCGCTGCAGCCGGCGGGTGTAGACGCCGGGGTCGTCGAACAGATCCTCCGCCGGGCGGAAGAATAGGCGCGAGACGGTGGGCCGGCGGGGCGGGCGCAGCTGGGTCAGGCGCGGGCGCATGGCGTCGAACGCGCCGGTGATGCCGGGCTTTTCCCCCAGCTGTTCCAGCAGCGCGTAGATCTGCAGGAACTTGGCGTCGCTGAGCCGGGTGGCGTCGCGCGCTAGGGTTTGCCACTGGGCGATGGCGGGATCGGTCATGACAGCGTCGCCTTCAAGGCTTCGATCCGCATCACCGCCGTCATGTCGAGGGCGCCGGTGCGCCAGTCCTCCCCCATGCGCAGCCAGCGCGTCTGTATCTTCCCCAGCACTTCAAGGTCATAGGCTGACGGCTCCTTGCCGCCTTCGCCGACCGGGATCAGGGGGGCCAGGCGGAACAGCTCACCCATGGTGGATTGCTGCGTCTCCAGCGGGCTGTCTGACACGCTGTCCCACAGCCGGATGAGGAAGGGCCAGCCGTCCATGAGCCAGCCCAGCCGCGTCACATCCTCCGCCACCGCGGCGCGCAGGCCGCGGAAATCACCGGCGATGGCGCCCAGGTCGCGGCAGCGGGCATCCAGCCGCGCCAGCCGGTCGCGCGCCATGTCCAGCGCCGCCTTGGCCGTCTCGGCCACGAAATCGGCCAGCTGCGAGACTTCAGAGAAATCGGTGGCGCCCCAGCGCTGCAGGCTGGCGCGGGTGCGTTCCAATTCGCCCACCGTCATGCGCAGGCGGCCCAGCTGCTGGCACTGCGGCAGGCCCACGGGGGCGATCAGCGTGGCCAGGGTCTCCACCCGCGACACCATCTCCTCGGCGGGCAGGTTGGCCCGCTGGCCCAGCTGCCCCAGGGCGGCGCGCATCAGGCGCCGGCTTTCCGAGCCGGTCATGCCGGTGGCCAGCAGCTCGCCCGGGTCCATGCGCGCCAGCTTCAGCAACTCGATGACCAGGGTGAACTGGGTCAGCGCCTGATAGCCCACATCCAGCGCCAGGGTCTTTTCCGCCGCCAGCGAGGCGTCGCCGCCCGCGACACCCGTCGCCTGCACGGCCAATACCGCCTGCCGCACGGTGTCGGGCGAATATTGCTTCAGCTCCAGCAGGGCGTCGTACAGCAGCCTGTCATGCAGGGTGACGGTCATGACCGCCGGCAGGGAGCGCCAGGGCATGATGTACATGCCCTTGCCACCGTTGAAGCTGGGCAGCAGGAATTCCGGTTCGCCCTGGCGGGTGGGCCGCATGCGGGCCTGACTCAGCATCGGGGTGGTGAAGGGAATGGAAATTCCCCGCTCACCAAACGTACCCGGCGAAATATCCAGACTTTTCGCTTGGCTCATCCCAGAAACCGCCGCCCCCCGCTGTCCCTCGGGCCCCGCCCGCCCCCCATTTTGGGGAAGCGAACCCAGCCTCTCCTATCCAAAGGAAATATGCCAGACAAATGATTAATTGTGACGGGACGTGATGAAACCCAATTCCACCCAGTCTGGTCACCGACCGACCTTGGACAATACTGTAAGCAAATCCCGGGCCACCGCTAGCGTGCCTGTAAGCCTGCACACGCCGGGAATTTTACCGGGTGCCGCTAAGGAAAGAAGCTTACAGATACCGTGTTAAAATATTTCAAACGACTCGGCAAAGAGGGCGGGCAAGGGTGATTTGGTAAAGCGGCCAGGGTTAAACGTCCCTGTCTTCATGGGCGGCCCGCCGCCCTCGGCACCCTGTCGCCGGCGGCCCTGGGCACCATGACGGTGCGGCCGCATCGTCTTGCACTGGACATTTCCCGCGTTTCAGAGCCTGACAGGGAAAGTTTTGCCGCTTTTCAAGAGGGCCCCGCCACCGCCCTGCCCCCCATCCGGGCCCGCCTTGACCATACCCGCCCAGGGCCCCTACATTTACCGGTGAAACTGGGCGCGGAATCCCCGCGCACCTACCCGCACTAGGTAGGGCCACCATAGGAACCCCCAAGCCCTGGGGCCCTAGCAGCCAAGGATAGCGTTATGAGCGAGAATACGGTGAAGGTGACGGACAGCAGCTTCGAGACCGATGTGCTGAAGGCCGGCGGCCCGGTGCTGGTCGACTTCTGGGCCACCTGGTGCGGCCCCTGCAAGATGATCGCCCCGTCCCTGGAGTCCATCGCCGAAGAGCTGAACGGCCAGCTGACGGTGGCCAAGCTGGACATCGACGACAACCCCAACGTCCCGGGCAAGTACGGCGTGCGCGGCGTGCCGACCCTGATGCTGTTCAAGGACGGCGAAGTGGTCGCCACCAAGGTCGGCGCCCTGCCCAAGCAGGCCCTGACCGACTGGGTCAAGTCCAACCTGTGATCTGAACCGGCCCACCGGGGCCGGGATGTGGCGGGTAGAGAGAGGCGGGCGTCCCCGGGGCGCCCGCCTTCTTCTTTGCGCGCATCACGGGACCAGCAACATGGGCACCCGCGGTGGGGGACCGCCTTCCGGCAGCCGCCCCAGCCAGCACCTAAAAATCTTGTTAATAATGATATTGATTCTTAGTTTCATAGCATTTACGGTCCCGACAAAAGACGGGGACGAAAATGCGAGCGAAAACAAACTATTCCTTCCTGCTGTTGGCCATGACCGCGTTGTCCTGGCCGCCCCTGGCGCCGGCGCTGGCCGCCGATGCCCCGCCCGCCGCGTCCGGGGACGCCATGGGCGACACCCCGGCGGGGGGCGAGGCGCTGGACGACATCATCATCACGGGTGAGAAGGCCAACCGCACGCTGAAGGAGACGACGACCAGCGTGGCCGTCACCACGCCGGCGCGCATCGCCCAGGAAAACATCCAGACCATCCAGGACATCTACGACCGCACGGCCAACGTCGCGCAGACCTATGGCGCCGCCGGCTTCACCATCCGCGGCATCGGCAACACTGGCGTGTCCAACGCCGGCAACGCCGACGCCGCCACCGTCTACATCGACGGGGCGCCCATTCCCGGCGCCGCCCTGTTCGGGGGGCCGACGGACATGTGGGACGTGGCGCAGGTGGAAATCCTGCGCGGCCCCCAGTCCACCATCCAGGGGCTGAACGCCATGGCCGGCGCCGTGGTCATCACCACGCGCGATCCCGCCACCGATCATTGGGCCGGCGACGCCCGCGTGCAATGGACCGACCAGCAGGAGCGCACCTTCTCCGCCGCCGCCGGCGGCCCACTGGTGGCGGATGAGCTGGGCCTGCGGGTGGCGGCGGAGCGGCGCGTCAACGACGGCATCATCGAGAACAAGGTGCTGGGCGACCGCGATGACGCCCTGCGCAGCCTGAACCTGCGCGGCAAGCTGAAATGGACGCCCAAGGCCCTGCCCGACCTGACGGCGGTGCTGAGCTATGACCGCACGCGGCGCGATGGCGGCTATCTCTACCAATATGTCCGCACCGACGTGCCGGACTATTACGACCACCGCACCTCGTTCTCCAACCGGCCCAACATCGGCAAGGTCGATACCGACATCGCCACCCTGAACCTGTCCTACAAGCTGAGCGACACGCTGACCCTGACCAACGTCGCCTCGTGGAACCGGCTGCGCCAGGATGCCAGCCAGGACAGCGATGGCACGCCGGCGGACATCGAGGTGGTCGACAACAAGACCAAGGCCACCACCTACACCGAGGAACTGCGCCTGAACTACCAGGGCGACCGGTTCAGCGGCCTGCTGGGCGGCTGGTACTACAACCGCGACCTGGCCATCGACGCCGACAGCCACGTCACCGTCACCACGCCGCTGACGACCATCACCAACCTGTTGCGCAGCGGCGGCTTCCCCGCCGCCACGGCCAGCGCCATCAGCGCCGCCTATGGCAAGGTTCTGCCTGTGATCCCGGTGTCCTACCAGGCCCACCAGCCGCAGCAGGTGGAAACGGCGGCCCTGTTCGGCGACGGTCGCTATCGCCTGACCGACCGGCTGTCGCTGCTGGCCGGCTTCCGCTACGACCATGAGCAGAACCGCTATGGCGCCGGCACCGCCACGCAGTTCACCGGCACCTATCCCGACCCCGCCGCCTTCGGCGCCGCGGGCACGCCGCTGAACCTGGCGGTGCAGACCATCAACCGGGGGGTGGCCGGCATCGTGGCCCAGGCGGCCTCGGCCACCGCGTCGAACCAGCGCACCTTCGACGCCTTCCTGCCCAAGGCGGGCGTTTCCATGGATTGGACGCCGGACCTGGTGACGGCCTTCACGGTGCAGCGCGGGTATCGTTCCGGCGGATCCAGCCAGAACGCCGCGCACGCCGCCCTGGTGCCCTATGATCCGGAGTACAGCTGGAACTATGAGGGCTCCGTCCGCTCCACCTGGCTGGACGGGTCGCTGGCCGTGAACGCCAACGCCTTCTACACGGATTGGAGCGACCAGCAGGTCACCGCCCGCTTCAGTGACAACGTCTACGACTACAACACCGTCAACGCCGGCAAATCCCACCTCTACGGCGTTGAGCTGGAAACCACGCATAAGATCAGCCCGGTGGTGGACTGGTACGCCTCCGTCGGCTATCTGCGCACCAAGTTCGATGAGCTGAGCATCCCCAACGGCGGCAGCGCCACCGTGGACCTGACGGGGTCGCAGTTCCCCTATGCCCCCCAGTGGACGGTGGCGGGTGGGGTGAACCTGCATTTCGGCGATGGCTTCGTCGCCAACCTAAACGCCAATTGGCGCGACGCCGTGTTCACCGCGATCGGCACCACGCAGGGCCAGTACCGCGTGGGCGCCCGCACCATCGTCAACAGCCGCGTGGGCTATGAGACGGGCCTGTGGGGGGCCTACCTGTTCGTGAGCAACCTCACGGATGAGCATTACGCCCAGTACGTCCTGACCTCCCAGAACCGCGCCATCCTGGGCGCGCCGCGCACCATCGGCGGCACGCTGGATGTGCATTGGTGAGGGCGGGGCCCCCCGTCAGCTCCCCATCAGCCCACCTTTTTTCAGCCGTTGTCGGCCAGGATGGAACCCGCGAGGTAAAGCGACCCGCAGATCAGGGTGCGCGGGGCCGCCCCCCGGGCCGCCAGCCCGGCGACGGCCTCGGCGGCACTGCCGGCCTCGGTCACGTCGGCGATGCCGACCGCGCGGGCGGCGGCGGCGATGTCGGCGGCGGGGCGGGTCGCGTCCTCGCCCGGGATGGATATCGCCACCAGTCGGCGGACGTGGGGGGCGATGGGCCGCAGGAAGTCCGCCGGCACCTTGCTGGTGATCATGCCCACCACCAGGTCCAGCACCTCACCGGTGCCGGTCCAGCGTTCAGCCTGGGCGCCCAGCACCTCACCCGCCGAGTCGTTGTGACCGCCGTCCAGCCACAGCTGGCTGCCGGGCAGCAACTGGGCCAGGGGCCCCCGCGTCAGGCGCTGCAGGCGGCCAGGCCATTCCACGGTCGCCAGGCCCGTGACGATGTCGGCGTCCTGCACCGTCAGGGGCAGGTGCTGCAAGGCGGCGATGGCGGTGCCGGCGTTGCCGATCTGGTGGGCGCCCAGCAGGCCCGGCATGGGCAGGTCCAGCGTCCGGCCGTAGCCTTCGAAGCGAAAACCGACGGTGGTGGGCAGGGCCGACCAGTCCGCCCCGGCGACGGCCAGCGGCGCGCCCAGCGCGGCGGCGCGGTCACGGAAGACGGCCAGGGGCACGTCCGGCGCCTGCGGGCCCACCACGGCGGGGCAGCCGGCCTTGAAGATGCCGGCCTTCTCGCCCGCGATGGCGTCCAGCGTGTCGCCCAGGAACTGGGTGTGGTCGAAGGAGATGCGGGTGACGACGGTGGCCGCCGGCCGGTCCACCACGTTGGTGGCGTCCAGCCGCCCGCCCAGGCCCGTCTCCAGCAGCAGCACGTCGGCCGGCACCTCGGAATAGGCCAGGAAGGCGGCGCAGGTAATGATTTCGAAGATGGTGATGGGGTCGCCCTGGTTGGCGGCCTCGCACCGTTCCAGCAGGGTCACCAGGGCGGCGTCATCCACCAGGCGGCCGGCCAGGCGCACCCGCTCGTTGAAGCGGACCAGGTGGGGACTGGTGTAGACGTGCACCCGGTGGCCCGCCGCCTCCAGCATGGCGCGCAGGAAGGCGATGGTGCTGCCCTTGCCGTTGGTGCCGGCGACGTGGACGACGGGGGGCAAGTGATCCTGCGGCCGGCCCAGCCGGTCCAGCAGGCGCGTCACCCGATCCAGCGACAGGTCGATGACCTTGGGATGCAGCTGGCCCAGCCGGGCCAGCACCTGGTCCAGATCCGACACGGGATGCCCCCCTCCGTTCAAACCCTGGCTTTAGCGGCCGTTCACCGGCACTGGGCGCGGGCGCGACGGCTCGGTGGGGATGCGCACCACGTCGGCGCTGGGGCCGGGGCTGCGCAGCAGATCGATCAGGCGGGACAGCATGCCCTTCATCTCGCGCCGGTGCACCACCATGTCCACCATGCCGTGTTCCAGCAGGTATTCCGACCGCTGGAAGCCTTCCGGCAGGGTCTCGCGGATGGTGCTTTCGATGACGCGGGCGCCGGCGAAGCCGATCTGCGCGCCCGGCTCGGCGATGTGGATGTCGCCCAGCATGGCGAAGCTGGCCGTGACACCGCCGGTGGTCGGGTCGGTCAGGATGACCAGGTAGGGCAGGCCCGCCTCCTTCACCATCTCGGCGGCGATGATGGTGCGCGGCATCTGCATCAGCGACAGGATGCCTTCCTGCATGCGGGCGCCACCGGAGGCCGGGACCACGATCAGCGGCGCCTGCTGCAGCACGGCCAGCTTGGCCGCGGCCAGCAGGCCCTCGCCCACCGCCATGCCCATGGAACCGCCCATGAAGGTGAAGTCGAAGGCGGCGACCACGGCCGGGCGTCCGTCGATGCGGCCATGGGCCACGACGATGGCGTCGGGACGGCCGGTCTTGGACTGCGCGTCCTTCAGGCGGTCGGTATAGCGCTTCTGGTCACGGAACTTCAGCGGGTCCACCACCGGCTTGGGCAGCTCGATGGTCTGGAAACCGGCGTCCAGCGTCATCTTCAGGCGCTGCATGGGATCCAGGCGCATGTGGAAACCGCAGTGCTGGCAGACGTGCAGGTTCTCTTCCAGGTCGCGGTGGAAGATCATCGCGCCGCAGGACGGGCACTTGTGCCAGAGGTTGTCCGGCACCTCTTTCTTGGACACCAGGGCCTGAAGCTTGGGGCGGACGAAATTAGTGAGCCAGTTCATGTGCTTAACCTTAAAGACATTCGCCTGGCCGGGGCCGGCGCTGACAAACACCAGCGGGGGCGGCGCCTGATGGCGCGCCCCCGGACAGGTGAAAGCCGATCTTGTAGCCTATTTCCGCGCGCCGCGCACCCCGGCCGCCAACTCGGCCACGAAACCGAGCACGTCGGGCACCAGGCCGGGCTTGGCCTTGCCCTCGGCGTCCAGGTTGGCCTCCAGCCGGCGGACGATGGCGCTGCCCACCACGGCGGCATCCGCCACCCGGGCCACGTCGGCCACCCCCTCCGGCGTGGTGATGCCGAACCCCACCGCCACGGGCAGGTCGGTCCCCGTCCGCAGGTGGGCCACGGCGGCGGCGATGGCGTCGCTGGTGGCCGAGCCGGCGCCGGTGATGCCAGCGATGGAGACGTAGTAGATGAAGCCCGAGGTGTTGGCCAACACGGCCGGCAGGCGGGCCTTGTCCGTCGTCGGCGTCGCCAGGCGGATGAAGTTGACGCCTGCGGCCTGGGCCGGCAGGCACAGCTCCTCATCCTCTTCCGGCGGCAGGTCGACGACGATCAGGCCGTCCACCCCAGCCGCCTTGGCGTCGGCCAAGAAGCGGTCCACGCCATAGGCGTAGACAGGGTTGTAATAGCCCATGAGGATGATGGGCGTGTCGGCGTCGCCCTCGCGGAAGGCCTTCACCAGATCCAGCGTGCGCGTCATGCGGGCGCCGGCGGCCAGCGCCCGCAGGGTGGAGGCCTGGATGGCCGGGCCGTCCGCCATGGGATCGGTGAAGGGCATGCCCAGCTCGATCAGGTCGGCGCCAGCGCCCGGCAGGCCCTTCAGCAGGTCCAGGCAGGTATCGTGATCGGGATCGCCGGCGGTGATGAAGGCGACCAGGCCGGCACGGCCCTCCGCCTTCAGCGCGGCGAAGCGGCGATCAATACGGGAAGATGCGGTGCTCACAGGCTGACCCCCAGTTCGCGGGCGACGGTGAAGATGTCCTTGTCGCCCCGGCCGCTGAGGTTCACGACCATCAGGTGATCCTTGGGCAGGGTCGGCGCGCGGCGGATGACCTCGGCCAGCGCGTGGGAGGATTCCAGCGCCGGGATGATGCCTTCCACCTTCGACAGGCGCTGGAAGGCGTCCAGCGCCTCCTTGTCGGTGGCGCTGACATAGGTGACGCGGCCGACGTCGTGCAGCCAGGAATGCTCCGGCCCGATGCCGGGATAGTCCAGGCCGGCGGAGATGGAGTGGCCTTCCAGGATCTGCCCATCCCCGTCCTGCAGCAGATAGGTGCGGTTGCCGTGCAGCACGCCGGGCCGCCCGCCGGTGAGCGAGGCGGCGTGCGCCCCCGTCTCGATGCCATGGCCGGCGGCCTCGACCGCCACCATGGCCACCTCGGCATCGTCCAGGAAGGGATGGAACAGGCCCAGGGCGTTGGACCCGCCGCCGATGCAGGCGACCAGCGTGTCGGGCAGGCGGCCTTCCATGGCCACCATCTGCTCGCGCACCTCATGGCCGATGATGGACTGGAAGTCGCGCACCAGGGCGGGATAGGGGTGCGGGCCGGCGGTGGTGCCGATGATGTAGAAGGTGTCGCCGACGTTGGTGACCCAATCGCGCAGCGCCTCGTTCATCGCGTCCTTCAGCGTGCGCGAGCCGGAGGTGACGGGCTTCACCTCCGCCCCCAGCAGCTTCATGCGGAAGACGTTGGGTTGCTGGCGGGCGATGTCGACCTCGCCCATGTAGATGGTGCAGGGCAGGCCGAACAGGGCGCAGACGGTGGCGGTGGCCACGCCGTGCTGGCCGGCGCCGGTCTCGGCGATGATGCGGGTCTTGCCCATGCGCTTGGCCAGCAGGATCTGGCCGATGCAGTTGTTGATCTTGTGCGCGCCGGTGTGGTTCAGCTCCTCGCGCTTCAGATAAATCTTGGCGCCGCCCAGCTCATTGGTCAGCCGCTCGGCGAAGTACAGCTTGCTGGGGCGGCCGACATACTGGTTCAGGTAATAGCCCATCTCGGCCTTGAAGGCCGGGTCGTCCTTGGCGGCGGTGTACGCCTTTTCCAGGTCGAGGATCAGGGGCATCAGGGTTTCGGCGACGAAGCGCCCCCCGTAGATACCGAAATGGCCGTGCTCGTCTGGACCGGCGCGGTAGGTGTTCAAGCTCATGGGGCGGCGCTCTCATGTCGGCTGGGCCTGTCCCGGTTGGACCCCCAATACGAACTCTAGGGGACGGGTAGGCCGCCGACGATACCGGCCCTGACGGCGATTTCAAGACCGCCCGCGCCGCCGCGCCTTAATGTCCGCCATGCGCCGCGGCCCGTGATCCAGCAATTTAATTGCGCGCATTAAAAAATTCAGGTCCGGGGCAGCTGCACCGTGAACACCGCCCCCAGCACCTTGCCGGTCGCGTCGGTGCGATTGGTGGCGAAGATGCGGCCGTTGTGGGCCTCCACGATCTGTTTGGAGATGGAGAGGCCCAGGCCGGAGTGGGTGCCGAACTTCTCGCCCGCCGGCCGCTCGGTATAGAAGCGGTCGAAAATGGCCTCGGTCTTGCCGGCCGGGATGCCGGGGCCGTCGTCGGTGCAGGTGATCTCCACCCTGTCGCCCACCACCTTGGCCGCCAGCACCACCTTGCCCCCGGGTGGGGAGAAGGACAGGGCGTTGGAGATCAGGTTCTGGAAAACCTGGGTCAGGCGGCCTTCGATGCCCGGGACCACCAGGTTGCGGCTGGCCGGCGGCAGTTCCACCTCCACCGTCACCGGCGGCGGTCCACCCTCCTCCCCCTCGTCGGGGGTGGCGCCCAGCGTGTTCTCATGGATGTCCTTGAACATGGTCAGCATGCGGCGCAGGTCGACGGAATTGGCTTCCGCGCGGCTCAGCTCCGCATCCAGGCGGCTGGCGTTGGAGATGTCGCTGATCAGGCGGTCCAGGCGGCCCACGTCGTCGGCAATGATGGCCAGCAGCTTGCGCAGCCGCGTCTCATCCTTCACCAGCTGCACCGTCTCCACCGCGCTGCGCATGGAGGTCAGGGGGTTCTTGATCTCATGCGCCACGTCGGCGGCGAAGCGCTCGATGGCGTCCATGCGGTCCCACAGGGCCGACGTCATGGCGCGCAGCGATTGCGACAGGTCGCCGATCTCGTCATGCCGGCCGGAGAAGTCGGGCAGCACCGCCTGGCGGCCGTGGCCGTAGCGCACATCGTCGGCCGCCGCCGCCAGCCGGCGGATGGGGCGCACGATGGTGCTGGCGAGATAGATGGACATCAGGACCGTCAGCACGATGACGCCACCGAACACCTTCAGGATGTTCACGCGGAACTCGCGCACCTCGGTATCGATCTCCGACCCGCTGCGGCTGATCAGCACGGCGCCCAGCACCTGCTTGTAGCGCTGGATGGGCACGGCCACGGTCAGCACCATGTCCTGCTTGCCGGCATCGCCAGCCACGCGCCAGACGTGGGTGGCCGCCTCGCCGTTCAGGGCCTTCTGCACGTCGGGGAAATGGCTGCCGTCGGCGGCCCGGTTCTCCGCATAGACCGGCAGATGGTCACGGGTGGGCAGCGCCCGCACGATGGCATTGTAGAGATCGATGCCCAGCTGGGTCAGCTGGTTGCCGTCGGGCAGCGGCGGCAGCTCCTCGATCTGCACGCGCGTCCCCTTGGCCAGGCTCAGCACCCGGCTGTCGGCCTGCAGCTTGCCTTTGGGATCGTACAGGCGGAAGCGGGTGTCGGTGGTGTCGCCCAGGCGGCGCACCATCTGGGCCGCCAGCGTCCAGGACAGCGTGCCCGCGGGCTCGTTGAATTCATCGCTGCTGGGCTCCATGGCGCCTTCGCCCAGGGCGCCGGAGAAGATGCGCGCCTCGGTCGTCAGGATGTCCAGCTGGCGTTGCACCAGCCAGTCCTGATAGCGCTCCAGATACAGCAGGCCCGACAACAGCAAGGCCAGCGCCAGCAGGTTGACGGTCAGGATGTGGCGCGTCAGCGGGGAGATGACGCCATAGGAGCGGCGCCGGCGGGCACGCACCACCGGTTTGGCGTCGCCATCAGCCTCCGCCTGGGGGCCGCGCCGCAGAGGGGCCGCCGCCATTCCCTGCGCTGCCGCGGTCCCCCCGGCGGGGGCCGCGCGCCGTGCCAGCATGTCCTTGAGCATATCAGGTTCCTCAGGCGCCGCCGGGGCATGCGCCCCTTGGCTATCCTCGCTTTCAGTCCGCCGCGCTCCCCGGAACGCTCCGGCGACGCGGTCGCGTCCTAGGACTTTCCGGCATTTTTCCCGGGGGGCGCCCCTAGCCGCTCAAGCGTCGCGGTATTTGTAGCCGACGCCGTACAGGGTCTCGATCTGGGCGAAGTCCGAGTCGGCCACCTTGAACTTCTTGCGCAGGCGCTTCACGTGGCTGTCGATGGTGCGGTCGTCGACATAGATGTGCTCGCCATAGGCGGCGTCCATCAGCTGGTCGCGGCTTTTCACGTGGCCGGGGCGCTGGGCCAGCGCCTTCACCAGCAGGAATTCCGTCACCGTCAGGTCGATCTCCTGCCCCTTCCAGGTGCAGGAATGGCGGGCGTTGTCCAGCACCAGCTCACCGCGCACCATGACGGAGCCGGGCTCCACCGTTCCTTTGCCGCCGCCGGCGTTCAGCACCTCGCGCCGCAGCAGGGCCTTGATGCGCTCGATCAGCAGGCGCTGGGAGAAGGGCTTCTTGATGTAGTCGTCGGCGCCCATGCGCAGGCCCTGCAACTCATCGATCTCATCATCCTTGGAGGTGAGGAAGATGACGGGCATGGCCGAGTTCTGGCGGATGCGCTGCAACAGCTCCATCCCATCCATGCGCGGCATCTTGATGTCCAGCACGGCCAGGTCCACCGGCCGCGAGCTGAGCGCGCGATGGGCCTCATCCCCGTCGGTGTAGGTGCGCACCTCGTACCCCTCTGCCTCCAACGCGATGGAGACGGAGGTCAGGATGTTACGGTCATCGTCAACCAGCGCGATGGTCTGAACCACGGAGTTTTCCCCTCTTCCCACTTGCCCCGGCCGCCCGTCCGACCAACTGTCGGGGGGCAGCCCCAGTTCACCAGATTGCCCGGCACTATGGCATGATTACGGCGAAGTATGCAGCCGCCCCTGCCACTTGAGGAATAGTCCGCAAGGGGCTGGACGGTTCCAAAGAAATGGGTGGAGTGACGCCGGTGACAATGCCTCCCGATATACCTCCCGCCAACACGCCGCCGGAAGCGGTGGGCACCGCGCGCGCCCTGCTGGGCGGCCGGTCCCAGGCCACGCTGACCACTCTGGTCACCCCTTCGGCGGAGGACGCGGCGGCGGTGGCCGGCTGGCCCTATCCGTCGCTGGTGCTGGTGGCGATGGACTGGACGGGGAACGGGGCGGGCCGCCCGCTGCTGTTGCTGTCGGAACTGGCGCTGCACACCCGCAACCTGCGGCAGGACGGCCGCGCCGCCCTGCTGTTCGAGGATACCGCCGGCCGGGAAAACCCCCTGACCGGGCCGCGCCTGTCTGTCATGGGCCGGGCGGAAGCCCTGGCCGGCGAGGAGGCGGAGGCGGCGCGCGCCGTCTACCTTGACCGCCACCCCTCCGCCGCGCTTTACGCCGATTTTCCCGATTTCCGCTTCTGGCGGATGGAGATCACCCAGGCCCACCTGGTGGCGGGCTTCGGCCGCATCCACTGGCTGAACGCGGCGGATCTCACGACATCCGGGTGACATCCAGGCCCGCGCCCCGCGCCGAGGGGCCTGTACCGCCAGGCGCGCGTGTCACATTCCCGCCAGCGAGCGGATGGCGCTGTATTCGTGCGTGCGCACGCCGCCGATGGCCGGCTGGCTGGCGGTGGTGACCAGGGCGGCGGCCACCACTTTGGCCGGGATGGGGCGGTACTTTTCCAGGCGGCCGCTGAGGAAGGGGCCGATGACGGGCGCCAGCAGCTGGAAGAACCGTTCCAGCGGCCGGTCCTGCCTACGCCGGCCCAGCAGCAGCGAGGGGCGCAGGAAATGGCGGGAGGTGAAGCCCAGGGTGGCCACGTAGTCCTCCATCATGCCCTTGGTCTTCAAATACAGGCGGTGGGAGGTCGAGTCGGCATCGACGGAGGAAACGCCGCCGAAGAAGGTGGCGCCGGCGCGGCGCGCGGCCTTGGCCACCGTCACCACGTACTTCAGGTCCACATCCTGGAAGGCGGCGTCGCTGCCGGCGTCCTTGCGGGTGGTGCCCAGGGCGCACAGCACCGCGTCCACCCGCACGTCCGGCGGCAGGTCGGTCAGGGTGGCGAAGTCCACCACAAGTTCACGCAGCTTGGCATGCTGCTGGCCGGTGGGCGTGAGGCCAGTGGGCTTGCGCACCAGACTGACCACCTGGGCCACCTTGGGCGACTCCAGCAGCATGGTCAGGGCATGGGCCCCCACCAGGCCCGTGCCCCCCACCAGCAAAACCCGTAAACCACCCGCCTGATCCATGCCCGCCTACCCTTGAAAGCCGAATGACCCAAAACCGTGAAAGCGCGGGACCTTAACACGGGACCTGGGCGTTAAGGAAAGAGGTGCCGGTTTGGGCCGGGTTTATTTCGCAATTGCGAAAGACTGGGACCGTCTTTTCCAGACGTCCAAATGGGTAGTGGCGGAATCGAAAAAGTGAGCGCATCATTCCTGTAATAAATAGGGAGGCTGCTATGAAAAAGGACGCTCAGATCCTTCAGGATGTGCCTGCTTTCAACGCGATCGGCCTTGGCTTGGTTTTCGGCGTGTCCGAACTGGCCGTGTACGGCGCCGCCCAGCTCTTGCTGCCCGGTCTGGGCCTGAAGATGGACATCGCCATCCTGGCCTGGGGGGCCAGCCTGATGATCCTGGGGCCGACCCTGGGCCTGGCCGCCATCTACGGACTGCACCAGGTGGTGGCGAAGAGTGGCCCGGGCAAACCCTCCGGTCACAGCCTGGCGCCCGTGCCACCGGGCACGCCGGGATCGGACGACAAGCCCACCAACTGGTTCCCCTACGATCCCGACAGCATCGACATGTTCGATACGGAAAGCCCCTATCCCCACGTGGGCGGCAAGGTGTCACCGGCGAGGCCGCTGGAAATCGTCCGGTAAGGACCGCGGCCCGTCAGGACAAAAGGCCGGACGCCCGCCAGGCGCCGGCCTTTTTAATGCCGATCAATCTAAGTCGTCCGCCAGGGCGGCGCGCACGGCCTCCGGCATCACCGTCATATGCGGATACTGGTCGTGGTCGAAGCCCACCACCACCCGCGTGTTCGGCTGGCGGAACAGGGCCACCTGGCCGTCGGTGAAGGGGAAGTGGACGAACTGCACGCTGGAGGCCTTGCCGGCGGATGAGGTGCGGTCCAGGTCGGCCTCGGGCAGGCCGTGCACCTTTTCGCCAGCGAACTCCAGCCACAGGGTGTTCTCCACCCCGCCCAGCCGCCCCAGCAGGGCCTTGCGCCGCAGGGGGTCGTCGATCTCGAACATGATGGTGGCAACCAGTTCCCGCCCCTTGGGGATCAGCGGGTTGTAGGCGCGCAGCTCATCCTCGACCTGGGCCTCGCCACCGCGCTCGATGAACAGCATCTCGTGCACCTGGGACCACATGGTCTCATAGCTTTCGAAATAGAAGGTGGCGTAGGGGCCCACCGCCAGGCGGCGGTTACGCTTCACCGCCACCAGGGCGCGGCGGCGCTCCGCCCGTACCTGGCCGTACTCTTCCATGGACATGATGTCGTCGCGGCCGATGGCGTGCCGCCGGCTGGAAATGGGAGAAGGGGCCTGGGTCATGGCGGGGTCTCCTGAAGGCGCCCGGACTATGCCCCAAAGGCTTTACAGCCCATAGGCCCGGGCGAAGATTTCGACGGGATGCAGCTGCTCCATCGATGCGGCCTGCGCCGGATCCAGCCGCTCCACCCCCTGGCGGACATGTTCCCCCGCCAGGGGGCATTCGGATGCCAGGTAATGCTTGGCGTTCTTCACGGCCTGGCTGGCCACCGGCTTGCCCACCTTCAGCGCCGTCTCGAAATTGCCCTTCATGATGCCCCAGCTGCCGCCATGGCCGGAGCAGCGTTCCACCACCTTCAGCTCGGCCGGTCCCAACCGTCCGCCCTCCGCGTCCTTGGGGATCAGGCGCAGCATCTCCGCCGCCTTCTGCCCCATGTTCTGCGCCCGGGCGTGGCAGGCGATGTGCAGGGTCACCCCGCCGTCCAGCGGACGCAGGCCGGGGGCCAATCCTTCCTTCTGGGCGATGTCGACGATGTATTCCGCGATGTCGAATGTGGCCTTGGACAAGCGCTCCACCGCCGCGCGGTCGGGATGGTCCGCCGGCACCAGGTGCAGCCATTCGAATTTCAGCATCAGGGCGCAGGACGGCACCAGGGCGATGACGTCATAGCCCTGGTCGATCCAGGATGCCAACTGGCGCGCGACCAGGCCGGCGTTTTCCACCACCTGTTCGATACACCCCTGTTCCAACTGGGGCATGCCGCAGCAGGCGGGATAGGCCACGTCGGTCGCGACCCCGTTGTGCGCCAGGATGGACTGCGCCGCCTGGCCGATGCCGGGGTTGTTGAAGTTGACGAAGCAGGTGGCGTAGAACACGGCCTTGCGCCCCGCGGCCGGCCCCATCGGGTTGACCGCCGGCGGGTCGTCGGCCGCGCGCGCGACGAAGCTGCGGCCGTGGAACCTGGGCAGGCTGGCGGCGGCATCGATGTCCGCCACCTTTTCCATCACGCGGCGGGTCAGCCGGTTACCGGTGGATGTGGCCCAATTCACCAGGGACGCCACCTTGCCCGCGACACGGCCATTGCGGTCGGTGCGGGTCATCTGGTCCACCGCGACGGGCACGCCTGATTTGCGCACCCGCACCGCGCGATAGCGCAGCATCAGGTGGGGGAAATCCAGGTTGAAGGGATGCGGCGGCACATAGGGGCACTTGGTCAGGAAGCACATGTCGCACAGCGTGCAGGCGTCCACGACCTTGGCGAAGTCCCCGCTGTCCACCGAATCCAATTCTTCCGACGGGGACTGGTCGATCAGGTCGAACAGGCGGGGGAAGCTGTCACACAGGTTGAAGCAGCGGCGGCAGCCGTGGCAGACGTCGAAGACGCGCCGCATCTCCGCGTCCAGCAGCGCCTCGTCATAGAAATCCGGGCTCCGCCAATCCACCGGATGGCGGACGGGGGCCTCCAGGCTGCCTTCGCGCATGGGCGCACCTCCGCCGACGCCGACCCCCGGTCCAGGGCCCCCAGTCCAGAGACGGCGTCGGGATAGGGCTGGGAAGATCAGGCGGTACCAGGCGATGTCAGCTGTTCAGCTGGTCCAGCGCCTTCTGGAAACGGCCGGCATGGCTTTTCTCCGCCTTGGCCAGCGTCTCGAACCAGTCGGCGATCTCGTCAAAGCCTTCATCGCGGGCGGTGCGGGCCATGCCGGGATACATGTCGGTGTATTCGTGCGTCTCGCCGGCGATGGCGGCCTTCAGGTTCAGGTCGGTGGAGCCGATGGGCTCACCCGTCGCGGGGTCGCCGACCTCTTCCAGGAATTCCAGGTGGCCATGGGCGTGGCCGGTTTCGCCTTCGGCGGTGGAGCGGAACACGGCCGCGACATCGTTGTAGCCTTCGACGTCGGCCTTCTGGGCGAAATAGAGATAGCGGCGATTGGCCTGGCTTTCGCCCGCGAACGCTTCCTTCAGGTTGCTTTCGGTCTTGGTACCCTTGAGCGACATGGCAACAGTCCTCCACGACAGGGTTCACGCCAACCTTCAGCGGCCATCTGCGGTGGCCTTTCATGCGGGCGAAGATCATGCCACGCCCACGCCGGCGGGGCAATTCGTCTAGACAAATTCTAAACGATCGCCGCGCCCGCCAGGGGAGGGTTGACGGATGGGGACGGATGACGTCCGCCGTTCAGGCGCCATCGCTGAGGCGGATGATGACGTCCACGCGGGCGACCCGGGTGCCGGCGGGCGCGTCGGGCAGGCCACTGACGGCCAGGGCGTCGCCCGGGATGTCGATCAGGTGGCCATTGCCCTCGAAGAAGAAGTGGTGATGGTCCGACACGTTGGTGTCGAAGTAGGACCGACCGGCCTCCACCACCACCTCGCGCAGCAGGCCCGCCTCGGTGAACTGGTGCAGGGTGTTGTAGACGGTGGCCAGGGACACCCGCATGTCGGCGGTCGACGCCTCGCCATGCAGCTGTTCCGCCGTCACGTGGCGGTCATGGCCGTCGAACAGCAGCTTGGCCAGGGCCACGCGCTGGCGGGTGGGACGCAGGCCCGCGCGCGCCAGGCGATCCGTGGCCTGGATGGCCATCGCCTGGATGGCTGTCGCTTCGCTGCTGAAATCTTCAGCGGTGAGGGGGGCGGGTGTGAGGTCGGTCATGATCTGCATATGGGCAAGAACGCGGACCGGAAAAGACCCGATCCTCAAGGATTTCCGCTATTCAGCCATGAAATTTGGAATGAATCCAGATTTAAAGGCGCTGGCCTGGACTGCGCCCGGGGAAAAGGTTGGCGGCAGCCATGGTTCGGCCGGACAAACGAAAAGAGGGCCGAAACCGGCCCCCTTCCCCCGCGATGATCCGCGCTTAGTACCCGGTCGCGATCCGCTCCACCAACTGCTTCACCGTCGGCACGAAGCCGTTCTGGTACCAGGGGTCGCTGGCGAAGCGGTAGGCGTTGTGGCCGGCGAACATCAGCTGGTGCTCCACATCCTCGGAGTGGCTGATGTTCTGCAGGGTCTTCTGGATGCAGAAGGAACGCGGATCCGCCTTGCGGCCCGTGGTCCCTTCCTCGTTCTGCGCCCAATTGGAGAAGTTGCAGGCCGACAGGCAGCCCATGCAGTCGATCTGGTCCTGGCGGATGACCTCCGCCTGGGCGGGATCGACGAAGATCAGCGTGGTGTCCGGGGTCTTCAGGGCCACGCTGTCGCCGCCGGCCACCCAGCCCTGCGCCCGCTCGCGATCATGCTCGGTGAGGTACACCGGGCGGCCGCGCGGGCCCACCATGAACTCGGCGGTCAGGTCGCCGACCGGCTCCACCGAATAAGCCACCTGGCGCTCGGCCCGACCCTTCAGCTCTTCCAGGAAGGGGTTGCTGACGGCGGAGGAATAGAAGCCGGTGGGGGAGAAGTGGTTCAGGTAGACGTCGCCCTGCTTCAGGGTCAGCAACCGCTGCTTCCACGCGTCGGAAATGGGGCTTTCCTTGGTCAGCAGCGGACGGGTGCCGAACTGGAAGCCGACGGGCCCGATCTCCGGATTGTCCAGCCAGTGGTCCCATTCCGACAGCCACCAAACGCCGCCCGCCATGATGATGGGCGTCTCGTTCAGGCCGAAGCTGTTCATCATCTCGCGCAGGGCCTTCACGCGCGGATAGGGATCCTCGGGCTTCAGCGGGTCTTCGCTGTTGGACAGGCCGTTGTGGCCGCCGGCAAGCCAAGGATCCTCATAGACGACGCCGCCCAGGAAATCCCGGAACTTGTTGTAGGCGCGCAGCCACAGGGCGCGGAAGGCGCGGGCGGAGGAGACGATGGGGTAGTAGTATACGCCGTGCTTCACGGCGATCTCGGCCACGCGGTAGGGCATGCCGGCGCCGCAGGTGATGCCGTGGATCAGGCCCTGGGCCCCTTCCAGCACACCGTGCAGGATCTGCTCGGCCGCCGCCATTTCCCACAGCACGTTCATGTGCACGCGGCCTTCGCCGCCGGCCGTCTCATGCGCCACGCGGGCCTGGTAGATGCCGCCGCGGATGGAATGCTTGATCAGTTCCTCATGCCGTTCCCGGCGGGTCTTGCCGTGGTAGAGCTGCGGGATCAGCTGGCCATTGTCATCGTAGGCGTCGGCGTTGACGCCGGAGAAGGTGCCAACGCCGCCGGCCGACGCCCATGCGCCGGAGCTTTCGCCGTTGGAAACGGAGATGCCTTTGCCGCCCTCGACAACGGGCAGCACTTCCTTACCGGACATCACCAATGGCCGCAGCGCCTTCAACTCACGTCTCCCGAAAACCGGACCTCGTGCCAACCCGTGCCCCATGCGGAGGGATCACCGGAATGGTTCGGTCCCCAATACATATAGGGTGGCGGCGGGCGGCCGCTAACATATCGCAGGCTGGATATAGGAAAACCAGGGCGGGCGAAAGGCCCCTCATCCGCTTGACGTGGACTGCGCCTGATGTTTTTGCCCGCCCACCCCGCCGTTTCAGCCCGCGATTTCCATAAGCCCGCTGGGTGTATCGGTGAATACCGATGAAACGCCCCAGCCCAGCACCTCCCGCGCCATGGGCACCGTGTTGACCGTGTAGGCCAGGACCGGCCGCCCGGAGGACTTATACTCCCGAATGCTGGCCGCGTCCTCCCTGCGGGCGTTGACGTTGATGGTGCTGACGTCCAACTGCTCCACCCGCTGGCGCCAGTTGGCCGGCCGCCGGTCGATGAGATAGCCCAGGGGCCAGCGCGGCACCACCTGGCGCGCCATGTCCAGCGACGCGTCGGCGAAGGAGGAGACCAGGGGCGGCGGCCGGTCGTCCGGCCACAGGGAATAGGCCAGGGTCAGCGCGACGCCGGCCGTTTCCTCCTCCCGCCCCGGGCAGGGCTTGATCTCCAGGTTCAGCCCCAGGTTCAGGGCCAGCGCCAGCTGGATGACCTCCACCAGGGTCGGCACCTTCTCCCCCGGAAGGCGGGGGAGAACCAGGACCCGGCGTCCAGCTGGCGCAGGGCGTCCAGCGTCATGTCCTTGGCCGGGCCCGTGCCGTCGGTGGTGCGGTCCAGCGTGTCGTCGTGCATCAGCACCGGCACCAGGTCGGCCGTCAGCTTGACGTCCACCTCCACCCACTTGGCGCCCTGCGCCGCCGCCATGCGGATGCCGGACAGCGTGTTCTCCGGCGCGTGGCGGGCGGCACCCCGGTGGCCGATCAGGCGGGGCAAGGGCCCCAACGGCAGGATATCGCTCATGGGGATCAGTCCTTTGATGGGGCCGGCACGCACAGCCGGTCCCCCGGCTGGCAGTGAGACAGCAGCCGGCGCAAATCGTCCAGGTCCAGGGCGGTGCAGCCCGCCGTGGCGGCGCGGTCGGGCCGCGTCAGGTGCATGAAGATGGCGCTGCCCAGGCCCGGCACGGGCGGGTCGTCGTTATGCCCCAGCACCACGATGATGTCGTAGACGTGGTCGTCCCGCCACATCACCTCATGGCTGGCGGAAAACGGCAGGGTCACCGGGCGGTTGTAGTCGGGGTGGCCGGGATCGTCGCACCAGCCGTCCACCGGCGCGACCGTCGCCACCGGCAGGGCTGTCACGGGCGCGGGGACGCGGTCCGGGCGGTAGAGCACGCGGCGCAGCGGGAAACAGCCCACGGGTGTTCCCCCGTCCCCTTCCCGCTTGTCCTGGATGACGCCACCCCGGCCGACGACGCAGGCGGCCTCCTGCGGCCGTCCCTGGCCGTCGCGCCAGCGCAGCCGGTAACCGGCGCCGGAACCAGGGGGGCCGGGAATGGCGGCATCGGGGATCAGATGGATGTCCATCCCCCCTCTATACCTCAACGGGCGCCCTGATCAATTGGGCCGGCTCAATGCGTCCGGACTTAGTGGGGGGCGCCTTGGGCGTCCTTCATGGCCTGATACTTGGCCAGGTTGGCCATCATGATGTCGGCGATGAACTGCTTGGGCAGCGGCGGCGGGCCGCCGGTGGCGTTGCTGATGACGGCGGCGCCCGTCTGGGCGGCACCGGCCTGGGGTGCCCCCTGCCCGTCCATGGCAATGGCGGGAGAGGCGCCGGCAGGGGGCATGGCGCTGGCGGACAGGGTGCCGCCGGGCACCGGCCGCGGCGGCAGGGCCGGCTGCGCGCCCGATGGGGCGCCGGTGCCGTTGATGCTGGCCGACGCGGCGGTGGCCTGGGCCAGCAGGGTGGCCGTGTCCTGGCCCATGGCGTTGTTGTAGGCCTGGATGGCCTGGGGCACCGGGGTGCGCTGCGGCTGCGCGTTGCCGGCCGTGCCGCCGTCCATCACCTGGATCATGGCGGGGTGGGAGGCGGCGGCCATGGCCGCCTGGGACTGGGCGGCCTGCGACTGTACCGCCTGGGATTGGGCGGCGTTGGCCTGTACCGCGCCGGTCTGCAGCACCGTGGGGCCGGCGGTGGCCGACTTGATGTTCTGGACATAGCTGGGGGCGACCAGGGTGCGGCCGGTGGGGGTGCCGGCGCCGGCGCCCGCCATGGCGCGGTAGTTGGCCAGGGTCAGGCCGTGGGCCTGCTTCTGCCCCAGGTGGGACCCCGCCTCGGACGCGGCGGCGGCCGGATTGGCGGCATTGGCCATGGCGGCGGCCTGGGCCGGCATCAGCTGCGGGCCGGCCGCCATGGGCATGGACTGAGTGCCGACACCGATATTGGCGGCGGCATTGGCGGCCTGAGCCATCGACTGGGTGGCGTTGGTGATCTGGCTGGCCTGCTGCGCCAGGGCCTGGGACGGGTTGGCGCCGGGCACGACCCCCGAGGAGGTCATGGCCGGCGCGTTCACGGCCATGGCGGGCACGGCCGCCAGGTTGGGAAAGGCCTGGCCCTGGGACCTCACCGTGGTGGCCGGCGTGGCCAGGCCGGGCACGGCGCCGGCGGGGACCGAGCTGGTGCGCACCATTTGACCCGGAACGGGCTGAGCCGGCGCCGCCGGCGCCACGGCCAGGGCCGCACCGTCCGTCTGGGGCGCCAGCACCAGGGAGTCGACCTTGGCCACGGGCGCGCGGCCAGCGGTGGGGGCGTGGTCCGGCTGCTCCTGCCCGCCCTGGCCACCGCCTTGGCCGCCTTTGCGCCCCTTGCCACCGCCCTGGTCCTCATCGGGGTCCAGCGTGACGGTGCCGGTCTTGTGGTGCCCCAGGCCCAGGGCGTCCATGACGTGGGCGCCCACGTCCTCGCCCGTTTCCTCCTCGATGATGGCGTCGCCGGTGGCCAGCGCCATGCCGATGGGGCCGCCATAGAGCAGGCCGCCCAGGATCTTGGCCGGGGCCTTGATGGTGTCGCCCGTGATCTCACGATAGATCGTGCTGATGACGGGGATGTGCTGCAGGGGGTTGATGATGTCGACCACGTCCCAGAAGGACATGTGGTTGTCCTTGTGGGCGGCGGCCTGGGCGTCCATCTGGGCCTGGACCGCGGCCGCGGTGCCCACCGGGACGGCGCCCACCTGGCCAGGCACGGCGCCGGCCTGCTGCGTCGCGTCCTGCGCCACCTGCTGGCCCAGCTGGTCCTGGAAATCGCCCGTCAACCCCGCCTGGCCGGTGGTCGCGGCCGTGGCGTTGCCACCCGCCAGCGCGGGATCGGGGTAGGACGGCGACAGGGCAGACTGGACGCTGGGGGTCATGGGGCTTTCTCCTGCACCCACATCCCGAAGCAAACGATATGCCAGTCTAAATATTGATTGTTTTCAACGTACTAGCTAACGACACCGACCCTGCGGAACCGTCCATCGGCAAATTCAACCGGGCGGCAACAGCCGGACTTGCCGGGCCGCCCGTCCCAGCAGGCCGTCCCAGCAGCCCGTCACAGCAGGTGGCCGGCCTTTTCCGCCTTGGTGCGCAGGTAGGCGATGTTGTGGCCGTTGGCGGGGAAGATGTGGGGGACGCGGTCCACCACCTGCACGCCCCAGCGGGCCAACTGGGACAGCTTGTCCGGGTTGTTGGTCATCAGGCGCACGGCGTGGAAGCCCAGGGCCTTCAGCATGGTGGCGGCCGGCAGGTAGGTGCGCTCGTCGGCCTCGAAGCCCACCATCAGGTTGGCGTCCACCGTGTCGACGCCGGCATCCTGCAGGCGATAGGCGCGCAGCTTGTTCATCAGGCCGATGTTGCGACCCTCCTGCGCCAGGTACAGCACCACGCCGCTGCCCTGGGCCGCGATCTCGCGGATGGCGCCCCGCAGCTGGGCGCCGCAGTCGCAACGCAGGGAGCCCAGCAGGTCGCCGGTGAAGCATTCGGAATGCAGGCGGGCCAGCACGGGCTGCGCCGGGTCGGGATTGCCGATCAGGATGGCCAGATGCTCCACGCCGCCGTCCGGCGCGCGGAAGGCGATCAGGCGCGTGTCCTCCGCATCCAGCAGGGGAACGGACGCCTCCACCACCTGGCGCAGGGTGGACTCACCGGCGGCCTGGTAGGCCTGGACGTCGGCACCGCGCACGGTCAGCAGATCGTTGCGCGCCGCCACCTCGGCGGCGCGGGTGGCCGGAACCTCGGCCACCACGACGGCCGGAAGCAGACGCGCCAGCTTGACCAGCAGCAGGGCCTCGCCCTCGGCCGAGGGGAAGGGACGGACGGTGGGCGTGATGTCCAGGGTGGCGTGGCCCGGGCGGGTTGGGTCGGCCAGCAGGCGCACCAGGTCGGGTGTCAGGCCCGGCGCCGGGGCGATGACCACGGTGCCCGCTCCCGTGGGGTCGGCCTGCGCCGGTTCCACCGCCTGGGCCAGCAGGCCGGCGGCGATGGCGCGCTTGTCGGTCACCACCAGGGTGGGCTCGCCCGCACCGCCCTGGGCCGCCGCCTGCCGCACCAGGGCCAGGGCCGGGGCGTCCGCCATCTCCGCCGCGCGCAGCAGCAGGGCACGGCCGTCACCGCCCTGCAGCATCACCAGGTCGCCGCGGCGCAGCTCGGACACCGCGCGCTGGACGGAGCGGCTGGCGGTCCGCAGCAGGGGCGAGATCGGTTCGGCGGCGAGCGACATGCGGGTATATCCAGGCGACACGGGAAAGGGTGACAAACTGTGAAAAGGCGCGAAACAGCGGCGCCGGCGCATGGGCAGCAGATGGTCATTTAGCCCGCCCGGCACAACCATCCACAGCCATTTAACACGGTATCGGTCCCCGGGGGACGGGCGAAGCGCTAGCGTTGCATGGGTCCCCAGCCCGCCGGGGGACGCCGCGCGGGAATAAATCCCGCGCTGGCGACGACCACGGCGCCAGCCCCGCGCCGGACGGCCAGCCGATATGACCGATCGCGCCATGGCTTTTCCCGGCGGGAAACACCAGAGTAAGTGGCGCATCCAGGCATTGAGCGGTTGCCCGGCGGTGTGATCGACACCGCAGCAACCCCCTGATGCAACGGTGTTTCCCAGCCCCTTTCCGTTTGTTTCCGGCCACCGTGCCGGCCCCGTCACGTCAGGACCCGAACGGGAATGTTCCGTGCCTACGCTCCGGCCCCAGCCCCCCCTTTCGGCCCGCCCACCGGCGGCGGTCGCGGAGGCCGCGCATGATCCAGCCGCAGATCATCGACAGCGCCTGGCAGGCCCTGCGCGAACCGTTGGATGACAAGGCGCGGGCCATCGAGCTGGCTTGGGAATTCGCCCGCATGGTGCCGTCGCGTCCGCATGTCCTGGATCTGGGTGCGGGGCTGGGCGCCAACGTCCGCCATCTGCTGCCCCGCCTGGGACGCATGATCCAGGATTGGACCCTGATGGACACCGACGCGACGGTCCTGGGGGGCGTGGCGGAGCGCATGCAGCGCTGGGCGCATGAACTGGGCTGGGGCGTGGCCCGCAATCCGCCGGATACCGCGACACCGGGCGCGGTGGGGGAGCTGATCCTGTTCGGCGACGATATGCGCAGCCGCCTGACGCTGATCCAGCAGGACATGTCGTCCGACCTGCACGATCTGGGCATCCAGCGCCATGATGGCGTCACCGGCAACGCCTTCTTCGATCGTGCATCGGCGGAATGGCTCGATCATTTCGTTATCGAACTGACGGCTAGCGGCCTGCCGCCGGTGCTGGCCACCGGGGTGCAGGACGGCCGGCTGCTCTGGCGGCCGGAGGATCCGGACGACGGCATGGTGGTGGAACTGGCGACGGCCGCGGCCCGGCGCGACTACGGCTTTGGCCCCCCGTTGGGCGACCAGGCGGCCACCGTCCTGGTGGAAAGGTTGGAGGCGGCGGGCTATCGTTTGGACGGCGCCCGCTCGGACTGGCGGCTGTCAGGCCTGCGCGCCCGTCAGGCGCACCTGGACCTGGTGGACATGCTGGCCGCCCAGGCGGAAGCGCGCGACCCCGCCATGGCCGACCGTATCGGCGCCTGGCGTGAGCGCCGCCGCGCCGCCGTCATGCGGGTGGAGCTGATCGTGGGCCACGCCGACATCCTGGCCAGGCGGTAGGGCGAAAGCCATCCCATGCGGCATGCGCCCATGGACCCCGTGCGAACGACCCGCACCCATGGTAAGAAGACGACAAGGCTGCCCGCCTTCATCCCCGTTTCCCTAGTCCAGGCCTATGACGACCCCAGGCGCCAAAAAGCTGTTGCTGGTTGAGGATGACGAAACCCTGCGCCACCTGTTGGCCGAGCAGCTGACAGCCCTGGAGGAATTCGACGTGCGGCAGGCCGCCGATGGCGCCACCGCCCTGGCCGCCGCTGAGGCGGTATCGTTCGAGGCCATTCTGCTGGCCAGCCGCCTGCCCGACATGGATGGGGCCGCCGTCTGCGCCGCCTTGCGCCAAGCTGGCGTGGACTGCCCCATCCTGCTGATGGCGGTGGAGGGGGAACCCGACGTCGCGGGCTGCAGCGACCGGCTGGTGAAGCCGTTCCGCATCGGCACCCTGCTGGCCAAGCTACGCCAGCATGCCCGGCCCACGGGCGACGACCCCGCCCTGCGCATCGGTCCCTATGAGTTCCGCGCGGTCGCCCGCACCTTGCGGGAGGACGGCACCGGCACCGAGACCCGCCTGACCGACAAGGAAGCGCAAATCCTGGCCTATCTGCACCGCGCCAAGGGCGCGGTCATCAGCCGGGAGCAATTGCTGGACCAGGTGTGGAACTATAACGAAGGCGTCACGACCCACACCCTGGAAACCCATATCTACCGCCTACGGCAGAAGATGGAGCGGGACCCGGCCAATGCCGTCCTGCTGGTGACCGAACCCGGCGGATATCGGCTGGCCCCATGATAAAACCCCCTTTCCGGTTCGCCCGGGCCCGGTTCACCCGGGCGGCATCCCTTTCCCTGATGCTGGCCATGGTCGCGGCGTGCGGCGGCGGCGCGCCCAAGCCCTTCCCCGTGCCCCCGGCGGAGGCCGACCTGCCGCCTGCGAACACCGCCGCCATCCGCCGGGTCGTGCTGGTGCATCCACCCAGCAAGGAGAAGGTGGACGTCATCTACTGGCATGACGGCGCCTACGACGGCCATGCCATGGCCGAGGTGGCGCACATCATGCGCGACCGCCATACCGGCGAGACCCACGATATCGACCCGGCGCTGATGGACTTCATCAGCGGCGTCATCCTGCGGTCCAGCCTGCCGCCGACCACGCAGGTGGACATCCTGTCGGGCTACCGCTCACCCGAGACGAACGCCGCGCTGGTCAAGGTCAACCGCAACGCCGCCCGCGAAAGCTTCCACATGCAGGGCCGCGCCGCCGACATCCGCATCCCGGCGCTGAAGGGCGACGCCATCACCGAGATCGCCAAGACCATGCAGCGCGGCGGCGCCGCTTTCTACGACGGCAGCGGCCACACCCACGTGGACACGGGCCCGGTGCGCACCTGGGCGACGTATTCGACGAGGTGAGCCGTTCGCCTCAGGCGCCGGAGCCCTGGTTCGCCGGAGTCTCAATTCTCCTCAAGCGCCGGCGGGGCATCCGCCCCTTGGCTATCCTCGCGTTTCAGTTCGCTTTCGGCTCCCCAAAACGCTCCGGCGGACGCGGTCGCGTCCTAGGAAAACTCACCCAAAGCGCTGGCGGGGCGGTCGCGAAAATGAAAAAGGCCCGGGGTGAGCCCGGGCCTTTTCCTCAGGAAGGCACGCTTTTATCAGAAGCGGATGCCGACGCCGACACGGACCTGGCTTTCGTCCGGGGTCGTGCGCAGCTGGCCGCCGGCCAGATCCCGCGAGGAGTGCGAGTAGTCGGTGTAGTCGTACTCGATGCGGGTGAACAGGTGCTCATCGATGGCGTAATCGGCGCCGACGCCGTACTTCACGCCGTCATAGTCCTGGGCGTACTGGCGGGAGGCGCCACCGGTCAGGGCGTTGGTCGTGTCGATGGAGGTGTGCTGATAACCGACGCGGCCGAACAGCAGCAGGTCGGGCTGGACCACGTAGCCCAGGCGGGCGCTGACGCCGGCGCTATAGTTGGGCTGCACGCGATAGCTGCCCAGGGCGTCGCCGTAGGTCCGGTCACCGGTGTAGAAGTTGGCTTCGCCTTCGGCGCCGACATAGATGTTGTCGTAAACGGTCTGGCCGTAGCCGGCGAAGAGGCCGCCGTTGAAACCCTGGGTCTCACGAGCGGGCGTGCTCTGCTGGCCGCCGACGGTGGCCCGCTGACGCGCGTTGAACCAGTCATAGCCGGCGTTGGCACCAACATAGCCGCCATCGAACGTGCTCTGCGCCAGGGCCGGCGTCGCGGCAACCGCGACCAGAGCCGAAGCAGCCAAGACAATAGTCCGTAAACGCGACATGGTAACTCTCCTTTAAGGTCCCTAATCCGCCACAATTCCATTGCCGGTAGCAATAAATCTTGGGCGTGTTTCGGCGATGTTTCGTCACCACCTTCAAGTCCATCGCGCTACTATTGCGAGTAACTACTGATGGATGACCGATTCATTACGCCCTCGAGACGGTCATAACCTGTGAGGAACGTCACACTTTCCATGCCATGAGCGCACGGCTGGAAATCAATACTCAGACCTTAATTCATGGCCAAACCGGATTACTGCCCCGACTTTGCCACAAACGAAACGTTGTCAACGCGCTGAGGGCATAGAAAAAGCCGCCTGGGATACCCCAGGCGGCTCGTTCCTCGACCAAAGGCACTGGCCGTGGCCGAATGCCTATGCCTTAAAGTGGATCAGGCCTCCTCGGCCTTGTCCTTCTTGCTCAGGTCCTCGCCGGTGGCCTGGTCGACGACCTTCATCGACAGCTTCACCTTGCCGCGATCGTCGAAGCCCAGGACCTTCACCTTCACCTCGTCGCCCTGGTTGACCACGTCGGTCACCTTGGCCACGCGCTGCGGCGACAGTTCGGAGATGTGGACCAGACCGTCACGGGCGCCCAGGAAGTTCACGAAGGCGCCGAAGTCCATGACCTTCACGACCTTGCCGACGTAGATCTCGCCCACCTCGGGTTCGGCGACGATGCCCTTGATCCACTTGATGGCGGCGTCGGACGCCTTGCTGTCCACGGCCGCCACCTTCACGGTACCGTCGTCCTCGATATCGATCTTGGCGCCGGTCTGCTCCACGATCTCGCGGATCACCTTGCCGCCGGAGCCGATCACGTCGCGGATCTTCTCCTTCGGAATATTGATCACGGTGATGCGCGGGGCGTTCTGGTTCACCGCGTCGCGGGCGCCGCCGATGGCCTTGGCCATCTCGCCCAGGATGTGCAGACGGCCGTCCTTGGCCTGCGCCAGGGCGACCTTCATGATGTCCTCGGTGATCGAGGTGATCTTGATGTCCATCTGCAGGGCGGTGACGCCCGCCTCGGTGCCGGCCACCTTGAAGTCCATGTCGCCCAGGTGATCCTCGTCACCCAGGATGTCGGACAGCACGGCGACGCCGGTGTCTTCCTTGATCAGGCCCATGGCGATGCCGGCGACGGGGCGCGGCAGCGGCACGCCGGCGTCCATCAGCGCCAGCGAGGTGCCGCAGACGGTGGCCATGGAGGACGAGCCGTTGGACTCGGTGATCTCGGAAACCAGGCGCAGGGTGTAGGGGAAGGTCTCCTTGGACGGCAGCAGCGGGTGCACGGCGCGCCACGCCAGCTTGCCGTGGCCGATCTCGCGACGGCCCGGGCTGCCCATGCGGCCGGCTTCACCCACGGAGTACGGGGGGAAGTTGTAGTGCAGCATGAAGTTTTCGCGGTACTCGCCTTCCAGCGCGTCCACGATCTGTTCATCCTGGGCGGTGCCCAGGGTGGCGACCACCAGGGCCTGGGTCTCGCCGCGGGTGAACAGGGACGAGCCGTGGGCCCGGGGCAGCACGCCCACTTCCGCCACGATGGGACGGATGTCGACGGTGCTGCGGCCATCGATGCGCTTGCCGGTCTCCAGGACCGTGCCGCGCAGCACGTCGGCCTCCAGGTCCTTGAAGGTGCTGCCGACGGCTTCCACCGTGTAGGCGGCGTCCGCCGTCAGGGCCTCGACCGCCTTCTTCTTGGCGGTGGAGATGGCCTCATAGCGTTCCTGCTTCACGGTCAGGGTGTAGGCGGCGCGGATGTCGGCGCCCACCAGCTCGTTCAGCTTGGCCTTCAGCGCGGCCTTGTCATAGGCCGGCGGCGGCAGGTCCCACGGGTCCTTGGCGGCCTGTTCGGCCAGGTCGATGATCAGGTTGATCACCGACTGGAAGGCGGTGTGGCCGAACATGACGGCCTTCAGCATGATCTCCTCGGACAGCTCCTTGGCTTCCGATTCGACCATCAGCACGCCTTCCTGGGTGCCGGCGACCACCAGGTCCAGGTCGGTGGTCTCGACCTGCTCCAGCGTCGGGTTCAGGATGAACTCGCCATCCTTGTAGCCGACGCGGGCGCCGCCGATGGGGCCCAGGAAGGGCAGGCCGGACAGCGTCAGCGCGGCGGAGGCGCCGATCATCGCGACGATGTCAGGATCGTTTTCCAGGTCGTGGCTCAGCACGGTGCAGACGACCTGCACTTCGTTGCGGAAGCCGTCGACGAACAGCGGGCGGATGGGGCGGTCGATGAGGCGGGAGGTCAGCACCTCCTTCTCGGTCGGACGGCCCTCGCGCTTGAAGAAGCCGCCCGGGATCTTGCCGGCGGCGAACGCCTTTTCCTGGTAGTTGACGGTCAGGGGAAAAAGTCCTGGCCCGGCTTCACGGACTTGGCGCCGACGGCGGTGCAGAGCACGACCGTGTCGCCGTAGGTGGCGATGACAGCGCCATCAGCCTGACGGGCGACCTTGCCCGTCTCGAGGACCAGCTTGCGGCCGCCCCATTCCATCTCTTTACGGAAAACCTTGAACATATCTTTCTTCCTTCCATCCGATACTCGGATCACGTCCCGGATTGGACGGCCGAGCCGGGGCCCTATCGGCAGCACCCGCGTTAGAAACCTTTAAATGACAGATGGCCAGCCGGGTCCACCCGGCTGGCCATCCTTACTACTCAATACCCAGAACCGATGCGCTTGCGGAGCATCCGGACGCGGGCCCCGGCACCGCGCGACCGCGCCGGGGCGCCAGGCCCGCCGGACGGCGGGCGGCCGGTGCCACCGGTGACTGCGGTCGGTTGCGCCAGGGGCGTCGTCCGGACCATACCCTTAGCGACGCAGGCCCAGACGCTGGATCAGCGACGTGTAGCGGGCGGCGTCCTTGCGCTTCAGGTAGTCCAGCAGGCTGCGGCGCTGGCTGACCATGACCAGCAGGCCACGGCGGGAGTGGAAGTCCTTGTTGTGGGACTTCATGTGATCGGTCAGGTTGGTGATGCGTTCCGTCAGGATCGCGACCTGCACCTCGGGCGAACCGGTGTCGCCTTCGGCGGTCTTGTACTCGGCAATGAGCGCCTGCTTGCGCTCGGCAGTGATCGACATCGTCGTCTCCGTAACTTAGAGGTTCAAAACGCGCACCGGACGGACCTCCGCCCCCTCGACATGGACCAACGCCACCGGCTTGCCACCTGAAATGGCAAGCGCGATGGGCTCCCTGTCCGCCAACTGATCGTGGATGGCGTCCAGCCGTTCCAGATCATGACGGCGCAGCAGCGCCACCGTTTGTCCGTGTCTCAGTCGGTGCGCTTCCGCTTCCGCCAGGGCCAGCGCCGGGATGTCGTCCAGCGCGGTCTCGATCGGTTGCAGAAGTCCTTCGACCGTGGGTGTCTGCGCCACCCGTTCCAATTCGTCAAGCGAAATCGCCTGATCCATGGTGAAACGACCGACCCGCAGCCGGCGCAGGACGGACACGTGGCCCACCGTGCCCAAAGCCAGGGCCAGGTCGCGCGCCAGCGAGCGCATGTAGGTGCCCTTGCCGCACTCCACCTCGAACTCGGCGTGGTCGGCATCGGGGCGCCCGGTCAGCAGGAAGCTGTCCACGCGCACGATGCGGGGCGCCAGATCCACCCGTTCGCCCTCGCGCGCCAGGTCGTAGGCGCGCTCGCCCGCCACCTTGATGGCGGAAAACTGCGGCGGCACCTGGCTGATCTCACCCTGGAAGGCCTCCAGCGCCGCCTCGATGGCCTCGTCGCTGGGACGGTGGTCGTGCGTGGCCGTCACCTCCCCCGCCAAATCGTCGGTGGTGCGGGACTCACCGAAGCGCAGGGTGAAGCGGTAGGTCTTGCCGCAGTCCATGGCGTAGGACACCGTCTTGGTGGCTTCGCCGAAGGCGATGGGCAGGATGCCGGTGGCGATGGGGTCCAACGTGCCGGCGTGGCCGGCCTTTTCCGCCTGCATCAGCCAGCGCACCTTGGCCATGGCCTGGGTGCTGGTCATGCCCGGCGGCTTGTCCAGCACCAGCCAGCCGTGCAACGGCCGGCCCTTGCGCTTACGGGCCATCGTGAGGCTCCGTGCCCTCGGCATCGGGGGCACCCTCGGCGTCGGCCTCGTGATCCAGGTCGCGCTGCACGTCGGGACGGTGCAGCAGTTGGTCGATGCGCTGGGCGTAGTCGAAGGACACGTCGACCTGGAAGCTGAGGCGCGGCACGTGCTGCAGCCTCATGGCCTTGGCCACCTGGCTGCGCAGATAGGGGGCGACGCGGTTCAGCGCCTTGATCTGCTCGACATGGCCGCCGCCCAGGGGCATGACGAAGGCGGTGGCGTTCTTCAGGTCGGGGCTGATGCGCACCTCGCTGACCGTCACGTTGAGGTCATGCAGGTCGGGATCGCGGAAATCAGCCCGGCGCAGGATGTCGGCCAGGGCGTGGCGCAATTCCTCGCCCACGCGCAGCTGACGTTGAGAGGGGGCCTTGCCGGCGCGCAGGCCGGCGTCACCATGTCGGCTCATGGGTCACTATCCTAGTAAGGGCCCCGCCCCATTTCATTTAGGGGGAGGGCCGGCCCGCCCGTCCCATCAGGGGAACGGTGCCGGGTCCAAACGGCTCGGGTAAGAGCCAAAACGGCCGTCCGGGATTGGACCGGACGGCCGGGTTGTCACGCAAACACTCTGATCCAGGCGATGAAAGCGGGCCGCGCTTACAGGGCGCGGGCCACCTCTTCCATCTCGTAGGCTTCGATGACGTCGCCCGCCTGGATGTTGTCGTAGTTCTCGAAGGCCATGCCGCACTCGTACCCTTCGCGCACTTCCTTGACTTCGTCCTTGAAGCGCTTGAGCGTCTTGAGCGTGCCCTCGTGGATGACGACGTTGTCGCGCAGCAGGCGCACGCCGGCGCCGCGCTTCACGATACCTTCCGTCACGCGGCAGCCGCCGACCTTGCCGACCTTGGTGATGTTGAACACCTCCAGGATCTGCGCGTTGCCCAGGAAGCGTTCGCGCAGCACGGGCTTCAGCATGCCCGTCAGCAGGGCCCGGACATCGTCGATGATGTCGTAGATGACCGAGTAGTAGCGGATCTCCGCGTTGTCCCGCTTGGCCATTTCACGGGCCTGCGGATTGGCGCGGACGTTGAAGCCGATGATGATGCCGCGCGAGGCGTTGGCCAGCGTGACGTCGCTCTCGTTGATGGCGCCCACACCGGAGTGCAGCACGCGCACCTTGACCTCGGCATTGTCGCCGGCCAGCTTTTCCAGCGTGCCGGAGATCGCCTCGATGGAGCCCTGCACGTCGCCCTTGATGACCAGGGGCAGTTCCTTCACCTCGCCCGCCTGGATCTGCTTGAACATCTGTTCCAGCGAACCACGCGCCGACTGGGCGACCTGGGCCTCCCGCTTCTTGCGCTGACGGAACTCGGTGATCTCACGGGCGCGGCCCTCGCTCTCGACCACCGAGAACTCGTCACCGGCCAGCGGCGTGGCGTTCAGGCCCAGCACCTCCACCGGGGTGGCGGGACCGGCGTTATCGACGTTCTGGCCACGGTCGTTGACCAGGGCGCGGACACGGCCCCATTCGCTGCCGGCGACGACGATGTCGCCCACCTTCAGCGTGCCGCGCTGCACCAGCATGGTGGCCACGGAGCCGCGGCCGCGTTCCAGCTTGGCTTCCACCACCACGCCTTCGGCGGTGCGGTTGGGGTTGGCCTTCAGCTCCAGGATTTCAGCCTGCAGGAGGATGTTCTCCTCCAGCTTGTCCAGGCCCTTGCCCGTCTTGGCCGACACTTCCACGTCCAGGACGTCGCCGCCCATGGCCTCGACCACCAGGCCGTGCTGCAGCAGTTCCTGCCGCACCCGGTCCGGCTTGGCGCCGGGCAGGTCGCACTTGTTGATGGCGATGATGATCGGAACCTCGGCCGCCTTGGCGTGCTGGATGGCCTCGACCGTCTGCGGCATGACGCCGTCATCGGCGGCCACCACCAGCACCACCACATCCGTGACGTTGGCGCCACGGGCGCGCATCTCGGTGAAGGCGGCGTGGCCCGGGGTGTCGATGAAGGTGATGCGCGAACCCGACGCCAGCTGCACCTGGTAGGCGCCGATGTGCTGGGTGATGCCGCCGGCTTCGCGACTGGCGACGTCGGTGTGGCGCAGGGCGTCCAGCAGCGAGGTCTTGCCGTGGTCGACGTGGCCCATGACGGTGACGACCGGCGGACGCGCCTGCAGATCCTCGCTGCGGTCCAGGTCGCCCTTCACGCCCACCTCGACGTCGGCCTCCGACACGCGGTGCGCGCGGTGGCCGAATTCCGTCACGATCAGCTCGGCGGTGTCGGTGTCGATGTTCTGGGTGATGGTGGCCATCACGCCCATGCGCATCAACGCCTTGATCACGTCGGCACCGCGCTCGGCCATACGGTTGGCCAGTTCCTGCACGGTGATGACTTCGGGGATGATGACGTCACGGGTCACTTTTTGCGTATCCTGACGCCCGGTCAGGCGCTGCTTTTCACGTTCACGGGCGCGGCGCAGCGCGGCCATGCTGCGGCCACGCGGGGCGCCGCCCTCATCGCTCAACGCCTGCGAAATGGTAAGCTTGCCGGCGTTGCGACGACGCTCGCCACCCTTGGCGGCCTTGGCCGGGGCCGGGGCCGCGACCTTGCTGGCGGTCTTCGCGGGGCCGCCGGGGCCGGCGCGGCGGCGCCCACCCTCGTCATCCTCGTCATCGGCGGCGCGCGGGGCCAGGGGGCCACGCGGGGCCGCGGCGTCCGTGACGGCGGTCGTGGTCGACGCGGTGTTGCCAGCGGCGGGACGGGCGGCGCGCGGGGCTTCCTCGGCCTTGCGGGCGGCCTCGGCCTCCTTGCGCTTGGCCTCTTCCTCCTGGCGGCGCTTCTCCGCCTCGGCGGCGACGCGCTTTTCCTCCTCCTGGATCATCCGCAGCTCTTCCAGCTCGCGGCGACGCAGGGTCTCGTCGTCCAGGGGACCGTCGTTGACCGGCTCCTCGGCCACGGGCGCGGGCGCGGCCTCGGCCGGGGCCTCGTCGGCCATCGGCAGGTCGTCGGCGGCCACCTCGTCCAGCAGCTCGTCGGCCACGTCCTCCTGGGCGGGGTTCTCGCCCATGGCGCGCAGGGCGCGCAGACGGGCTTCACGCTCGCTGTCGGTCAGCTGGCGGGGGGCGCCGCCACGCGGCGGCTGGCCACGGCCACCGCCCTGCGCGGGACGGCCCTCGGCGGCCGCGCGGGCGGCGGCACCGCCATCGGCCACGCCCGGACGGGCGCCCTGTTCAAAGGTTCGCTTGCGCTTGACCTCAACCGCAACGGTCTTGGTGCGGCCGTGCGAGAAGCTCTGGCGCACGGATCCCGCGTCCACCGTCTTCTTCAGCTCCAGCTTGCCTCGACCGGTAAGGCTCAACTTCTTGCGGTCCTGGTCGCTCGTGTCAGTCATACGTTTTCCGACTGTTTCATCGTTGTCGCCCCGGGGCCGATGCCCCAGGGCCATCCCTTACCCAGCGCTGGGCCTAGCGCCCCTTGGAGAGGGCGCGCAGCCTGTCCGCCTCCCGCTGCAGGCGCTGGACCAGGGGTCCGGCACCCACCACGGCATGCACCGCGTCATCGCGGCCCAGCGCCATGCCCAGCTCCCCCCGGTCGAAGATATCGACCACCGGGATGCCGGGGGACAGCGCGTCCAGCTTGGACCGGCCGTCGGCAGCCCCATCGGACGCCTCCAGCCTGAGCCCTATGCCCGACCGCGTACCGATGGCCTTGGCGCGTAGCGCCGCGGCCACCTTCTCAAACCCCGCCACCGCCTGGCCGCCCCGCCGGGCGAGCCCGACCAGGTCCAGACAACGGCGACGCAGAAGGCCCGACACTTGGGCCCCCAAGTCCGCCGGGGTGCGCACCGACCGGCGCGCCGCCTTGGCGAACAAACCTTTGGCGACCGCCTTTTCAACCAAGGCGGGGTCCGCCGTCAACCACAGCCCGCGTCCGGGCAGGGTTTCCTCCACATCGGGGACGACCGCGCCGTCGGGTCCGACGACAAAACGGATCATCCCGTCCTTCTCCGCGACCACCCCGCTGGCGATGCACCGGCGCAGTGGGCTTTTGGCCCCCCCGACCGCCTCCGCCTCGCCTTCCGGCAGCAGCGGCGCGTCGGGGTCCGGTGTCATCGTCGGTCCCGAGACCTGCGGGGCGACCATGAACCAGGCCCCCCTCAGGCGTCCGCGCCGGACTCTTCGTCCGCGAACCAGTGGGCGCGCGCGGCCATGATCAGCTCATTGGCCTCATCCTCGCTCATCGAGTCCTTGCCCAGGATTTCGATCAGCTCGTCGCCCGCCAGGTCGGCGAAGTCGTCCAGCGTCTTGACGCCCTTCTCACCCAGCTTGACCAGCATGGGGGCGGTCAGCGCCTCGATGGCCGCCACCTCGTCGGTGACACCCAGTTCCTTGCGGCGGTTCTCCAGGCGGCTGTTCTGCTCTTCCAGGAAATTGCGGGCGCGTTCCCGCAGTTCCTCGGCCACGTCCTCGTCGAAGGCGTCGATGGAGGTCAGTTCCTCGGTATCGACGTAGGCGATCTCCTCCACCGAGGTGAAGCCTTCGGCCACCAGCAGATGGGCGATCACGTCGTCAACGTCCAGGGCTTCGATGAACATCTGCGACCGGGTCTTGAATTCCTCGGTGCGACGGTCGGATTCCTCCTGCTCCGTCATGATGTCGATGTCCCAGCCGGTCAGCATGGACGCCAGGCGGACGTTCTGGCCGCGGCGGCCGATGGCCAGCGACAGCTGGTCGTCGGGCACCACCACCTCGATGCGCTTGGTCTCCTCGTCCAGCACCACCTTGGCGACCTCGGCCGGGGCCAGCGCGTTCACCACGAAGGTGGCGGCGTCGCGGTTCCAGGGGATGATGTCGATCTTCTCACCCTGCAGCTCGCCGACCACGGCCTGGACGCGGCTGCCGCGCATGCCGACGCAGGCGCCCACGGGATCGATGGCGCTGTCATTGCTGATGACGGCAATCTTGGCGCGGCTGCCCGGGTCGCGGGCCACGGCCTTGATCTCGATGATGCCGTCGTAGATTTCCGGCACTTCCTGCTTGAACAGGCCGGCCATGAAGGCGGGATGGGTGCGCGACAGGAAAATCTGCGGGCCGCGCGGCTCGCGCCGCACGTCGTAGATGTAGGCGCGCACGCGGTCGCCGTTCTTGAAGTGCTCGCGCGGCAGGCATTCGTCGCGGCGCAGAACCGCCTCGGCACGGCCCAGGTCCACGGTCACGTTGCCGTATTCCACGCGCTTGACCAGGCCGTTGACGATGTCGCCCATGCGGTCCTTGTACTCGTCGTACTGACGGTCGCGCTCGGCCTCGCGCACCTTCTGCACGATGACCTGCTTGGCGGTCTGCGCGGCGATGCGGCCGAAGTCGATGGGCGGCAGCGGGTCGATCAGGAAGTCGCCGACCTTGGCGTCCGGGCGCTTGCGCTTGGCCTGGGCCACGGAAACCTGGGTCGCCTCGTCCTCGACCGTCTCGACCACTTCCAGATAGCGCATCAGGTGGATGTCGCCGGTCTTGCGGTCGATGCGGGCGCGGATGTCGTGCTCGTGGCCGTACTTCGACCGGCCAGCCTTCTTGATGGCCTCTTCCATCGCCTCGAGCACATGCTCTTTCTCGATGTTCTTTTCGCGGGCGACGGCGTCAGCGACTTGAAGAAGTTCCATCGAAGCGAACCTTGCCTTCTGTTACGTCAGTAAGAACGACTGTTGGTATGATGCGTAGAGACTTGGGGAAACAGGGTCAGTGCTGGTGCTTGCCCTCGGCGGCCGCCTTCAGCAGCGCGTCGTTCATCACCAGCTTGGCCCGCAGGATCAGGTCGAAAGGCACGGCGGCGGGACCCGTGGGCATCTCCACCAGCACCTTGCCGTCCTCGATCCCCTTCAGCATGCCGATGAAGCGGCGCCGGTCATCCACCGGCTGCGACGTCTCCACCCGCACCTCGAAACCCGCGAAGCGCTCGAAATCCTTGGGCCGGGTCAGCGGTCGGTCGATGCCGGGGCTGCTGACCTCCAGCGTGTAGGCGACGTCGATGGGGTCTTCCACGTCCAGCAGGGCCGACACGGCGCGGCTGATCTCCGCGCAGTCATCCACCGTCATGGCGGCGCCGTCCACGCGCTCGGCCATGATCTGCAGCGTCGGACGGGCGTTGCCCGTCAGCGACACGCGCACCAGGTCGTAGCCCATGGCCTCGACCGAGGGGGCGATGATACCGGCGATGCGTTCGTGTACGTCCATCGATCTCTATCCAGGGAACGGCCGATCGGGCCGTCCCCGCCTTCGCTTGGGGACGGTTATGGGGCGAAACCTGCCCGCCTGACATCGCCGACCCCAGATAATAAAAAAGTGGGCCAATGGCCCACCCGCAAAGCGTTCCAGCCAGCCACCAGATTGTCGATGGCCGGATCGTTATGAGGATTGCTGCGGCGGATCATAGTCGCCACGGCGTTTTGCGCAAAGGGTTTTCATGCGCCATCCGCCATGTGCCGGAAGGGATGCAGGCCAGCGTCGCCGCCGGTTGTCGCGCCCCCAACCAGTCCTGGTGCCGTGAAGCAACAGCGAGCCCCATATGGTGTGGAGAAGAGGGCTCGTCAAGACGCCGGCGGCCCCAGTCGAGGCCGCCGGAACATCTTTTTTCAAGGCGTTTAGAACATGGATTCGATGACGCGGTCGGGCGGCTTGTGGCCGTCGACGAAGGTCTTGATGTTGACGATGACCTTCTCGCCCATGTCCTGGCGCCCCTCGATGGTGGCGGAGCCCATGTGCGGCAGCAGCACCACGTTGCTGAGCGCCAACAGCTTGGGGTTGATGGCCGGTTCCTGCTCGAACACGTCCAGGCCAGCGGCGCCGATCTCGCCCTTGGCCAGCTTGCGCGTCAGTTCGTTCTCGTCGATCACCTCGCCGCGCGCGGTGTTGACGATGATGCTGTTGGGACGCAGCAGGTTCAGGCGGCGGGCGGACAGCAGGTGATAGGTCGCCGGCGTGTGCGGGCAGTTGATGGAGATGATGTCCATCCGCGCCAGCATCTGGTCCAGGCTTTCCCAGTAGGTCGCCTCCAGCTCCTGCTCGATCTCGGGATGGACGCGGTGCCGGTTGTGGTAATGCACCGACAGGCCGAAGCCCCGCGCGCGGCGGGCCAGCGCCTGGCCGATGCGCCCCATGCCGACGATGCCCAGGCGCTTGCCCCAGATGCGCGTGCCCAGCATGAGGGTGGGGCCCCAGCCCGTCCACTGGCCGGCGCGGATCAGCCGCTCGCCCTCGCCCACGCGCCGGGCGGTCGCCAGGATCAGGGCCATGGTCATGTCGGCCGTGTCCTCGGTCAGGACGCCGGGCGTGTTGGTGACCATGATGCCGCGCTCACGCGCCGCCTTGAGGTCGATGTGGTCGACGCCGTTGCCGAAGTTGGCGATCAGCTTCAGCTGCGGGCCGGCGTGGGCCAGGACGGTGGCGTCCAGGCGGTCGGTCACGGTGGGGACGACGACGGTGGCGACCTTGACCGCCTCCGCCAGTTCGGCGGGGGTCATGGCATGGTCGTCGGTGGAGAGCCGCGTATCGAACAGCTCCATCATCCGCGTCTCGATGACATCGGGCAGCTTGCGCGTCACGATGACGAGGGGCTTTTTCCGCTCGGACATGGTTCCTCCCGAGATAGCGTTCTTGCCATAGCAGCGAGGGCCGCCGCTGTCCAGCGGCCCCGGGACGCATGCCGGGTCCGTGGTCCGATGATACCCGTAACAGGGGCGACGCTTGACCCCGGCGGACGGCCGATTTCTATTGGGGGCCGAAACGTCGGGGCCGCGCCCCGCCCGCGTTTTTTCCACCCGCCTTTTTCCCAGGAACGGGGACAGCCTTGAAACGGTCGCCCATGGTCAGGTTCTTCCGGCACGCGTTGCCCCTCGCCGCGCCCCTCGCCGCGATGGTCCTGGCTTTCGCCGCCGCGTCCGCCCCGGCCGCCCCGCCCACCCATACCGGCACCGATGGCACCGGTGCCGCCAGCGACCAGCAGGAGGGGGAGCCGCAAAGCGACGCCGCCCACCCCGACGCGGTGGTGCGCAGCGGGTTGCCCGTGCCGCGCTTCGTCACCCTGCGGTCCAACGAGGTCAATGTCCGCACCGGCCCCGGCGTGCGCTATCCGGTGGAGTGGGTGTTCGTGAAGGCCGGCATGCCGGTGGAGATCACGGCGGAGTTCGACACCTGGCGCCGCATCCGCGATGTGGAAGGCACGCAAGGCTGGGTGCACCAGAGCACCCTGTCCGGCCGGCGCGGCATCATCGTCACCGGACAACAGTCGCGCACCCTGCGGCGCGACGCCGCGTCCGCCTCGGAAGCGGTGGCCCAGCTGGACCCCGGCGTCATCGCCAAGCTGCGCAAGTGCAAGGGCCCATGGTGCCAAGTGGACGTGGGCGGCTTCCGCGGCTGGCTGCAGCGCGACGAGGTCTGGGGCGTCTACCCCAAGGAAGAGGTGGGTGAGTGATGGGCACGCCCCTGCCGCCGGAGGACGACCAGGCGCTGCGCCAGGCGGTGATCGACACCGCCCGGGCCATGAACACGCTGGGCATCAACCAGGGCAAGAGCGGTAACGTCAGCACCCGCTGCGCCGGCGGCTTCCTGGTCACGCCCTCGGGTGTACCCTATGAGGCGCTGACGCCCCAGGACATCGTCTTCATGGACTTGGCCGGTCGCTATCGCGGTACCATGGTACCGTCCAGCGAATGGCGCATGCACCTGGCCATATATCAGGAACGGCCCCTGGCCGGGGCGGTGGTGCACACCCATTCCACCTTCTGCACGGCCCTGGCCTGCCTGCGCGAACCCATCCCAGCCTTCCATTACATGGTGGCCGTGGCCGGCGGCACCCGCATCGAGGTGGCCGACTACGCCACCTTCGGCACGGCCGCGCTGTCCGACGCCATGATGGCGGCGCTGGGGCCCCGCCGCGCCTGCCTGCTGGCCAACCACGGCATGATCGCCTTCGGCGCCGACCTGCGCCGCGCCCTGGATCTGGCGGTGGAGGTGGAAAGCCTGGCCCGCCAGTACTGGCATGCGCGCATGATGGGCGCGCCCGTCATCCTGGGCGAGGAGGAGATGGCGGAAGTGCTGCGCCGCTTCGCCACCTACGGCCGCCAGCCCAAGGACCTGCCGCCCGGCACGCCGCAGGCGCTGGAGTTTCCCGAAAAGCTCGCCTGATGCGCGCCTGGACGGGCGCGCCCGTTCGGGCCCACACTAGCCCCCAGCGCCGCCCGGTGAGGCGGCGACGAAACAGCTGGGAGTGCGCCACTCATGACCCTGGAGACGCCGCCGGGCTATGCCCCGTTGAGCGATGCGACCTTGCCCGATTTCCTGGCCGCCGTGCCGGCCCTGGCCACGCGCCTGGGCGGTGCCGCCGCCGACTGGCGGGTGACCGAGGTGGGCGACGGCAATCTCAACCTGGTCTTCCTGGTGGAGGGGCCGGGTCAAGACGGCAAGGCCACCGGCCTGTGCGTCAAGCAGTCCCTGCCCTATCTGCGCCTGGTGGGCGAAGGCTGGCCCCTGGATCTCAACCGCGCCTGGTTCGAGCAGCGCGCCATGGCCCTGCACGCCGCCGGCGCCGCCGGCCGGGCGCCCGCCCTGCTGCATTACGACCCCGCGCTGTACGCCATCGTGATGGAGCGGCTGTCCCCCACGTCATCTTGCGCCGCGGCCTGGTGCAAGGCATCCGCTATCCCCGGTTGGCGGAGCATGTCAGCGACTACCTAGCAGGCACGCTCTACGCCACCAGCGACCTGGCCCTGCCCGCCTCCAAGAAGCGGCCCCTGGTGGCGGCCTTCACCGCCAACGACGCCCTCTGCCGCCTGACGGAGGACGTGATCTTCACCCAGCCCTACATGACCCATCCGCACAACCGCTGGACCAGCCCACAACTGGACGCGACGGCCAAGGCGGTGCAGTCGGACACGGCGTGGAAGCTGGCCGCCAGCCGGCTGAAGCTGAAATTCATGGCCAGCCCCGAGGCCTTGATCCACGGCGACCTGCATACCGGGTCCATCATGGTGACGGAGACGGACACGCGGGTCATCGATCCGGAGTTCGCCTTCTTCGGCCCCATGGGCTTCGACGTCGGCGCCATCATCGGCAACCTGCTGCTGAACTACCTGTCCCAGGATGGGCACGCCACGGAGGACCATCCCCGCGACGCCTACCAGGACTGGGTGCTGGAAACGGTGGAGGACCTGTGGACCCTGTTCCGCGCCAAGTTCCTGCACCTGTGGCGCACCAGCGGCGAGGGCGACGCCTATCCCGCCGCCCTGTTCTCCGGCCCCGACGGCACCGCCTGCCTGGAGACGGAGCGCCGCGTCTATCTCGACCGGCTGTTCGTGGACGCGCTGGGCTACGCCGGCGCCAAGATCACCCGGCGCATCCTGGGCCTGGCCCACAACATCGACCTGGAAAAAATCGCCGACCCCGACATGCGCGCCCTGTGCGAGACCCGCTGTCTGGCGCTCGCCCGGTCGCTGATGGTGGAAACGGGCCGCTATCCCACCATCAAGTCCGTGACCGAAGCCGCCCGACATGTGCGGCGGACGGTGAACGCGGTGGGGCCCGTCGACAAGCGCGGGCTGGGGCTGGACGCGCTGTAGAACGGACGCGGTGCATACGGTCAGGCCGTCATGGGACGGCGGCCTGACCCCCTACTCATCATTCACCGCCACCTGGCCCATGCGCTCCGGCGGCTGGTGGTCGGGGAACAGGTGGGCCAGATCCGGGGGGCTGCAGACGCCGCGTTCGGTGATGAGGCCGGTGATGAGGCGGGCGGGGGTGACGTCGAAGGCGTAATTCACCACCGGGCTGCCCTCGGGCACCAGGCGCACGGTTTCAAGATCGCCATGGCCGGCCAAGCCGGTGATGCGCGCCACCTCGTCGCCCGGGCGTTCCTCGATGGGGATGCCGGCGACGCCGTCGTCCAGCGTCCAGTCTATGGTGCTGGACGGCAGGGCGACATAGAAGGGCACGTCGTTGTCCTTGGCCGCCAGGGCCTTCAGGTAGGTGCCGATCTTGTTGGCCACGTCGCCCTTGGCGGTGGTGCGGTCGGTGCCGACGATGGCCAGGTCCACCAGGCCGTGCTGCATCAGGTGGCCGCCGGTGTTGTCGGGGATGACGGCGTGGGGCACCCCGTGCTGGCCCAGTTCCCATGCGGTGAGGAAAGCGCCCTGGTTGCGCGGCCGCGTCTCATCCACCCAGACGTGCAGGGGAATGCCGGCCTCGTGCGCCAGGTAGATCGGGGCGGTGGCCGTGCCCCAGTCCACCGTGGCCAGCCAGCCGGCGTTGCAGTGGGTCAGGATGCGCACCGGCCGGTCGGGATTGCGCTGGTGGGCGGCGCGGATCAGGTGCAGGCCGTGGCGCCCGATGGCGCGGCAGATCTCCACATCCTCGTCCGCGATGGCGGCGGCCTCGGCATAGGCCCGGTCCTGCCTGTCCCCCGGCGGGGTCAGCAACAGCACCTCGCGTATGCGGTCCAGGGCCCAGCGCAGGTTCACCGCCGTGGGCCGCGTGGCCATGAGGCGGGCATGCGCCCGTTCCACATCGCCATCCTCCACCCCCACCCTCATCGCCAGCGCCATGCCGTAAGCGGCGGCCGCGCCGATCAGGGGGGCGCCCCGCACCTGCATGGTGGTGATGGCCGTGGCCATGGCCGCCACGTCGGTCAGCACCACGGTCTCGAACCGGAAGGGCAGCCGCGTCTGGTCAATGATGCCGACGGTGCGGCCGTCGGGTTCCACCCAGATGGTCCGCATCGCCTCGCCCGCCACCTTCATGGAGTTCCCTCGTGCTTCGGCCTTATTCGCTTCGTCGGTTATACCAGCGGCACTAGATTTTGCCTCGTGCCTCTATAGGACACGACCGCGCCCGCCGAAGCTTTCCGGGGAACGCAGTGGACTGGAAAGCGAGGACGAGCCAAGCCAGCGGATGCCGGCGCCCGGCGCTTGAGGGAAGAACAAAAACCAAAGCCCCCGGAACCAATGATTCCGAGGGCCTTTGGTGTCCGTTGCGGTCGCCGCAATCAGAGGATCGGTCCTGCGCTCAGCGGGGCGCGAGGATCATGATCATCTGCTTGCCTTCCAGCTTCGGCATCTGTTCGACCTTGGCCAGGTCTTCCAGCAAGTCCTTCACGCGCACCAGCACGTTCATGCCCAGATCCTGGTGGGCCATTTCACGACCGCGGAAGCGCATGGTGACCTTCACCTTGTCGCCTTCCTCCAGGAAGCGGCGCGCGCTGCGCATCTTCACGTCGTAGTCGTTGTCGTCGATGTTGGGACGCAGCTTGATCTCTTTGACCTCGATGATCTTCTGCTTCTTGCGCGCTTCCGCGGCCTTCTTCTGCGCCTCGTACTTGAACTTGCCGTAGTCGAGGATCTTGCAGACGGGGGGCTCGGCGTTGGGCGAGACCTCGACCAGGTCGAGGCCGGCCTCTTCGGCGGCGATCAGTGCATCGCGCAGACTAACGACGCCAACCATCTCGCCAGCGGCGTCGATGAGGCGGACGGAACGAGCGTTGATCTCCCGGTTAACGCGCGGCCCCTCACGGGTGGGGGCCGACTCTTGGCTGGGCCTGGCTATGGAACCTTCTCCCTGGTTTACGGTGGCCGCGAGGTGGGTGGATGCCCCGGGACGGGGCGGGCGGCGACACCGGATAAAAAGACGTGGATGTGTACTTGTAAGAAAAGCCAGCGCCGCGCAACTGCGGATTTCTCTCCACAGCCCCGTTGGGCGCTGGTCAGACCATAATTATCCTCAGAACGCGGCCTCCGTCACTCCCTCCGAAGGGACAGGGGCACGTGCCTCAAGCTTAAGCGCCGCCACCGCTTCGTCAAGCGACAGCAGCTCCTGGTCCTTGCCGCCCAGGCGGCGCAGGGCCACGGTGCGGTTCTCCGCCTCGCGGCCGCCGACCACCACCAGGACCGGCACCTTGGCCAACGAATGCTCGCGGACCTTGAAGTTGATCTTCTCGTTGCGGGTATCGACCTCGACCCGCAGGCCGGCCTTGGCCATCACCTTGGCCACGTCCTCGGCATAGGCGTCGGCCTCGGACGTGATGGTGCAGACCGTGGCCTGGACGGGCGACAGCCACAGCGGGAACTTGCCGGCGTAATGCTCGATCATCATGCCGATGAAGCGTTCGAACGAGCCCAGGATGGCCCGGTGCAGCATCACCGGCCGATGGCGGGCGCCGTCGGCGCCGATGTAGCTGGCGTCCAGGCGTTCCGGCAGCACGAAGTCCAGCTGCAGGGTGCCGCACTGCCAGGTGCGGCCGATGGCGTCGGTCAGATGGAATTCCACCTTGGGGCCGTAGAAGGCGCCCTCGCCGGGCAGCTCCTCGAACTCCAGGCCGTTGGCGGTCAGGGCGTCGCGCAGGCCCTGTTCAGCCTTGTCCCACACCTCGTCGCTGCCGGCGCGCACGTCGGGACGCAGCGCCAGTTTCACGGCGATCTTGTCGAAGCCCAGGTCCTTGTACACGCCCAGCTGCAGCTTGAAGTAATCCGCCGCCTCGCCGGGCACCTGGTCCTCGGTGCAGAAGATGTGGGCGTCGTCCTGGGTGAAAGCGCGGACGCGCAGGATGCCGTGCAGCGCGCCCGAGGGCTCGTTGCGATGGCAGGCGCCGAACTCCGCCAGGCGCATGGGCAGGTCGCGGTAGCTCTTCAGCCCCTGGCGGAAGATCTGGACGTGGGCCGGGCAGTTCATGGGCTTCAGGCCCAAGAACTTCTCGCGGCCCTGGTCGTCCACCGACTCCCGGATCTTGAACATGTTGTCGCCATACATGTCCCAGTGGCCCGAGGCCTTGAACAGGCTGCTGTCGTAGAGCTGCGGCGTGCGCACCTCCAGATAGCCGGCGTCCTTCAGCTTGGCGCGAATGTAGCGTTCCAGCGCCTGCCACAGGGTCCAGCCCTTGGGGTGCCAGAAGACGCTGCCCGCCGCCTCTTCCTGCAGATGGAACAGGTCCATCTCACGGCCCAGCTTGCGATGGTCGCGCTTCTCCGCTTCCTCGATCTGGTGCAGGTGCTCCGCCAGCTCCTTCTCCGTGCGCCAGGCGGTGCCGTAGATGCGCTGGAGCATGGGGTTGCGGCTGTCGCCGCGCCAATAGGCGCCCGCCACCTTCATCAGCTTGAAGGCGTGTCCGACCTTGGACGTGGAGGGCAGGTGCGGGCCGCGGCAGAGGTCGTACCAGCCGCCCTGGCGGTAGATGGTGATCTTCTCGCCCGCCGGGATGTCGCCGATGATCTCGGCCTTGTAATGCTCGCCGATGGACTTGAAGTGGGCGATGGCCTCGTCCCGGTCCCAGACCTCGCGCGTGAAGGGGCTGTCCGCATCCACGATCTCGTGCATGCGCTTCTCGATCTTCACCAGGTCGTCGGGCGTGAATGGCTCAGCCCGGGCGAAGTCATAGTAGAAGCCCGTGGCGATGGCCGGGCCGATGGTGACCTGCGTGCCGGGATACAGCTGCTGCACCGCCTCCGCCAGGATGTGGGCGCAGTCGTGGCGGATCAGCTCCAGCGCGTAGGGCGCGTCGCGCGTCAGGATGGCGACCTTGGCGTCATGCTCGATGGGGCGCGACAGGTCGCGCTCCTCCCCGTCCACCGTGACGGCCAGCGCCGCCTTGGCCAGGCTCTTGGAGATCGACTGCGCGATCTCCAGGCCCGTGACGCCCACCGCGTAAGTTCGCACGTTGCCGTCGGGCAACGTGATCGCGATCTGGGGCTGGTCAAGGTTTTCAGCGGTCGTCATGGCGTTCAGGGTTTGTCCAAATTGAAGAAAGGCGACTTTGGGTAGCGGGGGCGGAACTGTCAAGCGTCGGGCCCGGGGGTAAGCCGGCTGGCGGGGCATAAGCGCCGCATGGCTGTGTCCCCCAGGGCACAGGCGCGGGCAACAAGTGCAAAAACCGGCCTAAACCGGGGCGTTTTCACCGTCCATTTCCCCGTCCGCGTCACCATCGGGGGCCACATCCGGCTTGGGCCGCAGGCGCAGCGCCGTTTCCACCGCGTCCACGCCCAGGTCGGTCAGGTCCAGCACCTTGATCCAGGCCGCGTCCGACCCCCACGGGGCGGAGCGGGCGGGATCGGTGTGGTGCGACATGATCATCAGCGTCGAGCAGCCCAGGGCCGCCGTCAGGAAGATCGGTCCCGTGTCGTTGCCCACCGCGCCCTCGGCCCGCCGCGCCAGGCTGGCCAGCTGGCCCAGGCTGGTGCGGCCCACCAAGTCGACCGCCCAGGGGCAGCCGCGCACGATGGCCCCGGCCGCGTCACGGTCGGCCTCGGTGCCCACCACCACCGGGGTCAGGCCCCGGTCGGCCAGGCGCCGGCCCAGCATGGCATAGCGCTCGGCCGGCCAGCGCTTGTGCGGCAGGTGGGGCGAGCAGCCCGGCACCAGCAGGACGAAGGGCCCCTCTGGCGCCAAGCCGTCCACGTCGCCCGCCAGCCAGCCGAGGTCGGCGGGTCCGGTGTCGGGCACGCCGGCGGCCTGCAGCTGGACGCGGTACCGGTCGTGGTTGTGCAGCCCGGTGAGGCTGGGCAGCGGGAAAGCGGCCCCTCGAGCGGCGCCCGACCACAGCGGCCGGCGCCCCGGCCCCATCAGCCAGAAGTAGCGGGCGGTGCGCGGCTTGTTCTGAAGATCATAGATGGTGTCGAAGCGGCCGGCGCGCAACTGGGCGCGCAAGCGCCAATAGGCCAGCGGGCTGCGGCCGCGCGGATCGGCCCACACGTCGTCGAACCAGGGCATGGCCCGGCCGAACCCGACGAAGGCCGGCCCGGTCAGCAGGGTGACATGGGCCCCAGGGTGATGGCGGCGGATGGCCTGGAAGGCATCGAAGCATTGCACCAGGTCACCCAGGGCGCCCAGGCGGATGACCAGGATCCGCTGGGCGTCGGGGGCTGGCGCGACGGTCACGAACCCGCCTTGCGGTAGGCGGCCATGCCGACGGTGGCCCGCAGCTGCAACAGCTCGGCATAGACGGCCAGCGTGGCGTCGCACATGCGTTCGCGGGTGTAGTTCTGCAGCACGAAGCGGCGGGCGTCGGCCGCCAGCGCCCGGCGCTGCAGGCTATCCAGGGCCAGGGCCTCGGCGATGGCGGCGGCCATGGTGGCCGGATCCTCCGGCGGCACCACCAGCCCCGTCTCGCCATCGATCACCGTTTCCGCCACGGCACCATGGTTGGTGACGATGACGGGCTTGCCCATGGCCTGGGCCTCCACGATCACGCGGCCGAAAGCCTCCGGCCGGGACGAGGCGCTGACCACCACGTCGGACAGCAGGTAGGCGGCCGCCATGTCGCTGCAATGGTCGGCGATGGTGACCTGCCCTTCCAGGCCCAGATCGCGGATGCGCGCCACCAGTTCAGCCCGGTACTCCGTCCGCCCCTGGTCGGATCCCACCAGCACGGCGCGCACGTCGTCGCGCCCCAGCCGGGCGATGGCCTCGATCAGGTCCAGCTGGCCCTTCCAGCGCGTCAGGCGGCCGGGCATCAGGACGATGCGCTGGTCCTCCGGCAGACGCCAGTCGCGCGCCAGTTTGATCAGCCGTTCCTGGCTGACCCGCTCGGGATCCAGGATGAAGGTGTCGACGCCGCGCGGGATGGTGCGCAGCCGTTCGGCGGGCACGCCGTATTGGCCGGCCGCATGCTCCGCCACGAAGCGGGAGACGGCGATGACCCGGTCGCCCTTGGCCATGACGCTGTTGTAGCGCCGCTTCATCTCGCCCTTGAAATTATAAGGGGCGTGGAAGGTGGTGACGAAGGGGATGCCGGTGCGCCGCGCCGCGATCCAGGCGCTCCACGCCGGGGCGCGGGAGCGGGCGTGGATGATGTCCACCCCGCGCTCGCGGATGAGGGCTTCCAGCCGGCTGGCGTTGCGCCAGATGGTGAAGGGGTTCTTGGAGGCCAGCGGCAGGGCGATGTGCTCGGCCTTGTAGCGTTCCAGCTCGCGCGCCATGGGCCCGCCGGCGGAGGCCACCAGGGCGGTGCCGCCGGCGCGCATCAGGGCCGCCGCCATGTCGACGCAGCCGCGCTCCGCCCCGCCCGTCACCAGGTTGGGGATCACCTGCAAAACCACGGGACGGCCGCCCCCGAACCAACCGGCGACGGTATTGGTCCCATCGGCGGTCCCATCCCAACTGGCCCCATCGGGGGCCGGCGCGGGATTGCCGGTGTCTGTCGAGGCCGTTACGGTGCCAGGGGTGTGGGTCAGGGTCATCTGGGGAAGGCAAGCATGGCGGAGACGTCGATACATAGCGTACAGCGGGGGGCCGCCACCATAGCCTATCGACGGAGCCCCGGCCGTGGCCCCGGAATTGTCTTCCTGGGCGGTTTGAAGTCCGACATGACGGGGGCCAAGGCCACGGCGCTGGAAGCCTACGCGCAAGAGCGCGGCCACGCCTTCGTCCGTTTCGACTACCAAGGTCACGGGGTGTCCAGCGGCGATTTCCGCGACGGCACCATCGGCACCTGGACCGACGACGCCATCGCCGTGCTGGACCAGGTGACCGAAGGCCCGCAAATCCTGGTGGGGTCCAGCATGGGCGGCTGGATCATGCTGCTGACGGCCCTGGCCAGGCCGGGCCGGGTGCGCGCCCTGGTGGGCATCGCCCCCGCGCCGGACTTCACCGAGCGGCTGATGTGGGCCCGGATGGACGCGAAGGCCCGCGCCACGCTGGAGCGTGACGGCGAATGGCGCCAGCCCTCGCTCTATGACGACGCGGGCTATCCCATCACCCGGGCCTTGATCGAGGATGGCCGGCGCCACCTGCTGCTGGACCGGCCCCTGGCGCTGCCGCCCGTGCCCGTGCGCCTGATCCACGGCCAGCGCGACCCCGACGTGCCGTGGCGGACCAGCCTGGATTTGGCCGGGGCCATCACCCATGACGACGTGCGCGTCACGCTGGTGAAGGATGGCGACCATCGCCTGTCCACCCCCCCAAACCTGGACCTGATTACCCGCGCGGTGGCGGAGTTTCTGGAATAATGGGACCCAAGATGCTGAACCGTCGCCTGCTGTTGGGGGCGGGGGCGGCCTTGCCCTTGCTCTCCGTCCTTCCCGCGTCCGCTTCGGGCGCGGATCATCCCGACGCGGTGGTGGACGCCTTCGTCCGTGACACCGGATTCCAGGGCGTGGTCATGTTGGGCCGGGCCGGCAAGGCCGATTACGTCCGCACCGTGGGCTACGCCGATATCGAGGCCAAGGCGCCGGCCAAGGCCGACACCCCGTACGCCATCGCCTCAATCAGCAAGTGGCTGACGACGGTGACGGTGTTGAAGCTGGTGGAGCGCGGGCTGCTGGATTTGGACGCGCCGCTGACCCAGGCCCTGCCCGACTATCGCGCCGATACCGGCGCCAAGCTGACCCTGCGCCGCCTGCTGTGCAACGCCAGCGGCCTGCCCAACCTGTTCATCGCCGAGGCCAAGGCCGACCCCACCCTGCTGCAGACCGACCTGACCACGGCCCAGGCCCAGGCCCGCTTCGGCCAGGGCGACCTGGTGTTCGAGCCGGGCGCCCGCTTCGACTACCACCCGGTGAACTGGATCGTGATCATCGCCGCCGTGGAGAGGGTCACCGGCCTGCCCTTCCAGGCGGCGGTGCGGTCCATCACCCTGGACCCGCTGGACCTGCGCGCCACCGGTGCCACGGACGCCATGCTGGAGGGGGCGGCGCCCTCATACCGCACCGCCACCCCGCCCGAACGCTGGCGCAATGACCGGCGCCCCTATCTGGCGGCCTCGGGCGGCTATGCCAGCACGGCGCCCGACCTGATGCGCGCCGCCCATCTGGTGTTCGACACCGATTTCCTGACGGCGGACTCCCGCCGCCAGCTGACCCATGTCGAGGTGCCCACCGAGGACTACGCCCTGGGCGGCCGGGTGCGCCGCCTGACCATCCAGGGGCGTACCGTGCCGGCGGGCTGGGAAACGGGGCGGACGGCGGGCTACCGCCTGGTGCTGGGCCACCGGCTGGACGGCAGGCGCACGGTGGTGCTGATGAACAACACCGCCCTGTCCCAGAAGACCATGGACCAGTTCGCCGACGCGCTGCTGGGGGCGGAACCCCGCGCCTGATCGAGGAGAGATCCAGCGGCGTGAGGAACTCACGCCGTAGACCGCGACCGCGGTCGCCGGAAGTTTTCGGGGAGCGTCAGCGGACTGGAAACTGAGGACAAGCCAAGTGGCCGAATGGCCACGCCGGCGCTTGAGGCTACCGAAGGCGTCGGCGAAACCGCAGGTACACCGGCACACGGCCGGCCTCCAGGGCCTTCTGCTCGTAGCGGGTCTGGACCCAGTCGGCCGGCGGCACGCGCCAGTCGTCCGCCTTGTCCGCCAGCCATTCGAAGTCCGGATACCGCCAGGTGTGTTCCAGCATCCAGCGGCACAGCTGCTGGTCGTCGGTGGCCAGGCGCAGCTCGGCACCGTCGCGCAGCACCCGGGCCAGGCGCGGCAGGTTGGCGGGGCCGATGAAGCGGCGCTCGGCATGGCGCAGCTTGGGCCAAGGATCGGCGAACAGCACGAAGACGCGGCCCACGCTGGCCTCGGGCAGGGCGTCCAGGATGGGGCGGGCGTCGTCCGGGCAGATGCGGATGTTGCCGCCCAGGTCCTTGGCCTCGACGTGCTGCAGCAGGTTGGCGACGCCGTTGATGAAGGGCTCGCACCCGATGAAGCCGATGTCGGGGTTGGCCGCCGCCTGTTCGGCCAGATGCTCGCCCCCGCCGAAGCCAACCTCGAACCACAGGTCGCGCTTGGGGGTGGGGAACAGGGTCGCCGGATCGATGATCCCGCCCGCCGCCGGCGGATCCAATCGCAGGCGCGGCAGCAGCTCTTCGATCAGGCTGGTGCGATGCTGGCGCAGCGGCCGGCCGCGACGACGGCCGTAAAGCAGGGCGCGATGCTGGGCGGGGGTGTCGTCCGTCATGATGCGATCGAAAACAAGGCAAGGGTCAGAAAAGCCAAGGGCCCTGGCTGATCCATCGATCGGCCAAGGCCCCGGGCATCAGGACGGGGGAACCTTAGAACGCGCGCTTCAGCTCGTCCACCAGGTCCAGCTTTTCCCACGAGAAGCCGCCGTCGGCGTCCGGCGTGCGGCCGAAGTGGCCGTAGGCCGCCGTGCGGGCATAGATGGGACGGTTCAGCTTCAGATGCTCGCGGATGCCGCGCGGGCTGAGGTTCATGAGCTGGCGCAGCACGTCGGACAGCTTTTCCTCATCCACCCGGCCGGTGCCGGCGGTGTCGATGTAGACCGACAGCGGATGGGAGACGCCGATGGCGTAGCTGAGCTGGATGGTGCAGCGGTCGGCCAGGCCGGCGCCCACCACGTTCTTGGCCAGGTAGCGCGCGGCGTAGGCGGCCGAACGGTCCACCTTGGTCGGGTCCTTGCCGGAGAAGGCGCCGCCACCGTGCGGGGCGGCACCGCCGTAGGTGTCGACGATGATCTTGCGGCCGGTCAGGCCGGCATCGCCGTCCGGGCCGCCGATGACGAAACGGCCGGTCGGGTTGACGTAGAAGTGGGCTTCATCGCACATCCAGCCCTCGGGCAGGACCTTCAGCACGTGCGGACGCACGATCTCGCGCACGGCGTCCTGGTCCAGGCCTTCGGCATGCTGGGTGGAAACGACCACCGAGGTGGCGCGGACGGGCTTGCCATCGACGTACTGCAGGCTGACCTGGCTCTTGGCGTCGGGCCCCAGTTCCTTGACGCCGCCGTGGCGCGCGTCGGCCAGCGACTTCAGGATGCGGTGGGCATAGTGGATAGGCGCCGGCATTAGGTCATCGGTCTCGCGGCAGGCGTAACCGAACATGATGCCCTGGTCGCCGGCCCCCTCGTCCTTGTTGCCGGCGGCGTCGACGCCGACCGCGATGTCGGCGGACTGGGCGTGCAGGTAGCACTGCACCTCGGCCGTCTTCCAATGGAAGCCGTCCTGCTCATAGCCGATGGCCTTCACCGTGTCGCGGGCGACGCCCTCGATCTCCTTCAGCAGGCCTTCCGGCCCGCGCACCTCACCGGCGATGACGATGCGGTTGGTCGTGGCCAAGGTCTCGCACGCCACGCGGGCGTAGGGATCCTGGGCCAGGAAAAGGTCGACCACGCCATCGGAGATTTGATCGCAGACCTTATCCGGATGACCTTCGGAAACGGACTCGCTGGTGAAGACGTAATTGGATTGGGCCACGGGACGCCTCGGCTAAAGTAACGACGGCTATTTACGGCGGAGTGTGTGTGATATCGACAAAAAACGCCGCCCGGGCTTTCGCAGCCAGGCGGCGTTTTTTCGCAGGCTTCTACAGAACGGTCAAGGGGCAGGCCCTATCACGCGACGTCGGACACAGATTCCACACCGGAATTGGCGACGGCCTTGGTCAGTTCGAACAGGCGCTTGCGCACGGCGGGATCGGAGATGCGGTAATAGGCGCGGACCAGTTCCAGGGTCTCGCGCTTGGCCATCGGGTCGGCGTCGAAGCCCATGTCGGGCGACAGGGCCTCATCCACGACGTCGTTCGGCGTGTCGCCGGCCATGTCGTCGAAGAAGAAGGACACCGGCACGTCCAGCACGCGCGACAGGTCGAACAGGCGCGAGGCGCCGATGCGGTTGGCCCCGCGCTCGTACTTCTGCACCTGCTGGAAGGTCAGGCCGATGGCCTCACCCAGCTTTTCCTGGCTCATGCCCAGCAGGGTGCGGCGCAGGCGCACGCGGCTGCCGACGTGAACGTCGATCGGGTTGGGCTTTCCGATCCGAGGCCGCCCACCGGTGGAACGGCGGGCCCCAATTGCACTCTCCATGATCCAAATCCTCACGTTACGGATCGATTACGACCCTAAGCCAAGCGTTCAGGGGTGGTCAAGGCACGCCGCCTGCATCCCACCGTCCCGCTTCCCGGCCCTTGTTCGGTCCGCCAACCTCATATGGGGACGTGATCCATACCACCACAAGCCGGCGCCTGGTCCTGGTGACAATCGCGGGGTCATTGACCCCGACGGCTCCGCCACGGGTCCCTTCGGCGCCCGATCACGGACATCCGGTCATGGACATCTCAAGGGCACTGCCTACCCTGATACATCCGAAGCGTGAAAAAATAGATAACGCCCAATACAGCCAAGAGTAAAGCGGCCAAGGGGCCATCGCCCCATCGGGCATAAGGTGTAGGCCGGGGCGTAGACTGCGGTAGTGGGAGGTCCAGGACTCCCCGGGAGCCCAATGCCAAATGACCCAGTTCGCGTCCATAGGGATCTACCACCGCGGAAATACCGGTATTGGCGGCGCGCACCAGGGGCAGCCCCTCCTCGATGGCGCGCATGGTGGCGATGGCCAGGTGCTGATGCGGCCCCGCCGTCCGGCCGAACCAGGCGTCGTTGGTCACGTTCAGCAGCCAGCGGGAGCGACCCTTCGCCGCATCCGCCGTGCCCGCCTCTTGCGCCGTCACCATGCCGGGGAAGATGACCTCGTAGCAGATCAGCGGGCTGGCCGGCGGCAGGCCGGGCAGGTCCAGGGTGCTGGGCCCCGGCCCCGACCCCAGGATGGAGTTGCCCGGCGACACCAGCGCCACCGCGCGCAGGGGCAGCCAGCGGCGTAAGGGGGTGTACTCGCCGAACGGCACCAGGTGGGCCTTGTCGTAATGGCCCAGTGCCTGGCCCTGGTCGTTCACCACCACCAGGCTGTTCCAGTAGGTGTCGGTGCCGTCCTGCGCACCGGGGGCGCCGGCGGGCGTCAGGCGCAGGCTGCCCGTCAGGGTCAGGCCGCCACGCGGCGTCACCTGGCCCACGGCCTTCAGCAGCTCCGGCTCGTCCTCCAGCAGGTAGGGCACGGCCGTCTCCGGCCAGACCAGGGTGGTGATGGGCGCCTGGCCCGGCGGCTGCGGCTGGCGTGACAGGGCCAGCAGCAGCCGGACGTGGTCCAGCTCCGCATCCGCGTTCCACTTGTCGGTCTGGGCGATGTTGGGCTGCACCAGGCGCAGCATGACGCCCGGCACCAGGGGCGCCTCACCCGCCGGCACGCGCGCGACGCCGTAGATGGCCATGAGGATGACCAGGCCCAGGCCCGCCACCGGCGCCATCCAGGGCCGCCGCCCGCCGTCGGCCAGGACCGCCGGCAGGCTGGCGGGCAGCACCGTCAGCAGCGACAGGCCGTAGACCCCGATGAGGGAGCCCACCTGCGCCGGCCCCGGCAGCCCCACCCAGACATAACCCATGAGGTTCCAGGGAAAGCCGGTGAAGGCATGGCCGCGCACATACTCCACCACCGTCCACAGCACCGCGAACAGCAGGCAGCGGGCGACACCCGCCAAACGGAAACGCCGCACCAAGCCCCACCACAGCAGCGTGCCTGTGCCCACGAACAAGCCCAGCAGGAAGGGCAGGCCCGCCACGGCGAAGGGCAGCATGGGCCAGAAACGGGGAAACACCAGCAGCGCCTCGCCCACCCAGTAGAGGCTCAGCACGAAATGGCCGAAGGCGAAGGCGAGGCCCGTCCAAAAGGCGGCGGCCGGGCGCTCCACCCCATCAAGCAGCCAAATCAGCCCGGGAAAGGCCAGCCACAGCACCGGCACGGCGTTGACGGGTGGCATGGCCAGAGTGGCGAGGCCACCCAGGAGGGCGGCCAAGCCCAGGCGGCGCCAGCGCCCGCCGTCGCGCATACGGGTGGCGAGGCGGGCCAGACGGTCAGGCAGGCTCACGATGGGGATGGTCTCCGGTCACGGGGATGATGCTGGCGGTCTCAGGAACCCGTGGCGGGCAGGTCCTGGCCGGGGGCCACGGGCAGGTTACGGACGCGCAGCCGCTTGATGCGGCGGGGGTCGGCGTCCACCACCTCGAACTCGATGCCCGAGGGGTGGACCAGCGTCTCGCCCCGGCGGGGGATGCGGCCGGCCAGCGAGAACACCAGGCCGCCCAGGGTGTCGACCTCTTCCCGGTCCTCGTCATCCAGGACCGGGCCGACGCGGGCCTCGAAATCCTCCAGCGGCAGGCGGGCGTCGGCGATCAGGGTGCCGTCGGGCCGTTCCATGATGCGCGGCTGCACCGCGTCGTCATGTTCGTCCTCGATCTCGCCGACGATCTCCTCCACCAGGTCCTCGATGGTGACCAGGCCGTCGATGCCGCCGAACTCATCCACCACCAGGGCCATGTGCTGGTGCGCCTGGCGCATGTGCAGCAGCAGGTCCAGGACGGGCATGCTGGGCGCCACGATCTGCACCTCGCGCACGATGGACGCCAGGTCGAAAGGCCGCTGGTCCGCCACCACCGCCAGGATGTCCTTGATGTGGACCATGCCGATGACGTCGTCCAAGGTCTCGCGATAGACCGGCATGCGCGAGTGCGCGTCTTCGGAGAAGCGGCGGATCAGGTCGGGCAGGCTGATCGAGGCCTCGATACCCAGGATGTCGGCCCTCGGCACCATGATGTCGACCACGGTGCGGCCCCTGAGCTTCAGGATGTTGGCCAGCAGCGTGCGCTCATTGCCGCCCACGGACGTTTCGTCCGCGCTGCTGTCCTCGATCAATTCCTCGATGGTGTCGCGCAGCGTGGGATCCACGCGCCCGCCCAGGGCGGCGCGCAGCCAGCCCCGGAATTGCTGGGTCAGGGACCCGTGATCTTCGGCCCCGTCTTCACGGGGCGTTCGACTGTCGGAAAGATCGGCCATCGGTTAGCGCGTGGTCTCTTCGCTCTGGGGGTCTTCGCGGGTGGGGCCGGCACCGTCCCGGTAGGGATCGGCAATGCCCATGTCCGCAAGGATCGCCGTCTCCAGCCGTTCCATGGTCTCGGCCTCGGCGTCCTCAATGTGATCATAGCCCAATAAATGAAGCACGCCATGGATCACAAGGTGGGTCAAGTGGTTGGCGACGGGTTTGTTCTGTTCCGCCGCCTCCGTCATCAAGGTTTCATACGCCAGGATGATGTCGCCCAGCAGGTAGGGCGGGCGGTCCACGCCATCCGGGAGCTCAAATCCATCCTCCTCCTCGTCCTGGTCCAACATGGGGAAGGACAGGACGTTGGTGGGCTTGTCCTTGCCGCGGTACTGGTGGTTCAGCACCCGCACGGCGGCGTTGTCGGACAGCAGGATGGAAACCTCGCCCTCGCCGTCCGGCAGGGCGCCGGCGTCCACCGCCAGCGCCTGGCGCAGGGCCTTGCGCGCGGCGGCGGTCACCGAGATCCTCCACGCCGGGGATGGTGGCCTGCCAGTCGCCGGCCTCGACCTCGACGATGATCTCCAGGGCGTCGGCCCGGGCCGTGTCCATGGTCATTCCCCGGTTTCCACCGGCGCCTTGGCCTTGTCCGCCAGGCGCTTCCTGCGGGCGTCGGCGCGGTCATAGGCGTCTACAATGCGGCCCACCAGGGGGTGGCGCACCACGTCGGCGGCGGAGAAGTGGACGAAGGCCGCCCCCTCGACACCCTCCAGCACCTCCACCGCCTCGCGCAGGCCGGACTTCACGCCGCTGGGCAGATCCACCTGGCTGAGGTCGCCGGTGATGGCCATACGGCTACCCTCACCCAGGCGGGTCAGGAACATCTTCATCTGCATGGGCGTGGTGTTCTGCGCCTCGTCCAACACGACGAAGGCGTTGGCCAGGGTGCGGCCGCGCATGAAGGCCAGGGGGGCCACCTCGATCTCGCCCGACACCAGGCGTTTGGCCACCTGCTCCGCCGGCAGCATGTCGTGCAGCGCGTCGTAGAGGGGCCGCAGGTAGGGGTCGACCTTCTCGCGCATGTCGCCGGGCAGGAAGCCCAGCTTCTCCCCCGCCTCGACCGCCGGGCGTGACAGGACGATGCGGTCGACCCGGCCGGTGATCAGCAGCGACACGGCCTGCGCCATGGCGAGATAGGTCTTGCCCGTGCCGGCGGGGCCCAGGCCGAACACCAGCTCGTTCTCCGCCAACGCCTTCAGATAGGCCGCCTGGGTGGGGGAGCGGGGGGTGATGTCGCGGCGGCGGGTCTTCAGCACCGCTTCCGGCCGGGTGATGGACGCCAGAGCCCTGCCCCGGCTTTCGGCGTCCACGCCGGTGGCGATGCGCATGGCGGCGTCGACCTCGGCCGGCCCCACGGGCATGCCGCGCTTCAGCCGTTCCCATAGGGCGTCCAGGGCGGCACGGGCGGCGCCCGTGGCGTCTTCCGGCCCGGTGATCGTCAGGCAGTTGCCGCGGCTGATGAGGTTGACGCCCAGCTGGCGCTCGACACGGCTCAGATACTGCTCATGTTCCCCGAACAGCAGGGGCAGCAGGCGATTGTCATCGAACTGCAGATCGATACGCTGGTCCGTTCCGGACGCTTGGGTCACGCCGTCATCTCCTGATGATTGGCCTTGATATCGGGGCTGATGAAGGACGGGGCGCCGCCCGCCCCCTGGTTGGCCTCGCCGTGAACGCTTTCGCTGGTGACGACCTCGCCGCCCAGGCTGCTGGCCGACACCGCCGTGACGCGCACCGGCACCACCTGGCCCAGCAGGCGGTCGGGGGCGGCGGCGTGGACGGCCTGCATGTAGGGGCTGCGGCCCAGCAGCTGGCCAGCATGCTTGCCCCGGCGGTCGAACAGCACCTCCTGCACCGTGCCCAGCAGGCCAGCGTTGAAGGCGCGCTGCTGTTCGGCCAGCAGGTTCTGCACCGCCTCCAGCCGCGCGGACTTGTCGTCCTCGGTCAAGCGGCCCTCCGCCATGGCGGCGGCGGGGGTGCCGGGGCGGGCGCTGTACTTGAAGGAATAGGCGCTGGCGTAGGTCACGTCGGTGATCAGGCGCAGGGTGGCGGCGAAATCCTCCGCCGTCTCGCCGGGGAAGCCGACGATGAAGTCGCTGCTGAGCGCCAGGCCGGGCCGGGCGTCGCGCAGCTTGTCGACGATGCGGCGGTAGTCGTCGGCCGTGTGCTTGCGGTTCATGGCCGCCAGGATGCGATCCGACCCGCTCTGCACCGGCAGGTGGACGAAGGGCATCAGCTGCGGCACCTGGCCGTGGGCGCTGATCAGGTCGTCGTCCATGTCGCGGGGGTGGGAGGTGGTGTAGCGGATGCGCCGCAGCCCATCGATCTCCGCCAGCTCACGGATCAGCCGGCCCAGGCCCCAGGTGCGGCCGTCCGGCCCTTCGCCGTGGTAGGCGTTGACGTTCTGGCCCAGCAGGGTGATCTCCACCGTGCCGCTGGCCACCATGCGACGCGTCTCTTCCAGGATCTGCGTGGCGGAGCGGGAATATTCCGCACCCCGCGTATAGGGCACGACGCAGAAGGTACAGAACTTGTCGCAGCCTTCCTGGACGGAGACGAAGGCCGACGGGCCCTGGGGCGTGGCGCCCTCGCCCGGCAGCAGGTCGAATTTGCTCTCCACCGGGAAATCGGTGTTGATGACGCCGCCGGCGCCGCGCACGGCGCGGGTCACCATCTCCGGCAGCTGGTGATAGGTCTGCGGACCGAACACCATGTCGACATGGGGCGCGCGCGCCATGATCTCCGCACCCTCGGCCTGGGCGACGCAGCCGGCCACGGCGATGATCATGCGCTCGCCCGACGCCGCCTTTTCCTGCTGCTGCAGGCGCAGGCGGCCCAGTTCGGAATAAACCTTCTCCGACGCCTTCTCGCGGATGTGGCAGGTGTTGAGGATGACCATGTCGGCCCCCTCCGCCTCCTCCGCCGGTTCATAGCCCAGCGGCGCCAGGACGTCGGCCATGCGGCCGCTGTCATAGACGTTCATCTGGCAGCCGTAGGTCTTGATGAACAGCTTCTTACGCGACGTCGCCACACCGAACTCCTTGCCACGCCGGATCACAGGGCGCGGGCACCGCACGAACGGGAAAAAGCGCGCCGGCTCGGGGCTGGCGCGCTGGCCGTAACATTAGGCGGCCGGGGATCGTAGTCAAGGTGGGGTTCGGCCTGGGCTGGTCCGGGCGGCAAGCGGGGCGGGGCGCGTCATGACGGGGGTCAGGCCGCCCCGGCCGCCGCTTCCGGCTTTATGCCCGCCGGGGCGGACGATGTGGGGCGGGTGGGCGCCAAGGCCCGCGACCAGCGGCCGGACACGGCGCGGTCCACCCCGGCGGCCACCACCTGCCAGCAATGGTCGGCCAAGGCCTTGCGGGAGGAGAAGTCCTCCAGCGACACCACGGGGTGGAATTCCACACGGATGCGCAGGCGGCCGGCGCCGATCATCTGCCACAGGTGGGGCGGCAGCTCCATGTCGCCATACCAGGCGTACAAGGGGCGCAGCTCGTGACCCAGCGGCAGATCGTCCAGATGGGTGCAGGTCACGCTGACCGGCTGCACCGCCACCGGATGGCCGTCCACCTGGGTGTTGGCCACGGCGAACAGGGCGGTCTTGAACGGCAGGACGCGGTTGCCGTCGCTGCTGGTGCCCTCGGGAAACAGCACCAGGCTGTCCCCGCCGATCAGGCGGCCCGCCATGTCGTCGCGCTGCTTGCCCGCCTCGCGCTTGTTGGCACGGTTGACGAAGACGGTGCGCTGCAGCTTGGCCAGCAGGCCGAACAGGGGCCACAAGCCCACCTCGGACTTCGCCACGAAGGAGCAGTCGATGAGGGAACCCAGGACGGGGATGTCCAGGTAGGAGGAATGGTTGGAGACGAACAGCGTCGGCCGGCCCACCGACGGCTCACCCACCACATCGACGTCCAGCGCCAGCATCAGCCGGCAGCAGACCCGATGGTAGAACCGGGGGAAGCGCGCCTGCCCCGGCAGGTTCAGCGACACCAGCGTCGCCTGTACCGGAATGCACAGGAAGGTCCACGCCAGGTAAAGGGCTAGGCGCAGGAAACCGGCACGGGTGGAGCCGATCGCCATGGTATGCCCTCCTCCGGACGCGGTTATGGATGCTGGGGAAGCGGACAGGATCAGATCATGGACGACCCGCGCCGCTCATAATGGCGCAGGTACTTGTCGGTGATCATGTCGGTCTTCACCACGATGGAGACGTCGGTGGTGTTGAACTGATGGTCGACCACGGCGCCATCGCCCACGAAACCGCCCAGACGCAGGTAGCCCTTGATCAGCGGCGGCACCATGGCCAGGCCGCGTCGCGGATCCACGTCATGCTCTTCCATCAGGCGCATGTCGACGTAGCGGTGCGGCAGGGCCACAGGGCGCAGCGCCGGCGGGGCCAAGTGATGATAGTGCAGGTAGGACAGCGGCAGGGCCAACGCCTTGGGGTCGGTGCCGGGCAGGCTGGCGCAACCGAACAGCAGGTGGATGTCATGCAGGGCGACATAGGCCGCGATGCCGCGCCACAGCAGCTGCATGGCGTGCCGGCTGCGATAGGCGGCGTCCACGCACGACCGGCCCAGCTCCAGGATCTCGCCCCGGTATTCCTCCAGCCGCGAGATGTCGTATTCGTCGCTGGAGTAGAAGGAACCGGCGCGGGCGGCGGCGGCGCGGCGGATCAGGCGGTAGGTCCCCACCACCCCGGCGGGGCCGGCGCCCCGGGCGTGGTCGATGACCAGCAGATGGTCGCACAGCGGGTCGAAATCGTCGAAGTCGCGGCGCAGGCGCAGCATTTCCGGCGTGGGGCGCGCTTCCATTTCTTCGTAGAAGACCTGGTAGCGGATGGCCTGGGCGGCCTCAACCTCAGCCTTGGTCTCGGCGAGGCGGACCTCCAGGGTCCCCATGCGAAGATCGCCAGAGGTCAGAGCGTCGATCGTGATGTCAGCCATGCTCTCGTTCGCGGTCCTTGAGCGGCGCCAGAGGCGGTCGCGATTTGCGTGACGCGCTCCCGTTCGAAGTCCTGGCCTGTTCGAAGCCGGGCTTACGACCCCCCGGGAGGACGCTTCCGACATTGGCATACCACAAAGCGACGCGGGGCGGTCAACCGACTCATGCGGGGGAGCCCCACCGGGTCACGAAACATTCACGCGTCTGTTAGCGCGAAGAAACAATCGGCGTGGTTTCGCCTAAGCTGTGGAAAGCCGCGCGGGCGGGGTGGAACCATGCCCACCCCGCCCGCTGCGGAGACGGCGGCAAGTGGCAGCAATCGTTCGGGAAATAGAGCGCCCGTGACGGCCGGACCGGGCGGAAGCGCCCCACCCCACCCGGGCCCAGCCGCCAAGCGGCCGGGGCGACATTGCGGGAGCGGCCGCGCAGGGTCGGCGGAGGGGACGCAGCCCACCCATGCGACCGGCAAATCGGGGCGCGGCACCCCCACCGGCGGGGCCTATCCCCGGAGCGGGACCGGTCAGGCGTCGCCGCGGGCCCGGGTACCCAGGCCGATTTCCTTGGCCAGGCGCGAGCGCTGCTTGGCGTAGTTCGGGGCCACCATGGGGTAATCCGTCGGTAGGGACCACTTCTCGCGGTATTCCTCGGGCGTCATGTTGTAGGCCGTCTTCAGATGGCGCTTCAGCATTTTCAGCTTTTTTCCATCCTCAAGGCACACAATGTATTCAGGCGTGACCGACCGCTTGATCGGAACGGCGGGCTGGGGCTTCTCCACCGCCGCCGGCTGTTCCTGGCCAATGTTGGTCAGGGTCTTGTAGACCTGTTCGATCAGCGCCGTCAGGTCGGCCGGGGGCACTGTATTATTGGAGACGTGGGCGGAAACAATTTCCGTGGTCAGGGATAACAACTCACTCGCCGCGGACGGACCGGTCATTTTCCTTACTCCAAGGATTCAGTACCTGACTTGTATAAGTCTAAACCATAGGCATGGCAATAACGTTCAAGTCCATCGCGTGAGGACAGATTGATAACCAAGACGCCTATACCCAGTCTTTTGGATATAACGACGCAGGTTTGCCCTATTACCTTTGTGAGAGCCAAGCTTGCGGTGGAAAAGCTGAAGCCGGGTGAAACGCTGGAAATTCGGCTCAACAGCGGTGAGCCGCTTCAAAACGTCCCAAGGTCATTGACCGAGCATGGTTATACAGTGGAGATGCGGGGGCCGGAGCGGATTGATCAGCCGGAAGGCATACACCGCATACGTGTAACAAAGTAAAATCCACCCGCTTATTTTGTTTCCGTCGTGGGGCGCTCGGCTTTACCCGGCGGCATTGGCACCCAGCGCACGGCGCAGCAGCAGGGCCGCCACCGGCTGGCCGCCGAGGTGGTAGTAATTCGCCCGGCGGCCCACAGGTTCAAAGCCCGTGGCGGCGTAAAGACGGCGGGCCGGCGCATTGGTCTCCGCCACCTCCAAATATAGCGCGGCGGCGCCGGCGGCGGCGGCCATGTCGGCGCAGGCCCGGGTCAGGGCAGTGCCGAGGCCCCGGCCCCGGGCGGTAGGGGTAACCCCGATGGTCAGGATTTCCGCCTCATCCACCACGGTGCGGATCAGGGCCATGCCCAGGGGTTCCTGTTCATCTTGGGCGATCAGGGCAGCCACGCCGGGCAGGCCCATGAGATCGGCGATGGCCTGTGCCGACCAGGCGGATCCGGCCACGTCGGGATCGGCGAAGCACAGGGCGTGCACCGCCGCCAGCACCTCGGCCTCGACCGCCAGCGCGGGGCGGATCCGCCAGGCGGCCACCATCAGGCCGGCTTCCCCGGCGCCATCGTGACATCCGGCACCCGGATATAAAGGGGGTTGGCCGGATGGGCGGCCAGCACGGCCGGTATGGCCAGCGCCGTCATGCGCGCCACCGCCAGCGCCGGCGCCTCGGCGGACAGGGCGGCCACGGAATGGTCACAGCCGGCGACGCTCAACACCGTCGCCACCGCCAGCGCCGCGTCGCCCAGCAGCAGCGGCATGCCGGGCAGGCGGGCGGCGAAGGCCGGCACATCAGCGGGCAGCACCGCCTCCGGCTCGGACAGCGCCATGCCGGCGGCATCGAACGCCTGCAGGTAGAAGTCGTCGCGCCGGCTGTCGATGGCGACCAGCAAGGGCCGGCCGGCCGGCACCGTGCCCCCCAAGCCATGAACGGCGGCGTGGGCGAAGGCCTGCAGGCCGGTGATGCCCATCAGCGGCCGGCCGGCGGCCAGCGCCAGGCCGCGCGCCGCCGCCAAGCCCACGCGCAGGCCGGTGAAGGCGCCGGGGCCGATGGTGACGCCATAGCGGTCGATGGCGGCGTAATCCAGCCCGGCCTCGGCCAGCACCTCTTCCACCAGGGGCAACAGACGCTCGGCCTGGCCCCGGGCCAGCGCCTCCGCCTTGGCCGCCAAGGGGCCTGACTGGCCCGTGGCCGGATCCACCCGCCACAGGGCCACGGCGCAGACGCTGGTGGCGGTGTCGACGCCCAGTGCTATCGTGGGCCCCGGCAGGATGGCATTGGCCGGTGAGCTGGCGCTGGTCTGGCCCATATGGCGGTTTCCTTAGAACGTACCCGAACCTAAAACATTCCCGACAAGGCAGCACGCGACCATGGCGCCCACCGGCCAGCCGCATTTCATGACCATCGCCCCGGGAACCGGGTTCGACGTCGACCTCGACATTCGCTATGCCACGGCCGACAACCTGACGGGAAGCCCCCTGTATGGCCGTCCGATCTGCCTGCTGCATCCGGCCGCGGCCGCTTGCCTGGCCCGGGCTGTCACCCGCGCGGGTGCTTTGGGCCTGCGGCTGCGCGTCTTTGACGCCTATCGCCCGCCGCAAGCGCAGTGGGCGCTGTGGCGCGCCTTGCCTGATCCGGTGTTCATCGCCGACCCCCGCGAGGGCTCAAACCATACGCGCGGCGTGGCGGTGGATTTGACCCTGCTCCAGGGCGACGGCACGCCGCTGGACATGGGCACCGGCTTCGACGACATGAGCCCCCGCGCCTACCACACCGACGACACGGTGCCGGCGGAGGTTCAGCGCAACCGCGCCCTGCTGCTGGGCGTCATGGCCGTGGCGGGGTGGACGCACTACGTGTCGGAGTGGTGGCACTACCAGCTGCCCGACGCCCACCGCTACCCGCTGGTGGACGATGGCGCGCTGGGGCCCCGGCTGACGGCCTGAACCCCGTGGGTCCAGGCCGGCCGACACTCAAACGATCCTGCACGCTTCCTCGAACTCCAGCCGCGGCAGGCGGGGGAACACCTTGGACGGGTCGCCGTAGCCCAGGTTGCACAGGAAGTTGGACTTCACCGTGCTGTCGGGGAAGAAGGCGGCGTCGACCTTGGCGTTGTCGAAGCCGGACATGGGGCCGCAGTCCAGACCCAGGGAGCGGGCGGCCAGCATGAGGTAGGCGCCCTGCAGCGTGCCGTTGCGGAAGGCCGTGGTGCGGGCCAGCTCCTCGCTGCTGGTGAACCAGGACCGGGCGTCAGCATGGGGGAACAGCCGGGGCAACTCGTCGTAGAATTTCAGGTCATGGCCGATGATGGCGGTGACCGGCGCCTTCATGGTCTTTTCGGTGTTGTTGCCGGACAGGGCGGGCTTCAGCCGTTCCTTGCCCTCGGCCGAGGTCACGAAGACGACGCGGGCCGGGCTGCAGTTGGCGCTGGTGGGGCCGAACTTGAACAGGTCATAGAGTTCGCGCAGCAGCGCCTCGGGCACCGGCTTGTCGATCCAGCCGTTCTGGGTGCGCGCGGTGCGGAACAGCAGGTCCTTGCCTGCCTCGGTCAAGGGTTCGCTCATGGGATCCGGTTTCCTGCCTGTGATTGTCCGGGTGGGCACCCCGGAGCATGCCGGGGGGTCCGGGGCGCCGCAAGACTGCCGGGGTTGCGGCGCCCGGAAAATCAAGAAACCGTCAAGAGAGCGGGCGGGTCCGTGCAAGTGGACCCTGGGCAAGTGGGCCCTGGGCAAGCGGCCCGTCAGCTGGCCCGCTTCACCTGCACCACGATCTGTTGCGGTTCGTCGTGCAGCACCGCCTGGTCGAAATCGCGCAGGTTGTTGGTGCGGATGAGGGAGCGCACCGCCTTCACATAGACCGGGCCCAGCTCGGAATACTTATCCAGCGTGTTCAGCAGCAGCATGGTGTCCAGCGGCTTGCCCTGTCGGCGCAGGCTGGCACGGGTGGCGCGGAACTGGGCATAGGCGTCGTGCGTGTTCAGGTTCTGCATGTAGACGCGCACGCATTCCAGCAAATCCTCGAACTTGCGGAAGCGCGAGGTGTCGCCCGGATGGCGGTTGCGGGGGGTGATGCCCTCCTTCTCCTCTTCCGACCAGGTCAGTTGGCCGAACAGGGCGTTGCCGTGCTGGGCGAAGCGGGAGGTGCCCCAGCCGCTTTCCTCGGCCGCCTGGGCCAGCGCCATGGACACCGGCACCACGTCCACCCGGCGCAGCAGGGCGTCCAGGTCGATCTTGCGGGTGGGGTCCATGCCATAGCGGGCCGCCAGCCGCGCCACCCACACCTGATCCAGCGGCGACATGGCCGCACCGGGGGTCGGCGCGGCAGTGGCCGGGACGGGATCGGTGGCGCCATGCGGCGCCACGCCCGGTGCCGCCGGGCGCAGGGCGGCGGTGACCACCGTGCCGCCGGTGGGGGTATTGGAATTGGAACCCGCGGAATTGGAACCAGTGGCATTGGAGGGCGTGGCCGGGGCCGGGGCGGCCCTGGTGGCGGCATCGGCCGGCACGCCCTTCATGCTGTCGCGCAGCGCCATCAGGCGGGCGCGGTCACGCTCGATCTCCTCATTCACCAGCAGCACCAGGGGCAGCATGGTGTTCACGAAGATCTGCTTGCGGTCGTCCACGCTGTCCATCTTGCCCAGGTCGCGGGGCAGGCCCGCCAGCACGATGCGGGGCACGGGACGCTCGCCGGTGCGCACCTCGTCCAGCGTGAAATTCTTTTCCTTGAACAGGGCCAGCAGATTCTGCGCGTCCAGCTTGGGCTGGACGGTCACGGGCTGTTGCACCTGGGCCACGGCCGGGGCGGCCGGGCGCGTCACGGGAATGATAAAACCGGTGGGTGCCAGAAGCGGACCGCTTCCGGACGCCAGCTCAGCGAGGGTCAACGGGAATACCGCGAAAACCATCACGAGCACGGAACCAATAGCCAGCCAGCGCTGCGCGGGAATCCCCGCAGTGTCGACCTTCGCCATTAATGAATGCTCCGAACAGTTACCGAGGAACGTCCAGACGCCCGCCCCATCGATCGCGTCCACAGCTCAGGGACATAGGGCGATCGGGGTACGCGTCCATGGGACGTTTTTGCTGCCGGAAATCAAATCCGGGATAATCCGTTCAGCCATGCCCAATGGGCCCGCCACTATGTGGGCCATTCTCCAGGCCGGCACGGCTGCACGGGAACTTACACCCTCGGGGGGACGCGTCTCTGTCGGTCCCAAATCCCCATCAGGTGCCGCCCACCAAAACATCCTCCCCGTTCCGATGGGGGGTGGGCGGCGCGCATACTAGCGGGCAGCGCGCACTTCGACAACCTCAGGAATGTAGTAACGCAGCATGTTTTCGATGCCGGCCTTCAATGTCGCGGTCGAGCTGGGGCAGCCGGCGCACGAACCCTTCATGGTCAGGTAGACCACGCCCTTGTCGAAACCGTGGAAAGTGATGTCGCCACCATCCTGCGCCACGGCCGGACGCACGCGGGTATCCAGCAATTCCTTGATCTGGGTGATGATCTCGGAATCTTCTTCTTCACCGTCGCTGTGGCCATCTTCCGCCTCGTCCAACAGGACGGGACGTTCGGCGGCGAAATGCTCCATGATCCGGCCCAGGATCTGGGGCTTCAGCGTGAACCAATCCTGGCTCCCGCCCTTGGTAACGGTGACGAAATCACCGCCCAGGAAGACCCGTTCCACGCCGTCGACATCGAACAGCGCCTGCGCCAGGGGAGAGCGGTCGGCGGCCGTCCGGTCGGCGAAGTCGGCCGTTCCCCGCGCCAACACCTCCCGGCCCGGAATGAACTTCAGGGTGGCCGGATTGGGGGTGTCCTCGGTCTGGATGAACATTCGGAAAACCTTGAAAGACAACACGGAAATGCGGATTTAAAATACGGCAGCGCGCCGTATGTGCACCAGCATTTTAGCCAAAATGGGGCGACTGTCCGCCAATATCAAGGCGTCCCGTCACAGACCCGGTCTGCGCGGCCCCGCGCCGCGACTGGCACGGCCGCAAAACAAGCCGCGAAAACCCTCGAAAACGGCCGGAATTAGTGCCCCTGGCGACGCTATGCCGCGCCCGCGATTGTGAGCGCCGGCAGATTTTAAAAAGTCGTGTTTTCAAAAGCGGAATGACCGCCGTCACCGCTTTTAAAAATCACGGCCACAGTTTTAAAACAGCCTGCAAAACGATCCTTTCCCCACCGCCTATGCCGGCCTCGGCAGGCCCCGACCGGAGCCGCCAGAGCGAGCACCGAAGGGTGGAGCGAGGACAAGCCCAGGGGCGGATGCCCCGCCGGCGTCTGAGGCACGCTTAAGTTATCAAGTCCAGCTGCAGGTCGTTCAGCGAACCGGGAACGATGGTGATGGGGATGCGCAACGTGCCCGACATCTTGCCGACGATATAGGTGATGAGGGGGCCGGGCCCGGCGGTGCCGGTGCCGGCGGCCAGCACCAGGATGGAGATGCTGGGTTCCTCCGCGATCAGGGCCAGCAGCTCGTCGCGGGTGTCGCCCTCGCGCAGATAGATGGCCGGGGGGAGCCGCAGATGTCCACCACGTCGCGGGCCAGGCGCTGCAGCAACTGCTCCGCCTCCTCCCGCCGTTCCTGGCGCATCAGGTCCTCCACCGCCGCCCAGTGCTGGAAGTCGCCCGGTTCGATGCAGTGCATCAGGGCCACGCGGCCGCCGGTGCTGCGGGCGCGCCGGGCGGCGTAGTGCAGGGCAACGGTCATCTCTTCCGTCTCATCCACCACCACCAGGAAGATGCGGGTCTGGCAGGCGGCGGGAGCGGCACCCGGCGTGGATGTGGGATCTTCGGTGGACATGGGACGCGGCACCCCTCTGCTCAACGGTTGCAACGAACAGGCCTCAGCCCTTGCGGAAGACGCTGCCGGCCAACCAGCCGGCACCCACCGCCAGCAGCACGCCCATCAGGCCATAGACCAGGCCGTTGTGCTGGGCGAAGTCGAAGATGTCGGCGGAGAAGCCGATCTTGCTGACGGCCAGCGGCGTGGTCTGCGCGCCCACCACGTCCTGGTCGCGGATGAGGTAGACGCTGACGGTGTACAGGCCAATGGGCACGTTGGCCGGAAAGCTGATGGAGGTCCGGAACAGGCGCTGCCCCAGGAAGACCACCTCCCCCACCTCGGTGCCGTACAGTCCCTCGCGCTGCTTGTTGCGGATCAGGGCCGCGCGGAATTCCGCCACCGTGGCGGCGTCGACATCGGCGCGCGGCAGCATGCGCACATGATCAAGCCCGATCTCGTGGCGCTGGGCAACCGCCGGCGGCAGCAGCGCGTCCAGCGGCTTGTTGCTGGCGACGCCATAGAAACCGGGAACGTGGGAGAATTTCAGGGTCTCATTGTTGATCCAGATGCCGGCCATGCGGTCCTTGCGCCGCACGGTTTGCGAGGTTTCCGGTCCCTCGATCACCACCGCGACGTCCCCCGGCTGGTCGATGGCGCCGAACAGCACCACGTCGGTGCCGGTGAAGCCGGTGGTGATGGCGATCAAATGGCTGGACAGGTCGGCCACCAGGGTCTGGGCCCGTGCCGGCATCCACGGCGCAGGGGTCAAAATTGCCAGCAACGCCAGCATGGCCATCGTCCCACCCCAGCGCCACGCCCTCATTTCGGGCCCGCCGTGGTGGTGATGGAATAGAGGTCGTCGGGCGTCAGCACCAGGTCAACCGCCAGCTTCACGGCCACCCCCAGCACGGTCAGGGCCAGCAGGGCGCGGGCCTGTTCGCCCTTGAGATAGCCGCTGGCGCGTGAGCCCAGCTGGGCCCCCAGCACCCCGCCGATCAGCAGCATCATGGCCAGCAGGATGTCGACCGTGTGGTTGGTGGCGGCCTGCAGGACGGCGGCCACGCCGGTGGTCAGGATGATCTGCAGCAGCGAGGTGCCGGCCACCAGGGTGGTGGGCATGCCCAGGATGTAGATCATGGCCGGCACCAGCAGGAAGCCGCCGCCAATGCCCATGATGGCCACCAGCACGCCGCCGATGAAGCCGATGCCCACCGGCAGCAGCACGCTGATGTACAGGCGCGAGCGGGGGAAGCGCATCTTGAACGGCAGGCCGTGCAGCCAGGTGTGGTGGTGCAGCTTGCCCCGCGTCACCCCCTTGCGCCGGCCGCGGAACAGGGCGCGCACGCTTTCCATCAGCATCAGGCCGCTGATGCCACCCAGGAAGATGACGTAGGACAGGGAGATGACCAGGTCGATATGGCCCAAGCGCTGCAGCATGCCGAAGAGCAGGACGCCCAGCACGGTGCCGACGATGCCGCCGGCCTGCATCACCAGGCCCAGCTTCACATCCACGTTGCGCTTGCGCCAATGGTACATGACGCCGGAGACGCCGGCCCCCACCAGCTGGTTGGCCTGGGTGCCCACCGCCACCGCCGGCGGCACGCCGATGAAGATCAAGAGCGGCGTCATGAGGAAGCCGCCGCCCACGCCGAACAGGCCCGACAGGAAGCCGACCATGGCCCCCAGGCCCAGGACCCAGAAGACGTTGACCGACATCTCGGCGATCGGCAGGTAGATTTGCATGGGACCCTTAAGGCGTGCCGGCCATGGGTTCAACTCTACCCGAGCGGCGGCACGCGGGCCATGGCCCTTGCCGCCGCGCCCAAAGAAAAACGGCACGGGGGACGGGCCCCATGCCGTTGATCTCAAAGCACCGAAACCTCTGCGCGGCTCAGGGCCGCAGCAGACCCACGATGTCCTTCACCTCGGCCATGGTCTGGGCCGCGATCTCATTGGCCTTGTCGGCGCCCTTGCGCAGGATCCGGTCCAGTTCCGCCGGGTCGGCCAACAGCTGGTTCATCTTGGCGGTGATGGGCGACAGCTTGGCCACCGCCAGGTCGCACAAATCGGCCTTGAAGGCGGAGAAGGTGGCGCCGGCGTGGCGGGACAGGGCGTCCTGCTTGGAGATGTTCTCCAGCGCCGCGTAGATGGTGACCAGGTTGTCGGCCTCGGCCCGCTTGGCCAATTCCTCCAGCGTGGCCGGCAGCGGCTCCGGATCGGTCTTGGCCTTGCGGATCTTCAGCGCGATGGCGTCGGCGTCGTCCGTCAGGTTGATGCGGCTGTAATCGGACTCGTCCGACTTGCTCATCTTCTTGGTGCCGTCGCGCAGGCTCATCACCCGGGTCGCCTCGCCCAGGATCTGGGGTTCCGGCAGGGGGAAGACGTCCTTCTCATAGAACCGGTTGAAGGCGCCGGCGATGTCGCGGGCCAGTTCCAGGTGCTGCTTCTGGTCCTCGCCCACCGGCACGTGGGTCGCCTTGTACAGCAGGATGTCGGCGGCCATCAGCACGGGATAGGCGTAGAGCCCCAGGGCCGCCATGTCCTTCTGCTTGCCCGCCTTCTCCTTGAACTGGGTCATGCGGTTCAGCCAGCCCATGGGGGTGTGGCAGGAGAAGATCCAGGCCAGTTCCGAATGACCCGACACGGCCGACTGGTTGTAGATCAGGTTGCGGTCGGGATCGATGCCGGCGGCGATGTAGGCCGCGGCCACGGCGCGGATGTTCTTGGTCAGCGTCGGCGCATCCTGCGGCAGCGTCAGGGCGTGCAGATCCACGACGCAGAAGATGCACTCGTATTGGTCCTGCAAGGCAACCCAGTTCCGCAGCGCGCCCAGGTAATTGCCGAGATGGAGCAGGCGGGTCGGCTGCATGCCGGAGAAGATGCGGTTCATGGATATGGCCTTGGCAGGAAGATAAAACCGGATGGCGAAAGTAGGGCCCCGGCCCCCTGGCGGTCAAGCCGGGCCGGGTGTTTCCCTCACGTCCGCCCCATCACTTCCGCCTACGGCGCAGGCGCGCCAGGAAGTCGGTCACCACCACGCCCCGCAAGGCCACCACCGCGACGCCGTAGGTCAGCAGCCCCGCCGTCACCAACGCCGCCAGCGCCGGCACGCGCACCCAGACGCTGTCCACGAAATATGGATCCAGCACCGTCGCCAGGGGGATCAGGCAGCCCGCCATTATCAGGCTGGCCGCCAGGATGCGCGGCGCCCGGGTCAGCAGCTGGCGGTCCAGCCGCAGCCACCCGCGACGGGCCAGGGACAGGGCCAGCAGGCTGATGTTGCCCCAGGCGGTGATGGTGCTGGCGAGCGCGATGCCGACATGGGCCAGCGGCGTGTAGAGCGCCAGCACCGTGGCCAGGACCATGTTGCCCACCAGGGTGGCGATGGCGATGCGCATGGGGGTGCGCGTGTCCTGGTGGGCGAAATAAATGGCGGTCAGCACCTTGGACGCGACATAGGCCGGGATGCCGGGGGCGTAGACGGCCAGGGCCAGGGCGGTCTGGTGCGCCTCCGCCAGGCCGAAACGGCCGCCGTGGAACAGCGCCTTGTAGATGGGTTCGGGCACCAGCCCCAGGGCGAAGGCGGCCGGCAGGGCCAGCAGCAGGCCGAACTCGATGCCCCGGCTGACGTGGTGGTCGATGGCCTCCCGCTCCCCGCCCTGGACATGGCGGGACAGGGTGGGCAGCAGGGCGGTGCCGATGGCGATGCCGATGACGCCCAGCGGCAACTGGTTCAGGCGGTCGGCATAATAGAGATAGGAGATGGACCCCGAGGGCAGCAGCGACGCCACGTGGGTGCCGATGATCAGGTTGATCTGGATGACGCTGGCGCTGATGGCGCCCGGCACCATCTGGCGGAACAGGCGCCGTAAATCCGGCGTCAGGCGCGGCCAGGTCAGGCGCAACGCCACCCCCGCCCGATGGCAGGACACCGCCAGCCAGATCAACTGCACCATGCCCGAGATGGTCAGGCCCCAGGCCTGGCCCAAATTGGCCTCAAGATGCAGCCAGACGGTGCAGCCCAGGGCGGCGATCATGCAGATGTTGAAGGCGATGGGCGCCGCCGCGCCCGGCGCGAACCGGCCCAGGGCGTTCAGCACGCCGGTCTGCAGGGCGGTGATGGAGATGAACATGAGATAGGGGAAGGTGATGCGCCCCAATTCCACCAGGCGGGAAAAGTGCTGCGGCTGGTCGGCGTAGCCGCTGGCCAAGCCCAGCATCACCCAGGGCATGGCCATCATCACCAGGGCGGTGATGGGCAGCAGCACCAGCACCATGAAGGACAGGGCCTGGTCGGCGAACTGGTCCGCCGGCCCCCGCCCGCGCGCCTTCAGGTCGGCCGAATACATGGGCACGAAGCTGACGGTGAAGGCCCCTTCCGCGAACATGGAGCGGAAGTAGTTGGGCAGCCGCTGCGCCACGATGAAGATGTCGGCCGACACCCCCGCCCCCAGCACCCAGGCGGTCAGCAGGTCACGGATGAACCCGCCGACGCGGGAGATGAGGGTGAGGCCGCCGACGGTGGCGGTAGCGCGCGCGAAGCTCATGGTCGCGGAGTATATGAAAACCGGCGGGGATGCCAGTTTTCAGGTGTCCTCAGGCGCCGGGCGCAGTCGCGTCCCAGGTAAAGGGCCAGAAGTGTCAACGCGGCGTCACTCCGCCGCGGCCGCGGTGGATCGACGCCGCGCCGGCTTGGCCTTGGGCTGCTCCGCCGCCGGATCCGGCTCGTCCAGCACGGCCAGCAGCTCCTTGCGGATCTGGGTCAGCTTGGCTTCGTGCGCCACCTTCAGGCCGAAGATGTCCTTCACATAGAACACGTCGACCGCCGCGTTGCCGTAGGTCGAGATCTTGGCCGAGGCGATCTGCAGGTTCAGCGCCGTCAGCGCCCGGGTCAGGTCATACAGCAGGCCCGGCCGGTCGCGGCCGTTAACCTCGATGACGGTGTAGCCGGCGCTGGCCTTGTTATCGACCAGCACGCGCGGCGGCACGCGGAACACGCGGGTGCGCGACGGCAGGGGCGAGGCGCGCTTGGCCAGTTCCGGCGCCAGCTTGATGTCGCCGGCCAGCGCCTTTTCCACCGAGGACTTCAGGCGCGTGCGCTTTTCCCCGCTGTCGAAGCGCGCGCCGCTGGGCCCCGCCCCCTGCAGGGAGAACACGTCCAGCGCCATGCCGTTGGTCATGGTGGTGATGCGGGCGTCGACGATGTCGCCGCCGGCCAGCGCCATGGCCCCCGCCAGGCGGGAGAACAAGCCGGCATGGTCGGCGGTGTAGATCGTCACCTCGGTCACCGAGCGGCCGGGATCATACCGGGTCTCGATGGTAAGCGGCGCTTGCTTGGCCTCTGCCTCATGGATTAAGCGGGCGTGCTGGGCCAAGGTGGGCGGGTCGAAGGCCAGCCAATAGTTGGGATAGCCCAGGGCCAAGTGATGGTCGATGTCGGCCGGGGCCCAGTCGGGCAACTGCGCGCGCAGGGCGGCCTGCGCGTTGGCGATGCGCGCCTCGCGCCCGTCGGAGCCCACGACGCCGCCGGACATCATTTCCTCCGCCCGCCAGTACAGCTGGCGCAGCAGCGTGGCCTTCCAGTTGTTCCAGCGGCCGGGACCCACGGCGCGGATGTCGGCCACGGTCAGGACCAGCAGTAGCTTCAGCCGTTCCGGCGATTTCACGATGTCGACGAAGTCCCGGATGGTTTTCTCATCATCCAGGTCGCGCTTGAAGGCGACGATGGACATGGTCAGGTGCTGGCGCACCAGCCAGGCCACCGTTTCCGTCTCCTCTTCCGTCATGCCCAGGCGGGGGCACAGCTTTTCCGCCACCTTGGCGCCCAGGATGGAATGGTCGCCGCCCCGGCCCTTGGCAACGTCGTGCAGCAGCAGGGCCACCGAGAGGGCGCGCTTGGAACTGAGGGTGTGGATGACCTCGCAGGCCAGCGGCACCTCGTCCTTCAGGTTGCCCTTTTCGATATCGTGCAGGATGCCCATGGCGAACAGCGTGTGCTCGTCCACCGTGAACATGTGGTACATGTCGTACTGCATTTGCGCCACCACCCGGCCGAAATCCGGCAGGAAACGGCCCAGCACCCCGGCCTCGTTCATGCGGCGCAGCGTGACCTCGGGATCCTTGCGCGAGCCCAGGATTTCCAGGAACAGCCGGTTGGCCTCCGGGTCGTTGCGCACCTTGGGCCCCAGGGCGGAAATGGAGCGCGCCAGCGCGCGCAGCGCCTTGGGATGTATGTCCAGGTTATGCCACTGCGCCACGCGGAACAGGCGCACCATGTCCACCGGCTTGTCGCGGAAATGCCGCTCGTCCCGGATGCTGAGGCGGCCGTTGTCGATGACGAAGCCTTCCAGCTCGCTGGGCTTCACGCGCCGCAGGAAGGCGAAGCGGGGCGGCCGCTGGCTTTCCTGTTCCAGGGTGGCGCAGAGGATGCGGGTCAGGTCGCCCACGTCCTTGGCCATCAGGAAGTAGTGCTTCATGAAGCGTTCGACGTCGCTGGTGCCGGCGTGGTCGGTGTAACCCAGGCGCCGCGCCATCTCGCCCTGCACGTCGAAGGTCAGGCGGTCCTCGCCCCGGCCGGTCAGGTAGTGCAGGTGGCAGCGGCAGGTCCACAGGAAGTTCTGCGCCTTGGCGAAGCGCTGCGCCTCCTCGGCCAGCAGCACGCCGTTGGCCACCAGGTCCTTCACCTTGTCGACCTGATAGACGTACTTGGCGATCCAGAACAGGGTCTGCAGGTCGCGCAGGCCGCCCTTGCCCTCCTTCACGTTGGGCTCCAGCACATAGCGGCTGTCGCAGAACTTCAGGTGGCGACTGTCGCGCTCGGCCAGCTTGGCCTCGATGAAGGCGGGGCCGGTGTTGGCCACCACCTCCTTGGTGAAGCGCTTACGGAATTCCGCGAACAGCTTGTCGTCGCCATAGAGGAAGCGGGCCTCCAGCAGGCTGGTGCGGATGGTGATGTCGCCCAGGGCCTGGCGCACGCATTCATCCACCGACCGCACGGCGTGGCCGACCTTCAGCCCCATGTCCCACAGCAGGTAGAGGACGTATTCCACCACCTGCTCGATACGCGGCGTGCGCTTGTAGGGCAGCAGGAACAGCAGGTCGACGTCCGAGAAGGGCGCCATCTCCTTGCGGCCATAGCCGCCAGTGGCCACCACGGCGAAGTGTTCACCGCGCGTCGGACCGGCGGTGGGGAAGACGCGGTGCAGGGCGAAGTCGGCCAGCGACACGACGATGGCGTCGGTCAAGGCCGTGGCCTCGCGCAGGCAGACCTCTCCCCGGCCGCCATTCTCCAGCCGGCGGCGGATGAGGGCGCGGCCCTGGTCCAGGGTCTGCCGCATCAGGGCCAGGATGCCGGCGCGCAGGGCGTCCGGCCGCAGGTCGCCATCCGCCAGGTTGGCCATGCGGGTGGTCAGCACCTCGGCCGTGGGCAGCGCCTCCGGCAAGGCGGTTTCATCCAGCGGGGTCGGGGTGGTTTTGGCGGCAGGGGACATGGCGCGGCGGATCTCTGGCAAGGCCCGGCGTTTCGAGCCGGCCGGGCGGGCACCATCCAGGGTCGGGGCACCAGCACCGCGGGTCCCGGGACGGACCGGGAGTATGGCACAAACTTTTTCCCACGCATCACCCCATGCGCGGCCCGACGCCCTCGCTAACCGTTTACCCCCTGACTCTTTTCCTGGGGACTCTTTTCCCGGCGTACCCGCTTTGTCGTCCATCACCGCGGCGTCATCGGCTCCCGATGCGCCGGCGGACCCATCCCTGCCCATATGTCCCATGGCCGCCTTCCGGATTTTGTTGTTCCGTTTTCAGGCTTCACGCTGACTTGATCCTGACGCGCGCCCCTCCCTGTCATCGGGCCCGCGCTTCACGCCGGTTTATCCCGCCCCCTCCATGCCCCGGCGCGGCAGCAGGCGCGGCACCAGCGACAAACGGCGGGCGTTGGCTGAGGCGGCACGGTGGATGGGCGCCAGGCCCAGGCCGCCCAGGCGGCTGGTGGCGTGGCTGAAGCGGGTGAAGGCCCCTGTGGCGGCGCGCAGGGTGGAGGTGACCAGGCGGCGCTCCGCCGTCACCCAATCCCCGGGATGCCAGGACGACCAGGCGGCGCGGGCGAATTCGCCCAGCGCGTCGACCTGATGGTCGCGCCAACGCCACCAAGCATCGTGGAAAGCGCGCATGCCCCCCACCAGGGCCAGGGCCGAGTCCGTGAAGGCCTCCACCTTTTCGCGGCCCATGCGTTCGAATTCGGGATTGGTGCCCAGCGCCACCGGATCGCCACCGGTCTGGGCCAGCAGGCCCAGGCGCGCGGTGATGGTATGGGCGGAGGCGAAGGCGGTCTCGTGCACCCGGGTCGCCACCCGGTCCAGTTCCACCTGGGCCCGCTTCAGGTGCATGGCCTCCGGCGTGCCGGGAATGACCATGCCGATGCGCCCCTTGCCCGCCCTTTTGGCCGGACGCGGGGCGGTGGGGTAAGGGATATGCCGATCCGGCATGGTGAGCGCTCCCTTATGTTGCGCCGCGATAGTGCGCTGCAACATTATGGGAAACGCTTCGTCGCGTCCATAAAGGAAGTGGGCGCCAGCCCTCGATCCAAAGTCTAAGGCGCTACCGGGGTAGAGGACAGCCCGGCCGATGTCGCGGCGGCGCGGGGTCAAGTCCGCGCCGCCGCCCACACCTGTAGTGATGGTGATTTAGCCGGCAGCGGCGGCCAGACCGGCGGCCAAATCGTCGCGCAGATCGTCCGCGTCCTCCAGCCCCACGGAAAAGCGCAGGGTGCCGGGGCTGATGCCCACCTTGGCCTTTTCCTCATCGGTCAGGCGCTGGTGGGTGGTGGTGGCGTTGTGCGTGATCAGGCTCTTGGCGTCGCCCAGGTTGTTGGAGATCTTGATGATCTTCAATGCGTTCAGCAGGCGGAACGCCGCCTCCTTCCCGCCCTTGACGTCGAAGGTGACCAGGGTGCCGCCGGCCTTCATCTGCCGCATGGCCAGGTCATGCTGCGGATGGCTGGGGAGGCCGGGGTACAGCACCGTCTCCACCGCCGGGTGGCTTTCCAGGAATTGGGCCAGCGCCAAGGCGGAGGCCGCCTGGGCATTCACGCGCAGCTCCAGCGTCTCCAGCCCCTTCAGCAGCACCCAGGCGTTGAAGGGGCTCATGGACGGGCCGGTATGGCGCAGGACGGGGGAGATCAGGGCCGCCACCTCGTCATCGCACAGCACGGCGCCGCCCAGGCAGCGGCCCTGGCCATCGATATGCTTGGTGGCCGAATAGACGACCACGTCGGCGCCCATGTCCTTGGGCCGCTGCAGCACCGGGGTGGCGAAGACGTTGTCGACCACCACGCGGGCGCCGGCCTTGTGGGCCAGGTCGGCCACGGCGGCCACGTCCACCACCTGCATGGTGGGGTTGCTGGGGCTTTCCAGGAAGACGACGGTGGCCGGGGTGGACAGCGCCTCTTCCCACTGCTTCAGGTCAGTCCCCTCAACCAGGGTGCACTGGATGCCGTAGCGCGGCGCCAAATCCTTGATGATGTAGAGGCAGGAGCCGAACAGCGCGTGCGGCGCCACCACCCGGTCGCCGGCCTTCAGCAGGCCCATGACCGCCAGGTTGACGGCGGCCATGCCGCTGGCCGTGGCGATACAGCGGGCGAACCCCTCGTAGCCGGCCAGCCGTTCCTCCAGCATGGCCACGGTGGGATTGCGGAAGCGGGAATAGACGAAGCGCGAGCCGTCGTTGACGAACGCGGCCTCGGCCTCCTCGGCACTGGCGTAGATGAAGCCCGAGGTCAGGAACAAGGCTTCGGAGGTTTCCTCGAAACCGCTGCGGCGGGTGCCGCCATGCACCAGTTGGGTGCGGGGGCGCAGGGTGGCCGGGGGATTGGAATTGTCAGGCGTCTGGCCCATGGCCGTCACTCCGATCATAAGGCAACCGCGACCGGCACGGTGCAATGTGGTCGGTGTACCTTATGTACGGCCCGACCTTTTAGCAGCTTGTTTAACGTGGTCTGCAAGCCGGTCAGCAAATCACCACGGGCTTTGGTTGTAGGCCGGGCCGGCGGGCAGCGTCAACGGTCACCTTGTCATCGCGACAATACGCGGGATGGGATGGGGAACGGTGGGAAGGTCTGCTGGTTTTACCGAGGGCCGCCGCCCACCCGACGCCGGCGGCCGTAATGGCTGGTTGCCGGCCGGACGCTTCCGTGCTAGTCCCGCGCGCGTCAGTCCGCTTCTGCGGAATAGCTGATTTGCTTTTACCGGGAGTCCCAGACCTATGTCCGATGAGACCAGCCTGAACGGCGCCGCTAATGGCGGCAATGGCGCCACCGCCACTGAGGGCGCCGGCATGCTGCCGCTGGTGGTCAATGCCCAGTACGTTCGGGATCTGTCGTTCGAGAACCCCAACGCCCCGGCCAGCCTGATGAACGCCCAGCAGCCGAAGGTCGACCTGCAGGTCGACGTGCAGGCCCGCAACGTGGCGGAGAACGTGCACGAGGTGGCGCTGAACATCCGTGCCGAGGCCAGCCACGAGGGCCGCACCGCCTTCATCGTCGAGCTGTCCTACGCCGGCATCTTCTCCATGCCGCCCATGCCGCTGGACCAGACCCGCGCCGTGCTGCTGATCGAGGCGCCGCGCCTGCTGTTCCCCTTCGCCCGGTCCATCGTGTCGGACGCCGTGCGCGATGGCGGCTTCCCGCCGCTGATGCTGCAGCCCCTGGATTTCGTGGACCTCTATCGCCGCCAGGTGCTGGCGTCGGAGAAGCCGGAAGACATGGCCCAGGCCTGATCCCAAGGTCGAGCCTTGATCAGGAAAAGCCGCCCGGCGCCCATGCCCGGGCGGTTTTCTTTTGGGCTTTCAGCCGCGCGCCGCGCGAATCAGGGCGTCCACCGTCACGGCGTCGGCGCCGGCGGGCACGGCCGCCAGGGGCAAGCCAAGGACGCCCAGGCCGGACAGGGATTCAGCCGAGCCGGCCACCACGTCCCAGTCGCTGGTGCTGGCCTTCAGCGCGCCCTGCGCCTCGCGTGCCGAGGCGGCGAGCGTCACCTCCAGTCCCAGGGTCTCCAGCGCGCCCGCCAGGCGGGCCAGCGCGCCGCCGACCAGCAGAACCCGGAGGGTGGAGACGGGGCGCGTGCGGGGCACCTTGGCCACCAGTTGCCGCGCCTCTTCCGCTGCGGCCAGGATGCGGGCGGCGAAGTCTTGTTCCTGCCCGCCAGCCGGCAGATCCGCCGCCAGCAGGCTGGAATAGCCGTGGATGGCAGTCAGCAGGTTGTTGAGGTCATGCAGGAAGGTGGCGGGAACCACCCGGCCCTCGGCATCCCCTTTGCCGTCAGCTGGCAATACCCATCTCCACCGCGCGCATCACCGCCTGGGTGCGGTTCTTGGCGCCCAGCTTGCGGCAGATGCCCCGGACGTGCAGCTTCACCGTCACTTCTTCCAGTTCCAGCGAGCGCGCGATCTCCTTGTTGGAGCGGCCCTGCAGCAGATAGTCCAGCACCTCGCGCTCACGCCGGGTGAAGCTGGCGCCATCGGCGGTGTCGGCGGTGTTGACGTCGGCCGGGATGAACCGTTCACCCGCCAGCATGGTCTGGATGGCGGACAGGAGTTCCGTGGCGCTCAGGGTCTTGGGCAGGAAACCGACGGCACCCCGGGTGAAGGCGCCCCGGATCTCATCCGGCCGGGCCAAGCCCGACATCAGCGCCACCTTCAGCAGGGGGAATTCGGTGCGCACGCGCTGCAGCCCGTCCAACCCGTTCATCCCCGGCATGCGCAGATCCAGGATCAGCAGGTCGATGGCCTTGTCCTGGCGCAGGGCGACGACGGCCTCATCCACGCTGGCGGCCCCCACGACGACCGCGCCCGGCGCCTGTCTTTCGATGTGGGAAGACAACGCGTCGCGCACCAGACCATGGTCATCGGCAATCAGTAAGCGCATGTGAGACGACCCCCGGCGGTTGCTCTATCCAAAAGGATAGACCAATAACCCGTGATATTTGAACCTTTTTTCAGCGTCGGCAAGGGTTGCGCAAGCAGAAATTTCTGGTGTGACGTAATTGAATGTGACCAGTTCTCAATTAAGCCGATGAAACCACGGAAAACCGTGGATCTTGGTTAATGCCTGGTTCATTTCCAAAACAGTGTTTTTACTGACAATAAAAAGGGCGCCACCGCATAGCAATGGCGCCCTTGATATCGATACTCGAATTCTTCTTACTGGTTCATGCTCTCGAAGAATTCGGAGTTCTGCTTGCTCTGCTTGAGCTTGTCGATCAGGAATTCCACCGCGTCGGTGGCACCCATCGGGTTCAAAATGCGGCGTCAGGATCCACATCTTGGCCATGGTGCCCTTTTCCACCAACAGCTCTTCCTTGCGGGTGCCCGACTTCTGGATGTCGATGGCCGGGAAGACGCGCTTGTCCGACAGTTTGCGGTCCAGGACGATTTCCGAGTTACCGGTGCCCTTGAACTCTTCGAAGATCACCTCGTCCATGCGCGAGCCGGTGTCGATCAGCGCGGTGGCGATGATGGTCAGGCTGCCGCCTTCCTCGATGTTGCGGGCGGCACCGAAAAAGCGCTTGGGTCGCTGCAGGGCGTTGGCGTCCACACCGCCGGTCAGCACCTTGCCCGAGGACGGCACCACCGTGTTGTAGGCGCGCGCCAGACGGGTGATGCTGTCCAGCAGGATGACGACATCGCGCTTGTGCTCGACCAGGCGCTTGGCCTTTTCCAGCACCATCTCCGTCACCTGCACATGGCGGGTGGCCGGCTCGTCGAAGGTGGAGCTGATGACCTCGCCCCGGACGGAGCGGGCCATGTCGGTCACTTCTTCCGGACGCTCATCGATCAGCAGGACGATGAGGTAGACCTCGGGGTGGTTGGTGGCGATGGAGTGGGCGATGTTCTGCAACATCACCGTCTTGCCGGTGCGGGGCGGCGCCACGATCAGGGCGCGCTGGCCTTTGCCCAGCGGGGCCACCAGGTCGATGACCCGGGTGGTCATGTCCTTCTTGTTGCGGACCGGATCCTCGATTTCCAGCTTCAGCCGCTCTTCCGGATAAAGCGGGGTCAGGTTGTCGAAGTTGATGCGGTGACGCACCTTGTCCGGATGGTCGAAGTTGATCGAGCCGACCTTCAGCAAGGCGAAATAGCGCTCACCATCCTTGGGCGAGCGGATCTGGCCTTCCACCGTGTCACCGGTGCGCAGGCCGAAGCGGCGCACCTGGCTGGGGCTGACGTAAATGTCGTCGGGACCCGGCAGGTAGTTGCTCTCGGGCGAGCGCAGGAAGCCGAAGCCGTCCTGCAGAACCTCCAGCACGCCTTCGCCGAAGATGGGGACGTCGTTTTCGGCCAGCTGCTTCAGGATGGCGAACATCATGTCCTGCTTGCGCAGGGTGCCCGCGTTCTCGATCTGCAGCTCTTCCGCGAACGCCAGCAGCTCGGCGGGCGACTTGGCCTTTAACTCTTGGAGATTCATCTTCGTCCTGTCGAGAGCCCCGGGAACGATGACGACGGCTTGGCCGCCGGCCCGGACTCATGGAATAGGGTGTATAGGGTGGAAGGATGGCATCACCGGGGAAAAAGGACGGCGACACCGGGAGGGGAAGTTCGGGGAAATTGGCCTCGCTGCGCCCATCCCGGGGAGGGGGGCGGGGATGCCTCACGAGTCAGGCGCCCGGATGACGGGGCGACTCGAAATCATCCCGACGTTACGGGCCTTGACCTGTTCCACGATTAGTACAGGACCTGAGCCCAAGTCAAAGCAAAAAGACCCGGATCCCAGGGCTCATTCGATCTAGGACTAAATATCCTATGTCCGGGCTGGAACTTGAACGGGGCGCTAACAGGCCCGTGACCGTCACGGACGGTCAGAACGGCCGGACGATGACCAGGATGACGATCAGGATCATCAGCAGGGTCGGCACCTCGTTGGCCATGCGGAAGAAACGCGGGGACTTGGTGTTGCGGTCCTCCGCGAAGGCGCGGCGCCAGCGGGCCATGGCCATGTGCATGACGGTCATCAGCACCACCAGCGACAGCTTGGCGTGCAGCCAGCCGGCCCCCTTCAGCAGGCCCGGATCCAGGGTGATCATGGCCAGGCCGCAGGCCCAGGTCAGGATCATGGCCGGGTTCATGATGACGCGCAGCAGACGCCGCTCCATGACCTTGAAGGTCTCGGATTGGGCGGATCCGGCGGGCGCGTCGCAGTGATAGACGAACAGCCGCGGCAGGTAGAACAGCCCCGCCATCCAGGAGATGACGGCGATGACGTGGATGGCCTTGATCCAGAGGTACATGGGGATGCGCCCTGCCCTAGCTTTGAGGTCTTGGCGCCCCTTATGCCCCCGAGACGGGCTGCGGGCAACCGGCTTTGCCGGCGGGGCACAGGCGCAGGCCGGTGCCGCACATCACCGGCCCGCCGGCGGTGCGGATCAGCGCCTGGCGCACCAGGCCGGCCAGGCCCAGGATGAAGGACGGTTCCACGCCCACCGCCGGCACACGCACGAAGTGGGGCACGCCCACCTCCTTGGCCAGGTGGCGGTACTCGTGCTCGATCTCCACCAGGGTTTCGGAGTGTTCGGAGACGAAGGCGATGGGCACCACCACCACCGGCACCCGGTCCTGCCCGGCGCGGCGGATCTCCTCATCCGTGGAGGGGCCGATCCACTTCATGGGGCCGACCCGGCTCTGATAGCAGGACACCCAGTCGAGGTTCTCGATGCGCAGGGATTTCACCACCGCCTGGGCCGTACGCTCGCACTGGAACTGATAGGGATCTCCGCCCTTCACCACCTTCTCCGGCAGGCCATGGGCGGAGAACAGGACGCGCGGCTTGCCGTGGGGGGCGGCCTCTTCCAGGCCGGCGCGGATCAGCTTGGCCGTGGCGGCGACGAAACCCGGCTCATCCGGATAGCAGCAGATGGAGCGCGAGGGCGCCGTCAGGCCCGCCGCCCTGGCGGCCCGCTGCCAATCCTTGAGGCTGGAGGCGGTGGTGGTGGTGGAGAACTGCGGGTAGAGGGGCAGCAGCACCACCTCGTCCGGTTCCCAATCCTTCACATCATGCGCCACGGCGTCGCTGAAGGGATGCCAATAGCGCATGCTGACGAACACCCGCACCGTGCCCGCGTCCCACAGCTGCTGCTCCAGCGCCTGGGCCTGGGCCTGGGTGTTGGGCAGCAGGGGGAGCCGCCGCCCAGGGTCTGGTAGATGCCCTGGGCGACCTTGTCGCGCCGGCTGGATATCAGGTGGGCCACCAACTGGCGGAAGGGGGCGGGCAGGCCAATGATGGCCGGATCCCGGAACAGGTTGTAGAGGAAGGGCCGCACGGCCTCCAACCGGTCCGGTCCGCCGAGATTGAACAGGACGACGGCGATGCGGCGGGCGCGGGCGGCCTTGGGCGCCGCCTGGGTGTCGGACGTGATCTCGGGAAGGGGCAGCGGGCTCATGGGGGCTCGGTAGCGGTCGGCGGGACGTGTCGGCGCGGGCGGATACGGTCACCCGCGCGCCATGGATCATACGGGCGGGTCAGCTTACCCCTGACTTGAGGACGGCCATTCCTGGATCAAGCGGGCCAGCTCCGCGACATGCTCGGGCGGGGTCTGCTGCACGATGCCGTGGCCCAGGTTGAAAATGAAGGGCCCCTTGCCCAGCGTCGACAGGATGTCCGTGGCGGCGCGGCGCAGCGCCGCCCCCCCGCCACCAGGGCCAGGGGATCCAGGTTGCCCTGGACGGGCACGCGGCTCTGCAGGGCGCTGGCGGCCCAGTCCAGCGGGACGGACGTGTCCAGGCTGACGGCGTCCACCCCCGTCTGCTCCACATACGCCTGGATACCGATCCCCGCCCCGCGCGGAAAGCCGATGACGGGAACCCCCGGATGCCTGTCCTTCAGGGCCCGCACGATGGCCCGGGTCGGGGCGATGGACCAGCGTGCGAATTCCGCCGGAGCCAGCGCGCCAGCCCAGCTGTCGAACAGCTGCACCACCTCGGCCCCGGCATCGATCTGTGCGGACAGGTGGGTGACGGTCGTCTCGACCAGCAGGTCGATCAGGCGCTGGAAGCCCGCTGGATCCTGGTAGGCCCAACCCTTGGCGTGCAGGAACTCCTTGGAGCCTGCCCCTTCGACCATATACGTCGCGACGGTCCAGGGGCTGCCCGCGAAGCCGATGAGCGTCACGGCATCCGGCAGCGCCGCCCGGATACGCCGGACAGCCTCATAGACCGGTTCCGCCCGCTCTTCCAGATGGGCCACGTCCAGCCGGTCCAGCCCGGCCTGGTCACGGATGGGGTCCAGGCGCGGCCCCTCGCCTTCCGCGAACCACACCTTCTGTCCCAGGGCGTGCGGCAGGATCAGGATGTCGGAGAACAGGATGGCGGCGTCCATGCCATAGCGGCGGATGGGCTGGAGCGTCACCTCGGTCGCCAGGTCCGGTTTAAGGCACAGGTCCAGGAAGCCGCCGGCCTGGGCCCGCACCTCACGGTATTCGGGCAGGTAGCGGCCGGCCTGGCGCATCAGCCAGAAGGGCGGACGGGGTGACGTCTCACCCTTCAGGGTACGCAGCAGCAGGCGGTCCGGCCGGCTTTGGGGCTGGATCTGGGACAAGGCGGTCTCCATAGGGGCGCCGGCACGCTGGCGGCCGGGCCCGACGTTTTCCCACAGGCCCCTTTTCTACTCTGATCTAATTTGAAAAAGGAATGGGGTGGTAGTTGGCCCTGTGGATAACGGGAATTCAAGATCATCCGTATTTCATCCACAGCGTTCGCGGGATCCCGTTCCGGCTCTTCGGGATGTGGATGACGCAGCGGGGTTTCTGGTCAGAGCCTTGGAATGTTATAAATTCCGTCGGGTCCGGGGATCCTGGGGATAAGTGGGCGGCGCCGGTCATCGCCCCGGTTGTTCCAAGGGGTGACGGACCTTTATCCCGATGCGGGATTCCCTCTGCGTGGGATCCCGGGAAGCCTGTATGGAAAGGAAAGAGGATCCCGGAACGGCGCATTTTTCCCGGATTGTCCGCCGGTTTTCCCCAAATCCCGTCCACAGGCGTCCAGTCCGCGCCTTCCAAGCCCACCCGTATGTCCGTTGCCGGAGCGACGCCCTTGTCCCAGACGCCCCAAACCAAGGAATTCCACCTGCACCTGGTGTCCGACGCCACCGGCGAGACCATCAATTCCGTGGCGCGCGCCTGCGTCTCGCAGTTCGACCATGTCGAACCCATCGAGCATTTCTGGAACCTGGTCCGCACCGACCGGCAGCTGGAGATGGTGATCGACGGCATCCGCGATAATCCGGGGCTGGTCATGTTCACCCTGGTGAACGAGCGCCTGCGCCGCCGCCTGCAGGACACCTGCCGCGAGATCGGCATCCCCTGCGTGCCGGTGCTGGACCACCTGATCAATTCGCTGGCCGCCTACCTGGGCCTGGAAAGCCAGAGCCAGCCAGGCCGCCAGCATGCCCTGGACGCGGAATATTTCAGCCGCATCGACGCCATGGATTTCGCCCTGGGCCACGACGACGGCCAGACGGCGTGGGAGCTGCACCAGGCCGACGTCATCCTGGTGGGCGTCTCGCGCACCTCCAAGACGCCGACCTGCATCTACCTGGCCAACCGCGGCATCAAGGCGGCCAACATCCCCTTTGTCCCCGGCTGCCCCCTGCCGCCGGAGCTGGACCAGGTGTCGCGCCCCCTGGTGGTGGGCCTGACCAAGGACCCCGAGCGGCTGATCCAGATCCGCCGCAACCGCTTGCGCCTGTTGAACCAGGGCGAGGAAACCAGCTACGTCGACCCCGAGCAGGTGCGGTCGGAACTGTCGGAGGCGCGACGGCTGTACAGCCGCAAGGGCTGGCCCGTCATCGACGTCACCCGCCGGTCCATCGAGGAGACGGCGGCCGAAATCCTCATGCTGCTGGCCCGCCGCCGTCCGGCGGGGGCCGAGCCCATCAACCCCGTGGGGGAGCCGGCGGAGGGCCCGCGCCTGTCCCCGCGCCCGCCCCATTCCGGAATGTGAGTGTGCATGTCGTCTGAAGATTTTCCGCCGGCCCCGGCGACCCCGGTGCTGGCGACGCAGCCGGTGGTGCTGGCGTCCGGCAGCCAGACGCGCCTGTCCCTGCTGCGCGGCGCGGGGCTGGAGGTCGTGGCCCACCGCCCCGGCGTGGATGAGGAAGAGGTCAAGCTGTCGTGCAAGTCCGGCGGCCTGACGGTGGAGGAAACGGCGGAGGCTTTGGCGGAGCTGAAGGCGTCGCGCGTGGCCGCCAAGGTGCCGGGTGCTTACGTCATCGGCGCCGACCAGATGCTGGAGTGCGAGGGGCGCTGGTTCGACAAGCCGGAGGATCGCGCCGGTGCCGCCGAGCAGCTGCGCGCGCTGTCCGGCCGCACCCACCGCCTGGTGACCACCGCCGTGCTGTTCCACAACAACAGCCGTGTCTGGCACCAGACCGACCAGGCCAAGCTGACCATGCGGCCCCTGAGCGATGACTTCATCGAGCGCTATCTGAACGCCACCGGCGACGCCGTGCTGACCTCCGTCGGCGGTTATCAGCTGGAGGCGCTGGGCGCCCAGCTGTTCACCCGCGTGGCCGGCGACCACTTCACCATCCTGGGTCTGCCGCTGCTGCCGCTGCTGGGCTTCCTGCGCGTGCGTGGCGTGCTGCCAGCCTGAAGGACCAAGCCATGAGCTTCACTGGAAAGGCCCGTGTCGCGGGCGTCATGGGCTGGCCGGTGGGGCACAGCCGCAGCCCGCGCCTGCACGGTCACTGGCTGGCGGAGTACGGCATCGATGGGGCCTACGTGCCGCTGGCGGTGCCGCCGGATCGCATCGAGCAAGCCTTGCGCGCCCTGCCCGCGCTGGGCCTGGTGGGCTGCAACGTCACGGTGCCGCATAAGGAGGCGGCGTTCCGCACAGTGGACAGGGTGGATCAGACGGCCCGCCGCATGGGGGCGGTCAACACCGTCATCGTCCATGCCGATGGCACGCTGGAGGGTCGCAACACCGATGGCTTCGGCTTCCTCGAGAACCTGAGGGCCGGCGCGCCCGCCTGGACGGCTGGCCAGGGCCCGGCGGTCATCGTCGGCGCGGGCGGGGCGGCACGATCCCTGGTGGTGGCGCTGGCCGATGCCGGCGTGCCGGAAATCCGCCTGGTGAACCGCACACTCGCCCGGGCGCAAGAGCTGGCGGCGGATCTGGGCCCAGGCGTCGCCTGCCCGGTCACGGCGGTGGCGTGGGAGGAACGGGCGGAGGCCCTGGCCGGCGCCCAGCTGCTGGCCAACGCCACGACCCAGGGCATGACGGGCCACCCACCCCTGGATTTGGCGCTGGATGCCCTGCCGCGCGGGGCCGTGGTGACCGACATCGTCTATACGCCGGTGGAGACCCCCCTGCTGGCGGCGGCCAAGGCCCGGGGCCATGTCGTGGTGGATGGCCGGGGCATGCTGCTGCATCAGGGCCGGCCGGGGTTCGAGGCCTGGTTCGGCCGGGCGCCACAGGTGACGGAGGCCCTCTACGTCGCCGTCTTCGGGGACTGAACAGCCCATGGCGGTGTCCCGATGATCGTGCTGGGCCTTACCGGGTCGATCGGCATGGGCAAGTCGACCGCGGCGGCGATGCTGCGCCGGCTGGGCTGCCCCATCCACGACAGCGACGCCACGGTGCATCGCCTCTATGCCAAGGGGGGTGCCGCGGTGGGCCCTATCGGGCAGGCGTTCCCGGGCGTGGTGCGTGATGGGGCGGTGGACCGGCAGCTGCTGTCGGCGGAGGTGATGGGCAACACCCCGGCCCTGAGGCGGCTGGAGGCCATCGTCCATCCCCTGGTGGCCCAGGCGCGCGATCGCTTCCTGCGCCGTGCCGCGGCCAGCGGCGCCAAGGTGGCCGTGCTGGACGTGCCCCTGCTCTTCGAGACGGGAGGCCAGGTCAACTGCGACCGTGTGGCCGTCGTTTCCGCCCCCCACAGCCTGCAGCGCGCCCGGGTGCTGGCCCGGCCGGGTATGAACCCGGGCAAGCTGGAGGCCATTCTACGCCGCCAGATGCCGGATGCCGAAAAGCGCCGGCGGGCGGATTTCATCGTGCCCACGGGCCTGGGCCGCGCGCTGACCTTGCGGCGGCTGGCCGGGATCGTCACACTGCTGTCCGGGCAGCGCGGCCGGGTATGGCCGCCCCGTCCCCGCCCGTCCTTGATCCGTAGAGCCAGGTAGCCCGTTCCCATGCGTGAAATCGTCCTCGATACCGAAACCACCGGTGTGAATGCGCTGGGCGGCGATCGTGTGGTGGAAATCGGCTGCGTGGAGCTGTTGAACCACGTAGCCACCGGCAACAGCTGGCACGCCTACATCAACCCGGAACGGGACATGCCGGCGGAAGCCGAGGCGGTGCATGGCCTGTCGGCCGCCTTCCTCTCGGACAAGCCGGTGTTCGCCGCCGTGGCCGGCGACTTCCTGGACTTCATCCAGGACAGCCCGCTGATCATCCACAACGCCAGCTTCGACATGGGCTTCCTGAACGCGGAGTTCACGCGCCTGGGGATGAAGACCATGCCCATGGCGCGGTCGGTGGACACCGTGGCCATGGCGCGCAAGCGCTTCCCCGGCGCCCCGGCCAGCCTGGACGCCCTGTGCCGCCGCTTCGGCATCGACAATTCCGGCCGCACCTATCACGGCGCGCTGCTCGACGCCCAGCTGCTGGCCGAGGTCTATCTGGAGCTGATGGGCGGCCGGCAGCCTGACCTGGTGCTGGGCGCCACGGCCGTGAAGACGGCGGAGGTGGGCCTGGTGGTGGTCGAGGAGACCCGCGTCTTCCGCGCCTCCCGTCCCCACGCCGCCTCGGCCGAGGAGTTGGAGGCCCACGCCGCCTTCCTCAAGGCCATCAAGTCGCCGCTGTGGCTGGCGGGTGAGGAAGCGGCGGCGGCGACCGCCGGCTGATCTCACGGCAGCAGCACCGTGGAGCCGGTGGTGCGGCGGGCTTCCAGGGCGATGTGGGCTTGGGCCGCGTCCTTCAGGGCGTAGGTCTGGCGCACGTCGATCTTCACCTTGCCGGACAGCACGGCGGCGAACAGGGCGTTGGCGCTGTCGCGCAGTTCCTTGGTGGTGGCGACGTAGCCGCCCAGGGAGGGTCGCGTCAGGAACAGCGAGCCCTTGGTGTTCAAAATGCCGATGTCCACGGCGCCCACGGGGCCGGAAGCGTTGCCGAAGCTGACCATGGTGCCCAGGCGGCTGAGGCAGTCCAGGCTCTGGTAGAAGGTGTCCTTGCCAATGCTGTCGTAGACGACGGGCACGCCCTGGCCGTCGGTGATCTGCTTCACCCGCTCCACGAAGTTTTCGCGGGTGTAGACGATGGTGTGGTCGCAGCCGTGGGCGCGGGCCAGTTCCGCCTTCTCGTCGGAGCCGACGGTGCCGATGACGGTGGCGCCCAAAGCCTTGGCCCACTGGCAGGCGATCAGCCCCACCCCGCCGGCGGCGGCGTGCAGCAGGATGGTCTGTCCCGGTTTCACCGGGAAGGTGCGGTGCAGCAGGTAGTGCGCGGTCAGGCCTTGCAGCAGCATGGCCGCGCCCGTCTGGTCGTCGATGCCGTCCGGCAGGTGGACCAATCGCTCGGCCGGGTACAGCCGCGCCTCGGCATAACCGCCGGTGCCGCCAGTGCAATAGCCGACGCGGTCGCCGACCTTGAAGTCATAGACGTCGGGCCCCACGGCCTCGACCACGCCGGCGGCCTCCATGCCCGGGATCAGGGGCAACGGATTCTTGTAGAGGCCCGTGCGGACATAGACATCGATGTAGTTCAGGCCCACGGCCGTCTGGCGCAGGCGCACCTGGCCCGGCCCCGGCTCCCCCACCGTCACCTCCTCCCACTTCATCACCTCCGGACCGCCGGTCTGGTGGATGCGGATGGCGTGGACCATGGTGGGGCTCCTATGAAGGGGGAAGAAAATTCGGCTAGGCAGCCATCAGCGGCATGAGACCGCGCCTCATGCCGCTGTAGGACGCGACCGCGTCCGCCGGAAGTTTTCGGGGAACGCAGTGGACTGGAAACTGAGGATAGCCGAGCGGGCGGATGCCCGCGCCCGGCGCTTGAGGGACAATGTTAAGACAGCGTCTCTTTCAGGAAGGTGGCGGTGCGCTGGTTGGCCAGGTCGGCCGCCTTGGCGTCGTAATGCTCGCCGCCCACGCGGGCGAAGGCGTGGTCCTGCTCCGGGTAGAGGTGCTGGATGATCAGGTGGTTGCCCTCGATCGCGGCGTTCACCTTGGCCCGCGTCTCGTCGGAGGAGAATTTGTCCTTGCCGGCGGTATGCAGCATCAGCGGCTTGGTGATGGCGCTGACCTCGCCCAAGGCGCCGTCCAGGCCCACGCCGTAATAGCTGACGTTGGCGTCGGCGTCGGATCGGGTGGCCATCAGGAAGGCCAGCTTGCCGCCCAGGCAGTAGCCCAGGGTGCCCACCTTGCCGCCCGTCGCCTCATGCTCGCGCAGGAAGTCCACGGTGGCGATCAGGTCCTCCACCCCGCTGGCTTCGCTGAAGCCGTTGTACAGCTGGAAGGCCCGCTGCCATTCGGCCTCGGTCTGGTCGGTCAGCTGCACGCCCGGTTCCTGGCGCCAGAACAGGTCGGGACAGATGGCGGTGTAGCCTAGGGCGGCATAATGGTCGCACAGCGCGCGCATGTTGGCGTTGACGCCAAAGATCTCCTGGATCAGCACCAGGCCCGGGCCCTTGCCGCCGGCCGGGATCGCCAGGTACGCGTCGAAACTGCCGCCATCGGTGGCGTTGATCGTCACGGTGGTCATGCTGCGCTACCCCTTTGATTTGGTTGTCGAATGCTTATGGTTAAAACACGCGTCGTTTCTTATTCGATCCATATTAACGATTGGGCGGGGGCCTGTCACCGTGACGTCCGTCACTAGGACGCTATGGGGCACCTCACTGGCTGGAAGCGCTAGCGGCCAGCAGATCGGCTAGCGCTTCCGGCGTGGTGACGGGCAAGGAACACCGCATCTCTTGACAGACATAGGCCGTGGCCCGGCCATCCACCATGGCCTTGCCCGCCGCCGGATGCGGGTCCGGCAAATTTTGTCCGGGCGCCAGGCGGCTGACAACCAGGGTTGGACGCGACTGGGTGCGCAGGACGACGTTGAAGGGCTCCAGGTCGTCGCCCTCCCCCACCAGCACGACATGCACGCCATTCAGCAGCGTCTCGGCCATGTTGAGGAAGGTGGAGAGCGGGAAGAAGTTGCGGCCCAGTTCCCCGCTGAAGGCCGACATCAGCGTGTCGGCCCGGGCGCGGTAGCGGTCCTGCCCGGTCAGCATCCACAGGCGGGTGAGGTTACCCAGTTGGGTGCCATTGCCAGCGGGCACGGCGTTGTCGTGGGCGTTGCGCGGGCGGACCAGCAGGTCGCCCACATCGTCGGCGGTGGTGTAATAGCCGCCGTCCGCCTCATCCCAGAAATGACGGTCCAGCGTGTCCGTCCAGCGCGCGGCCTGATCCAGGAAGGCGGCGTCACCGGTGATCTCATGCAGGGTCAGGGCGGCCTTCCCCATGTTGGCGTAGTCTTCCAGCAGGCCGGCGTGGCGGGCCCTGCCGCCGCGGCCGCTGTGATACAGGCGGTCCAGCCCATCCCCGCCAGTATGGCCCAGGCTTGTTACAACATGGCTGTAGGCGTCGATGGCGGCCTCGATCCAGCCCGGCTGTTCGAAGACGAAGCCAGCGCGGGCCAGGGCCGCGATCATCAGGCCGTTCCAGTCGGCCAGCACCTTGTCGTCCCAACCGGGGCGGATGCGCAGGGCCCGGGCCTTCAGCAGGCGGGCGCGGGCATGGGCCAGGCGGTTTTCCTCGGCACTGCCCGGCGCCAGGGGCGTGCGCCGGTTCAGGATGGTGTGGCCTTCCCAGTTGCCCAGCCCGGTCACGTCATAGTGGGCGCAGAACAGGTCGGTATCCGCGCCAAGTAGGCGGTCGACCTCCGCCTTGGTCCAGACGTAGAAGCGGCCTTCCTCCCCCTCGCTGTCGGCATCCAGGGTGGCGCCGAAGGCACCGCCCGGCACCTTCATCTCGTTCAGCACCCAGCCCACGGTTTCCCGGACCCGGACCTCCAGCAGCGGGTCCCGGGTGCCCTGCCACACCTGGGTCATCAACGCCACCAGCTGGGCGTTGTCGTACAGCATCTTCTCGAAATGGGGCACCAGCCACTGCTCGTCCGTGGAATAGCGGGCGAAGCCGCCAGCCAGGTGGTCGTAGATGCCGCCGTTGGCCATGTGGGTCAGGGTGGTGATGACGGCGTCGCGCAGGTCTGTGCGGCCGGTGCGCAGGTGGGCGCGCCACAGCAGGTCGAAGATGCTGGGCTGGGGGAACTTGGGCGCGCCGTTGATGCCACCCAGGAAGGGGTCGACCTCGCGCACCAGGCGGTCGGCCACGGCGTTCAGGGCGCCGATCGTCACGGCCTCCCCCGGATGGCCCTGGGACAGGCGGAGCAGGGCGTCGCCCAGGGCCTTCACGTTGCGGCTGACCTTGCCGGGGTCCTGGGCATAGGTCTCCGCCACACCCCGCAGCACGTCGGGGAATCCTGGGCGGCCATAGCGGCCGGCGGGAGGGAAATAGGTACCGCCCCAGAACGGCTCCCCCTTGGGGGTCAGGAACATGGTTAGCGGCCAGCCGCCCTGCTGCCCCAGCAGGGACAAGGCCTGCTGGTAGACCTGGTCCACGTCCGGCCGTTCCTCCCGATCCACCTTGATGTTGATGAACAGGTCATTCATCAGGGAGGATATGGCCTCGTTCTCGAAGCTTTCATGGGCCATCACGTGGCACCAATGGCAGGCGGCATAGCCCACGGACAGCAGGACAGGCTTGCCCAGCGCCTGGGCCTCGGCGAACGCCTCCGGCCCCCAGGCGCGCCAGTGCACGGGGTTGTCCTTGTGCTGCAGCAGGTAGGGGCTGGTCTCGTGAACCAACAGGTTCGCCGCCGCTTGTGTCGTATCCGATGCCGCCATGGGGGTGATGCTCTTCTGGCTGAATGATGCGGTCGTTGATTGTCCAGTGCCGCTTTGCCCCCACTGTAGCCTCCGCTACAGTGCAGGTCAGAAAAAAGAGGCGTTATTTCGGGCGTATATCTCAGTTAGCTCCCCCGGCACGCGCCTTTAGAGTCCAACCGAACAGGAAGGTCCGCCCCCATGAAAATCACCGTCGACGTCGATTGCACCCCGGAAGAGGCCCGTGCTTTCCTGGGCCTGCCGGACGTGAAGCCCATGCAGGACGCGCTGATGCGGCAGATGCAGGACCGCATGAGCGCCAACCTGGCCGCCATGGATCCGGACGCCCTGCTGAAAACCTGGCTGCCTGTGGGCATCCAGGGGTTCGAGCAGATGCAGAAAATGATGTGGAACCAGATGACCTCCGCCATGGGCGGGGGCAAGGACGCGAAGTGACCGATCCAGCACCCTATTTCGACCGTCACGTTTTCTTTTGCACCAATGAGCGGCCGCCGGGCCACCCCCGGGGCTGCTGCAAGGAGAAGGGTTCCGAGGCGTTGCGCGACCACATGAAGGCCGCCGCCAAGGAGGCCGGCCTGGGCAAGAAGGTCAGGGTCAACGCCGCCGGCTGCCTGGACCGGTGCGAGCTGGGGCCCACGCTGGTGATCTACCCGGAAGGTGTCTGGTACACCTGCGCCACCACCGGCGACGTCGATGAAATTGTGAAGACTCACCTGGTGGAGGGCGGCCGGGTGGACCGCTTGATGCTATATCCGGATGAGAAAGTGCCGGCGCACCGCGCCCGCAAAGCCGCCGCCGCAGACTGACCAACCTCTCATGTCCCTCTATAGCACCGACACCATCTTCGCCTTGGCCTCCGCCCCCGGCCGGGGCGGGGTGCAGGTCATCCGCCTGTCCGGTCCCAAGGCCGGGGCCGCCCTGTCCGCCTTGACCGGGCGGCCCCTGCCCGCGCCGCGCCGCGCCACGCTGGCGCGGCTGAAGGACCAGGAGGGGGAGGTTTTCGACCAGGCGCTGGTGCTGTGGTTCCCGGCACCCGATAGCTTCACCGGCGAAGATGTGGCGGAGTTGCATCTGCATGGCGGGCGCGCCGTCCTGACGGCCGCCAGCGAGGCGCTGGCGGCCCAGGGCCTGCGCGTGGCGGAGCCGGGGGAGTTCAGCCGCCGCGCCTTCGAAGCCGGCAAGCTGGACCTGACGGAGGCCGAGGCCATCGCCGACCTGGTCGATGCCGAGACGGCGGCCCAGCGGCGCCAGGCCCTGCGCCAGATGGATGGTGTCCTGGGGCAGCTTTACGAGGGGTGGCGCCATCGCCTGGTGCGTGCCTTGGCCCACCTGGAGGCGGACATTGATTTCCCCGATGAGGATTTGCCCCACGGTCTGGCGCCGGCGGTTGTACCCGTCCTGACCAGCCTGTACCAGGAGATCGGCGCCCACCTGGCCGATGGTCATCGGGGGGAGCGGCTGCGCGACGGCTTTTCCATCGCCATACTAGGCGCGCCCAATGCCGGCAAGTCCAGTCTGTTGAATGCCCTGGCGCGGCGGGACGCGGCCATCGTCTCCGCCACCGCCGGCACAACGCGTGACGTCATCGAGGTGAACCTGGATCTGGGCGGCTTCCCTGTCATCCTGGCCGATACCGCCGGCCTGCGCGACGCCGCCGATGAGGTCGAGCGCGAGGGCATCCGGCGGGCGCTGGCGCGGGCGGAAAAAGCCGACCTGAAGCTGTTGGTGCTGGATTGTTCCACGTGGAACATCGGCGACATGGCGGCGGCCACCTTGGCCCTGGCGGATGGCGACGCGCTCGTGGTGCTGAACAAGCGCGACCTATGCACCTATGTGCCGGCCATGGTCGCCGGCCGTACGGCCATCGCCGTATCCGCCGCCACCGGTGAGGGGCTGGCGGATCTGTTGGGGGCCCTGGAGCGCATCGTCGGCGATCGCCTGATGCCGGGCGCCGCCCCATCTCTCACCCGCGCCCGGCATCGTCAGGCGCTGGAGGATTGCCGCGCCGCCCTGGCGCGCGCGCTGAGGGCCGATCTGCCGGAACTGGCAGCGGAGGACGCCCGCCTGGCCGCCCGCGCCCTGGGCCGCATCACCGGCCGTGTGGACGTGGAAGACCTGCTGGACGTCATCTTCCGCGATTTCTGCATCGGAAAGTGAGTTGACTTAGCCCCTATGTTTCACGTGAAACATGGGGCGGCACGGAATCATGGCCGTCATCCCCTGGCGACCTTTGACTCGTCGGGTCCGCGCCCCTAAAGTCCGGCGCCATGCAGACCTATGACGTCATCGTGGTTGGCGCCGGCCATGCCGGCTGCGAAGCGGCCGCCGCCGCCGCGCGGCTGGGCGCCCGCACCGCCCTATACACCCATCGCCTCGACACGGTTGGGGAGATGAGCTGCAACCCGGCCATCGGTGGTCTGGGCAAGGGCCACCTTGTCCGTGAGATCGACGCCATGGACGGCGTCATGGGACGGGTGACCGATCGCGCCGGCATCCAGTTTCGCGTGCTGAACAAATCCAAGGGGCCGGCGGTTCGTGGGCCACGCGCCCAGGCGGACCGCAAGCTGTACCGCCAGGCCATGCAGGCCATCCTGGCGGAGCAGGAAAACCTGACCCTGGTGGCCGCCGCCGTCGAGGACTTGGTGATCGACGCCCATGGCCGCGTGGCCGGCATCGTCACCGCCGCCGGTGAGAAGGTCATGGCGGGTGCCGTTGTGTTGACCACCGGCACCTTCCTGCGTGGCTTGATCCATATCGGTGAGGAGAAGATCCCCGCCGGCCGGGTGGGTGAGGCGCCGGCCCTGGGCCTGTCCGACACCCTGATGCGCGTGGGCTTCCCCTTGGGTCGGCTCAAGACCGGCACGCCGCCGCGCCTGGACGGCCGCACCATCGATTGGGCCAGCCTGGAGGTGCAGCCGGGCGACGATCCGCCCCCGCCCTTCTCCTACCTCACGGACAAGATCACCACGCCGCAGGTGCCCTGCCACATCACCTGGACCAGCGCCCGCGTGCATGAGGTCATCCGCGCCAACCTGCACCGCGCGCCCATGTATTCCGGGCAGATCGAGGGCATCGGCCCGCGCTATTGCCCGTCGGTGGAGGACAAGATCGTCCGCTTCGCCGACAAGGAACGGCACCAGATTTTCCTGGAGCCGGAGGGCCTGGACGATGACACCGTCTATCCCAACGGCATTTCCACCTCCCTGCCCCGCGATGTGCAGTTGGAGATTTTGAAGGCCATCCCCGGGCTGGAGCATGTCACCATGCTTCGGGCCGGCTATGCCATCGAGTACGACTACGTCGACCCGCGCGAGCTGGGCCCGACGCTGGAGACCCGCCGCCTGCCCCGCCTGTTCCTGGCGGGCCAGATCAACGGCACCACAGGGTATGAGGAGGCGGCGGCCCAGGGCCTGGTGGCTGGGCTGAACGCCGCCCTGGCCGTGTCGGGATCGGCGCCGTTCGTGCTGGATCGCGCCGAGTCCTACATCGGCGTGATGATCGACGACCTGATCACCCGGGGTACGTCGGAACCCTACCGCATGTTCACCAGCCGGGCGGAATACCGCCTGTTGCTGCGCGCCGACAATGCTGACCAGCGCCTGACCCCGCGTGGGCTTTCCCTGGGCTGTGTGGGTGAGGCGCGCGCCGCCGCCTTCGGCGCCAAGCTGGCCGCCCTGGACCAAGCCCGCCATCTGGCCGGCACCCTGTCGGCCACGCCCAATGAGCTGGCCAAGCACGGCCTGACCATCAACCAGGATGGCGTGCGCCGCAGCGTCGCCGACCTGCTGCGGTATCCCGACATCGACTTGGCCCGGCTGGGTGTCCTCTGGCCGGAGCTGAACGGATTTTCGCCGGAGATCGCCGAGCAGGTGGAGATCGACGGGCGCTACGCCGGCTATCTCGACCGGCAGGAAGCGGACATTCGCGCTTTCCGTCGCGATGAGGCGCTGGCCCTGCCGGCGGACCTGGATGTGGATGCCATCGCGTCGCTATCCGCCGAAATTCGTACCAAGCTCCGCCAGGTTCGCCCCGCCACGCTGGGGGCGGCCGCCCGTATCCCGGGCATGACGCCGGCGGCGCTGACCGCCCTGCTGCGGCACGTGAAAAAGCGCCCTGCCCGCTTGGTCCAGACCGACGACACCACGAGTGCAGCATGACCCCTGCTGATTTCGCCACCCGATTCCATGTTTCACGTGAAACACTGGACCGGCTTACCGTCTATGCCCAGCTGCTGGCCAAGTGGAACCCCGCCATCAACCTGGTGGCCAAGTCCACTGTGGCCGATGTCTGGGAACGCCACCTGGCCGACAGCGCCCAGCTGCACGCCCTGCTGCCCCCGGGTACGCGGACGCAGGTGGACATGGGCAGCGGCGCTGGGTTTCCTGGCTTGGTCATGGCCATCCTGGGCGTACCGGACGTGCACCTGATCGAGAGCGACACACGCAAGGCCACCTTCCTGCGGGAGGTGGCACGGGCCACGGGGACGCAGGTGACCGTCCACGCCCAACGCATCGAACAGGCGCCGGAGATCGCGGCCGACGTGGTCACGGCCCGCGCCCTGGCGGCGTTGCCGGAGCTGTTGGACTGGGGCAACCGCTTCCTGAAGCCGGGTGCGAAGTGCCTCTTCCTGAAGGGCAGGACGGCCCCCGAGGAATTGACCCTTGCCGCCCAATCCTGGACAATGACCGCCTCCCAAGTCCCCAGCATTACGGACCCGTCGGGGACCATCCTTATCCTTGGTGAGATCGCCCGTGCCCGCTGACGCCCCGACCCCCGCGCCCAAGCGAGCGCGCATCCTGGCCCTTGCCAACCAAAAGGGCGGCGTGGGCAAGACCACGACCACCATCAACCTGGGCACGGCCCTGGCGGCCACCGGCAAGCGCGTGCTGATCGTGGACAACGACCCACAGGGCAACGCCTCCACCGGCCTGGGCATCGGCCGCACGGAACGCGGCACCGGCACCTATGAACTGTTGTTCGGCGAGACGACGGTGCAAGCCTCGGTGCGCGGCACCAGCATCCCCAAGCTGTTCGTGGTCACCGCCTCGGCCGACCTATCGGGCGCGGAGCTGGAACTGGTGGAGCTGGAGCGGCGCGAGTTCCGCCTGCGTGACGCGCTGACTGGCGCGGCCGCCGACTATGACTACATCTTGATCGACTGCCCACCAGCCCTGGGGTTGCTGACCCTCAACGCCCTGGCGGCGGCCAATTCGGTGCTGGTGCCGTTGCAGTGCGAGTTCTATGCCCTGGAAGGCCTGTCGCAGCTGATCCGCACCATCGAGCGGGTGAAGCGCACCTTCAATCCGGCTTTGGAGATCCAGGGCGTGGTGCTGACCATGTTCGACCGGCGCAACAACCTGTCCGACATGGTGGCCGCCGACGTGCGCGGCTTCTTCGGCGAGAAAGTGTACGAGACGGTCATTCCCCGCAATGTCCGCGTCTCCGAGGCGCCCAGCCACGGCAAGCCCGTGCTGCTCTACGACCTGAAGTCGGCGGGCGCGCAGGCCTATATTCATTTGGCGGGAGAGGTTTTGAAGCGTGAGCGTAACCGGCAGTCAGTCCATGGATGAAATGAAGAAGCGCAGCAACCTGGGGCGCGGCCTGTCCGCGCTGTTTGCCGAGGTGGCGGACGAGCAGGAGCCGGTGGAAAAGGGCCGCCCGCCCCGCGCCCTGCCCATCGAGCTGCTGCACCCCGGGCGCTATCAGCCGCGCCGCCACTTCGATGAAGAGGCCATCCGCAGCCTGGTGGACAGCATCCGCGAGCGCGGCGTGCTGCAGCCCATCCTGGTGCGCAAGGTCGAGGAAGCGCCGGCTGGCGGCAACGCCCGCTACGAGATCATCGCGGGTGAGCGCCGCTGGCGCGCCGCCCAGCTGGCGGGCCTGCACGAGGTGCCGGTGGTGGTGCGGTCGCTGACCGACCGCGAGGCGTTGGAAATCGCGCTGGTGGAAAACATCCAGCGCCAGGACCTGACGCCCCTGGAAGAGGCCGAGGGCTTCCAGCGCCTGATGGATGAATTCCAGCACACGCAGGAGGATCTGGCCCGCGCCGTGGGCAAGAGCCGCAGCCACGTGGCCAACATGCTGCGCCTGCTGGCCCTGCCCGACGCGGTGAAGGCGCTGGTGCAGGACGGCAGCCTGACCATGGGCCACGCCCGCGCCCTGTTGACCGCTGCCGATCCCCTGGGCTTGGCCCGTGAAGTGGTGAAGCGCGGCCTGAACGTCCGCCAGACGGAACAGCTGGTGAAGGACGCCGCCAACCCCGCGGCCCGCCTCGCGCCCGCGCCCAAGACGGCCGATACCCTGGCGCTGGAAAAGGAACTGGCGGCCGAGCTGGGCCTCAAGGTGGCGTTGAAGGCCAAGGGCCAGGCGGGCAGCCTGACCGTGCATTACAGCAACCTGGACCAGCTGGATGGCCTTCTGGCGCGGCTGAAGCACCAACACTGAGATCTCGCGCAGGGGTACAGGCATGAAAAAACGCCGTCAGTGCTGTCACTGGCGGCGTTTTTTGTTGATATGGGATTCAGTTGCCTGATCGGCGGGCGAGCTGCGCCACCTGGAAAAAGGCCCGGGCGCACAAGGTCTCATCCGGCATGTTGGTGCGCTTGCAGTCAGCCTCCGCATCCATCAGGCGGTCCAGGGCCAGGGCCAGGTTGGGCAGGGTCCAGCGCCGCACCTGGTTGGTCATCTGGTTTTCCATCTTGAAGAACACCGGCGGCCGCAGGGCCTTCACCGCCTGCTGCGCCGTCTGCCCCCGCGTGGTGTGGTAGACAGCCATCTGCAGGCGCTGGAAATGGCGCTGGGCGCTGCGCAGGATGGGCACGGGGCTGGTCCCCTCCCCGAACAGGCGGCCCAGCGCCCGGTCGATGCCGGCGATGTCGCCGTCGGCGGCGGCCAGGGCCGGCTCATCCATGTCCAGGGCGGCGCTGTCGCCGATGACGGTGCGCACGTCCTCCAGCGTCACGCGGCTGGCGCCCATCATATAGATGGCCAGCTTGTCCACCTCCCCCCGGGCCACGGCGCGGTCACCCACCAAATTGGCGGCCAGCCAGTCGCGGGCGTCGGTGTCGATGGTCAGCTTATGCTCCCCCAGGATGCGGCCGATGGTGACCGCCAGCTCCCCCTCCTCCTCCACATAGCAGGCGATGGCGGCGGCCTTGTCATCCGACTCGAACAAGGCGCGCAGCTTGCTGGATTTGCCGAGATCGCCCGCCTCCACCACGCACAAGGTGTCGCCGCCGGGTGGCTGCTTCAGCAGGGCTTGGAAGGCCACGGTGACCGACTCGTCGGCGTCGCGCACCCGCACCAGCCGCCGGCCGCCGGTCAGGGCCATGGCGGCCATTTCGTCATTCAGGCGGGCGCCGTCGCCGCTGATCTGGTCAGCCTTCAGGTCGCTGACGCGGAAAGGGTCCTGCAGGTCGCTGACGACGGCGCGCGACAGGGCCTGGCCGCGTTCACGCACCAGGCCGGTGTCGGGGCCATAGACCAGCACGGCGACGATGCCGGCGGGCGGGCTTTTGCAGAAACCGTCGGCGTTGCGGGGCTGAACCTTCAAGGACGCCTCCCGGGAGCGGAAAGGGCCGCCCCGGGGCGGAGGCGGCCCATGCACGCGATTGATGCAAAAGGGCTTACTGGTCCTTGGTCGCCTGAACCACCGACCCGCGGTCGAAGTACAGCGCCAGGCGGGTGGTGATTTCCTCCGCCACCTCAGTCAGGGCGCGGTCATAGGCGTCCTGTTCCGTGACCATGGTGGAGTATTGCGCTTCGGAGATGTCGTAGCTGACGATAGACCGGCTGGATGTGCGGTACAGCGTCTTGCCCGTCTTGATGTCGATCAGCTGGTAATCGGCCAGGACGTGCAGGCGGGCGCGGGTGGCGGTGGCGTCGCGCTGGATGCCCAGATCTTCCTTGTTGGAATTCAGGCGCACGTTCAGGCGGTAGTCAGGCTTCGCCGGCCGGCCGCCGTCCTGGTAGAACCGGTCGATCAGGTTGTTGCGCAGGATTTGGCCGACGCGGTCGGGGATGATGTCGATCGACACCGACTGCATCTGCCCGCGCGTCGAGGGCTTGCCCGACAGGCTGTGGTCGCCATAGACGGTGTGGAAGCCGCAGGCGGACAGGGCCAGGGGCCCCGCCACCAGGATCGCACCCACCACCGCCTTGCGGACGGCGATCTTGAGGACGCCGTCAGACGACAACATTGATCACCCGGTTGGGCACGACGATGACCTTGCGCACGGGCTTTCCCTCCAGGGCGCGCTGCACGTTGGGCTCCGCCAGGGCCAGCGCCTCGGCCTCTTCCTTGGCGATGTCCTTGGGCAGGTGCAGGGTGGCGCGCAGCTTGCCGTTCACCTGCACCGCCACGGTGGCGGTGTCCTCGGTGGCCAGGGCCTCATCCGCCACCGGCCAGACCGAATTGACCAGCAGGGTGTCATGACCCAGCACGGACCACAACTCCTCAGCCAGGTGCGGCATCATCGGGCCGATCAGGCGCACCAGCACCTCCAGCCCCTCGCGCAGCACGGCGGCGTCACCCTCTTGAATGTTCTGGGCATCGGCGCCCGCCTTGGCGTCCAGCTTCTCCAGCGCGTTGGACAACTCGCGGATGCGGGCCACGGCCTTGTTGAAGCGGAAGCGTTCCAGGTCCTCGCCGATGGCGGCCACGGTCTTGTGCACCATGCGGCGCGCGTCGGTGGCCAGCGGCGACAGCTCGGCCGGGATGGGCGTGCCGGCGGGCGGCAGGGCCACGGACGGCTCCGTCACCAGGCGCCACAGGCGGTTGATGAAGCGCCAGGCGCCATCGATGCCGGCCTCGGTCCATTCCAGGTCGCGGTCCGGCGGGCTGTCGGACAGCATGAACAGGCGGGCGGCGTCGGCACCGTAGGTGTCGATGATGTGCGCCGGGTCCACCACGTTCTTCTTGGACTTCGACATCTTGATGATGGGGCCGACGGTCACCGGGCCGCCGCCCTCGCGCTGCACCGACTTGCCGTCCACCACGTCCACGTCGGACGGCAGCAGCCACTTGCCCTCCGCGTCCTGGTAGGTGGCGTGGGTCACCATGCCCTGGGTGAACAGGCCCTCGAACGGCTCCTTCAGGTCGGTGTAGCCGACATGGGACAGGGCGCGTGTCCAGAAGCGGGCGTACAGCAGGTGCAGCACCGCATGCTCGATGCCGCCGATGTACTGGTCGACCGGCAGCCAGTAGGCCGCCTCCTCGCGATTGAAGGCCTGGCCCTCCACGCGCGGGCTGGCGAAGCGCAGGAAATACCAGCTCGACTCGATGAAGGTGTCGAAGGTGTCGGTCTCGCGCACCGCCGCCGTGCCGCAGGTGGGACAGGCCACGTGCTTCCAGGTCGGGTGGCGGTCCAGCGGGTTGCCCGGCTGGTCGAAGGTCACGTCGTCCGGCAGGGTGACGGGCAGCTGGTCCTCCGGCACGTGCACCAGGCCGCAGCTGGGGCAGTGGATGACCGGGATGGGGCAGCCCCAGTAGCGCTGGCGCGACACACCCCAGTCGCGCAGGCGGAAGATGGTGGTGCGCTGACCGCGGCCCATGGCCTCGATGCGCTCGCCAGCCGCCTGCTTGGCGGCCTCCACATCCATGCCGTCCAGGAACTGTGAGTTACGCAGCAGGCCGGGGCCGGTGTACGCCTCGGTGCCCACGTCGAAGGTGGCCGGATCCTCCCCCTCGGGCACCACCACGGGGGTGACCTTCAGGCCGTACTTGCGGGCGAAGTCCAGGTCGCGCTGGTCGTGCGCCGGGCAGCCGAAGATGGCGCCGGTGCCGTATTCCATCAGCACGAAGTTGGCGATGTAGACCGGCAGCTTCCAGCCGGGCACGAAGGGATGCTCGGCGGTGATGCCGGTGTCATAGCCCTTCTTCTCCGCCGTCTCGATCGCCTCTTCCGAGGTGCCGACGCGGTTGCAGTCGGCGATGAACTCGGCCACGGCCGGGTTCTTCTCCGCCAGCGCCAAGGCGATGGGATGGTTGGGGGAGATGCCGACGAAGCTGGCGCCGAACAGGGTGTCGGGCCGGGTGGTGAACACCTCGACCTCGGGCTCGCCCGGAAACACGTTGGGGGTGACGCCCGCCGGGGCGGCCAGCTGGAAGCGGAAGCGCAGGCCGGTGGACTTGCCGATCCAGTTCTCCTGCATGATCCGCACCTTTTCCGGCCAGCGGTCCAGCGTGGCCAGGGCCGACAGCAGGTCGTCGGCGAAGTGGGTGATCTTCAGGAACCACTGCGACAGCTTGCGCTTTTCCACCAGCGCGCCGGTGCGCCAGCCGCGGCCGTCCACCACTTGCTCATTGGCCAGCACGGTGTTGTCGACGGGATCCCAGTTGACCCAGCTTTCCTTGCGATAGGCCAGGCCGGCCTTCAGGAAGTCCAGGAACATCTTCTGCTCGTGCCGGTAATATTCCGGGCGGCAGGTGGCGATCTCCCGGTTCCAGTCGATGGCCAGGCCCATCGACTGCAACTGGCCGCGCATGGTGGCGATGTTCTCGTACGTCCACTTGCCGGGGTGGACGTTGCGTTCCAGCGCCGCGTTCTCCGCCGGCAGGCCGAAGGCGTCCCAGCCCATGGGATGCAGGACGTTGAAGCCCTTGGCCCGCTTGTAGCGGGCGATCACGTCGCCGATGGTGTAGTTGCGGACGTGGCCCATGTGGATGCGCCCCGAGGGATAGGGGAACATCTCCAGGACGAAATACTTCGGCCGGGCAGGGTCCGCGGAAACGGCGAAGCTGTTCCGGTCGGCCCAGGCCGACTGCCACTTCGCCTCGTTTTCCCTGACATTGTACCGGGACATGGAAAAACCGCCTTCTCTCGGGTGTCGCGCCGGCCATCAGCCCGGAGGGGGCCGGGGCGTCACCCCCTCCCGGCGGGCGCCGGGGCGTTGCGAGAGGAGACAGTCGCCCGCCGGCGATGGATCAGCTTACTTCGGGGGGGCCTGCTGGATGCGCAGCTGGCGCGCCCGGGTGAGGACGGTGTCCTCAAGCTGGCTGTTGGTTTCGGCGGCCACGGTGGCGTCGCGCCACTGGCCGTTCTGGTCGACCTGGCGGAACACGGTCACGCGCACGCCGTCGGCGCGGAGCGTGCTGTCCAGGACGTACAGGTTGATCTTGAACCGCTCGCCCGGGGTGCTGGGCGGGCTGTACCAGTCGGTTATGATCACGCCGGTGTAGGGGTCGGCCGAAACCAGCGGCAGGAATCCGATGGTGTCCAGCGACGCGCGCCACAGGAAGGCGTTGACCGTCGGGCCCACCACCTGCACGGCGGTGTTGGACGTGCCGACCGGGCCAGAGGTGTTCTGGCGCATGAGGATCGAGACGGGCTTGGGTGCCGCCTTCGCGTTGTCGTCGTCATCGCCCCAGCCCAGCCAGGAACAAGCGGACGTGGAAAGCAGAAGTCCGGCAACCAGGAGGGAGCGGCCAATGAGGAAAGCGGAGCGCGACGGCATGTGATTGTCACCCAGGGTCACGAGAACGGTTCCTTAGATCAAAAAAGCCGCTGGGACGCAAGGCCGGCCAGAGGGACGGCGCGTCGCGGGCAGCGGGCGTTGTGGCGGTGGGCATTGTGGCAGCGGGTGCTGGTGGCGGTGGGCGGAAAACCTAGAAACGGAATTCTACCACGGCGCTGGCCACGTTACCTGTCGGGTGGGGGCTGGACTGGTCCGCCATCGCGGCCGGGTTGCCGCTTTCCAGGTCGGCCGTCCAATGGATGAGGTCCAGGCCCAGGGTGGTGTCGCCCCGCACCTTCCATGACAGGCCCAGGCCGTAGGCGCGATAGGTGGTCCAGTTCTCCGTCTCGCTGCCGTGCCAGAACAGGGTCAGGCCATAGGGGCCATTCTCATAGGTGCCCTGCAGGGTGGCGCCCCGGGTCGCGCCCGGCCCATCGGCCGGGCGATCGCGCAGCAGGCCGCTGTCGCCGTCGTCGAACAGCACGGCGCCGACGGTGAAGCCGCCGTAGGTCAGGCCGCCGGCCAGGGTGACGGTGGAGGTGTCCCGCAGCCAGCTGTGGGCGGCATTGGCGTGGTTGTAGGCCACGCCCACCTCATACTGGGTGGGGCCCCAGTCGCCGCGATAGTTCAGGGCCCCTTCCCAGAAATCGGTCTCCGCCGGGATGGCGTAGGGCGCCACGATGTCCTGGCCGAAGGCCCGGCGTTCGGGCGCGAAGGAGACGCCGGCTTTCAGGCCGAACAGGCGCGGCGTCTCATAGTCCACCTTGGCGGCATCGTCGCTGTCGCGGCCGGCATAGGCGCGGCCCAGGGCCATGCCCGGCGGCCGCACCCGCGCGCTTTGCGTCCAGAAGCCGTCCATCTCCCCGCCCACCAGCAGGGGCAACAGGTCCGTCGCCCGCTCCGACGCGCCCCAGCTCTGGCCCAGGCGCACCTTGCCCCAGCCGCCGGAGGCGTAGACATAGGCCTGGTCGATACCGATCCCCTCGCGGTCGGCGTTGCCCGGCCGGTCGGTGCTGCGCCCGGTGTTGCCGGAGCCGACGCGCAGCAGGGCGCCGTAGGTGACGCCGCTGTCGGTCACCGTCTCCACGCTGCCGGTGACGGCATAGGCGCCGGCGGCGTCCCAATGGCCGTCACCCGCCGCCGGCCGGTCGGTGCCCACCACCCCGCCCTGGGCCACGCCCGACAGGTGGTAGTCGACCTCGGCCCGGGCCGCGTGCGGGGGCGCCAGCAGGGCGACGGCGGCGCAGAGGGCGACGGGGATGCGGCGGGTCATCGGTGGGCTTCCGTGTCCTGGAATGCGACGGGACAAGTGATATAGGCGGCGGTTGTCGATACGGGAGCCTTGCCTTGGCCGGCGCGGCGCAGGAAAGTCGCGCGTGCCCGGGCCCGACCGCTCCCCCGGATCATGCCTGGGCCACGCTTTACCGTTGATCCCGTCCGCGCACAACCGCCCATACACAACCGTGGCCCCATCATGACCCGCGCCAGCAAGCCCCCCGCCCCGCCCGCCCCGCCCGCGGACGCCGACGTCGCCACCCGCCTCGCCACCGTGCGCGGCGTCATCGAGGGTGCCGCCCGCGGCGTGGGCCGCGATCCGGCCGCCGTCCGCCTCGTGGCCGTGTCCAAGGTGCAGCCGGTGGAGAAGATCCGAGCCGCGCTTGAGGCCGGCCAGCGGGTGTTCGGCGAGAACCGCGTGCAGGAGGCCAAGGCCAAATGGACGGAGCTCAAGGCCGACTACCCCGACGTGGAACTGCACCTGATTGGCCCGCTGCAGACCAACAAGGTCAAGGACGCCGTCGCCCTGTTCGATGTCATCCAGACCGTGGACCGCGAGCGCCTGGCCGAGGCGCTGGCCGCCGAGATCAAGCGCCAGGGCCGCCGGCCGCGCCTGCTGGTGGAGGTGAACACGGGCGAGGAGCCGCAGAAGGCCGGCATCGCCCCGGCCGACGTGCCCGCCTTCCTGGCCGCCTGCCGCGACACCCACGGGCTGGAGATCGCCGGCCTGATGGCCATCCCGCCGGCGGAGGAAGAGCCGGCCATGCACTTCGCCCTGCTGGCCGGCCTGGCGCGCAAGGCCGGCTTGGCCGAGGTATCCATGGGCATGAGCGGCGACTACGACCTGGCGGTGCGCATGGGGGCGACCCAGGTGCGCGTCGGCACCGCCCTGTTTGGCGAGCGGGTTAAGCCCGTGCGGGACGGGGCCGAAGCGGGCGAAGGCTGAGCCATCCGGGGAAAAATCAGCCTTGCGCGGGATGGTATGAAAAGACCCTTGCCGAGGGGCGCGTGTCTCTATATGGTCCCGCCCCATTCCGGACGGAGGGGTGGCCGAGTGGTTGAAGGCGCTCGCCTGGAAAGCGGGTATACGGCCAAAACCGTATCGTGGGTTCGAATCCCATCCCCTCCGCCATTTCAGTCCCTGAGTGGGCACTGAGTTTACGCCGCTTGCCGTCGGTTTGATTGCGCCGCGATACGCCTTGGTCGTGGCGCCGTCCGTCATTCCCCTTTCCGGCCCGTTCTCGGCGACACCGCCAAGCCGAGGAACACCATTACAGCCTGGTTGAGCCGAACCACATCGTCGTCGTCCAGCCGGCCGATTCGCTCGCCGATTTTGGATTTAGGGACGGTGGTGATCTTGTCCACCATCAGCCGGGAGGAGGAACGCAGGCCATTGCGCTCGTTCGGCTCCACCGGCAGCCGGAACAGGGGCGCGTCGGTCGGGTCCGTGGTGAAGGCGCAGATCGTGATAGAGTCCGTCGCGTCGAAGGCGTCGTCCTGCACGATGACGACGGGGCGCGGTTTGCCCGCATAGTCCTTGCCGCCGGAGACGGTCCAGACGTCGCCCCGCCTCATTCACCATCCCAGTCGGACACCGCGTCGATGAACGCCTGATCCTCGGCCGCGTGGGCGCTCGACGCCACGGCCAGAGATTGCCGGTGCGCCTCGGCCCGGAAGGAGGACGCGCGCACGTCCGGCACCCAAATTTGGATCGGCCGCAAGCCCTGGGCGCGCAGCCGGTCGCGGTGCTCCTGCACCTTAATCTTGGTGGGCTTAGCGCCTCGCGCCGATGCCATGACTCGGTTCCCCAGCCTGGTTACATGTAACTTACCATGTGGCGCTCAACGATAAAACCGGATTCGATGCAGCAGCTCGGCTAACGCCGACGGCAACTGTGCAGAAAGTCGTTATTGGGCAATAGGTTGATGGCACAGCACGCATTGCGCCCCGAGATCGCACATTGCCGGATCGGCGAAAATCCAAGCAAAAACAATCGACCGACCGAGCCGCAATGTGCGGCCTTTTATCTGGCCCTCTAATCGGGGTATCAAATGCTTACGTCCCATCGAGACTGGCCAGCCTATCGACTATTTTTGCTGCGCTTTTGAAGTCGCCCGTGAAGAATGGCCCTGACCGGTTCAATTTGAGCTGATCAGGGTCATTTCGTTTTGGATTTGGAGAGCGCAGAGCAGGGCACGCCAAAGGTCCTGGAACCACCTGACGAGGAGGTGGAAGTTGAAGCCAGCGGCTGCGAGGACGGCATTGATACGGTCGCCGTGGCGTCCCTTGAGGTAGTTCCGTCCCATGCGGTGCTCGGCCTTGAGGTGGCCGATGATGGGCTCGATGGCGGCGCGGCGCTTCATCTCCCGTTTGATGGCGGTGGTAGTCCTGCGGACCTGGCCTGTGATCCAGACCTTGAACTTGTTGGGATGGTCATGGCCGCGATAGCCCCTGTCGACGTGGACGCGGTCCGGCTCGCGTCCAGTGTTGGCTTTGATGTCGGCGACGGCCTTGGCCAGGGTGTGGCCGTCGAAGGGGTTGGTGTGCAGGGCCTGGGCGTGGAGGACGAAGAGGCCGCCCTTGGGCTTGGTGATGGGGACGGCGACGCTGACCTTGCAGCCGAACTCGTAGGGGGCGCGGGCCTTGCCCTTGCCGATGCATTCGACCTCGGGGGCGTGGAGGGAGTAGACTTTCTGCCCGCGCTGGCGCTGGGTCTGCATGCTGACCTTGATGGCCAGGTCACGTAAGGGGCCGTAGCGGGCCAGGAGGTCTGGGGCCTCGGCGCCTCCCTTGGCGGCGACCTTGCGGTTGATGTCACGGATGAGGCGGCCCAGACGGGTGCGCAGGAACTTTAGTTCCCGGTTGGCGCGCTTGTGTTGGTGGGCGTGGGTGTAGCGGCCGACCATGATGGCGGCCTTCTTGGCCACGCGCAGATAGCTCTGGCGCAGCGTGAGGCCGTTGTCCTTGGCGAAGGCGACCAGCTTCTCGATGGCCTTGTGGGTCAGGCGGGCGTCGGTGGGGTGGGCGACGGCCTTGGGCTGGACGGTGGTGTCCACCGCCACGCGCGCCAAGTCGCGGGTGCTGAGCGCGCCGGTGGCCTGGGCCACCCGCAGGCTCTCCTGGATCAGCGCGGCCAGCCGCTCCTCGCCCAGGCGCTGGCGCCAACGGGACAGCGACGACCGGTCGAAGGGCAGGTCGTGGCGGAAGACCTCCTCGCCGCAGAAGAACTGGAAATAGGGGTTCTCCGCCCAGCGGGCGGTCAGCACCTCATCCGACAGGTTGTGCATGTGCTTCAGGATCAGCAGGCCCGCCATCAGCCGGACCGGCAACGGCGGCTGGCCTGGTCCGCCGCCATAGACCCCACCCAAGCGCTGTTCCAGAAAGCCCCAGTCGATCTTGCCCGACAGCACCACCAGTGGGTGCTTCAGGTCGATGATCTGGTCCAGGGCTGGACGCAGAAGGTCTTTCTGTCGGGTGTCCCGGGGTCGTGACATGGCCTGTTCCCACCGCTGTTCACAGGGGGAATCGAATCACGAAATGGCCCAAAAGGGGATCCCCAAATTGCAAGAAAGCGGAGGCCAAGCCCCCTCTTTCCTGCAAATTCGATTACAGCACTACCAGCCAAACACCATGGTCGGCCAACGGCTTAGAAATCATTCACGGGCGACTTTGAAGGCGGCTCCCGCCTTGGCAAAGTCGCCGGATTGCGCCGCTTCAAGGAACCATCCGAATACGCTACCTGCGTCCGTGGACAGTGTGTCGGCTACCCCCACGCCTTCTACGCCGGCCTCCGCCGCTTCAATCTTCGCCGCAACCTCTGCGGCGATCACCACCGGCAGATTTATCTTCACGACGCCGCCGGGCGACGATGCAATACCCAACTCGCTCAGCTTGTCCCGCGCCGCGCGGAAATCGCTGTGGAGTAACTTGTTCCGAAGCTGGCGGCACAGGCGCAGCGTTTCCTTATCTTCATCGGACAACACCGCCCCGAAATGCTCGATCAAAGCGGGCCAACCTCTGGCCGGGCGGCGCTGGCCCTCACCCCATCGGCTCCTTGATGAAGTCGATGAAGGCGCGCAAGGGGGCCGGCACCAGACGGCGGCCGGGGTAATACAGGAAAGGCCCGGGGAAGCTCAGCCACCACGGCTCCAGCACCGGTTCCAGGGCGCCGCTGTCCAGATGCGGGCGCAACCAGTCCTCGAACAGCAGGATGATGCCCATCCCGGCGATGGCCGCTTCCACCGCCAGGTCGGTGGCGGTGCCGATGCTGACCTGCAAGGGGCCTTTGGGGTCGACCTGCACCGTCTCCCCATCCCGTTCGAACTCCCAGAGCGGTGCCGGCCTGTTGGAGAAGCGCCCGTGCAGGCAAGCGTGGCGCAGCAGGTCGCGCGGGTGCTGGGGCCGGCCGTGGTGGTCGAGATAGGCGGGGGACGCGGCGGTGGCGAAGCGCTGCACGCGCGGACCAATGGGCACGGCGATCATGTCCTGCTCCAGCCGCTCGCCATAGCGGATGCCGGCGTCGCAGCCCACCGCCAGCAGATCGACGAAACTGTCCTCGGCGATCACCTCCATCTCGATGTCGGGATAGGCGGCCAGGAAGCGCGGCACGATGGCCGGCAGCACCAGGCGCGCGGCGCTGATGGGCACGTTCAGGCGCAGGGTGCCCACCGGCCGGTCGCGGAAGTTGTTGACCACGTCCAACGCCGTTTCCACCTCGGTCAAGGCCGGCCCCAACCGTTCCAGCAGGCGCTGTCCCGCCTCGGTGGGGACCACGCTGCGCGTCGTGCGGTTCAGCAGCCGCACGCCCATCTGCGCCTCCAGCCGGCTGACGGCCTCGCTGAGGCCGGAGGCGCTGGCGCCGCTGGCCCGCGCGCCATCGCGGAAGCCGCGGGCGCGCGCCACCGTGACAAAGGCGTTCAGGTCCCCAAGATCGATTTTCATTGTTCGCTTTCCCGAACAACCCGTTCTGACTGTGCCCGATTATCGTACAGGCGGCGGACGCTTATCTCTACTGCATCTTCACACCCCAGCAGGGATGCCGCTCATGAGCACCAGCACCTACACCCTTGGCGACCGCAGCGTGAACCGCATGGGTTACGGCGCCATGCAACTGGCCGGGCCCGGGGTGTTTGGCCCGCCCAAGGACCGCGACGCGGCGTTGGCCGTATTGCGCGCCGCCGTCGACTCCGGCGTCAACCATATCGACACCAGCGACATCTACGGCCCCCATGTCACCAACCAGCTGATCCGCGAGGCGCTGCACCCCTATGCCGATCATCTGGTGATCGCCACCAAGGTCGGCGCCGAACGCGGGGCCGACGCCTCCTGGAACCCGGCCTTCTCCCGCGAACAGCTGATCCAGTCCGTGCACGACAATCTGCGCAACCTGGGCCTGGACGTGCTGGAGGTGGTGAACTTCCGGGCCATGTTCGACGTGCACGGTCCCGCCGAGGGCTCCATCGCGGCGCCCCTGACGGTGCTGGCGGAGCTTCAGCAGCAGGGCCTGATCCGCCACATCGGGCTCAGCAACGTGACGGCGGCGCAGATCGCGGAAGCGCGTGGCATCTGCCGCATCGCCTGCGTGCAGAACTTGTACAACCTGGCCCACCGCGCTGACGATGCCCTGATCGACGACCTGGCCCGCGACGGCATCGCCTATGTGCCCTTTTTCCCGCTGGGTGGCTTCAGCCCCCTGCAGTCGTCGACCCTGTCCGACGTGGCGGCCCGTCTGGGCGCCACGCCGATGCAGGTGGCCCTGGCCTGGCTGCTGCGCCGTTCGCCCAACATCCTGCTGATTCCCGGCACCTCCTCCGTCGCCCATCTGCGGCAGAACCTGGCCGCGGCCGAACTGTGGCTGTCGGATGGGGTGATGACCGAGCTGGATGCCATCGCGCCCTGACGGCTCAGGCGGTCGGCACCGTGCCGCCGTCGATGGTGTATTCCGTGCCGCTGATGGCGGCGGCACGGGACGAGACGAGGAAGGCGATCAGGTCCGCCACTTCCCGCGGCTTGCTGGGACGGCCCAGCGGGATGCCGCCCAGGGCCTTCATGATGATGGCCTTGCCGCCCTCATAATCCGTGCCCGCATCCCGGGCCAGGCGGTCGGCAAGGGCAACGGCGGCCTCCGTCTCCACCCAGCCGGGGGAGACGCGGACCACGCGCACGCCCTTGGGCGTCACCTCCTTCGACAGGCTCTTGCTGTAGGTCGACAGGGCGGCCTTGGCGGCGGCGTAGGCCGTGGTCGATTCCGGTAGGGGCAAGGCGCGTTGGATGGAGGTGACGTGGATGATGACGCCATCGCCGCGTGCGACCATGCTGGGCAGCAGCGCCCGGTCCAGGCGGACGGCGGCCATGAGGTTCAGGTTCAGTTCCCGCATCCAGATGTCGTCGTCCAGGGCGGCGAAGCCGCCGCCCGGCGCCGTGGACCCGCCCACCACATTGACCAGGATGTCCACGCCGCCCAGCCGGTCGAGCGCCGCCTGAGCCACGGCGGCGCAGCCCTGGGCCGTGGCGACGTCGGCGGCCTCGTACAACACGCCCGGCTCGGGCGTCTCGGGCAGGGACCGCGCCGTGGTCATCACCCGGGCGCCGTTTTCCCGCAGAGTGGCGACGACGGCGGCGCCCACGCCCTTGGTGCCGCCGGTGACCAGCGCCCGCCGGCCGGCCAATCCCAGGTCGAAGCTCATGGCGTGATCTCCAGGCTGGCGATCCTGCCGCCCTCAACCACGAAGGCGTAGCGCAAGGCTATCGGACTGCCGGGGAAATCGCCGGCGACGTGGCTGGTGACGACCACCCGGCCCTCCGCCTCCTCCATCGCGATGGGCGTGCTGGTGTAGTTATATTTGGCCGACGCGGCCGTCTTCCACGCGGCGATGGCGGCGGGGCCGTGATGGGTATGGCCCTCGTCCTTCACCACCGCCTGGGCGGTGAAGCAGGCGGCCACGGCGTCGGCGCCGGCCTTGTCCGCCGCGAAATAAGCGGCGATGGGGGATGGCAGGGTCAGGGACATCATGTTCCTTCCTTCGGCTTGGTTGCGCTGGAAGGAACGTGTCCATAGACTGAGAAAAGAACAAGAACCCACTAAAAAGTAAGGTACCAACCTTTTGGTTAGTGATCGCCTCAGCAAGCCCGACCATACCCCCGTCACCGCGGCCGAGGGGGTGGAGCAGGCTTTCCGCATGTTGGAGGGACGGTGGAAGCTGCTGATCCTGTTCCATCTGTTCGGCTACCAATTGCGGCGCTTCTCGGACCTGGAGCGCGCGCTTCCGGGCATCTCGCAGAAAATGCTGATCCAGCAGCTGCGCCAGATGGAGGGGGACGGCATCGTGCGCCGCATCGTCCACCACCAGGTGCCGCCCAAGGTGGAATACGGCCTGACGGATTGGGGCCAGGCCCTGTGCCCGGCGCTGGACGCCCTGCTGGCCTGGGCGGAGCGGCGTCCGCTGGCCGATTGATCCCGCCCGCCTATAGTCTCTACCCACGGACCACAAGGGGGAGGGCGTGATGCCTGTCAGGCGTATCCGCAAGCTTGCTCGACTGTTGGGCCTGGCCCTGCTGGCGGCATCCCTGCCGGCCTCGGCCCGGGTGCACACCGGCTACACCACCCAGGGCCAATGTGATGGTTTCCCGGCGGTAGACCTGAAGACGGCGCCGGGCTTGTGCGTGGGCCTGGTAGCCAGCCAGCTGGGCTTCCCCCGCGGCGTGGCGGTGCTGGGCACCGACGTCTATGTCGTCGACCTGGGCGGCGGCTGGCGCCACAACCATGGCCGGCTGCTGCGCCTGAAGGAGGGCGGCCGGGCGGCGCCCGAGGTGCTGCTGACCGGCCTGGACGAGCCCCACGCGCTGGTGCCGGCCCCGGGCGGGCGCCTGTACATGAGCGTGCTGGGCCGCATCGTCAGCCTGGACCCCAACGCCGCCGACGTGGCGGCCAGCCTGCGCGACGTGGTCACGGGCCTGCCCAAGGAAGGGCTGCATCCCCTGGCGGCGCTGGCGGTGGCGCCGGACGGGTCGCTGTTCATCAATGTCGGCTCCGGCACCGACCATTGCGAAACCCCCGGCGGCAAGAAGGGCGATGACACGCCGCCCCGGGCGGACGCGCCCTGCCCCGAAACCGTGGGCGCCACGCCCCGGGGCGTCATCCTGCATCTGACGCCCGGTGCGGTGCCCGTGGGCGTCGCCGGCGTGCGTCCCTATGCCCGGGGCCTGCGCAACGCCGTGGCGCTGGCGGTGCTGGCGGGCGACCAGGTGGTGACGGCCACCAACGCCCGCGACAACATCTCTGACGCCGACCCGGCCTTGGCGGATGATGATGCGCCGCACGACCTCTATCTGACCCTGAGAGAGGGGGCGGATTACGGCTGGCCCTATTGCTATGACGATGGCGTGCCCAGCCCGGAATACCGCAGCCACTACAAGGAGGCCGACTGCAAGGTCAAGCAGGCGCCCACCCTGCTCCTGCCACCCCATGCCGCCCCCTTGAGCCTGCTGCCCTATGCCGACGGCCCGCTACCCGGCCTGGCGGGCACCCTGCTGATCACCCTGCATGGCTATCGCGATACCGGCCACCGCGTGGTGGCCCTGCCCGTCGATGCCCAGGGCCGTCCCACCGGCGCGCCCCAGGACGTGATCTCGGGGTGGGACGCCGTCACCGGCGACCATCCCCAGGGCGCGCCCGTATCCCTGGCCCGCCTGCCCGATGGCAGCGTGCTGGTGACGGAGGATCACAACGGCACCCTCCTGCGCCTGGCGAAAGGAAGCAAGACGCCGTGATGACCTACGCCCGCGACGGCGCCGAACGGCACCTTGCCGTGCTGCCGCCGGTGGAGGTGGCGCGCCTGGCCGCGACGCTGGCACCCAATCTCGCGCCTGATATTCCCGTCACCCGCGCGGGCGTGCGCCTGCACGGCATTCCGGGGTTGGATGCCTTCCTCGGCGTCAAGGGCCCGGTGGGCCGCCTGGCGGCCTCTGCCTTGGGTGAGGGCTGCCGGCCGGTGCGCGCCATCCTGTTCGACAAGACCTCCGACACCAACTGGGGCCTGGGCTGGCACCAGGACCGCACCATCGCCGTTGCCGCACGGGTGGAGGTTCCGGGCTATGGTCCGTGGAGCGTGAAGGACGGGCTGACCCACGTGGCGCCGCCGGCCGACCTGCTGGCCGGCATGGTCACCCTGCGCGTCCATCTCGATCCGGTGGACGCCGACAACGCGCCGTTGCTGGTGGCCCCTGGGTCGCATCGTTTGGGCCGGGTCGCGGTGGCGGACATCGCCGATGCCGTGCGTCGCCATGGCCAGGCAGCCTGCCTGGCGGAGGCCGGCGATGTTTGGCTTTACGCCACCCTGGTCCTGCATGCTTCCGACGCCGCCGCTCGCCCCCGCCGTCGCCGGGTGTTGCAGGTCGACTACGCCGTGGGTGAGCTGCCGGGCGGGCTCCGCTGGCTTGGGGTTTAGCCGCAGGTTACAGTGGCGGTATAATCCCTGCCAGGACCCGACCCCATGGCCGCGTACAGCTATCGCGATGATCCCTCGGTGCCGGCGTTCCCGGACGACAGGCCCATCATCATTTTCGACGGCCATTGCGTCCTCTGCTCCGGATTCGCCCAGTTCGTGATGCGGCACGACCGTGCCGGGCGCCTTCGCCTGATGGCGGCGCAGACGCCGCTGGGCGCGGCCCTGTACCGGCACTATGGCCTGGACCCGGTGGACTATCAGACCAACCTGGTGCTGGAGGATGGCCTGGTGCGGGTTAAGTCCGACAGTTCCATCCGCGTGTTCGAACTCCTGGGATTTCCCTGGTCGTTGATGGCGGCCGGCCGGGTGCTGCCCCGGCCCGTGCGGGATGCGGTGTATGCGATCATCGCCCGCAACCGCTTGCGCTGGTTCGGCAAACGGGAGGTCTGCTACCTTCCCACCCCGGAACAGGGGGATCGGTTCATCCTCTGACAGGGGACGGGACCGTAAGAGGGATGGGGCATGCGCGTCCTGGTCATTGGAGCCTACGGTCTGATCGGCGGTTATGTCGTGGCGCGGCTGCTGGCCGAGGGACATGCCGTCACCGCCGCCGGCCGTGATATTGAGGCGGCGTCCCGGACCCTGCCCCCCGCACGCTGGCCCCAGATGCGCTGGGCCCGCGTCGACCTGGCCACGGCCACGGTGGAAGACTGGCGCCCCCTGCTGGCCGATGCCCAGGCTGTGGTGAACTGCGCCGGCGCTTTGCAGGACGGCCCGCGCGACGACCTGGCGGCGGTGCATCGCGATGGGGTTGCTCGCCTGGTGGCGGCATGCGTACAGGCCGGCGTACGGCGCCTGGTCCACATTTCCGCCGCCGGTGTCGCCGCCGATCGTGGTCTGGGCGCCCAGGGCGACCGCTTCAACGACACCAAGCTGGCGACCGAGACGCTGCTGCGCGCCAGCGGCCTGGATTGGATCATCCTGCGACCGGGTCTGGTCCTGGCGCCGGCTGCCTATGGCGGCAGCGCCCTGCTGCGCGGCCTGGCGGCCTTCCCCGGCGTGCTGCCCGTGGTCCATGCCGGCGCCACCGTGCAAGTGGTGGCCGCGACCGATGTGGCCCGGGCGGTGGCCAAGGCGGTGCTGCCCGACACGCCGGCGGCCCGCTCCATCGACCTTGTGCATGATGAGGCCGTGACCCTGGCCGACGTGGTGCTCACCCTGCGGTCTTGGCTGGGCCTGCCGCCCGCCCGCCTGTGGCATGTGCCCGCCGGGGTGGCCCGCTTGGCCGCCAAGGGCGCCGACGCCCTGGCCTGGGCCGGATGGCGCAGCCCCCTGCGCACCGCCACACTGGACCAGTTGCGCGGCGGCATCGCCGGTGATGGCCGGGCCATGGAACGCGACCTGGCGATCCGACCCCTGTCACTGGCGGACATGCTGGCCGCCCATCCTGCCGGCGTGCAGGAGCGCTGGTTCGCCAAAAGCTATTTCCTGAAGCCAGCGATGCTGGCGCTTTTCTGGATCCTATCCGGCCTGATCGGCTTCTGCCGCGTGCCCGAGGCCACCGCCGTTTTGACAGCGGCGGGCATGGCGCGGATGCCGGCCACCCTGTTCGTGCTGCTGGGTTCAGCCATCGACTTGGCGCTGGGCGTGGGCGTCGTCTTCCGGCGGCGGACCAAGGCCGCGCTATTGGGCATGGTCGCGGTATCGGGGGCGTACATGGTGGGCGGTACGCTCTGGCGGCCGGACCTGTGGCTGGACCCCATGGGCCCCTTTCTCAAGACCCTGCCGGCGGCGATGCTGGCGCTGGCCGCCCTGGCCCTGCTGGACGAACGCTGATGGATCTCTACACCCTGGTGAAGGTGGCCCACATCATCGGCGCCGCCGTGCTGTTCGGCACCGGCGCCGGTATCGCCTTCTTCATGCTGATGGCCCACCGCACGCGCGACCCCGCGCTGGTCGCCCACACCGCCCAGATCGTGGTGGTGGCCGACACGATCTTCACGGCGTCCGCCATGGTGGCGCAGCCGCTGACCGGCGGCACCTTGGCCCATCTGGCGGGCTTTCCCGTGTTCAGCGGCTGGATCGGCCTCAGCCTGATCCTGTACGGCGTCACCGGCGCCTTCTGGCTGCCGGTGGTGTGGATGCAGATCCGCCTGCGCGACCTGGCGCGGGTGGCTGCGCGCGCGGGCCAGCCCCTGCCGCCCGCCTACTTCCGCCTGTTCCGCCTCTGGTTCGCCTTCGGCTTTCCCGCCTTCTTCGCCATGCTGGGCATCATCTGGCTGATGGTGACCAAGCCCGCCTTCTGACCCGCGCTCAAAGGAGTCCGCCCATGATCGCCCAATTGATCCGCCTGGAAGTGGCGCCCGAGCTGCGGGAGCAGGCGTTGGCCCTGCAGCGGGTCAATGTCGAGCAGACGCGCCTGGAGCCGGGCTGCCGCCGCTTCGACTTCGCGGCGACCAAGGACGAACCCGGCGTCTACTATGTGTGGGAGGTTTTCGAGGACCAGGCGGCCCTGGACGCCCATTACGCCAGCGCCTACTTCCAGGCCTGGCGCGCCTGGATGCAGGCCCAGCCCGAAGGTAAGGTCGTCCGCAGCCGCTTTCCCATCGATCCGCTATGGCTGTAAGGCGTCACTCCCCCGTCCAGCCGCAGCGCTTCAGCGCCGCGCGGAGGTGGGCGGGCACGGGGGCCTCGGCGCCCACCGGGTCGCGGCTGGGGTAGAGCGGCAGCGTGATGCCGCGGGAATGCAAATGCAGGGGCCCGGCGGGCCCGCCATAGGCCGGGTCACCCAGCAGGGGGCAGCCCACATGCGCCATATGCACCCGGATCTGGTGGGTGCGGCCGGTGCGGGGATACAGCTCCACCCAGGTGATGGGGCCGTCCGGCGTCTCCGCCCGGCCGCGCACCCGATAATCGGTGACGCTGGCCTGGCTGTCCGGCGTGCCCTCGGGCACCACCTCCATCTTCCAGCCGTTCTTGTTGGTGTGCTTGAACAGGCTGGCCTCGATATGGCCCTCCGCCGCCGGCGGCGATCCCGCCACCACCGCCCAATAGATCTTGGACACACGGCCCTCCTGGAACAGCTTGCCCAGTTTGCGCAGCGCCTTGGGATGCCGGCCCAGGATCAGGCAGCCGCTGGTGTCGCGGTCCAGCCGATGGGCCAGGGTGGGTGCCCGCGGCAGGCCGAAGCGCAGGGCGTCGAAATGGCGTTCCAGGTTGTCGCCGCCCCCGGGGCCGGCGTGCACGGGCAGGCCGGCCGGCTTGTCGATGATCAGCATCAGCGCGTCGCGGTACAGCACGCGGGCCTGGATGTCTTCTGGCTTCATGGCGATGGGGTCCTTCTGGGCGCGCGCCGCGCTCGCCCCAGGCCTTACCCTGTCAGGACCCGCCAATCAAGGTCAGGGGTCGCGCGCCGGGCCCGCCGCCACCTGCTGCGTCATGGCGCGACCGCCGCCAAGCGGGACCGGCGAAGCGACCGTGGTGCCCAGCATGCCGCCCAGGACCGGGGTGGCCGCCGGCTGGCGGTTCAAGCCGTGGTGCAGGGCGATGTCCAGCACCCAGCTGAGATAGGTGTCGATCATGCCGCCGACATGGAAGGCCGGGCAGCCGGTGAACAGCCGGTCATGGCCGGTGGTCATGGGGGTGATGCCGTCCAGCCGCAGGTCCAGGCGCCGGTCCGCCCCCTCACCCACCAGGCGGAAGGGCGAGCCCTCATGCGTAGTGGGGTTCACGGCGGAGTCGCCATGGGGATGCAGGTGGGCCGCCTCCAGGAAGGTGACGATCATGCCCAGGCTGCCCGAGGCCAGCGTGGCGATTTCCTTGCGCGAGCGCCACAGCATGGCGCGCCATTCCGCCGGCGGCAGGTCCACGCCCAGATAATAGGCGGCCTCCACCAGGCTCCAGCACACGTGCAGGGCCGTGTTACTGCCGGTCTTGGCGATGCTCAGCACCGAATGGTCGGCGCGGCGGTACAGGGGGGACCCGGCGAAGAAGCGGCGGGCGGCGCGGGCCATGCGGCCAAAGGGGCAGGCGATGGGCGCCTCGGGTGCGCCGCGCGCCTCCAGATCGGCGATCCAGTCGTCCAGTTCCTTGTTCAGGCCCAGGCAGCCGGCGGTGCGCAGCAGGCCGAAACGATGGTGCGCGCTCATCCACGTGGGCAGCGCCGCGAAAGGGCCGGAACCGGTGTCCTTCATCCGCTCCATGGCGCGGGCCAGGGGGCGGCGGAAGTCGCGGAACAGGAAGACCAGGTGCATGTTGCCCTTCAGCCGGTCGACGTTGTCGCTGCTGAGGGGCAGGTCGGCGTGGGCGCGGGCCAGATAGGCGTCCAGCGCGTCCGGGTCGCCGGCCATGTCCATCATCTCCAGCACCGGCGTCACCGCCAGGCGCTGGATGCCGGCGGCGGCGTGCGCCTCCTGATACGCCCGGGCGAAGGACCCGGTGTGGGCCTCCGTCTCCAGCCCAAGGCCGTTGGACACGGGATCGGTCGAGTTCAGGCCGGAAACAACGCCACCATCCATGATGCAGGCACCCCGCAAATAAAGCCGGGGTTCTCCAAGCACGGGGCGGGCCACGCAGTGATCACAATATAATCAATGCACTACTGCATCAGCGGCAAATTTGATCAAGCCCTGCCTTGGTAAATGCTGCCGGTATCCTTGCTAAAAGCAGGCAAAAATTGCCGGATGCACGATGGCATTGATGGCGGTGCCATCATGCATTCCGCATCAGGGCGTCGGCGGCCCCTTGGCGGGCTCCAGGGTCATGCGCCAGCGGGTCGCCCCGGGCAGCAGCGGCGTCGGGCGGCCCTGCACCCAGTCCTCATGCCCCTTGTTGTAGTAAGGGGACAGGGGGTGGCCGCTCTGGCCCGTGGGCATGTGGAACAGGCCCGTGTCCTCATGCCCCGGCGACACCACCAGGCGTTCTGAGGCGCCGAAGCTGGGGGCGGTCACGCGCGGCTGATAGAGGTCGCCGGCCACCGGCTCCCCCGGCGGGTCGAGATAGGGGCTGAGCAGCGGCTGGATGTTCGAGATGGGATGGCGGATGGCCAGGCGGTTGCGGTCGCCCCAGGTGAAATGGGCGATGTCGCCACCGTTCTGCTCGATACGCTCGCGCACGTCCTTCAGCGCGGCGTCGATCAGGGCGTCCCAGCTTTTATAGCCCGGTGGCACCAGGCCGGCGGGCCGGGCGGTCAGCAGGCGGCGCGCCGGCCCCTCGGCCTGGTGGCTGACCAGGTCGTTGGCGTGGTCGCCGGCCGGTCCCGCCAGCGGGGCGGTGTAGGCCTGGTACAGCCGGTCGACCAGGGCGCTGCGGAAGGTGCGCACCAGGCGATAGCCGACGGAGGGAATGGCGGCGCGGCCGCCCCAGCTTTCCACCGGCGCCACCAGGTTGGCCAGCGCCTGGTCGCTGGCCCGCTCGCCCAGGGCCTGCAGCATCAGGCGCTGCCAGAAATCCAGCATGGGCGCGCGGTCGTCCAGCTGGATGGCCAGCAGGTCCTTTTCGGTGAAGGCGTCCTTGGCCAGCAGGTCGTCGCGGATCTGGCCGGCGCGGCCGCCCAGGGCGTAATCGCCGAAGCCCAGCTTGGCCAGGGCGTCGCCGCCCACCACGCGGGTGTTGGCGGTCCACAGGCGTCCGTTCTGGGGATTGGCGATGACCGGCACCTCCGCCGGGGACAGATAGCCATTCCACCCGGCCTTGCCGTCGGCCCAGCTGGTCGGCAGGGTGCCGTCGTGGCCGAAGCGGCGGGGCACCAGGCCCACCACGGTCCAGGCCAGGTTGCCCTTGGTGTCGACCACCATCATGTTCTCGTTGGGGATGGGCAGGCGATGGGCGATGGCCACCGCCTCCTCCACCGAGCCCGCCTGCTCCAGGGCGGCGCCGGCGGTCATCACCTCCGCCCCCACGTCATGCGCCACCCAGCGGTAGGCCAGCTTGCGCCCCTGCGCGTCGGTGCCGATCACCGGGCCCCAGTCGCTATCCTCGATGGTGATGCTGGGGCAGGTCGGCGCGGCGCACAGAACCTGCCGGTGCTTTTCCAGCGTCTTGGGCCCGTCGGGCGTCTTATAGCGGTCGGGGTCGCCATCCACCGGTTCCAGGATGATCACGTCGCCGGTATCGATATAGGCGTCGGTGTATCCCCAGGCCACGTGCTTGTTGCTGCCCACCACCAGCAGCGGGTTGCCCGGCAGGGTGACGCCGACCAGGTCCAGGGTGGGCGTGTCCGATCCGGCGGGCTTCACCACCAGCCGCGCGCGATACCAGGTGTTGGGTGTGCGCAGGCCCAGGTGCATGTCGTTGGCCACCATGGCGGCGCCGGTGCCGGTCAGGGCGCCGCTGACCCCCCAGTTGTTGCTGCCGCGGATCGCCGCCTCATTGTCGGGGGCCTCGTCCTGCTGCGGCACCGCCTGGCCCATCTTGATGGCGGGGGTGTAGCTGGCGGGCATGGGCGGCTCGGGCAGGGTGCTGCCGTCCAGCGGCGCGTCCAGTTCCGTTCCCTTGGGATAAAGGAAGTTGGCCATCAGGGGACCCAGCTGGTCCATGGCCAGCTCCAGGCGGCGCTCATCCCATCCGTCGGAGGACTGCAGGTCGAAATACATGGCGTCCACCACCAGCAGCGTGTCCTCCAGGCTCCACGGCTGGGGGTGCTGGCGCAGCAGCGCGTACTCGAAGGGGGCGACCTTCAGGCCGTCCAGCCCGGCGTTCACGCCGGCGGTGTAGGCCGCCAGCATGGCATGCTGCTCGGGGCTGGCGCGTTCCACGGCGGCGTGGGCGCGGTCGCGGAAGCGGTGCAGGCGGCGGGGCGTGTCGAACTTGGCGGCCAGCGGGCCGAACAGGCTAGACAATTCGCCGGCGGCGCCGTGGCGGGTCAGGTCCATCTGGAAATAGCGTTCCTGGGCGTGCAGGAAGCCCAGGCCGTACATCAGGCTGACGCGGTCGGGGCCCGTCAGGGTGGGCACGCCGTTCTCATCCCGCTCCACCGTCACCGGGCCACTCAGGCCGGGGATGGCGGCGGTTCCCTCCAGCTGGGGCAGGCTGGCGTTCAGGCTCCATGCCACCCAGCCGCCCAGCCCCGCGACCCCGACCACCACCACGCCGGCGATCCCGCCCAGCCACGCCAGAACCCGGCGCCCGGTGCGGCGGTCGGTCTTCGCTTCCATTCCTGTCCCCATGCCTCAGGCCCTGTTCTTGATGCAGGGCCGCTGGGGCCCGCCGCCCTGGCGGCGGCGCATCTCGTCCAATGTGTCCGCCGATGGCAACAAGTCCAACGGCGTCGCGGGTTTACAGCGGCTCCCCCCGCACCAGGCGCGGCAGCTCGCCGACGACGCCCATGGCGTGGCGCATGAACAACTTCTTCAGCGGCATCAGGGGGGCGGAGTTGACGGCCGCCAGGCCCAAGCCGCGCGCCACCTTCAAGGGGGCGATGTCGTTGGAGAACAGGCGGGTCAGGCCATCGGTCACGCCCAGCAGGCTGACGTTGTCGAAGCGGCGCCAGCGCTGGTAGCGCTCCAGCGTCGCCTGCCCGCCCACGTCCAGGCCCAGGCGCCAGGCGTCGACGATGACCTCCGCCAGGGCCGCCAGGTCGCGCAGGCCCATGTTCAGGCCTTGGCCGGCGATGGGGTGCATGGCGTGGATGGTTTCGCTGACCAGCGCCAGGCGGCGGTCGATGTAACGCTGGGCATGCTGCCACGACAGGGGGAAGCTGTAGCGCCCGCCGATGGGCCGCACCGCGCCCAGCCAATCGCCGATGCGGGCCTGAAGCTCGGCGGTGAAGGCCGCCTCGTCCAGGCCCATGTAATGGGGCACGGCCGCACTCTTGTCCGACCAGACGATGGAGGTGCGGTTGCCCGTCAGGGGCAACATGGCGAACGGACCGCTGGGCAGGAACAGCTCCACCGCCACGCCATGGTGGGGGAATTCATGCTCCACCGTTACCACGATGGCCGTCTGGTCATAGCTGCCGCCGACCAGCTTGATGCCGGCGTCCTTGCGGCACAGGCTGCCCCGCCCGTCGGCGCCCACCACCAGGCGGGCGCGCACGCGGCGGCCGTCGGCCAGGGTGATGGTGGCCATGGCCGGGCCCCGATCCAGCGACGCGACCTCCACCGGCGCCAGGTGGGTGACGGACGGCAGCTCCGCCAGGCGGGCGAATTGCGCCCGGCGCAGCACAATGTTCTCAACGATGTAGCCGAAGGGCTGATCGCCCACCTCGCGGTGGTCGTAATGCAGGAACGTCGGCCGGTTCTGGTCGGTGACGCGGATGTCCAGGATGGGGCCGGCGTCGCCGTTCAGGTGGGCCCACACCCCCGCCCCCTCCAGGATCTTCTTGCTGCCGTGGGAAATGGCGGTGGTGCGGCCATCGAAGGTGGCGCCCAGCTGGTGGGCCGGGCTGTCGCGGTCGATGCACAGCGTGCGCACCCCCGCCGTGCCCAGCGCCGCCGCCAGCGACAGGCCGGCCAGGCCGCCGCCCACGATGGCGACGTCAGCGATCAGATCGGTATCGGCGGTGGGCGCGGGCGCTTCGGTGGACATCGGCGATGCCTCGGGACAGAGGGGCAGGGCGGGGACTGGAGGAACCAGGGGCGCAGCATCGCGAGCCCACCGGCGCTTGTCCAGTGCCACGCTCATGCCCGTTAACCAGGCCTGTATTGCCTATAATTTATGCAATTGCCCCCACTTTGTGGGCGGTGAACCGTCTTTGGCATCATCCTTCGGCAGGCTGTGCGCCAAAAAGCGGCGATGGCCCGGCGGATTACCGCCCCGCCGCCGTCCGCCCGACCCCCCTTTCGGGTTAGACGCGACAATCTTGTGAATACGGCACGCTTCTTGAAGAACCGGGCGCCCAACAGGCCCGCCGACCGGCGCCGCCTATCCTTATACGGGGTTCTCCGGAGCCCCGGCCTTCGAGGACTGCCGATGAAGCTCGTGGTGGCGGTGTTGAAACCGTTCAAGCTGGATGAAGTGCGTGAGGCCTTGGCGGGCATGGGGCATCTGGGCGTGACGGTCAGCGAGGTGCGGGGCTGTGGCCGGCAGCAGGGCCGGACGGAGATTTACCGGGGGGCGGAATACGCCATGAACTTCCTGCCCAAGGTTAAGATCGAGGTGGCGGTGCCCGACGACCAGATGGAAAGCGTGGTGGAGACGATACAGGCCACGGCCAACACCGGCCGCATCGGCGACGGCAAGATCTTCGTCATGACCATCGCCGAGGCGGTGCGCATCCGCACCGGCGAACGGGGCCAGCCCGCCTTGTGAATATGCGGTGACGGCCGTGGTCCGCTTTTCATCGGGTTTCTAAGCATTTAGGGGCAAATCCACGGATTCTAAGGCGCTTTCCCGGACGGGGCCAGGGATGCTGAAGCGCTGTGGCCCTTGTGGGGGCGGGGTCCGGCGGCTAATATCGGGCCATCTTCCCGATATGTCCGGACACGATTTTTCCCATGGAACTGGCGGCCGACCCTCGGCTTTCCGTCACGACGCACCCGGTTGCTGGGGGGCCGACCGTGGGTCCGGCCCTGAACGGCCGCCTGGGCGGGCTGTCGGACTATCCCTTCACCCGGCTGGCGGCACTGCTGGCGGACGTGACGCCGCGCAGCAACACCACACCGCTGATGCTGTCCATCGGCGAGCCGCAGCACGAGCCGCCCGCCCTGCTGGCGCAGGCGCTGGCCGCGGCTCCCCTGGCCGACTGGGGCAAATACCCGCCCACCATCGGCACGACCCCCTTCCGCGCCGCCGTGCACGGCTGGCTCTGCCGCCGTTACGGCCTGCCGGCCGGCTTCGTGGACGTGGACAAGGGCATCCTGCCCGCCACCGGCACGCGCGAGGCGTTGTTCCAGGTGGCGCTGCTGGCCACACCGCAGCGGAAAGACGGCCGCCAGCCGGCGGTGCTGATCCCCAACCCCTTCTACGCCGTGTACGAGGGGGCCGCCGCCCTGGCGGGGGCGGAGCCGGTGTTCATGCCGGCCACCCGCGAGACCGGCTTCCTGCCCGACCTGGATGCCCTGGCGCCCGACCTGCTCGCCCGAACGGCGCTGATGTACCTGTGCACGCCCAGCAACCCGCAAGGGGCGGTGGCGGACCTGGCCTACCTGAAGAAGGCCATCACCCTGGCCCGCGCCTACGGCTTCGTCCTGGCGCTGGACGAATGCTATGCCGAGATCTGGGACCAGGCCCCACCCCCCGGCGGGTTCGAGGCGGCACTGGCGCTGGAAGGCGACGGGGCCGGCCGGGGCACGGCCAACCTGCTGGTGTTCAATTCCCTGTCCAAGCGGTCCAGCGCCGCCGGCCTGCGGTCCGGCTTCATCGCCGGTGATCCCGCGCTGATCCAGGCCTTCACCCGCCTGCGCAGCTACGCCCTGGCCGGCAACGCCCTGCCGGCGCTGGCCGCCGCCGCCGCGCTGTGGGGCGATGACGCGCACGTGGAGGAGAACCGGCGCCTCTACCGCCAGAAGATCGACGCGGCGGAGGCGGCGCTGAAGGGCCGCTATGGCTTCTACCGCCCGGCCGGCGGCTTCTTCCTGTGGCTGGAGGTGGGCGACGGCGAGGCCGCCACCCGCACGCTGTGGGGGGAGGCGGGCCTGCGCGTTCTGCCCGGCGCCTATTTCACGCGGTCGGAACCGGACGGCAGCAATGCCGGCCATCCCTTTATCCGCGTGGCCCTGGTGCATGACACCGAAACGGTGGCCCGCGCCTGTGAGACGATCGCCCGGGTGTTGGGATGACCAGCACCGGGCACACCCGGTTTTCGGCCTGACATAAAGTTGCCTGATACCGTGTTTACTCCCTGGAACCGGCCCACCGCCCTCACCGGCCGTGGCACCGTCTCCGATATCGACCCACGCCCGTAAGTTTTCAGGAACGAGCGACGGCCCATGACGACCCGCCTTGCCTCCACCCCCGGTTCCCGGGGCAACCGCGATCCCCTGTCCTCAGGTTCGGGGGCTGGCCCCGCGCCCACCGGCCCAGGCAAGCGCCGGCGGGGCAGTCTATTGCCCGAGGGTGCCTCGCAGTTCCTGATGCGCCGCGCCACCGAGGTGGGCGGCCTGTGCGTGGTGCTGCTGGCCCTGGCGCTGGCCGCCATCCTGTTCAGCTACGACCCCAACGACCCCTCCTGGAACACGGCCGGCCCCCACACCACCGTGCACAACGTGGCGGGGGTCTTCGGTTCCTACGCCGCCGACGTGCTGGTGCAATCCTTCGGCCTGGCCGCCTATCTGCTGGCAGTCATCATCGCCGGCTGGGGCGTGCGCATCCTGCGCCATGACCCGCCCAGCTTCTGGGCGGGACGCGTCGCCGCCGGCCTGTTCGCCATCACCCTGGCGGGCGTCTCGCTGGGCGGCATCTCCGCCCCCTTCGGCGGCGGCGCCGGCGGCAATGCCGGCCGCGTCATCGTCACGCTGGTCGACCGTTTCATCGCCAGCCACCTGGGGTGGAGCAGCCCGGTGGTGCTGGGCCTGGTCATGGCCTTCGCCACCGTGGCGCTGATCGTCGTGGCCCTGGGCGTGCCCTTCTACCAGGCCTTCGCCGCCGTGGGCGCCACCTACGGCTTCCTGCGCCGCGCCGGCCAATGGCGGCCCGCGCTGAAGCCCAAGCCCGCCTCCATCCGCCGCGCGCCGGAACCGGCCTATGAGCCGGAGGATGAGACGTATGAGGAGTATGCGGAGGAAACGGCCGTCCCCGCCGGCGGCCTGGCCGGGCGCCTGCGCGCCGCCGGCTCCGCGCTGCGGGGCGGCCTCGGCGGCATCGCCGGCGGTCTCAAGGGCGGCCTGGCCGACACGCTCAGGGGCCTGTCGGCGCCCAAGCGGGCCGCGCCGGCGCTCCGCCGGGAACCCGGCTTCGGCGACGGCGGCCGCCGCGAACCCAGCCTGTCCATTCCCCCGCTGGACCGTCCCGCCGACCGCGAACCGCCGCGCGACGGCGAATTGGCGGTGGAGGGCGAGGCTGCCCCCCGCCGGCCTCTGGCCACCGTGGTCCCGCCCAAGGCCAAGCCGGTGGAGATCGCGCGCAAGGCGCCGGCGCCGGTGCAATCCAGCCTGGACCTGGAACCCGACGGCCCCAGCGAATACGAACTGCCGCCAGTGGACCTGCTGCAGTTGCCCGACCTGTCGGTGCGCAGCCCCGGCGTGAATGAGGAAGGCCTGCGCCAGAACGCGCAGCTGCTGGAAGGCGTGCTGGACGACTTCGGCGTGAAGGGTGAGATCGGCAAGGTCCATCCCGGCCCCGTCGTCACCCTCTATGAACTGGAACCGGCGCCGGGCACCAAGTCGTCCCGCGTCATCGGCCTGGCCGACGACATCGCCCGGTCCATGAGCGCCGTGTCCGTCCGCGTGGCGGTGGTGCCGGGCCGCAACGTCATCGGCGTGGAGCTGCCCAACGCCAAGCGCGAGACCGTCTACCTGCGCGAACTGCTGGAGGCGGAGACCTACGACCGTAGCCAGCACAAGCTGGCCCTGGTGCTGGGCAAGGACATCGGCGGCCAGCCGGTGATCGCCGACCTCGCTCGCATGCCCCACCTGCTGGTGGCCGGCACCACCGGCTCGGGCAAGTCCGTGGCCATCAACACCATGATCCTGTCGCTGCTCTACCGGCTGCCGCCGGAGAAGTGCCGCTTCATCATGGTCGATCCCAAGATGCTGGAACTGTCCATCTACGAGGGCATCCCCCACCTGCTGGCGCCGGTGGTGACCGATCCCAAGAAGGCGGTGGTGGCCCTGAAGTGGACGGTGCGGGAGATGGAGGACCGCTACCGCGCCATGTCCAAGCTGGGCGTGCGCAACATCGACGGCTACAACATGCGCCTGCGCGAGGCGCGCCAGAACGGCGAGACGCTGACCCGCCGCATCCAGACGGGCTTCGACCCCGACACCGGCAAGCCGGTGTTCGAGGACCAGCCCATCGATCTGACGGAACTGCCCTACATCGTCGTCATCGTCGATGAGATGGCGGACCTGATGCTGGTGGCGGGCAAGGACATCGAGGCCGCCATCCAGCGCCTGGCCCAGATGGCCCGCGCCGCCGGCATCCACATCATCATGGCGACGCAGCGCCCCTCGGTGGACGTCATCACCGGCACCATCAAGGCCAACTTCCCCACGCGCATCAGCTTCCAGGTCACCTCCAAGATCGACAGCCGCACCATCCTGGGTGAACAGGGTGCCGAACAGCTGCTGGGCCAGGGCGACATGCTCTATATGGCCGGCGGCGGCCGCATCACCCGCGTCCACGGCCCCTTCGTCCGCGACCAGGAGGTGGAGGACGTGGTGAAGTTCCTGAAGGCGCAAGGCGAGCCCAACTATGTCGACGCCGTGACCGAGGAGGAGGACGTCAGCCCCTTCGACGACGATGGCGGGTCGGGCGGTGGCGGCGCCGGCGGCAACGCCAGCTCCGGCGACGATCTCTACGACCAGGCGGTGGCCGTGGTCTGCCGCGAGGGCAAGGCCAGCACCAGCTTCATCCAGCGCCACCTGCGCATCGGCTACAACAGCGCCGCCCGCCTGATCGAGCGCATGGAGCAGGAGGGCGTGGTCAGCCGCGCCAACCATGTCGGCAAGCGCGAGGTGCTGGCGCGTAACATCGACGACCATGAACGGGTGAATTGAGGAGGAAGGGGCGTACGCTTCCCGTGGATGGGACGCGTACGCGGCGCCTCCTGAGCCCCCTCCCCTCTTCCCGCTTTTTCCAACACCTTGTACCGCCACCAAAATTCCGCCTTAAAGCGCGGTCTATCCTGAAGGCACCATGATACGCCGCACCGCTCTTGCCGCCCTGATCGCGCTCGCCACCGCCGCCCCTATGGCCGCCCCCCTGGTCTTCATCGCCGGGCCGGCTGCCGCCAAGCCCCCCACCCAGTTCACCGATGACGACAAGGCCAAGCTGAAGCAGGTGGAAACCTACCTGAACGGCATCCAGACGCTGAAGTCGCAGTTCCAGCAGGTGAACCCGGACGGCAGCCTGGTGCGCGGCACTTTCCAGCTGAAGCGGCCAGGCAAGATGCGGATCGACTACGACCCGCCCAACAAGAACTTCATCGTGGCCGACGGCCATTTCGTCTATTTCTGGGACGCCGAGTCCAAGGAACAGTCGAACGCGCCCATCGGCAGCACCATGGCCGACTTCATCCTGCGGCCCGACCTGCACCTGTCCGGCGACGTCACCGTCACGTCCATGGACGACAGCGCCGGGGTGCTGGAGGTGACGCTGGTCCAGACCAAGGATCCCGGCCTGGGCCGCCTGACCCTGATGTTCCAGGAACAGCCCTTCGGCCTGAGGAAGTGGCGGGTGCTGGACGCCCAGGGCGCCACCACCGAGGTGGCGCTGCTGGATCCGCAGACGGGCGTCAGTCTGGATGATAACCAGTTCTATTTCCGCGATCCCAGCCGCCGCAAGGAGCGTGACTGACGCCGCGCCCCGGCGGCCCCCAAGCAAAGGAGGGTTCAGCGATGACCAGCCTTCCCCGTACCGGCCTTCCCCGTACTGGATTGCCCATCGTCGGCATCTCCGCCGACTATCGCACCCTGGGCCGCCACCCCTTCCATGTCGTGGGCGACAAGTATGTGCGCGCCGTGTCGGACGGCGCCCATGCCCTGGCCGTGCTGCTGCCCGCCCTGGGCGACCGCTACGACCCGGCGGAGGTGGTGGGGCGCCTGGACGGCCTGCTGTTCACCGGCAGCCCCAGCAACGTGCACCCCGACCGCTATCAAGGCCCGCTGTCGGAACCCGGCACCCTGCACGACCTGAACCGCGACGCCACCACCCTGCCCCTGTATCGCGCCGCGCTGGACGCCGACCTGCCGCTGTTCGCCATCTGCCGTGGCCTGCAGGAACTGAACGTGGCCCTGGGCGGCACTCTGCACCAGAAGGTGCAGGACGTGCCCGGCCTGATGGACCACCGTGATGACGAGAGCCAGCCGCTGGAGGTGCAATACGGCGGCGCCCACGCCGTGGACCTGACCCCCGGCGGCCTGATGGCCGGCATCACCGGGCGGGAGCGCATGACCGTCAACTCCCTGCATCAGCAGGGCATAGACCGCCTGGCCCCCGGCCTGGCGGTGGAGGCGACGGCGCCCGACGGCCTGATCGAAGCCGTGCGGGTCGAGGGCGCCACCTTCGCCCTGGCCGTGCAATGGCATCCCGAATGGCGCTTCTGGGAAGACCCGGCCTCCGTCGCCTTGTTCAAGGCCTTCGGCGACGCCGTGCGCACACGGGCCACCGCGCGCGAAAGCTGAGTTCCGCACTTGTTCCCTCGGGCGGCGGCGGGTACACCCTGTGCTCTCCCATCGCTTAAGAGGCCGCCTTGCGCATCGTCACCTGGAACATCAATTCGGTGCGGCTGCGCCTGGACATGGTCTTGCGGCTGGTCGACGACTACGGCCCCGATGTCCTTTGCCTGCAGGAAACCAAGGTCATCGACGACGCCTTCCCGTTGAAGGAACTGGCGGCGCGCGGCTATGTCCATGTCCACGTGCGCGGGATGAAAAGCTACAACGGCGTCGCCATCCTCTCCCGCCTGCCGCTGTCCGGCACGGGCGGCACCCTGTGGTGCGAGCGGCACGACTGCCGGCATGTGCAGGCGGAACTGCCGGGTGGGATCGAGCTGCACAATTTCTACATTCCCGCCGGTGGCGACATCCCCGACCCCGACCTGAACGACAAGTTCCGGCACAAGCTGCGCTTCCTGGATGAGCTGACGGCCTGGGGCGAGGCGCTGGAGGACCGGCAAAAGCCCCGCATCCTGGTGGGCGACCTGAACGTGGCCCCTCTGGAAAGCGACGTCTGGTCCCACCGCGCCCTGCTGAACGTCATCTCGCACACGCCCATCGAGGTGGCGAAGATGGACGCCATGATGCGGGCGGGGGAATGGGTGGATGCCGTGCGCCATTTCCTGCCGGCCACGGAGAAGCTCTACACCTGGTGGTCCTACCGCTCCGCCGACTGGGGCCTGTCCGATCGCGGCCGCCGCCTGGACCACATCTGGGTCACGCGGCCGCTGGTGCCCAATCTTCTGGGCTACACCGTGCTGCGCGAAGCCCGCGGCTGGGGGCCCAAGCCCTCGGACCATGTGCCGGTGATGATCGATATTGATGTCTGGTCGCCCGTGAAGAATGGCCCTGACCGGTTCAATTTGAGCTGATCAGGGTCATTTCGTTTTGGATTTGGAGAGCGCAGAGCAGGGCACGCCAAAGGTCCTGGAACCACCTGACGAGGAGGTGGAAGTTGAAGCCAGCGGCTGCGAGGACGGCATTGATACGGTCGCCGTGGCGTCCCTTGAGGTAGTTCCGTCCCATGCGGTGCTCGGCCTTGAGGTGGCCGATGATGGGCTCGATGGCGGCGCGGCGCTTCATCTCCCGTTTGATGGCGGTGGTAGTCCTGCGGACCTGGCCTGTGATCCAGACCTTGAACTTGTTGGGATGGTCATGGCCGCGATAGCCCCTGTCGACGTGGACGCGGTCCGGCTCGCGTCCAGTGTTGGCTTTGATGTCGGCGACGGCCTTGGCCAGGGTGTGGCCGTCGAAGGGGTTGGTGTGCAGGGCCTGGGCGTGGAGGACGAAGAGGCCGCCCTTGGGCTTGGTGATGGGGACGGCGACGCTGACCTTGCAGCCGAACTCGTAGGGGGCGCGGGCCTTGCCCTTGCCGATGCATTCGACCTCGGGGGCGTGGAGGGAGTAGACTTTCTGCCCGCGCTGGCGCTGGGTCTGCATGCTGACCTTGATGGCCAGGTCACGTAAGGGGCCGTAGCGGGCCAGGAGGTCTGGGGCCTCGGCGCCTCCCTTGGCGGCGACCTTGCGGTTGATGTCACGGATGAGGCGGCCCAGACGGGTGCGCAGGAACTTTAGTTCCCGGTTGGCGCGCTTGTGTTGGTGGGCGTGGGTGTAGCGGCCGACCATGATGGCGGCCTTCTTGGCCACGCGCAGATAGCTCTGGCGCAGCGTGAGGCCGTTGTCCTTGGCGAAGGCGACCAGCTTCTCGATGGCCTTGTGGGTCAGGCGGGCGTCGGTGGGGTGGGCGACGGCCTTGGGCTGGACGGTGGTGTCCACCGCCACGCGCGCCAAGTCGCGGGTGCTGAGCGCGCCGGTGGCCTGGGCCACCCGCAGGCTCTCCTGGATCAGCGCGGCCAGCCGCTCCTCGCCCAGGCGCTGGCGCCAACGGGACAGCGACGACCGGTCGAAGGGCAGGTCGTGGCGGAAGACCTCCTCGCCGCAGAAGAACTGGAAATAGGGGTTCTCCGCCCAGCGGGCGGTCAGCACCTCATCCGACAGGTTGTGCATGTGCTTCAGGATCAGCAGGCCCGCCATCAGCCGGACCGGCAACGGCGGCTGGCCTGGTCCGCCGCCATAGACCCCACCCAAGCGCTGTTCCAGAAAGCCCCAGTCGATCTTGCCCGACAGCACCACCAGTGGGTGCTTCAGGTCGATGATCTGGTCCAGGGCTGGACGCAGAAGGTCTTTCTGTCGGGTGTCCCGGGGTCGTGACATGGCCTGTTCCCACCGCTGTTCACAGGGGGAATCGAATCACGAAATGGCCCAAAAGGGGATCCCCAAATTGCAAGAAAGCGGAGGCCAAGCCCCCTCTTTCCTGCAAATTCGATTACAGCACTACCAGCCAAACACCATGGTCGGCCAACGGCTTAGAAATCATTCACGGGCGACTGTCTGAGGCCGCTGCCGATTGGGCGGAACGGTTTACCAGCGGCATGAGGCATTCATGCCGCTGTAGGACGCGACCGCGTCCGCCGGACCTTTTCGGGGAGCGTCAGCGGACTGAAAAGGGAGGATAAGCCAAGCGGCCGGATGGCCGCGCCCGGCGTCTGAGGGAACCGACTAAACCGTCACGTCCAGCATCTGGCCGCGCCAGGGATGGGCGCTGCTGCGGGCGCGGACGGCGTTGGCGCCGGTATCGGTCGCCTGGCCGGTATCGGTGCCGCTGCGGTTGTCCTTGCTGCCCTCGGACTTGCCCGTCGGCTGGGCCGCGTTGGCCGTCTGCGTCGCCACCGGTTTGGCGGCACCCTGCGCACCGGCGACGGCCGCCAGGAACGACGGGTTCTGCGTCGGCGACTGCTGCTGCGGCGTCAGTACCGGTGCTGGTACGGCCTGGGCGATGGTGGGCGGGACAATCATGCGAACGACTCAACGCTTTCCTTAAGGGTGAGTCAATACGCGCCGACGGCGTAAATAACCGGGCAGTCATGCGGCAGGACCGGGGAGTTATCCGCAGACGACGCCTGGGATTGCCGACAATTTTATTTAATTTGATCTCTGTTTCTAGTCTTCAGCGGCTGGCGTTTCAGCCGAAGGTGTAGTGCACCTCGACGATGCCGGGGTCGTCCGGATAGTCGGTCTGCTTGAAGCCCAGGTCGCGGCACATCTGCAGCATGGTGACGTTCTCGCGCAGCACCTCGCCGAACACCTCGCGGATGCCCCGGGTGCGGGCATAGTCTAGGATGCGGGTCATCAGCAGATAGCCCAGGCCCTTGCCCTTCATGTCGCTGCGGACCAGCACGGCGTACTCCGCCTTCTCGTTGTCCGGATCGGCGGTGATGCGCACGGTGCCGAAGATGGCCTCGTCGCCCGGGCGCAGGTCCGACCCCTCGGCCGGCGGCGGCGCCGGGTCGGGGGCGATGGCCACCAGGGCCATCTCGCGGTCATAGTCGATCTGGGTCAGGCGGGCGGCCATGGCGCGCGACAGGCGGCGCATGGGCGCGAAGAAGCGCAGGCGGATATCCTCGATGGCCGTGCGGGCGATCATGTCGTGGATCAGCGGCTCATCCTCCGGCCGGATGGGCCGGATCAGGAACTCGCGCCCGTCGTGGATTTTGACGTGCTGTTCCAGCCGCTTGGGATAGGCGCGGATGGCCAGGCGCACCGCCCCTGGCTCCGGCGGCGGCGCCACGCGGATGCGGGCGTCCAGGGCCATGACGCCGTCCGCCCCGGCATACAGCGGGTTGATGTCCAGTTCCTGGATCTCGGGGAAATCGATGACCAGCTGCGACACCTTGTTCAGGGTCAGGGCGATGGCGGTCAGGTCGGCCGGCGGCCGATGGCGATAACCCTGCAGCAGCTTGTGCACGCGGGTGCGGGCCATCATGTCGCGCGCCAGGTTCATGTTCAGCGGCGGCAGGGCCAGGGCCTTGTCCTGCACCACCTCCACCTCCGTGCCGCCCTGGCCGAACACCAGCACGGGGCCGAACAGCCGGTCGTCGGCCATGCCCACGATCAATTCCACCGCGCCTGGCATGTGGGCCATCTGCTGCACGGTGAAGCCCTCGATGCGGGTGCCGGGGGCGGCCGCGCGGATGCGGGCCAGCATGGCCTCCGCCTCCAGCCGCACCTCATCCGGCGCCAGGTTCAGGGCCACGCCGCCCAGGTCGGACTTGTGGGTGATGTCGGGTGACAGGATCTTCAACGCCAGCCGGCTGTTCCGGCCCGGCACGGCCAGCCTGCGGGCGGCCGCCTCCGCCTCCTCCGGGGTGGCGGCGGTCACCGTCTCCACCACGGGGATGCCATAGGCGCGCAGCACCTGCTTGGCCTCGTACTCCGACAGCCAGGCGCGGCCCTCGGCCAGGGCCTGTTCGATGGGTATCCGGGCCGCCACGCCGTCGTACACGAACTGATCCGGTACGGTGGACGGCACCTCCATCAGCTCTTCCTGGTTCCGGCGGTAGCGCACCAGGTGCATGAAGGCGCGGATGGCCTCGTCCGGGGTCTGGTAGCTGGGGATGCGGTTGGCGGCGAACAGGCGCCGGGCCTCCACCGCCGCGCCCTCGCCCAGCCAGTTGGCCAGCACGGGGAAGCGCTTGCCGCGCAGGGTGTCGATGACGGCGCGCGCCGCCTCGCCGCTGTCGGCCACGGCGGTGGGGCAGTTCATCACCAGGATGGCGTCGCAGTCCTTCTCCTCCAGCAGCACCGACAGGGCGTCGGCATAGCGCTTGCCGTTGGCGTCACCCAGCACGTCGATGGGGTTGCCGTGGCTCCAGGTCGGGGGCAGCAGGTTGTCCAGCTTGGCGATGGCCTCCGGTGACAGCTGGGCCAGGCGGCCGCCCTGTTCGATCAGGCTGTCGGTCGCCAGCACGCCCATGCCGCCGCCGTTGGTCAGGATGGCCAGGCGGTCGCCCTTGATCTGCACCCCGGTGGCCAGGGTCTCCACCGCGTCGAACAGTTCGCTCAGCTCCCCCACGCGCAGCATGCCGGCGCGGCGGAAGGCGGCGTCGTAGATGGCGTCGGCGCCGGCCAGGGATCCGGTGTGGGAACTGGCGGCGCGCGCCGCCTCGTCCGACCGGCCGGCCTTGATGACGATGACGGGCTTGGACCGGGACGCCGCGCGGGCGGCCGACATGAACTTGCGGGCGTGGGCGATGGCCTCGACATACAGCAGGATGGCGCGGGTGTGCCCGTCCTGGGCCATGAAGTCCAGAAGGTCGCCGAAGTCGACGTCGGCCATGCCGCCCAGCGACACCAGGTGGGAAAAGCCGATGCCGCGCGGCGTCGCCCAATCGACGACCGAGGTGACGACGGCGCCGCTCTGCGCCAGCAGGGCGATGTCGCCCCTGAGCGGCGGCACGTGGACGAAGCTGGCGTTCAGGCCGTTGCCCGGCGCCATGACGCCCAGGCAGTTGGGCCCCACCACGCGCAGCAGGTGCGGCTTGGCGGCATCCAGCACCTGTTGCTGCAGGGCCTTGCCCGCCTCCCCCATCTCGGCGAAGCCGGCGGTGATGACCACGGCGGCCTTGGTGCCGCGCTCGCCCAGCTGGCGGATCAGCTCCGGCACGGTGGAGGGCGGTGTGCAGATGACGGCCAGGTCCGGCACCACGGGCAGCGACGCCACGTCGGGGTAGGTCAGCACCCCTTCGATCGAGCGTTCCTGCGGGTTCACGGGCATGATGGGCCCGTCGAAACCGCCGGCGAACAGGTTGCGGGCGACCACCGCGCCCACGGTGTGGGGCCGGCGGCTGGCGCCGATCAGGGCGATGGAGGACGGCCTGAACAGGTGATGCAGGTTGCGGATGGTCATGCGCCTTCCTTCTGTCCTCTGCCGTCAGCCGGCTCAAGGCCCGACCATAGCAACGCCCGGCGGCACGGCCATGACATGTCTCAAGCTTTTCTGGAGCGTAGCCGCATCGGCGCCGCCGACCAAGGCCGCTGCGGCACTCCTATCGCGATAAGGGCGGGATATGCGCCAAAGGAAAAGGGGCGGCGCCCTGCGGCACCGCCCCCGATCCAACCTTCAGCGCCAGGCTGAACGCTTACTTCTGGGCGTTGTAGCGCTCCATGGCGTCGCTGATCATCTTGGCGGCCTCGTCGGCGTCGCCCCAGCGGACGATGCGCACCCACTTGCCCTTCTCCAGGTCCTTGTAGTGCTCGAAGAAGTGGGCGATCTGCTCCACCAGGATCTCCGGCAGGTCCTTGTAGCTGCTGACGTTGGTGTAGAAGCTGTGCAGCTTGTCCACCGGCACGGCCAGGATCTTCTCATCCATGCCGGCCTCGTCCTCCATCAGCAGCACGCCGATGGGACGCGAGCGCAGGACCACGCCCGGGACCACGGGGGTGTTGCTGACCACCAGCACGTCGGCGGGGTCGCCGTCGCCCGACAGGGTATGCGGCACGAAGCCGTAGTTGGCCGGATAGTACATGGCGGTGTGCAGGAAGCGGTCGACGTAGATGGCGCCCGAGTCCTTGTCCACCTCGTACTTCACCGGCTGACCGCCCTGCGGGATCTCGATGACGACGTTGATGTCCCACGGGGCGTTCTTGCCGACCGGGATCTTGCTCATGTCCATGGAAGTTGCCTTTGCGTCACGACAAACGGTTGAACCGTGATGATGGGTTCGGGGCCCGAAGGGGTGCCCGGCGCGGCGCAGTCTATGCGAGTGCACCTGCGAAAAAAAGCGGGCAAAGGATAGCGGCGCCGGATGGGCGCCCATGCGGGAACGCCCATTCGCGACCGCCATTCCCCCGGAAAGCGGGGCCGCCTAGATGCCCGCCACCAGCTGGCGCAGGTCGGCCTGCGAGCGCGCGCCGTAGTGGCTGATGATCTCGGCGGCGCAAACGGCGCCCATGGCGCCGCAGGCGGCCATGTCGCGGCCGCGGGTGTAGCCGTAGAGGAAGCCGGAGGCGAACAGGTCGCCGGCGCCGGTGGTGTCCACCACCTTGGCCACCGGGGCGGCCGGCACGGTCACGATCTCATCGGGGGTGACGATGACGGCACCCTTCTCGCTGCGGGTCAGCGCCGCCACGGCCACCTGGCCGCGCACCGCCTGCACCGCCTGGTCGAAGTCGGTGCCATAGAGCGCGGTGATTTCCGCCTCGTTGGCGAACAGCACGTCGACATGGCCGGCCACCAGGTCGCGGAAGCTGTCCAGGTGGCGGTTCACGCAGAAGGCGTCGGACAGGGACAACGACACCTTGCGGCTGGCGCCGTGGGCGGCCGACGCCGCCTTCAGGAAGGCCTCCTTCGCCGCCGGCGGGTCCCAGAGGTAGCCTTCCATGTAGGTGACCTGGGCCGAGGCGATCAGCGCCTCGTCGATGTCGGCCGGGGTCAGGCGGACGGCGGCGCCCAGGTAGGTGTTCATGGTGCGCGCGGCGTCCGGCGTCACCAGGATCAGGCAGCGGCCCGTGGGCGTGCCGTCGGCCAGGTCGGTGGTGACGAAGCGCGAGCCCACCGCCTCGATGTCATGGCGGTAGACCTGGCCCAGCTGGTCGCCCGCCACCTTGCCGATGAAGGCGCCCTTGCCGCCCAGCATGGCGATGCCGGCCATGGTGTTGCCGGCGGAACCGCCCGACATCTCCATGCCCTGGCCCATCTTGGCGTACAGCGCCTCGGCCTCGGCCGTGTCGATCAGGCGCATGCTGTTCTTGTCCAGACGGTTGTCCGCCAGGAAAACGTCGGTCGTCTGCGTGATCACGTCGACGATCGCGTTGCCGATCCCCACCACATCCAATTCAGCCGTCACTTAAATCCTCCGGATCGGCAAAAAACTTGGCGCGCAGTATAGAGATGGGGCCGCTTGCGGCAAGCGCGGGGGCATACTACCTAGGATGCTGAGATGATCCGCGCCCTGTTCCGCACCCTCGCCCAGGCTTTCGATCCCGCCCTGCTGCGGGTGATGGCGCGTTCCTTCATCCTGACGCTGCTGTCGTTCATCGTGCTTGGGGTCGCCGTGTCCTGGGGGCTGGACCGCCTGCACCCCACGGGCAAGGCCTGGCTGGATCCCCTGATCACGGTGGCGGGCGCCCTGGGTGTCGGGGCGCTGGCCTGGTACTTCTTCCTGGTTGTGGTGGCGGCCGTCGCCGGCATGCTGCTGGAACCGGTGGCCCGCGCCGTAGAGCGTCGGTGGTACCCCACGCTGCCGCCGCCGCGCGATGCCGGCGTGATGGAAGAGGCGGGCATCGCCTTGCGCTTCACGGTCCTGCTGATCCTCGTCAACGTCGCCGTGCTGCCCCTGTGGCTTTTGCCGCCGGTGGGTGCCGTGGCCTATCCCCTGGCCAACGGTTTCTTGCTGGGGCGGCAGTATTTCGACCAAGTGGCGGTGCGCCGCATGCCCCCGGACCAGGCGCGTCTACTCCGTCTGCGCTACAGGGGGCGAATTTTTTGCGCAGGCCTCATTATTGCCTTTATTTCCTTGCTGCCTGTTGTGAATCTGTTCGCGCCGGTTCTGGCGACGGCCTTCATGCTCCACCTGTTCGGCGGGTTCCTGCCCCCAGGCGGAACGCGAAGTCCGCTGCCGGTCGCACCCCGGGCGAACTCATAAAAAGAACGACCTTCAACGACCTGTCCGGGCCCTGAAACGGGGCCGGGCCGGCCGCGCGACACGAAGATTTGGGGACAACGCCGATGTTCCGACGTAACCGACCGAACCTGGGCCCCGTTGGTGGCGACCCGGCCAAGCCGGCCGACCTTCGCACGCCTGTTCCGGTGGCTGAGCCCACGCCCCCGGCCTCCCCGGCCGTGGAACCCGTTTCCGAACCGGAGCCCCCATCCAATCTGGCCGCGGCCAGCCGGGGGCCCTTAGACAAGGGGATCGATATGCAGTTCAAGACGCCGACGCCCGGCCCCACACCGACGCCGGGTCAGCCTTCGCTCGGCTTGGGGAACAGCGGCCTTGGGGGTGGTGCCACGCCGGTGCCGGCCACGCCCGCGACCCCGGCGCCCGCCGGTGCCGCCACCGGTGGTTTTCGTAGTGACATTCCGCGCCGTGTCGTGGAAATTCCCGGCACGCCGCCCCGGCGCGTCGCCCCCACCGGTACTGAAGGAAATGCCCCCTTGCCTACCAACGACATGCGCAAACTGATCGTCGGCCGTGAGATTTCCCTGTCCGGTGAAATCGCCGCCTGCGACATCCTGGTGGTGGAAGGCACGGTGGAGGCCAAGCTGCGCGAGGGCCGCGCCATCGAGGTGACCGACAGCGGCCTGTTCAAGGGCTCGGTGGAGATCGACGAGGCCGATATCGGCGGTCGTTTCGAAGGCGATATCTCCGTGCGCGGCACCCTGCGCGTCCGCTCCACCGGCCGCATCCAGGGCAACATCCGCTACGGCGTGCTGGAAGTGGAACAGGGCGGCCTGCTGGTCGGCACCATCGAGACGCTGACCGGCGACTCCCGGGCCCGCCCCGTGAAGGAAGTCGAGGCCGTCGTGGCCACGGGCACCGAGGAATAAGCCTCGCCACCTGCCAGATTTTTACGGGCCAGCCCTTCTTGCGGCTGGCCCGTTTCACTTCCGGAATGACTTAAGCGGTCAATACCGTCTTGGCCTCGTAGGCGCACAGGTCGATGACGCTGCACACGGCGCAGTCGGGCTTGCGCGCCTTGCAGACATAGCGGCCGTGCAGGATCAGCCAGTGGTGGGCGTGCAGGCGATAGGCCTTGGGAACCACCTTCACCAGCTTCTCCTCCACCGCCTCCACCGTCTTGCCCGGCGCCAGGCCGGTGCGGTTGGACACGCGGAAGATATGTGTATCGACGGCGATGGTCGGCTCGCCGAAGGCCACGTTCAGCACGACGTTGGCCGTCTTGCGGCCCACGCCCGGCAGCTCCTCCAGCTCCTCGCGCTTGCGCGGCACCTGGCCGCCGTGCTTCTCAAGCAGGATTTCCGACAGGCGGACGACGTTGGCGGCCTTGGTCTTGTACAGGCCGATGGTCTTCACATGGTCGCGCACCGTGGCCTCCCCCAACGCCACCATGGCCGCCGGGTTGTCGGCGATCTTGAACAGCGCTTTGGTCGCCTTGTTCACGCCCACGTCCGTGGCCTGGGCCGACAGCACCACCGCCACCAGCAGGGTATAGGGGTTCACATACTCCAGTTCCGTCTTCGGCTCCGGATCCCGTTCCGCCAGCCTGCGGAAGAATTCCTCGATGTTCGCGCGTTTCATGTTCGGGGCCTCAAACGCCGGCGGGGCATCCGCCCCTAGGCTTGTCCTCGCTTTCCAGTCCGCTGACGCTCCCCGGAAAGCTCCGGCGGCCGCGGTCGCGGCCTAGGTTTATTTGCGCCCGGCCGTGTAGCGGGCCGGCAAATCTATGGGCGGCGCCATGGTTCGATCAAGCGGCGTCGCCGGATTGGCGGTCCCATGCCGGGGTGCCGTGGAAGGCGTCGGCCAGGAAGTCGATCAGGGCGCGCACCTTGGCGCTGACATGGCGGCGGCTGGGATAGACGGCCAGAATGTCGATGTCGGGGATGCGGTGGTCCGGCAGCACCGGCACCAGGCGGCCGGCGCGCAGATCGTCGCCGATCAGGAAAGTGGGTTGCCAGATGATGCCCTGCCCGGCCAATGCCGCGGCCCGCGCCGTGTCGCCGTTGTTGGTCACCAGGCGGATGGGGATGCGCACGGTGACGGGCTTGCCCTCCGGGTCCAGCAGCACCCAGTCCTCCGGCACGCCGGTGTAGCTGTAGGCGATGCGCACATGGCTGGCCAGGCTGTCCGGTGTCCGAGGCACGCCGTGCCGCGCCAGGTAGTCGGGCGCCGCGCACAGCACGTTGCGGGAGGTGGCCAGCTTGCGCGCGGCATAGGTGGGCGACCCGCCGCGCGAGATGCGGATGCCCAGGTCGAACCCTTCCTCCACCATGTCCACCACCCGGTCGGTCAGGGCGATGTCCAGCAGCACGTCGGGATACAGCGCCGTGAAGCGGGGCCACAGCGGCGCCAGATGACGGATGCCGAAGCTCAGCGGCGCGTTCACCCGCAGCCGGCCCCGGGGCTTCAGCGTCGTCGCCGACGCCAGCGCCTCCGCTTCCGCCACCTCTTCCAGGATGGTCTGCGCGCGCTCGTACAGCGCCTCCCCCGCCTCGGTCAGCGACAGCCGGCGCGAGGTGCGGTTCAGCAGCCGGCTGCCCAGGTAGCCCTCCAGCTCGCTGACATAGCGGGTGACGTTGGCGGGGGAGGTGTTCAGGGCGTCCGCCGCCTTGGCGAAGCCGCCCCGGGCCACCACCGTGGCGAACACCTCGAACGCGCGCAGCCTGTCCATGGGTGGCCTTCTCATAATTCAGGAAAGATGAATCATAAACTCATTTCCATGCCATCGATGCAAGGGGGGCTGAAGGGTAAACCTGGGTTCGTCAGCGGCGCGGATGTCGCGCCGACCCCAGCATCGGAGAATGAAAAATGGCTCGTTTGCAGAACAAGGTGGCCCTCGTCACCGGCGCCAGCTCAGGCATCGGTCGCGCCACCGCCAAGCTGTTCGCGGCGGAAGGCGCCAAGGTCGTGGTCGGCGCGCGCCGCCAGGCGGAACTGGACAGCCTGGTGGCCGAGATCACCGCCGCCGGCGGCCAAGCCGTGGCGCTGGCCGGCGACGTCCAGCATGAGGACTATAACCAGGCCCTGGTGGCGCTGGCGGTGGACCGCTTCGGCCGCCTGGACATCGCCTTCAACAACGCCGGCACCCTGGGTGAGGCCGGCCCCAGCACCGGCGTGAGCGAGGCCGGCTGGGCCAACACCCTGGCCGTGAACCTGACCGGCCCCTTCCTGGGCGCCAAGCACCAGATCGGCCAGATGGTGAAGAACGGCGGCGGTTCGGTGGTCTTCACCTCCACCTTCGTCGGCCACACCTTCGCCTTCCCCGGTCTGGCCGCCTACGCCGCCAGCAAGTCCGGCCTGATCGGCCTGACCCAGGCGCTGGCCGCCGAGTTCGGCCCCCAGGGCGTGCGCGTCAACGCCGTGCTGCCGGGCGCGGTGGAGACCGAGATGTACCACGCCGCCAACGACACGGCCGAGAAGCGCGACTGGGTGAACAACGCCCACGCCCTGCGCCGTGCCGGCCAGCCGGAGGAACTGGCCCGCGCCGTCCTCTACCTGGCGTCGGACGACTCGTCCTTCGTCACCGGCACCGCCCAGTTGGTGGACGGCGGCATCTCGATTACCCGCACCTGAGCTGAGGACCCAAGCACTGCGGGCATGGCCCGCGCCTGAGCCCTGACAGGGGGCGGCCTTTACCGGGTGGGTGGGCCGCCCTACTGTTTTGTCCATGATCCATGACGAAACCACCCTGAGGCAGACCTGGCTCAGCGTCATCCTGCGGCCCCACCGCAGCCTGTCGCCACGGGGATTCCGCATCCTCATGGGCATCGTGGCCGCGGTCAGCTTTGGCGTGGGCCTGGTCTTCTTCCTGCGGGGCGCCTGGCCCGTCATCGGATTCTGCGGCGTGGACGTGCTGGTGATCTACCTGGCCTTCCGCGCCAGCTACCGCTCCGCCCGGCTCTATGAGCGGGTGGAGCTGACCGACCAGGCCCTGACGGTGGAACGGGTGGAACCCCGCCGCCCCAGCCGCCGCTGGTCCTTCATCCCCTACTGGCTGCGCGTCCACATGGACGACCCCGCCCAGCACGACAGCCAGGTGGTGCTGACCAGCCACGGCAAGCGCCTGGTGGTCGGGGCCTTCCTGCCCATGGAGGAACGCGTGGAAGTGGCACATACGCTGAGCGAGGCGCTGGCCAAGCATAAGCGCGCGGGGTTTTAGCTCCCCTCCGCCAGCATAGTTTCCAGCCAGCGCAGCGCGGGCGACTTGTCACCCAGGCGCTGGCGCTCCGTCCGGGCGATGGCGGCGAACAGGCGGCGCTTCAGGGCGGGGCCGTTCACACCCGGCGGGTGACCGGCCGCGTCCAGCACCAGGTCCACCAGCCGGTCGGCGGCGTGCAGGCGGCCCATCAGATAGTCGCTCTCGCGGTGCGCCCGGCTGAAGAAGGCGCCGAAATGGTTGATCTCCCGCCCCTTCAGCGGGATGGCGCCGCCCATGGCCTGGCAGAAGCGGGCGTCGTCCGGGCTGATGCGGTCCACCCGCACCTCCTCCAGGTCGTCCAGCTCGCGCCAGCCGCTGATGGAAAAGGTCAGCACGTCCCAGAAGGCGAAGCCGACATAGGCCACGAACAGCTCCCGCCGCGCCGCCACGCCCAGCATGTTCAGGCCCATCAGGGCGAAGATCTCGTCCACCTGCTGGTTTATGGCGTTCAGGTCGATGCGCCGCGCCAGGTCCCACATCACCTGGTCCACCGCCGCCACGTCCGGCTGGCGGCCCATGGCCAGGGGCTCGACGAAGGGTACCGCCAGGGCCTCGCGCTCGTCGGCGTTCAGGAAGGCGCCGGACTCGTACACCCGCAGCCGCTCCAGGCAGTCGTACAGGTTGGCCTTGATCTCATCCAGGTCGCGGGCGGCGACGTCGGCGAACTCATCCTCGTCCAGCCGGGAATACAGCTCGTTCAGGGCGCGGATGACGAAGCGCAGGCGCCGGCCACGGAAGCCCACGTCGAAGGCCAGCAGGAAGCGCACCCAGGGCGGGGCGTCACCGCCCGGCAGGCCGTCGTCGCGCCGCTCCAGGCTCCAGGTCGTCACCTGGTCCGGGGTGATGCCGGTGGCCCGGGCCCAGGCGTGTAGGGCGTCGGTGGCCTGCCGCGCGGCGGCCGTGCCCGGCTGATAGCCGCAGCCCACCGCCACCAGGCGGCCCATGGCGTCCAGCACCGAGGTCAGTTTCAGGCGCACATAGGCCTCATAGGCGAAGCCCGCCTCCTTGGCCGCGCGGCCGTTGGCGATCTCCCGCCAGTCGTGGATCTGGGCATAGGTCAGTTCCGCCGGCGGCTCACCCCCCACCACTTCGTGCACCAGCTGGGTGATGCCGGGGCGGGCGGCGTCGATGACGGAACGCAACTGGCGCACCCGGGCGTTGTTGCGGTCGATGGACACCAGTTCGTCGCGCACCGGCTCGTTGCGCGGGATGTCCGACAGCGCACCCTTCAGGGTGCGGAAGAAGCCTGGCGTTTCCGCCTTGGCCACCCGTTTCAGGTGGGCGGGATCGGGGTCAATGTAGATCAGCCGGCGGTCGACCTCGCGATAGGCCGGGCGGCCGGAAATGGCGCGCAGGGCCTCGGCGAAGGGCTTGTTGTTCAGCACGCTGCCGTCGATGAAGCTGATGCGCCCCGGATCCACGCCGGCTGCCGTGTAGCGGCGGAAGTTGCGCTTCAGGAAGCGCTCCCGCTCCGGCCAGTCCTGGCCCCGCCGGGCCAGCAGGCCGTCCAACGCCCGCAGGTGCGCCGGCGTGAAGGCGCCGGGAAAGGAGGAGGTCGCGCGCGCGGCGAACACCAGCCCGGGGATGGCGCCCTCGCCGAAATCCGTGTCCACCCGGCCGCCGGGCCAGCGGCGGTAGTGGAACTTCAGCACATGGCGATGCTCCCGCTCCTCCACCGAGGGCGGGTCGTGGGCGGGGATGCGCTGGAGGAAGCCATGGAAATCCGTGACGGTGACGAACAGCGACAGCGACTGCCCCGCCGGCAGCAGCGAGGCGTAGGGGCTGACCGGTCGGCCCATGGCGGACGCCGCGTCCAACAGCATCTCCATCAGCCGCATGCCGTCGAAGGGCGGCTTGAACCAGCGCGAGCGCACGAACATGGACAGCTTCCAGCGCATCTCGTCATCCGGCGCCAGGCGCATCAGCCGGCCCAGGCCATAGGCCAGGAAGGGTTTCAGGAACCACTTGCTCCACTTCGTCGCCCGGCCGTCCTCCACCATCAGGTTGGTGACGTCGGCGCCGTCCAGCCACAGCTCGGTCAGGGCGTCCAGGTCCAGGTCATGGGCCAGGGCGCGGGCCAGCAGCACGCCGTTGATGCCGCCGGCGGACGATCCGGCAATGACGTCGATGACGATGCGCAGGTCGATATGGGCGCCCACCTCCTGCAGCAGGGCGACGTAGATCTCTTCCGTGTCCGGCGTCTGCGCGCCGCCGTCCAGGCTGGCGCCGCTGCTGTAGCCGATGCGGCGGGCCAGGTCGTCCTGCAGGGCCTGGTAGCTGCCGGCGTTGCGCAGGCGGGGATCGTGGGTGCCGTGGAAAACACGCGAGGCGCGGGCCAGCTTCAGCAGTTCCTTGGTCACGCCGTGCATGTACACGGCCAGCGACACCCCGCCGTAGCAGACGAGCGCCATGCGCAGTTCTTTTTCCTTCACGGCATGGCATCCGAGGCGGTGGTTTCTCCCACCCCGACTGTCGCGCCGCGATCCGGGGCGGTCAATTAAGTCTTTGAGACTTTAAGTTTTTGAGGGTGGGGGACGACGATTGCGGGCCAGCGTGGTGACCAGCACGCCGCCGCCGATCAGCAGGGTGGCTGCCGTCTCCGCCAGGCTGGGCGCCTCGCCCAGCATCACGGCGCCCAGGCCCAGCGTGACCACGGGGATCAGGGCCGGCAGGGCGGCGGCCCCGGTGGCGCCCAGCAGGACAACGGCGCGGTTGAAGGCCGCCAGGCCCACCAGGGTGGTGAAGCAGCCCTGGTAGACGGCCTGCAGCGCGATGTCATGTGCCGCCGCCTGGCCGATGCCCTTGGGTAACACCAGCAGATAGAGCGGCAGGTACAGCAGCGCAGACCCGGTGGCGACGATGGCGGTGGCGTGCAGCGGGCCCACGCCGCTGCGCCTGAGAACGATGACGTAGATGGCCCACATCAGCGCCCCACCCAGGAAAAGCGCGTGGCCCAGGGCGGCCCCCTCACCCGACGCGTTGAACAGGCTGGGCCCGCCGATCAGGGCGCTGCCGCCCAGGATCAGGCCCACGCCGGTCCAGCCGGTGACCGGCAGGCGCTCGCGCAGGAACAGGGCGCCCAGCACGGCGGTCATGGCCGCCATGGGCCCGGGGGTCAAGGCCGCCGCGTGCGAGGCCGGGGCGTAGCGGGCGCCGGCCGCCAGCATCAGGGCGTAGGGCGCCCCCGACCCCGTCACCAGCAGGACCAGGCCGCCCAGGCCCAGCCGGTCGAAGGCAAGGCCTCGGCGGTGGAGGATCGGGATCATCAGGGCGCCGGCGGTGGCGAAGCGCAGGGCCACCAGGTCGAAGGCGTTCAGGCCGGCCTTCACGCCCATGCGGGTGATGACGAAGGATCCCGCCCACACGGCCACCGCCAACAGCCCCCACAACGCCCCCCGCAGGCCCGGGTGCGCCCAGCGGCCCGGGGCGGTGGTAAGCTCGGCGGCGGTGTCGGTCATTTACAGGCCCAGCACGTCGCGCATGCTGTAAAGGCCGGGGCCCTTGCCACCGGCCCAGATCGCGGCGCGCACGGCGCCACGGGCGAAGATGGCGCGGCTGCCGGCCTTGTGGGTCAGTTCGATGCGTTCGCCTTCCGCCGCGAAGATCACGGTGTGGTCGCCCACCACGTCGCCGCCGCGCAGGGTGGCGAAGCCGATGTGGCCGGCCTCCCGCGCGCCGGTGTGACCGTCGCGCACCCTGTCGGACACGGCGGCCAGGTCGACGCCGCGCCCAGCCGCCGCCGCCCGGCCCAAGCCCAGCGCGGTGCCGGAGGGGGCGTCCACCTTGTGGCGGTGGTGCATTTCCACGATCTCGATATCCCAGACGTCCGGCCCCAGGGTGCGCGACACGTCCTCCACCAGGGCCAGCAGCAGGTTCACGCCCAGGCTCATGTTGGGTGCCTGCACCAGGGCGGCGGTCTTGGCGGCCGTGTCGATGGCGGCCTGCTGGTCCGGCGTCAGGCCGGTGGTGCCCACCACCAGGGCGGTGCCGTGGCGGGCCGCCAGGTCGGCGTGCACGGCCGTGCCGGCGGGGGTGGTGAAGTCGATGACCGCGTCGCTGGCGGTGAACAGGGCTTCCACGTCGCCGGTGGAGACGATGCCGGCGGGGTCCAGCCCGGCCAGGGTGCCCAGGTCGCGGCCCAGGTCGGGATTGCCAGGGCGCATGGTGCCGCCGGACAGGACGGCGCCGGGGGTGCCCAGCACCTCCCGCATCAGCATGCGGCCCATCCGGCCGCCGCAGCCCACGATCCCGATCCGCATGATGTCACCCCAGCCGTCAAATTCCGTGGGGGCGTCTTAACACAGCTTACCCGCCGAGACAGCCTGTTACCCGTTAAGGCAATTGGCCAAGGCATGGGCGTTGGCGCGCATCAGGGTGGCGTAGAGGTCCGGCCCGGCGGGCAGCAGGGCGCCCTCCGGATCCAGCACGCCGCGCTTGGCCTGGGTCCCGTCCACCAGGGTGCCGATCAGCGCCGTCTCGAACTGCGGCTCGGCGAAGACGCAGGTGGCGCCGGAGGCCTGGATGCGGGCGCGCAGCTGGCTCAGGCGGGCGGCACCCGGCCGCACCTCCGGGTTCAGGGTGATGGCGCCCACGCCGTCCAGGCGGTAGCGCGCTTCCAGGTAATGGAAGGCGTCGTGGAAGACGACGAAGGGTTTGGCGCTGACGGGCGCGAGGATGGCGCCGATCTCCGCGTCCAGGGCGTCCAGGCTGCGCAGCAGGGCCGCCAGGTTGTCGCGATAGCGCACGGCGTCGGCCGGGTCATGCTGGATCAGGGCGTCGGCCATGGCGCGGGCCATGGCCTTGGCGTTGCCGGGATCCAGCCAGGCGTGGCCGTCGATCTGGTTGTCGGCGGCCCCGCCCACGACGGCCGGTACCAGGTGGGCATGCCCCTCCTGATGGGACCCATCCTGGTGGGAATCGCCGTCCGCCCAGGCGCCGGCGCTGCGCAGGGCCAGGGGGCGCAGGCCCGGCGCCTCGATCAGGGTGACGATGTGGGCGCCCCGGGCCAGGCTGGCCAGCGGCTTCACCAGGAAGGGCTCCAAGGTCGGGCCCATCCAGAACACGATGTCGGCCTGGGACAGGGCGGTGGCGTCCGACGGCTTCAGGCTGAAGCTGTGCGGGCTGGCCGTGCCGTCGACCAATAATTTCGGTTGCCCCACCCCCTGCATCAGCGCAGCCGCCAGGGAATGCACCGGCTTCACGCTCGCCACCACCTTGGGCGCCGTGGGCGCGTCCGCCCGCGACGGGACGGTGAACGCCAGCCACAGCAGGGCGACCAGGGACAGGATGCGGAAGGGCGACATGGGGTACCAATCGGGGTGATGGGCGCCGGGACAGGAAGCGCCCCGACATGCAATGTTATATTATAACGTTTGTCAAGTCGGTCCGGATGCCGTAAAGCCGGGGGGCACGCATACCCGTGTCGCAGGCGTCTTGGCACCTGGGACCGGTTTCCCGCCAGGAAGGGCCCATGCCGTCCCCGCCAGAGTCTGCCCAGCCAGAGTTCCCAGAGATGTCGCCTGAGGCGGCGCTTATCAAGACCGCCGGCCTGACGGTGCAGTTCGGCCGGCGCACGGTGCTGCAGTCGGTGGACCTGATTGTGTCGGCTGGCGAGGTGGTGACCCTGGTGGGCCCCAATGGCGCCGGCAAGTCCACCCTGCTGCGCGCCGTGCTGGGGCTGCAGCGGCCCAGCGGCGGCACGGTGTGGCGCAAGCCCGGCCTGCGCATCGGCTACATGCCCCAGCGCCTGGCCGTGGACGCCACCCTGCCCCTGACCGTGCGGCGGCTGTTGGCCCTTTGGGGCCCGGTGACCGACGCGTCGGTGGATGAGACTCTGGGCGAGGTGGGCGCCGCCAGCCTGGCCGACAGCCCGGTGCAGGCCCTGTCGGGTGGGGAGCTGCAGCGCGTCATGCTGGCCCGCGCCCTTTTGCGCCGGCCCGACCTTCTGGTGCTGGACGAACCGGCGCAGGCGGTGGACGTGGCCGGCCAAGCCACCCTGTACGCCCTGATCGACGCCATCCGCCGTCGCCACGGCTGTGGCGTGCTGATGGTCAGCCATGATCTCAGCTACGCCATTTCGGGCACCGACCGGCTGATCTGCCTGAACGGCCATGTCTGCTGCGCCGGCCGGCCGGAGGATGTGCGCCGCCATCCCGATTTCCAGGCCCTGTTCGGGCCCCTCAGCAACACCCCCGATAACGCCTGGGACCCGCTGGCCGTGCCGGCTTGGCTGTCTTCCCCCGGGCCCCACAGCCATGGCGCCGCCACGCCGGGCTGCCAGCACACGCATGATCCCGGGCCCAAGGATAAGCACCCCCATGGATGATTTCCTGTTGCGCGCGCTGGCCGGCGGCATCGGCGTCGCCCTGGTGGCGGGACCGCTCGGCTGCTTCGTCGTCTGGCGGCGCATGGCCTATTTCGGCGACACCCTGTCCCACGCCGCCCTGCTGGGCATCGCGCTGGGCTTCGTCGCCGGCATGAACCTGATGCTGGCGGTGGCGTTGGTGGGCCTGGCGTTGGCCGGCGTGCTGGTGCTGATGCAGCGCCAGCGCAAACTGGCCACCGACACGCTGCTGGGTCTGCTCAGCCACACCACGCTCAGCCTGGGCCTCATCGCCGTGGCGCTGCTGCAGACGGTGCGGGTGGACCTCATGTCCTATCTGTTCGGCGACATCCTGGCCGTCAACGGCGGGGACCTGGTCTGGATCTGGGGCGGCGGGGCCGTGGTGCTGGCCTTGCTGGCCTGGTTGTGGCGCCCCTTGTTGGCCATGACGGTGAGCGAGGATCTGGCACGGGTGGAGGGTGTGCCCGTGCTGGCCACGCAGCTGGGCTTCATGATGCTGATGGCCGCCACCATCGCGCTGGCCATGAAGGTGGTGGGCGTGCTGTTGATCACGGCCCTGCTGATCATCCCCGCCGCCTGTGCCCGCCGATTCGCCCGTACGCCGGAAATCATGGTCGGTCTGGCCGCCGCCATCGGCGCGTTGTCGGTCTGCGGCGGCCTGGGCGCTTCTTTCCGCGCCGACCTGCCGGCGGGGCCGGCGGTGGTGGTTGCTGCGGCCGCGTTGTTCCTGCTGTCCCAGCTTTTCCCAAGGGGTGGGATACGCTGAGCGGATGGATGGCCACCGCAGGTGGCGTGGCCTTCGCGGTCGCACACCGTTTTAACTAATTTTTAAGCATAATTTTTCTACCCGAACCGCGCCATTTCGGTCACTATCTAATTAACAGCATGTGAACCGACGCCCACCTGGTGTGTGGCAGACATGACGATGGAGCATGGTTTGGATCGGTTCTCCCCCACCGGCATGAAGGCCGGTTATGCGCAGGCGTCCGCCGGCTCAATGAGCCAAGGCTTCATCGCCGGGGAACTGCGCCGCGACACCGACCACTCGGCCGCCAGCCGCGTGGCCCGCCTCGCCTGGTTCGAACTGGCCGCCGCCGCCACCCGACGATCCCTGGCCCAGGACCTGGCCGCCGACCTCGGTCTTCCCGATTTGGACAACGCCGACTTGGACGGCGTTTACCTGGATATGGACGCCGCGCGCACCGCCTCCAGATAATGGGGGCCCGGCTTACGACCCGGTGTTCGGGCTGGGCGCCGGGGTCGCCGCCGGCGTGAAGCTGGTGGGCGCCGGATCCACGACGGTCACCCCGGTCTTGGTCACCTCCAGCACGGATAGGCCCCGCTCCACCTGGCCGGTGGGCAGCAGGCGGAACACGCCGTCGATGCCGGCGAAGCCGTTGGGATCGATCAGGTTTTCCCGGACATAGGCCTTGTGGCCCTTGGCCAGCACGGCGGCCAGGGCGGTCGCGTCATAGGCCAGGGTGGCCAGGCGCGGCGGGCGCTGGCCGTACACGTCGTTGAACCGCTTCTCAAAGCCCTGGCGCGCGTCGGGGGCGGCGCTGGCGTACCAGCCGCCCACCAGCGCCGGCTCGCGCCCGATGCCGGGCTCGTCCCACTGGCCCGTCCCCAGGAAGCGCACGGGGCCGGGGTCGATGTCGAAGAAAGGCAACAGGGGCGCCACCTCCTTCAGCCGCTGGCCACCCTCGGCGATCAGGATGGCCTGGAAGGGCAATTCCTCGACGGCCGCCGCCGGCTTGCCGTCCTTGCCCCCCTCTTTGGCGCCCCCCTCTTTGGCGGCGGCCGCCGCGTCGCGTGCCGCCGCCATCTGGGCGTGGCGTTGCTCGAAGTTGGACAACCGCTTAATGGTGTCGCTGACGTCCTTCTGCGTGGGCTGGTAGCGCGCGGCGCGGGTGACGTCGGCGCCGGCCTTGGCGGCGGCGTCGCGCATGGCCTGCTCCACCATGTCGCCGTTGCCGCCCACCGGGGCCAGCAGCGCCAGGCGGGTCAGGCCACGGCTGGCGGCGTAACTGACCACCCGGGCCACCTGGTCCTGCGGCTGGAAGCCCAGCACCCAGGTGCCGCCCGCCGGGGCGTGCGTGTCGGCCACCGTCGCGTCGTTGGAAAAGCTCAGCACCGGCACCGCGCCCGCCGCCGGCGTCACCGCCTTGGCGTCCACGCCGTAGACCGGGCCGATCAGCAGGGTGGCGCCGGCGGCCAGCGCGTCCTGCGCCGCGGCCACCGACCCCTCCGGCGTGCTCTTGGTGTCGCGGATCAGCAGCTGGAAATGGCTGTCGGCCGTGTCGAACAGGGCCATTTGCGCCGCCTGCTGCATGGCCTCGCCCAGGCTGGCGGCCTTGCCCGACAGGGGTAGCAGCAGGGCCACCCGCACCGTCTCATCCGCCGGCACCGTGGCCGGGACGGGGGCCGCCTCCGCCTGGGGCGGGGCCACCTCGGGCTGGGGCTGGGCCGCTTGCGGCTGGGGCGCCTGCTGCGGCGCTTGCGCGGCGCGCGGCGGGGCCGTTACCGTGGGCTGGCTGGCGCAGCCCGCCAGCAAGGCCAGCGTCAGCAGCGTCGCTGCGGTCCTGGCCGTCGCCGTCGTGGCGGACATCCCGGCATACTTCATCGCAAACCCACCCGTTGATCCCATGAAACCGCAGCAACCGCCTGTCGACGATGTCGATACCGGCCCTGTCGACACTGTCGACACTGGCCCCGTCGACGATATCGACGCCGGAAACGACCCCCACGATGACGTCCCGTTGGATGGGGACGTCCCGTTGGACGAAGACGGGGCAGAGCCTAACGGCAGCGCCTTCGCGCGTAAACCGCCGCCTGGCCTGCATGTCGTCGCCACCCCCATCGGCAACGCCGGCGACATCACCCTGCGCGCGCTGGAAACCCTGAAGGGCGTGGACGCCATCGCCTGCGAGGACACGCGCGTGACGGCCAAGCTGATGGCCCGGTACCAGGTGCGCAAGCCCCTGCTGCCGTATCACGAGCACAACGCCGCCCGCATGCGGCCCCAACTGCTGGCCCGCATCGCGGCGGGCGAGGCCATCGCCCTGGTGTCCGACGCCGGCACGCCGCTGATCTCCGACCCCGGCTACAAGCTGGTGCGCGAGGCGCGCGACCAGGGGCTGTACGTCACCCATCTGCCGGGCGCCAGCGCCACCCTGGCGGCCCTGGTGCTGGCGGGGCTGCCCTCCGACCGCTTCCTGTTCGCCGGCTTCCTGCCCAACAAGACCGGCGCCCGCCGGGCCGCGCTGGAGGAACTGGCGCCGGTGCGCGCCACCCTGGTGCTGTTCGAGTCGGCCCAACGCCTGGCCGACCTGCTGGCCGACGCCGCCCAGGTGCTGGGCGGGCGCGAGGTGGCGGTGGCGCGTGAGCTGACCAAGCTGTTCGAGGAGGTGCGGCGCGGCACCCTGCCCGGGCTCGCCGCCCATTATGCCGGGAACGGCCCGCCCAAGGGGGAGGTGGTGGTGGTCATCGGCCCGCCGGTCGAGGACGGTGGGGAGGAGGTGGACATCGACGGCCTGCTGCGCGCCGCCCTGCGCACCCTCAGCGTCCGCGACGCCGCCGCCACGGTGGCGGAGGCCAGCGGCGCCCCCCGCAAGCAGATCTACCAACGGGCGCTTGAGATTTCGAAAGATGACGCGGGCTGAGCGGCTGGCGCGAAAGACGCAGAAGGGCCGCTCCGGCGAGCGCCTGGGCCGCTGGGCGGAGGCATGGTGCCGCCTGGCCCTGCGGCTGAAGGGCTATCGCGTGCTGGCCAGCCGCTGCCGCACCCCGGCGGGGGAGATCGACATCGTGGCGGCCAGGGGCGACCTGCTGGCCATCGTCGAGGTCAAGGCGCGCCCGACGGAGGATTTGGGCCACCTGGCCGTCAGCCTGGCGCAATGGCGCCGGCTGGAACGGGCCGCCGGCCTTTATGTCGCCGCCCGGCCCCGGCTGGCGCGCCACGCCATCCGCTTCGACCTCATGATCGTCCGGCCGCGGCGCTGGCCGCTGCACAAGCCGGACGCCTGGCGATCCTCCTGACGGCGCGTTTCATGCGCGGTCATTGAGGGTTTCGGCGGCATTGGTGGTCGACACCGGCCCCGGCGATGCGCTATCTCCCCAAAGCCCGGCGCCCCCAAGGCCCGGCGCCGCAGGGCCGATGCCGGAGGGAGCATCCAATCCGTGACCAGCCAGGGGTCCCAGAACCGCAGCACCCGCGCCGGCAAGGGCCAGGCGCAAGCCCGCGCGCTGTTGCGCGCCGTGGGCCACATGCGTGACGAGGATATCGACCTGGCGGAAACCGCCCTGGCGCTGGCGACCCTGTCCGGGGGCGACACCAGCCTGGCGCCCTACCGCCGGCATCTCACCGCGCTCTCCGCCGCCGTGGCCAAGCGGACGGCCGGCCGCGCGCCGGAGGCGCTGACGCTGGAGGAGTGCCTGGACGCCCTGCGCGGCGCCCTGGTGGACCGCATGGGCTACGAGGGCGACAGCGCCACGTATGAGGATTTGCAGAACGCCAACCTGGCGCGGGTGATCGACCGGCGTCGGGGCCTGCCGGTGGCGCTGGGCATCCTCTACATGCATGCCGCCCGCGCCCAGGGCTGGCGCATGGTGGGCCTGAATTTTCCGGGACATTTCCTCATCCGCCTGGATCACGGTGGCGACCGCGCCATCATCGACCCCTTCGGCGGCGGCCGGGTGCTGAGCGTGGTCGACCTGCGCGACCTGATCAAACAGACCTCGGGCGCCGCGGCGGAACTGGAACCGGACCACTATGCCCCCGTGGGCAACCGCGATGTCCTCCTGCGCCTGCACAACAATGTGAAGCTGCTGCACATGCGCGGCGAACGGCCCGACCTGGCGGCCGAGGCGGTGGAGGCCATGCTGCTGATGGCACCGGGCCAGGTGGCGCTGTGGCGCGAATCCGGCCTGTTGCAGGCACAGCTGGGCCACATCACCACCGCCATCTCGGCGTTCGAGACCTTCCTGGACCTGGGGGCCCGCGCCGGCACCTCGGCCCAGCTGCTGGACCAGGCGGCCACCTTGGTGCAGCATCTGCGCAATCGCCTGAATTGACCCGACCTTTATTCACCCTCGTGTGATTGGCGCCGCAGCCGGGCCGATCCCATGCGGGCCACAGTCCTATCCTTTGCCAGCCAAGCACCGCCGGACCGCCGGCGTGGGGGAGATGAGAATGAGCCTGTCCGTTGCCATTCAGATGGACCCGATGCACTCCATCAACATCGATACCGACAGCACCTTCATGATGGCGCTGGAGGCGCAGCGGCGGGGTCACACCCTTTACCACTACCTGCCCCAGGACCTGGCCTTCCGCCACAGCCGCCTGGTGGCCACCGCCCGGCCGCTGGAGGTGCGGCGCGAGCGGGGCAACCACCACACCTTCGGCCCGGCCGAGACGCTGGACCTGGCCAGCGTCGACGTGGTGTTGATGCGCCAGGACCCGCCCTTCGACATGGCCTACATCACGGCCACCCACCTGCTGGAACACGTCCACCCCAAGACCCTGGTGGTGAACGACCCCGCCTCCGTCCGCAACGCGCCGGAGAAACTGTTCGTCACCCACTTCCCCGACCTGATGCCGCCGACGCTGATCACCAGCGCCAAGGACGAGGTCCTGGCCTTCCGCCGGGAATACAAGGACATCATCGTGAAGCCGCTGTTCGGCAACGGCGGATCCGGCGTCTTCCATGTGAAGCCGGATGACGAGAACCTGGGCGCCCTGCTGGAGACCTTCACCCAGCTCTACCGCGAGCCCATCATCGTGCAGAAGTACCTGCCGGAAATCCGCCAGGGCGACAAACGCATCCTGCTGGTGGATGGCGAGCCGGTGGGCGCTGTCAGCCGCCTGCCGCAGGAGGGTGAGGCCCGCGCCAACTTCCACGCCGGCGGCAGTGCCGCCAAGACCGACCTGACCCAGCGCGAACGCGAGATCTGCGCCACCATCGGTGGGGTGCTGCGCGACAAGGGCCTGGTGTTCGTGGGTATCGACGTCATCGGCGATTACCTGACCGAGATCAACGTGACCAGCCCCACCGGCATCCAGGAGATCAACCGCCTGAACGGCGGCGCCATCGAGTCCACCCTGTGGGACGCCATCGAGCGGCGGTACGCCGCGTCACGGTGAATCCAGCGGCGGTACGCCGCGTCACGGTGAATCCAGCGGCGGTACGCCGCGTCCCGGTGAGGCCGTCGGGCCAGGGTGGCTTGGCGGTGCTGGCGCGGGCATTCCCGCCGCTGGAAACGCCAGGCGCAGTCCACTGCGAAAATAGGGGGCGGGGGACCGTTGAAATCAGGTCACACCGTCTACTTATTATCACCCTGTCCGAACGATTTGGCGGGCTTTCCGGGATGCGGGTGGCCCAGGGCCATGATACGCTTCGTGATACTTGCATGAACCAGAGGGCGCCCGTGGCACGGTATCGGCGTCCGGTCGATGAGGCGGTCGATGGCTGGCGCGGACGATCTCGGTGGGGAGGACAGCCCCAAGCGGGCACCCAGGGCTTCGAAGGGCTCGGGGCCCGATGGGGCGCCGGGCGGTAATGTCGTCAATGCCGAACGGTTGCGTCGCCAGGGCGACCGTATCCGTGAGATCGAACGCCTGATGTGGGGTGCCCGCGCCTTCGCCGAGGGCGAGGATCCGGACAACGGGGCGGACTGATCCGTCCCTCTCCTTCCCCCGGGATTACATCCCCGGCTGGCTGCCATGACGCCAACGGGTCAAGGTGCGCCTGGCCTTGCGCCGCTCCGGCAGGCTGGTCAGCACCGCGCGCCGCTGGTCCGGCGTCATCCCGCCCCACAAGGTGATCTCTTCCAAGGTGCGCTGGCAGCCGGCGCACAGGCCGCTGCGCGCGTCGATGCGGCAGACGCGGGTGCACGGGCTGGCCACGTAATCGTCCGGATCGGGAACCCTGGGATCAGGGCCGGTGGAGGGGATGGGGCTGTCGGTCAAGGTGTCAGCACCGGTCGGTTGCGGGGACCCCCGGATATTAACGACTGCGGGCGTATCTTGTCGCCCTTTCCATGGCCGCCTTTCCTACGCCATCCTACACTTTCTGACAGGATGTTAACCCACTGTTGTATCTTTGGGGTTAGGAATGGGTTTATCCTGCCCGCCTGCGAAGCCGCAGGGGGCCCCCAGGGGATGTTGACTGGACGTGGACTAGGGACATGGACGGCGGACATGGCCCCAAGGGGAAGCGGAAAGGTATTGCCAGGATGTCGGTGTTGGAGACCGCGCGGCGTCGCCGCCCGGCCGTCTTTTTTTTGACCCGCGGCCCGATTTTGGCCGCCCTCTCCGGTATTGTCCTGACCGTCCTGGCCGCGTTCTACGTCCATTCCATGCTGTCGGGCGTGGCCCAGGCCCGCTTGGCGGATGAGGCCGACGCCCGCAGCCGTCATGTGCAGCAACGGCTGGACCGCATCGCCGCCACCCTGGGGGCGGAGGGCGACTTCCTGACCGCCAATCCCGCCCCGGCGGAATTCGACCGCCAGGTGGCCCTGCTGATCGACCTCCGGCCCGAGATCCGGGCCGTGTCCTGGGTGGGCCCGGGCGGCCGCGTGCTGCGGACCGGCCCCGTCGGGGCCGACATCGCGCCCGCCGACATCGCCGACCTTCCGCTTTCGCCGGAGGGCATCACCGTGCGCCTGGGCGCCGACGGCGCCAGCCTGTTGCTGGCGCGGTCCACATCCGGGACGGTGGCCAACGGCGGGATGGCGCTGGTGGCCCGCATCGATCTGCGCGATCTGCTGACCCTGCGCATGGAGGGGCAGGCCGATCCCGCCCTGTGGACCCGGCTCAGCCTGCGGTCGCGCGGGGGCGAGGCCGCCTTCGTCCAGACGAGGCATACCGCCACCGCCACCTCGGAATTCAGCCGCGCCATCTCCATCGGCGACGGGGTGTGGTGGCTGGACATGACGGGCGATCTGGTGGCCGGCCTGGCCCGCCAGTCGTGGGAGGTGAAGGCCGTGCTGGTCTTCGGCTTCGCGCTCACCTTTGGCATCAGCCTGGTGCTGATGGTCAGCCGCCGCCGCGCCCACGACCGCACCGTGCTGATGGACAGCCTGGAACAGGCCAACGCCGTGCTGCACGCCAGCGAGCGCAAGTACCGCGACATCTATGAGAACGCGGTGGAGGGCATGTTCACCATCACCGTCGGGGGCGCCATCCTGTCGGCCAACCCTGCCCTGGTGCGCATGCTGGGCTACGCCTCGGAAGAGGATCTGGCGACCACCCTGACCGACGCCTGGACGCAGCTGTTCGTCGACCCGCGCCCCCGGGTGGATTTCCCCCAGGAAGTCATGGACCGGGGCGCCATCCAGGATTTCGCGGCCGAGATTCGCCGCCGGGACGGCAGCGCCCTGTGGGCGTCCCTGTCGGCCCGGGTGCTGCTGGACGGGGCCGGCCGCGCCTACGCCATCCAGGGCACGGCCGACGACATCACCGACCGCCGCCGGGCCGAGGTGGCGCTGCGCCTGGCCAAGGAGCAGTCGGAATTCGCCAGCCGGTCCAAGACCGAATTCCTGGCCAACATGAGCCATGAGCTGCGCACGCCTCTGAACGCCATCATCGGCTTTTCCGAGATCATCGGCAGCCAGTCGCTTGGGCCCATCGGCAACCCCGCCTACGCCGAATACGCCAAGGACATCCACGACAGCGGCCGCATGCTGCTGGACCTGATCAACGACATCCTGGACCTGTCCAAGATCGAGGCCGGAAAGCGCGAGTTGAACGAGCATATGGTGGATCTGCCGCGCGTCTTCGCCTCCTGCCTGCGGGTGGTGAAGGAACGGGCCATCCGCGGCGGCATCCATCTGCAGACGGACTACGCGGACTTCCTGCCCCGCCTGCGCGCGGACGAGGTGGCGCTGAAGCAGTTGCTGTCCAACCTGCTGGCCAACGCCGTGAAGTTCACGCTGAAGGGAGGCACCGTCACCCTGGGCGCCGTGGTCGACGGCGACGGACGCCTGGTCATCACCGTGGCCGACACCGGCATCGGCATGCGGGCGGAAGACATCGGCCGCGCCCTGGAACCCTTCCGCCAGATCGAGAACCCCTTGACCCGCACCGCCGGCGGCGCCGGCTTGGGCCTACCCCTGGTGCGCGCCCTGGTGGAACTGCACGACGGCAAGCTGGAGATCGAGAGCGAGCCCGGCACCGGCACCATCGCCCGCGTCATCATGCCCGCCGACCGGGTGTGGCCGGACATCGGGCTGGTGGCGGCGGCGAACTGAGCACCACGGATTGACCGCCACCGGCACCGATACCGGCATCGACGGCGGGCCGTGACGCTCAGAGCCCGGCCTTGTTCAGCAGGCCCAGGATTCTTTCCAGCACCACGTCGGCCATGGGCCGCACGGGCGAGGGCCAGATTTCCGCCAGGCGCCCGTCGGGCGTGATCAGGTGCTTCTGGAAGTTCCAGCGCGGCCGGCCCGCCCCCTCCCCCACGCTGCTCACCACCCACTGGAAAAAGGGGTGGGCGTTGGGGCCGATCACGGTCTGCTTGGCCGTCAGGGGGAAGTCCACGCCGTAGGTGGTGGCGCAGAACTGCGCGATCTCCGCCGGGCTTCCGGGCTCCTGCCCGCCGAAATCGTTCGATGGCACGCCCACCACCACCAGGCCCCGGCCGCGCAGGCGGGTCCACAGCATCTGCAGTTCGGCATATTGCGGGGTGTAACCGCAGGCCGACGCCGTGTTGACCACCAGCACCGGTCGGCCCTTGAAGGCGCTGAGCGGTATGGTTCCATCGCCGGTCAGGCTGGGAAAGGTGAAGCTGTGGGCGTTCAGCCGTTCCCGCGTCTTCGGTTGCTCCATGGGCCTGACCTGGGAATTGGAAGGCGCGCGCAGGCGCGACGCGACGGGGGCTGTGCGGGCGGCCATATGGGGGGCCGTGCGGGAAAAGCTGCTTTGACTCATCTACAGGTCTCAACCGTACCGTTGTTCGGTCCAGGGGTCGCCTTCGTTGTGGTACCCACGTACCTCCCAAAACCCTGGCGTGTCGTCGTTGACGAACTGGATGCGGCGGATCCATTTCGCCGATTTCCAGAAATAGGCCTGGGGCACCACCAGCCGTACCGGCCCGCCATGTTCCCGCGTCAAGGGCTCCCCCTGCCAGGTGGTGGCCAGCAGCACATCGGCGGCGCTGAACGCCGCCAGGCTGAGGTTGGTGGTATACCCGTCATAGCTGTGCAGCAGGACGTGGGCGGCATCCGCCTGCGGCCGGGCCAGCGCCACGATGTGGCCGGCGGAAACGCCCCGCCAATGGTTGTCGTAGCGCGACCAGGATGTGACGCAATGGATGTCGGATGTGTCGCTGAACGCCGGCTGATCCTGGAAATCCGCCCAGCGCCAGGTGAAGGGATGATCCACCAACCCGTCCACGGTCAGGGTCCAGTCGTGGATGTCCACCTCCGGTAGGATGCCGAGATCCAGCACCGGCCAGTTGGTCACCAGGCGCTGTCCCGGCGGCAGGCGGGGGCGGGACGCCAAAGGGTCGGCCTGCCCGCCGGTCAGCAGCCGGGACAGCGCCCAGGCGCGCTTGGTCGCCACCAGCTTGCTTTCAGGGGTGTTCCGGTCGTTGGCGCCCAGGGCGGCATCCGGTGGGGTGTCGTCGGGACTGTCCGTAGCCATGCGCCGGGTTGCTCACATGATCAGCCGGGGTGACCGGGGTTGGCCGGGTGCCCACGGGAAATGTTGTGTCAAATCGTGGGCGCCCGGTCCACATGCCGCGCCGCCGCCACAATCTTAAGGATAGTGCGCCCTGCCCCGCCTGCCTACCGGCCAGCGGCGATTTTGGCGGCAACTGTGCTTCGGGACCTATGCTTTACGGCAACATCGCGCGCCCAGCCGTTGGCAGCCCTACCCTTTAAGGTTAACGTTCGGCCCTTCCTTGATCCTTGGCCCTTCCTGGATAGGCCCACCCCGATTGTTGCGGATGATGCGGAAAGCCCTTTTTGCCGTTTCCCTGGCGCTTCTGGCGTCCCTGCTGCTGTCGCCCGCGATGCCGTCGCCCGCCCGGGCGCAGGGCGCGCCCGTGGCCGGGGCCGCCGAGGTGTCCCAGTCCGACCCTTCCCCACCCAATTTGGCCCAGCCCGACCCGCAGCCCCCGCAAGAGGAGGCGGCCAAGGAGCCGGTGGCCGTTCCCGTGCCGGTGCCCGTTTCGCCGCCCGCCGTCCATGCTGTCCCGCCACCCGCGTCCGCCCAGGCGGCGGCCCTGCTGCAGACCCTGCAGGACCCCCAGCGCCGCGACGCCCTGATCGCCCAGCTGAAACTGCTGGCCGACGCGAACCCCGGTGCCGTCTCCGCGGCCCCTGCGGCCCCGGCCCCGGCGACGGCGACCTCCGCCGCCCCTGCTCCTGCCGGCGCCGCCCCCACGGCCCCGGCGCAGGAGTCGGAGGTGGAGGCGCTGGGCGCCCGCATGCTGGACGCCCTGTCCGACCGCATCGAGGAATTCAGTGAGGAGATCGCGGCCGCCGGGCAGGCCTTGCTTGACCTGCCCAAGGCCTATCGTTGGCTGGACCGCCAGATGTCCGACCCCCGCTTGCGCGTGCAGTGGGGCATTCTGCTGGGCGAGGTGCTGCTGGTGGTCATCGCTGGCTATGTCGCCCGCTTGGCGACCTTCTGGCTGCTGGCGCGCCCGCGCCGGGGGCTGGAACATCGCCAACCCCGGAATTGGGGCGTGCGTCTGGGTCTGCTGCTGATCCGCACCCTCTTGGACATCGTGCCCATGGTGGCCTTCGCCCTGGCGGCCTATGGCGTGCAGACCCTGACCCATCCGCCCAAGCCCGCCTCCACGGCGGCGCTGGGCATCATCGTGTCCAGCCTGCTGGTGCAGGGCGCGACGCTGGCGGCCCGTTTCCTGCTGTCGCCGGGCGCCCCTTCCCTGCGCCTTCTCCCGGTGGGGGATGAGACGGCGCACTACATCTACATCTGGGTGCGCCGCATCGCCCTGACCGCCGTCTACGGCTACTTCGTGGCGCAGGTGGCGCTTCAGTTGGGCCTGCCCTATCGCCCCTATATGGCCCTGCTGAAGGTGGTGGGCCTGATCGTCGGCATCATGCTGGTGATCCTGGTGCTGCAGAACCGGCAGAGCGTGGCGGACTGGATCCGGGGCCGGGATCCCGTGCAGCCGGAAGACCTGCACGAGGACGGCGCGCTTGAGGCCCAGCTGGCGGCCGAAATCTCCGGCGACAGCCCCATGGTCGCCGCCCCCCCGCCGGCGCCGACCGCCTGGGGCCTGGTCCGCCGCCGCCTGGCGGAGATCTGGCACATCCTGGCCATCGTCTATCTCGTGGCCATCTACGGCATCTGGGCGCTGGAGGTGAAGGGCGGTTTCGGTTTCGTTTCCCGCGCCACCCTGATCAGCGTCGTCACCCTGATCGTGGCCCGCCTGCTGATGGAGGGGATCGACCGCCTGATCCGGCGCGGCTTCGCCATTCCGGATGATTTGAAGCGCCAATACCCGCTGCTGGAATCCCGCGCCAACCGCTATCTGCCCATCCTGCATCGGGGCGCCAAGGTGGTGGTGTGGCTGGCGGGATTGCTGACCGTGCTGCAGGCCTGGGGGGTGGACAGTTTCGGCTGGCTCAGCACCCCCTTCGGCCAGCGGGCCAGCGCCTCGCTCCTCACCATCGTCCTCATGGTCATCTTCGCGCTGATCGTGTGGGAACTGGTCAGCGGAGGCATCGAGCGCTACCTCAACACCACCGACCGGCACGGACGCCTGGTGGAGCGCAGCGCCCGCATCCGCACCCTGCTGCCCCTGGTGCGCAACGCCGTGCTGGTGATCCTGCTGGTCATGGTGGGGCTGACCGTGCTGGCGGAGATCGGGGTCAACATCGCCCCGCTGCTGGCCGGCGCCGGCGTCATCGGCGTCGCCATCGGCTTCGGCTCGCAGTCCCTGGTGAAGGACGTCATCACCGGCCTGTTCATCCTGTTCGAGGACACGATCTCGGTCGGCGATTCCGTGACGCTGGCCGGCTACACCGGCACGGTGGAAGGACTGACCATCCGCACAATCCGCCTGCGCGACGATAGCGGCGCGGTCCATACCGTGCCGTTCAGCGCCGTCACCGGCATTTCCAACCTGACCAAGGACTATAGCTACTTCAGCGCCGATTTCGGCATCGCCTACGCCACCGACCTGAACCGGGCCACCCAGATCATGACCGAGATCGGCGAGGAGTTGCAGGGCGACAGCCTGTTTGGCCCCGGCATCCTGGCGCCCCTGGAAATCCTGGGCGTCAGCGAATTCGCCGAGAAGGCGGTGAAGATCAAGTTCCGCATCAAGACCCGTCCCCGCCGCCAGTTCGCCGTGGGGCGCGAGTTCAACCGCCGCCTGAAGCTGCGCTTCGACGCCGAGGGCATCCCCTTCCCGGTCTGAGGGGCGTCACCCGGGAATTTCGTCCGGATCGGTCGCGTCCACGATGCGCGCGGCGGTGTCGAAGTCGAAGCCCGCGCGGGCCAGGGTGGCCAGGTCCTTGTCGCGCTTGGCATCCCGCTCCGCCTCGGGGCGGAAGGGGCCCAGCCGGCGGCGGCGGGCGTAGGCGTGGGCGGCCCGCAGGTCGGTCGAGCCTTCGTCGGCATCGTCCAACTCGCGGGCGAGTTCGCCCAGGGCGGCGTCGACCAGATCGGCGTCCACACCCTTGGCCGCCATCTTCTGGCGGATGGTGCGGGTGGATCCACCCCGGCGGTGCAGGCTGGCCACGCGGCCCTCGGCATAGACACGGTCGTTCAGCAGGCCGCTCTGCTGATACCGCGCGATCAGCGCCTCCACCCACTCCGCCCCCTGCGCCCGGTCCGTGCCGTGGGCGGCCGCCGACATGTCCACCTTGCGCATCAGCACGCGGCGCAACGCCGCCGTGGAGGCGGCGAAGCGCTCCAGGTAATGCAGGGCGGCCCGCTCCAGATAGGCGGCGCTGACCCGTTTGGGCCCGCGCCGTTTGGGGGGCTGGCGGCCTTCGGGCGGCTGGTTGGCGGGGCGGGGGTCGAAAAGGTCGTCGGTCATGGGTCCATGGTAGCGCCGGGGGCAGGGCCGGCGCCACGGTGTCGCGCGGGGTTCCGGCGGCGCCTGTGACGCCGCTCATATTGCCGGACGGGGGGCGCGGCGTTAAGGTCAGGCCCAGCCTCGCCGGGGGCATATCCCCGGACCCTTCCGCACGGGCGCCCGAATCCCATGACCATGCTGCAGCAGTCTCATTTGTCCAGCGCCGACGCCGCGCCGCGCGCTCCGGCCCCCCGGGCCCTGGGCGCCATCAACTGGGTGGGCTTCACCACCCTGACGAAGCGGGAGATACGGCGCTTCCTGAAGGTCTGGGTGCAGACCATCGCCGCGCCGGTGGTGACCACGTTGCTGTTCTATTCCGTGTTCGCCCTGGCGCTGGGCGGGGTCGTGCGCATGGTGGGCGACGTGCCTTTCCTGCGCTTCCTGGGCCCGGGCCTGATCATGATGGGCATGGCGCAGAACGCCTTCGCCAACACATCGTCCTCGGTGCTGGTGTCCAAGGTCCAGGGCAACATCGTCGACGTGTTGATGCCGCCCCTGTCCCCGTTCGAATTCGTGTCCGCCTTCGTCGCCGGCGGCATCGTGCGCGGGCTGATGGTGGGCCTCGTCACCTGGATCGTCATCCAGCTGGTGGTGCCGCTGGGCCTGCACGCGCCCTTCTACGTCCTATTCCATGCCGTGATGGCGTCCATGCTGCTGTCGCTGCTGGGCCTCATCGGTGGCGTCTGGGCGGACAAGTTCGACCACATGGCGGCCATCACCAACTTCGTGATCACGCCCCTGTCCTTCCTGTCGGGCACCTTCTACACGTTGGACAGCGCGCCGCGCTTCTTCCACACCGTGGCCCACGTGAACCCCTTCTTCTATTTCATCGACGGGTTCCGCTACGGCTTCATCGGTCGCACCGACGGCACGCTGGGGACCGGCATCGCCGTGATGCTGGGCATCAACCTCGTCCTCTGGCTGGTGGCCCTGCGCATGGTCTCCACCGGCTACAAGCTGAAGGCCTGACGCCATGGACATGCCGGTGGACGGGGTGGGTGCCGAAGCGCCGTTGCCGGCCGGGGCCTATCGGCCCGATCGCCGCCGGTACCATGGCCGTTTCAACACCCTGGGCTTCCTGACCCTGCTGGGGCGGGAGATCAAGCGCCTGCGCAAGCTGGCCATGCTGTTCCTGGTGGCGCCCGGCCTGTCCGCCGCCCTTTACTTCACCGTCTTCGCCTTCGGCCTGGGCGACAAGCGCGGTACGCCCGAGGGCGACGCCATCCTGGCCTTCCTGGTGCCCGGCCTCGTGACCCTGTCCCTGCTGACCCAGTCGGTGCAGATCCCCTCCTTCTCCATCCTCTATGCGAAGATGGAGGGCGCGATCCTGGACCAGCTCATGGCTCCGGTGGGGGCCGCCGAGATGCTGGCCGCCTATGTCCTGTCCGCCATGGCCGCCGGCGTGGCCAGCGGGGCCGCCGTGTGGGTGGGCTTCCTCATCTTCTGGCAGTCGCCCATGGCCGATCCCGCGCTGGTGCTGCTGTTCGTGGTGCTGGGCTCGTCCATGATGGCCACCTTCGGCGTTCTGACCGGGCTCATCAGTGTGAAGTGGGACCATTTGTCGGCGGCCATGACCTTCGTCTTCACGCCGCTGATCTTCCTGTCCGGTCTGTTCGCGCCGGTGGCGGGCATGCCGGGGGTGTTGCGCGCCATCGTCCAGGCCAACCCCATCTACTACGCCATCGACGGCGTGCGCATCGGCTTCCTGGGGCAGGGCCAGGACCAGGCGGCGCTGGCCGTCCTGGTGTTGGTGGCCGTGAACGTCGCGCTATTGGCCATCGCCGGCACCCTGCTGCACCGCGGCTACCGCCTGCGCAACTGATAGGCGCTTTTGCGCGCATGCCCTTGGCTGGGCGTGGATTTTGACGGAATTGGCCGCTCCAGCCATGTGCTGGGGGCGCAACTGTACTGGCTGGCCTGCTGGCGGAGGGTTTGCAACGGCGGGCCGGCTTGCCTAGAGTGCCGCGCCATGGGACAGCGGACTTTGGACATAGACCTCGCCAGCGGCGACTGGCAGTGGATGGCCGTGCATGGCGGGGCCGTGCGCATTTGCCTGCCCGCGACCTGGACGCGCGTCTACCGTGACGACGGCGGCCTGGCCCTGCAGTCGCCGGTGCTGTGGGCGGCCACCGACGGACGCCCCGTGGGCGGCCACCCGCTGGACCTGCTGGTTTCCGTCACCACCTACGCCAATGAATACGGCGTGGATGCCGAAGACGCGTTGCAGTATCTGGACCGCGATCACCTGCTGCCGCCGGGCGTGACCGCCATGGCGTCGGGCGATCGCCGCTGGATCGCCTATTGCGCCGCCCTGCCGGCGGCCCCCGAGCCGGGCCAGACGCCGGAGCAGGCGACGGCTGCCGCGGCGGCGCTGGGCGCCGGCGCGCGCATTCCCGAGGCGCAGATCTTCGTGTGGAAGATGGCGGACTTCCGTCCGCCCGACCGGGTGCGCGTCGCCACCCTGCAGCTGTACGTGCCGGGCGAGGAATTCTGGGTGCCCGGCTTGGGCGCCCTGCTGGACCGCCTGGGCGACGAGATCGGCCGCATGGAGTTCGGACCCGCCGACCAGGGCCCCGTCAGCGCCGTCACCATGCGCAACATCGTGCACGCCGATGTCGTGCGCTTCCGCCTTCCCTGGGACTGGCGGACCAGCGACGAGGATGAGGACGACCTGGGCGGGCCGGAGACCAGCCACTTCCGCCGCCCGGACGATGCGGAGGCCGACGAGACCCTGCGGGTCGTGGTGCATGACTACCCGCCGCCCGACGATATGGAACCGGAGTCGGCCTTGGAATCGGCGCTTGCCGCCGGCCTGGACTGGGAAGCCATCACGGCGGAGGAAGGTGACGGCCTGCCCCCGGCCGTGCTGCTGCGGCGCATCGCCGCCCAGTTCGCCGACGGGCCGGACGGCCAGGTGGGCATGGGCAGCGTCGACACCCTGGCGGATGACGAGGTGCTGGCCCGCTTCACCCATACGGCGGTGGAGGACGGGCGCCGCCGGCGCTGCCACCTGTGGCTGCGCGGTGCCGTGGTCGGCGGCCGGGCGACCCTGGCCGTCTTCTCCTACGGCCTGCCCGAGGGGCTGCAAGGTTCGCCCCTGGCGGCGGACGCCGTCGCCATGCTGGAACGGGAAATCCGCCGCGCGCAGATCGGCGGCTATGAATCGCTGCCCGTGGGCGACGCCTCCGGCAACGGTGACGACAGCCTGCCGCCCGGCATGGCGCCGGATTGGCCCGCCGGCGGCTGGAACGCCGGCAGCTGGGATGAGGGCGACGCCCTGCCGGATGACGAGGATGACTTCGACGAGGATGAGGGGGAGGGCCCCCTCGACTCGGACGAGGAGGATGACGGCTATCGCCGCCGCAAGGGCGACGACCCCGCCAAGAACTGACGCGGCGCGCCCGCGCTCTATTCTTTAAAACGCTGCGCAAAGAAAAACGGATAAATCCGAAAAACGGCCCGCGCGGCCGTCGTTCCGGTCATCCGTTGTCATGCGTGATCCGCCCGACCCGTCCCACTTGTGGAAGGGGCCTTGCGGTCCTGCCAGTGGCGCGTCCTGTCAGCACCGCCCCTGGGGGGTGCGGTCCAGCAGGGATTGCAGGCCCACGGTGCGGCTGTCCGCGGCCTTGGCGGCGTCTTCCGCGGCCAGGGAGGCCAGGCCCAGGAGGTGGACCAGTTCCCCCATGTTATTGCGGCGAGCGTCCAGCGCCAGATTGTCGAGGCAATGCTTGATGGCGATGGCGGTAGTGCGGCGCGTGTCGGTCATGACTTTGTGCCCCAAGAGTGCGGGCGACCCCTCGCCCGGGGGTCCAAGCGACCCCTGAAGTAATTACAGCACAGATCTGGGGCGCCAAGTCAACAGGAAGAATAAAATCTCAACTAGCGATACACCATCCTGCCTCAGGTTGGGTCAATCTGGTTGTGCGAGGCAATAAGTTATAATTTTGCAGCAATAACCGCCGGTAAATAGGGCCGTTAATTCTCCGTTAATTCATAATCTGATGGATTACGCCCGTATTCACACGACATTCACTTGGTGGTGCCAATTCCTGACAAATTGTAACTTGATGGATGGGAAATCGGGCGGCCGCCGCCCGCGCTTCCCGCACCAAGCGGTGGTGGTGGGGTTCCAACACCACCCCCAGGGCTGGCGAGGGGGCGGACGATACCGCGTACGCGCTATGGGATAGCGGGACATATGCCAGGGGTGGAATGGGCGCTTTTAGCGAGCCCCGGCGCCGCAAAGCCGGTTGCAGCCGGGCGCCGCCCTGCCTATATCTGCGTGGCGATGCGGTCGCTCCCGTTTCAGGATGGGGAGGGCCGTGCCATGACGGGCGCCACCGGGTGCCGCGCCATGATCGTGTTGAACGTGTCCCGTTTTAACAGGGGGACCGCTCCGGTGCCGGAAGGGCCGTCGCGCGTCTGCCACATTGGAAGGGTTAGAATTATGAGCAAAGTCATCGGTATCGATCTCGGCACCACCAATTCCTGCGTGGCCGTCATGGAAGGCACGTCGGCCAAGGTGATCGAGAACGTCGAGGGCGCGCGCACCACGCCGTCCATGACCGCTTTCACCCAGGGCGGGGAACGCCTGGTCGGCCAGCCGGCGAAGCGCCAGGCGGTGACCAACCCCGAGAACACGCTGTTCGCGATCAAGCGCCTGATCGGCCGCCGTTACGACGACCCGCTGACCCAGAAGGACAAGGGCCTGGTGCCCTACAAGATCATTTCGGGCGACAACGGTGACGCCTGGGTCGAGGCCCATGGCGAGAAGTACAGCCCCAGCCAGGTGTCCGCCTTCATCCTGCAGAAGATGAAGGAAACGGCCGAGAACTACCTCGGCGAAAAGGTGACCCAGGCCGTCATCACCGTGCCCGCCTACTTCAACGACAGCCAGCGCCAGGCGACCAAGGACGCCGGCCGCATCGCCGGTCTTGAAGTGCTGCGCATCATCAACGAGCCCACGGCCGCGGCGCTGGCCTACGGCATGGAGAAGAAGGGCTCCGGCATCGTCGCGGTCTACGACCTCGGCGGCGGCACCTTCGACGTCTCCGTGCTGGAAATCGGCGACGGCGTGTTCGAGGTGAAGTCCACCAACGGCGACACCTTCCTGGGTGGCGAGGACTTCGACGCCCGCATCATCGACTACCTGGCCGACGAGTTTAAGAAGGAGAACGGCATCGATCTCCGCAAGGACCGTCTGGCCCTGCAGCGCCTGAAGGAAGCGGCCGAGAAGGCCAAGATCGAGCTGTCTTCCGCCATGCAGACGGAAGTCAACCTGCCGTTCATCACCGCGGACCAGACCGGTCCGAAGCACCTGAACGTCAAGCTGACCCGCGCCAAGCTGGAAGCACTGGTCGAGGATCTGGTGGCCCGCACGGTCGAGCCCTGCAAGGCGGCCCTGAAGGACGCCGGCCTGAAGGCCAGCGAGATCGACGAGGTGATCCTGGTCGGCGGCATGACCCGCATGCCCAAGATCATCGAGACGGTGAAGCAGTTCTTCGGTCGCGAGCCGCACCGCGGCGTGAACCCGGACGAGGTGGTGGCCGTCGGCGCCGCCATCCAGGGTGCGGTGCTGAAGGGTGAGGTGAAGGACGTCCTGCTGCTGGACGTGACCCCGCTGTCCCTGGGCATCGAAACCCTGGGCGGCGTGTTCACCCGCCTGATCGACCGCAACACCACGATCCCGACCAAGAAGAGCCAGACCTTCTCCACGGCCGAGGACAACCAGACGGCCGTCACCATCCGTGTCTTCCAGGGTGAGCGCGAGATGGCGGCGGACAACAAGATGCTGGGCCAGTTCGACCTGGTCGGCATCCCGTCGGCCCCGCGTGGCGTGCCGCAGATCGAGGTCACCTTCGACATCGACGCCAACGGCATCGTCAACGTCCAGGCCAAGGACAAGGCCACCGGCAAGGAGCAGGTGATCCGCATCCAGGCCTCCGGCGGCCTGTCGGACGCCGACATCCAGCGCATGGTCAAGGAAGCCGAGAGCCACGCCGCCGACGACAAGAAGCGCAAGGAGCTGGTGGAGGCGCGCAACCAGGCCGATGGCCTGATGCACTCCACCGAGCGCACGCTGAAGGAGAACGCGGAGAAGCTGCCGGCCGCCGAGAAGGCCGCCGCCGAGAAGGCCATCGCCGAGCTGAAGACGGCGCTGGAGGGTGAGGACGCGGCCGACATCAAGGCCAAGACCGAAGCCCTGGCCCAGGTCTCCATGAAGCTGGGTGAAGAGCTGTACAAGTCCGGCCAGGACGCCTCGGCCGCCGGTGGCGAAGACCACGGTGCCGCTCATGGCGAAGGGTCGGAAAAGGTCGTCGACGCCGACTTCGAGGAAGTCGACGAAGACAAAAAGAAGTCCGCCTAAGTCTTTCTTAAGACGATCCGGGCAATGACTGACTAGGTATCGGGCCCGTCCGCCGGTTAATTCCGGGGGGCGGGCCTGAGCCCCATCAGGGGCCTGGTCGGGCCCGGGTTCCGGCAATTCCCTGAAAGGGCTTAGGGCCAAACATGGCGAAGCAGGATTATTACGAACTTCTGGGCGTGGCGAAGACCGCCTCGGCCGACGACCTGAAAAAAGCGTACCGCAAGCTGGCCATGCAGTATCACCCCGACCGCAATCAGGGTGACAAGGCGGCCGAGCAGAAATTCAAGGAAGTCAGCGAAGCGTACGAGGTCCTGAAGGACGAGCAGAAGCGGGCGGCCTACGACCGCTTCGGCCATGCCGCCTTCGAGAATGGCGGTGGCCGGGCTGGTGCCGGCGCCGGCGGCTTCGATTTCGGCAGCGGCTTCGCGGACATCTTCGAAGAGATGTTCGGCGACTTCATGGGCGGCCGCCGGGGCGGCGGGCAGGGCCCGGGTCGTGGCAGCGACCTGCGCTACAATCTGGAAATCTCGCTGGAGGACGCCTTCAAGGGCACCTCCACCAACGTGCGCGTGCCGACCTCCGTCGCTTGCGACGTCTGCAACGGCACCGGTGCCGAGTCGGGCACCCAGCCAGTCACCTGCCCCACCTGCAACGGCGCGGGCAAGGTGCGGGCGCAACAGGGCTTCTTCACCATCGAGCGCACCTGCCCGGCATGCTCCGGCGCCGGCCGCGTCATCAAGGATCCCTGCCGCAACTGCGGCGGCCATGGCCGCGTGCGCAAGGAAAAGACCCTGCAGGTCAACATCCCGGCCGGTGTCGAGGACGGCACCCGCATCCGCCTGTCGGGCGAGGGCGAGGCTGGGGCCCGTGGGGCGCCCCCGGGCGACCTGTACATCTTCCTGGCCATTGCCCCGCACGCGCTGTTCATGCGCGACGGCGCCAACATCCAGTGCCGGGTGCCCATTCCCATGACCACGGCGGCCCTGGGCGGCACGGTCGAGGTGCCGACCATCGACGGCAGCCGCGCCCGCGTCTCCATTCCGCCGGGCACGCAGAGCGGGCACCAGTTCCGCCTGAAGGGCAAGGGCATGAGCGTCCTGCGTAGTACCCAGCGCGGCGACATGTACGTGACGGCCCTGGTCGAAACCCCGGTCAACCTGACCAAGCGCCAGCAGGAGCTGATGCGCGAGTTCGAGAAGGCCGGGGAAGAGAAGGGCGGCACCCACCCCGAATCGGAAGGCTTCTTCGCCAAGGTGAAGGAGCTGTGGGCCGACCTGAAGGAATAACATCTGGGAACGGCGCCGGCGCGCCGCCCTTCCCCGGGTGACGCGCCGGCGTTTTCTTTGAGGAACATCATGCGGCGTCTGTGCGTTTTCTGCGGCTCCAGCCCCGGCTTCGACCCCCGGTATCTTGAGGCCGCGCGCGGCCTGGGCCGGGCTTTGGCCGGCGCCGGCATCGGCCTGGTTTACGGTGGCGCCTCCGTCGGCCTCATGGGGGCCGTGGCCGACGCCGTCCTGGACGCGGGCGGCCAGGTCATCGGCGTCATCCCGGAATCGCTGAAGAAGAAGGAAATCGCCCACGCCGGCCTGACCGACCTGCGCGTCGTCGCCTCCATGCACGAGCGCAAGGCCCTGATGGCCGAGCTGTCGGACGGCTTCATCGCCCTGCCCGGCGGCATCGGCACTTTCGAGGAATTGTTCGAGGTCTGGACCTGGGCCCAGTTGGGCCACCATCAGAAGCCCTGCGCCATCTACAACGTCGCCGGCTTCTATGACGGCCTGACCGCCTTCCTCGACAGCGTGGTGGCCTCCGGCTTCATGAAGCAGAACCATCGCGACATGCTGGTGACGGCCGACACGGCTGAGACGCTGCTGGACAAGCTGCGCGCCTACCATGCCCCGGCCGTGACCAAATGGATCAAGGCTGACGAGCGCTGAGAACTCGTTCCAAATAAATGAGGCCGCCGGAAATGATCCCGGCGGCCTTTTCTTTTATCCGCGACCTCAGGCGGCGACCAGATCGTCGGCCGGGCCGAAGAACTCGTAATGGATGCGGTCGGCGGCCACGCCGGCCAGGGCCAGGCCGCCGAGATAGGCGCGCAGGAAGGGCTTGGGCCCGCACAGGTAGATGTCGGCCTGGTGCAGGGGCGTGTTCTCTCGCAGCCAGTCGATGCTGATGAAGCCTTCGCCGTCGTGGGTGACGCCCAGCCGGTCCTGGGGATGCGGCTCGCTGTAGAAGGTGGCGACCTTGATGGTGGGATGCCGGGCGGCGAGATCGCGAACGTGGACATCCATGGCATGGGTGGTGCCGTTCAACGCGCCGTGGATGTAGTGGGTCTCCAGCCCCGGGTGCCGGGCCGCGATCTCCTCCACCATGCTGACCATGGGGGTGAGGCCCACGCCGCCCGACAACAGGATGACGGGCCGCGTCGGCGCCTCATCCAGGAAGAAGTCGCCGGCCGGCGGCGTCGCCTCGATGATGTCGCCCACCTGGACATGGTCGTGCAGATGGCGCGACCCGCCGTTGCCGTTGGCCTCCCGCTTCACGGAAATGCGGTATTGGCCATCCCGTGGCGCGCAGGAGATGGAGTAGTTGCGCTTCACCTCGGTGCCGCCCGCCAGAGTGAAGCGGAAGGTCAGGTACTGTCCCGGCTTGTGGCGGGGCACGCCGCCGCCGTCGGCCGGCCGCAGGATGAAGGAGGTGATGACGCCGCTTTCCCGCACCTTGTCGGCCACTGTGAACTGGCGCCAGCCGGTCCAGCCGCCGTCCTGCGCCGCAATCCCGTCGCGCAGCACGGTCTCGCGCGCCTTCAGCACCTCCGCCAGGAACCAGTAGGCCTCCCCCCAGGCGTTCAGCACCGCGTCGGTTGCGGCATCGCCCAGCACCTCCTTGATGGCGCCCAGCAGGGCGGTCGCCACATAGGGATAGTGTTCCGGCAGGATGTGATAGCCGACGTGCTTGTGGGCGATGCGCTCCACCACCGGGGTCAGGGCGCCCAGGTTCTCGATATTGCGGGCGTAGGCCAGGATGGCGGCGGCCAGGGCATGCACCTGGGCGCCATCCTCACCCTGGTTGGCGTGGTTGAACAGCGCGCGAATGGGGTCATCCTGGAACAGGCGGCGGTACATGGCCCTGGTGATGGTGGAACCGTGTTCGGCCAGCAGCGGCACGGTGGCCTTGACCAGCGTGATGGTTTCCGGACTAAGCGGCTTCGGCATGTCGTACTCCTGTCTGGGGAAGAGGGCGGCTATCCTTACGCGGTCAGGGCGGCGGGCTACCGGGGGCCTAATCATTCATTCCTGATGAATGAATTCCTGCCAGCGATATTGATGCGTGTCAAATACATCTTTTTGAGCGCAGGACGGCGCGCGGCCGGTCCCCCGCGCCGCGGGGGATATGAAAAAGGCCGCCGGGATCGCTTCCGGCGGCCTTCACGGATCATGGAAAGGGGTTACAGTGGCGTCACCAGCCGGCCCAGCGGCCGGCCGCCCAGGATATGGACGTGGTAGTGCGGTACCTCCTGGTGGCTGTCGGGGCCGTGGTTGGAGATCAGGCGGTAGCCGGAGCTCTCCACCCCCGCCTCGGCGGCGATGCGTGAAACGGCGCGGGTGAAGGCGGCGATCTCGGCGTCGCTGGCCTTGGCGCCGAAATCGGCGGCGCTGACGTAGGCCCCCTTCGGTATCACCAGGATGTGGGTGGGGGCCTGCGGATGGATGTCGTGGAAGGCCAGGACGTGATCGTCCTCATAGGCTTTCTTGCAGGGGATCTCGCCGCGCAGGATGCGGGCGAAGATGTTGGTGCTGTCGTATGCCATCTTTTTCTCCCTCAAGCGCCGGCGGGGGCGCGGTCGCCGCCCCTTATAGCGGATCAGCCTTTACGGTTCTTCTTTTCCTCGATGCCGCTGATGCCCTGGCGGGCGGCCAGCACGGCATAGATGTCGTCCGGCGTCAGCCCGGCGTCCGCCCACAGGACCAGCAGATGATAGAGCAGGTCGGCGGATTCGGACGCCAGCTTGTCGCGGTCGCCGCGCATGGCCTCGATCACCGTTTCCACCGCCTCTTCCCCCACCTTCTGGGCGATCTTGGCCGTGCCGCGGCTGAACAGCCGGGCGGTATGCGAGGTCTCGGGGTCGGCGCCCTTGCGGGCCAGGATGGTAGCGTACAGATCCTTAAGCGGATCGCCCTCGGTCTTGCCGGGCATGGCGTCACACCCCGCGCATGGGAATGCCGGCCGCGGCCATGTGCGCCTTGGCCTCGGCGATGGAATAGGTGCCGAAGTGGAAGATGCTGGCGGCCAGCACGGCCGAGGCATGGCCCTGGGTGACGCCGTCCACCAAATGGTCGAGGGTGCCGACACCGCCCGAGGCGATCACGGGCACAGGCACGGCGTCGGCCACGGCGCGCGTCAGCTCCAGGTCGAATCCGCTCTTGGTGCCGTCGCGGTCCATGGAGGTCAGCAGGATTTCCCCCGCGCCGTATTCCGCCATGCGCTGGGCCCACTCCACGGCGTCCAGCCCCGTCTCCTTGCGGCCGCCGTGGGTGTACACGCCCCAGCGGCCGCCATTCGTGGATGATGGGGCCTCGCGCTTGGCGTCGATGCCCACCACCACGCATTGGGCGCCGAACTTCTGCGCCGCCTCGCGCACGAATTCGGGCCGGCTGACGGCGGCGCTGTTGATCGAGACCTTGTCGGCGCCGGCCAGCAGCAGCTTGCGGATATCCTCCACCGTGCGCACGCCGCCGCCTACCGTCAGGGGCATGAACACCTGTTCCGCCGTGCGGCGCACGACGTCGAAGATGGTGTCGCGCCCCTCGTGGCTGGCGGTGATGTCCAGGAAGGTCAGCTCGTCCGCGCCGGCGGCGTCATACAGGCGCGCCTGCTCCACCGGGTCGCCGGCATCCACCAGGTCGACGAAGTTGACGCCCTTGACCACGCGCCCGTCCTTCACGTCCAGGCAGGGGATGATGCGGCGTTTCAGCATCACAGCATCTCCCGGGGGCGGTTCAGCAGGCTCAACGCCGCCACCGGGTCGATGCGGCCGTCATACAGGGCGCGGCCGCAGATGACGCCGGTGATGCCCGTGTCTTCCTGCCGCTTCAGCGCGGCCAGGTCGGCGATGCTGGACACCCCGCCCGAGGCGATGACCGGCGTGGTGAGGTGCGAGGCCAGGTCGGCCGTCGCCTCCACGTTCACCCCGCCCAGGGCGCCGTCGCGGTCGATGTCGGTGTAGATGATGGCGGCCACGCCGGCGTCCTCGAACTTCAGCGCCAGGTCCAGGGCGGTGATGTCCGACGCCTCGGCCCAGCCCTCCACCGCCACGCGGCCGTCGCGGGCGTCGATGCCCACGGCCACGCGGCCGGGGAACAAGCGGCAGGCCTGCTTCACCAGGTCGGGGTCGCGCACGGCGATGGTGCCCAGGATCACCCGCTCCACCCCACGCTTCAGCCAGTCCTCGATGGTGGCGATGTCGCGGATGCCGCCGCCCAGCTGCACCGGCAGCTTCACCCGGTTCAGGATGGCGGCCACGGCGTCGCCGTTGACCGGCCGGCCGGCGAAGGCGCCGTTCAGATCGACCAGATGCAGCCATTCGAAGCCCTGCGCCGCGAAGCGCGCCGCCTGGTCGGCCGGGTCGGTGTTGAACACCGTGGCCTGGTCCATGTCGCCGCGCACCAGGCGCACGCAGGCGCCGTCCTTAAGGTCGATGGCCGGATAAATGATCATGGTTCGCCCTAATCCCGCTTGCTGTCTTGAGGCCGGTCTTCCTGCCGGCTGGGGTCCGTCAAATCCTTGTAGAAGAACAGGCCCGGCACGTCCCGCCCGTCCACCCGCGCATAGTGGGGATGGCGGCCCCATTCGATGTAGCCCAGGGCGCGATACAGCGCGATGGCGGCGCCCTGGGTGGCGCGCACGTCCAGGTTCAGGATGCGGAAGCCGGCCTTGCGCGCCTCGTCCTCCACCGCCAGGGTCAGCGCCCGGGCCAGGCCGTGGCCGCGCCCCCACGGGGCGACGAAGCTGGTGGTCAGGTTGCAGGCGAAGCTTTGCGCCTCATTGTTGCGGGTGGGGCGCACCAGCTGGGCCGATCCGGCGATGACCCCGTCCAGGCGGCCCACCAGCAGGGTGCGCTCCGGCACCACCATCACACCCTTCCAATAGCGCTCCATGGCCTCGCGCGCGGGGGGCGTCACCCAGCCGAAGCCGCCACCATCGCGGATGGCCAGGTCGGCGGCGTCGCACAGGTCATCCATGTCGCCGGGGCGGATGCGTTCCGCCACCTCCACGGTGATCTGGGCGCTGGGGGCGGCCGGCGGGTGCGCACCGGTCATGGGAAACCTCGAAGCGTGGCGGCGGGAACGGTGACGCGTTGATGGGAACAGGGGGTGATCAGGGCGTCCAGGCCAGGAAATTGGCGATCAGCGTCAGGCCCGTGGCCTGGCTTTTCTCGGGATGGAACTGGGTGCCCGCCAGGTTGTCGCGGCCCACCAGGGCGGGGATGGGGCCGGCGTAGTCGGCGTGGGCCTTCAAGAGGGCGGGGTCGCCCACCTTCAGGCCATAGGAATGGACGAAATAGACATGGGCCCCGGCCTCGATGCCGGCCAGCAGCGGGTGGTCCGCCTGGTCCAGCACCAGCTCGTTCCAGCCCATGTGCGGGATCTTCAGGGCGGGATCGGCCGGGGTCAACCGTTCCACCACCGCATCGATCCAGCCCAGGCCTGGGTGTACGCCGTGTTCGCGGCCCTCGCGCGCCATCAGCTGCATGCCGACGCAAATGCCCAGGAAGGGCTGGCCGCGGCGGATCACCGCCTCTTCCAGCGCGTCCTTCAGCCCGTCCACGGCCAGCAGGCCGCCCATGCAGTCGGCGAAGGCGCCCACGCCCGGCAGGATGATGCGATCGGCCCGGGCGATGGCGTCGGGGTCGGCCGTGACCGTGACGGCCAGCCCATGGCGCCCGGCCTCCTGCGCCGCCCGCTCCACCGCCTTGGCGGCGGAGCGCAGGTTGCCGGAGCCGTAGTCGATCAGCGCCACGGAGGCGGAAGAGGTCGCGGTCATAGGCGGCGGGCCCTGTGACTGGAAGAAAGGATCAGAGCGAACCGCCCAGCACACCCTTGGTGGAGGGCACGGCGTCGGCCTTGCGCGGGTCGATCTCGATGGCGGCGCGCAGGGCCCGGGCCAGGGCCTTGTAACAACTCTCCACGATGTGGTGGTTGTTCTCCCCGTACAGGTTTTCCATGTGCAGCGTGGCACCGGCGGCGAAGGCGAAGGCCTGGAACCATTCCTTGAACAGTTCCGTGTCCATCTCGCCCAGCTTGTCGCGGGTGAAATGGACCTTCCAGATCAGGTAGGGCCGGTTGGACAGGTCGATGGCCGCGCGGGTCAACGTCTCATCCATGGGGATGTAGGCGTGGCCGTAGCGGTTGATGCCGCGCCGGTCGCCCAGGGCCTTGGCCACGGCTTCGCCGATGGCGATGCCGGTATCCTCGGTCGTATGGTGGAAATCGATGTGCAGGTCGCCCACAGCGCGCACCGTCAGGTCGATGAGCGAATGGCGCGACAGCTGCTCCAGCATATGGTCAAGGAAGCCGATGCCGGTCGACACGTCGTAACGGCCGGTACCGTCGAGATCCACGGTCACGCTGATCTGCGTTTCCTTGGTCTTGCGCTCCACAGTGCTGCTGCGGGCGCCTGCTGGTTCGTTCCTGTCCATAAACACTACTTAGCAGCAAGGCTGTTACCGTGAAAGGGCCGGAGCACCGACTCTGGCGCATGGCTTGACCCGCATCATCGCCATCCCACATACCGTGGGCCCTTCATTCATTTCCATTCCAACGGAAGCCTCAAGGCCATGTCCGATTACGGCAAGACCCACGACCCCATCCAGTGGCACGGCACCACCATCCTTTCCATCCGCAAGAACGGGCAGGTGGTGGTGGCCGGCGACGGCCAGGTGTCGGTGGGCAACACGGTGATGAAGTCCAACGCCCGCAAGGTCCGCCCCCTGGCCGGCGGGTCGGTCATGGCCGGCTTCGCCGGCGCCACGGCGGACGCCATGACCCTGTTCGAACGCCTGGAGGCCAAGCTGGAACAGTATCCGGGTCAGCTGACCCGGGCCGCCGTGGAACTGGCCAAGGACTGGCGCACCGACCGCTACCTGCGCCGGCTGGAGGCGATGATGGCCGTGGCCGACAAAAGCGCGAGCTTGATCCTGACCGGCAACGGCGATGTGCTGGAGCCGGAGGACGGCATCATCGGCATCGGCTCTGGCGGCGCCTACGCCCTGGCGGCCGCCCGCGCCCTGATCGACCTGCCGGACCTGGATGCGGAGGCCATCGCCCGCAAGGCGCTGGGCATCGCCGCCGACATCTGCGTCTACACCAACCGCAACATCACCCTGGAAAAGCTGTGAGCCCGGCGATGACCTCGTTCTCCCCCCGCGAAATCGTCTCGGAACTGGATCGCTACATCGTCGGCCAGAAGGACGCCAAGCGCGCCGTCGCCATCGCGCTCCGCAACCGTTGGCGCCGCCAGCAATTGCCCGATGGGCTGAAGGAGGAGGTTCTGCCCAAGAACATCCTCATGATCGGGCCCACCGGCGTGGGCAAGACGGAGATCGCGCGCCGCCTGGCCAAGCTGGCCCAGGCCCCCTTCCTGAAGGTCGAGGCGACCAAGTTCACGGAAGTCGGCTATGTCGGCCGCGATGTGGAACAGATCGTGCGCGACCTGGTGGAGATCGCCATCACCCTCACGCGCCAGCGCCTGCGCAAGGAGGTGGCGGCCAAGGCCGAGCTGCGCGCCGAGGAACGGGTGCTGGATGCCCTGGTGGGCGAGGGGGCGTCATCCGAGACGCGGCAGAAGTTCCGCAAGATGCTGCGCGAGGGTCAGCTGAACGACAAGGAGATCGAAATCCAGGTGCAGGACAACGCCGCGTCCGCCCCGGCCTTCGACATCCCCGGCATGCCCGGCGGCAGCATGAGCATGATCAATCTGGGCGACATCTTCGGCAAGGCCTTCGCCGGCCGCACCAAGGCCCGCCGCATGACGGTGGCCGAAAGCCACGTCGTGCTGATGGCCGAGGAATCCGACAAGCTGCTGGACAACGAGACGGTGGTGGCCGAGGCCATCCACGCCGTGGAGCAGAACGGCATCGTCTTCCTGGATGAGATCGACAAGATCACCGCCCGGTCCGAAAACCGGGGCGGCGGCGACGTCAGCCGTGAAGGTGTGCAACGCGACCTGCTGCCCCTGATCGAGGGCACGACGGTCAACACCAAGCACGGCGCGGTGAAGACCGACCACATCCTGTTCATCGCGTCCGGCGCCTTCCACGTGGCCAAGCCGTCGGACCTGCTGCCGGAGCTGCAGGGCCGCCTGCCCATCCGCGTGGAACTGAAGCCCCTGACCGAGGAGGACTTCCGCCGCATCCTGACGGAGCCGGAGGCGAGCCTGATCAAGCAGTACGTGGCCTTGCTGAAGACCGAGGACGTGGCCCTCAGCTTCACCGACGACGCCATCGACGAGCTGGCGCGCCTGGCGGTGCAGATCAACAGCACGGTGGAGAACATCGGTGCCCGCCGTCTGCACACCGTGCTGGAACGCCTGCTGGAGGAGATCAGCTTCACCGCCGCGGATCAGGCCGGCAGCGCCGTCGCCATCGACGCCGCCTATGTGCGGGAGAAGGTGTCGGACCTGGCCAAGAACGCCGACCTCAGCAAATTCATCCTGTAAGCGTTGGCGCGGCGTTGCCGGAGGAAGGCGGGATCGCGAGGTCCCGCCTTTTTTGTCGAGCGGGACGTGGAACGAGATCGGACTACTATTTTAGTGATAGTGGTCTCCGCAGCCGCTCGCGTGGGGCAAGGTCCGTGATCTTGACGGCGCGTGGCTGCGGACATGACGCCCGGTTAAGCGGGCTGCCGAAAATCCTCCTTACAAAACAAGGTGATATGCGGCACTTTGACGCATGCTGCGGTTTGTATCCCTCGATGGGTATCGCAGGCTACCCTATCCGAGTCGGTATTTGCGGTGTGGATGTCTAAGCCGAAAGGCGTACGGAAAGTGACATGGCTTGGGCACGGCCACCCGAAGGCCCATGCTTAGATAATTTATATTCAGAGCCAAAATCTTTGATGAAATTTTATAACAAAACTGTATCAAAAAAGTTACATAGTTGCCACCATTGCAAAATAGCAAACTTTCCTCATTGACGTCCGTTTAGCCCCTCCCGGACTGTTTCAGCCTGTCGTCCGGCCTATTGAACAAGAACTGGTGTGCGACGGCCGTCACCGCTGTGGGGCAAAACGCTGCGGTGGCGTAGGCGGATCAATAACAAATCCGAACAGGAGATGGGTTGAATGAGGGGATTACAATTTAGGACTCGCCAGGCTTTGCTGGCGGGTGCCGCCATCGGCTTGTCTACGCTTCCGATTGGCGCGATCATTGCGCACGCGGCTGAAGACGACTTGCAGGAAATCGTCATCACCGGCTCTCGCATCGCGCGATCCGTCACCACGGAAGCCGCGCCCATTCAGGTGATCAGCGCCGAAGACATCGCCAGCCGCGGCGTCATCAACGTCCAGGACGTCCTGCTGCAGAATCCGACGTTCGGCTCGCCGACCTTCTCGCGCTCCAACTCCAACTTCGACATCGCCAACTCGGGTATCGCGACCATCGATCTGCGCAACCTGGGCGAAGATCGCACCTTGGTGCTGGTCAACGGCCGCCGCTTCGTGGCGGGTGAGCCCGGCAGCACCGCCGTCGACCTGAACAGCATCCCGACCGCCCTGATCGACCATATCGAAGTCCTGACCGACGGCGCGTCGGCCATCTATGGCTCCGACGCCATCGCCGGCGTGGTCAACATCATGATGAAGAAGGACTTCGAAGGCGTGGCCGTGGACGCGCGCTATGGCATCTCCAACCATAGCGACAGCATCACCAAGGACGGTACGCTGACCATGGGTGGCAAGATCGGCAGCCGGGGGCACGCCGTGGCCTATTTCGGCTATTCCGAGGAAGGGGCGGTCTATTCCCGCAACCGTGCCGGCACCGCCGTCGACCAGGAATCCACCGGCGTCCTGGATGGCGAGCTGGATCACGCGTTCGAGGTCACCCGGCCCTATCTCTCCTCTTACGCCCCCCAGGGCAAGTTCACCGCCGGCAAGTCCACTTATACCTATCTGCCCAACGGCACGCTGGTCACCGGCTTCTACACCAACGGCAACAGCGCCCTTGGCCGCCAGCCCGATGGTTTCAACCGCAGCGCCTACCGCACCATCGCCATCCCCACCACCCGGTACACCGGCGCCGCCAACGCCGACTATGAGCTGACCGACTGGGTCAAGGCGTTCACCGAGATCAACTACGCCCAGACCCATACCCAGTCGCGGCTTGAACCCTTCCCTCTGGCGTCCAACCAGATCTTCACCGATCCCAGCGCCCTCGGGCAGTGGGACGTGCAGTATCGCGACGCCAATGGCGTCATTCGGAACAACCCGCTGGTCCCCGCCGCCATCCTGGCGTCGGCGAAGGACAGCAACGGCGATGGCCTGAAGGACATCCAGTTCACCAAGCGCCTGTCCGACATCGACAATCGCGGCTCGAAGAACGATCGCCAGACCTTCCGTGCCGTCCTCGGCCTTGAGGGCACCATTCCGAAGATCGAGACTCTGGTCCCGACCTTCAGCAACTTCAAGTGGGACGCCTCCTACAACTACGGGCAGACCACCCAGTCCCAGGTGTCGACCGGCCAGGTCAACATCCTGAACTTCGCCAACGCGCTGGATGTGGAACAGCTGGCCAACGGCACCATCCAGTGCCGCAATGCCAGCGCCCGCGCCGCCGGCTGCGCGCCGCTGAACCTGTTCGGTTTCAACTCCATGAGCAAGGCGGCGGCGGACTATGTGCGCGCCGACCAGACGCTGAACGCCAAGGTCACGCAGAAGGTGGCCCAGGGCAACATCTCGGGCGACGTGTTCCAGCTGCCGGCGGGGCCCCTGGGCATCGCCATCGGCGTGGAACACCGCGTGGAGACCAGCGCGTCCGACAACGACGTGCTGACCCAGCAGGGCCTGAATGGCGGCAACAAGGCCCCCAATGTCGAGGGCTCCTACCATGTCACCGAGGAGTACGCGGAGGCCAACATCCCGCTGCTGAAGGATCTGCCGCTGATCCACAGCCTGTCGATCGACATGTCCGATCGCATGGCCAGCTATTCCAGCGTCGGCGACATCAACAGCTGGCGCGCCGGCGGTGAATATGTGCCGGTCAGCGACCTGCACTTCCGCGGCCACTACTCCGTGTCGGTGCGCGCGCCGCACGTGAACGAGCTGTATGATCCCGGCACCCAGACCTTCCCCACGGGCCTGGTCGATCCCTGCTCGGGCATCACCGCCTCGGGCGGCGGCACGCTGGGGGCCAATTGCCGGTCCATCCCGTCGATCCTGGCCCGCATCAATTCCCAGGGCTCCTTCACCCCGACGCAGGCGGAACTGCAGGGCGTCAGCGGCTTCAACTCCGGCAACCCCAACCTGGGGGCGGAGCGCAGCAAGAACATCAGCGCCGGTGCCGCCTATTCGCCCAGCTTCATCCCCAACCTCAGCCTGACCGCCGACTACTTCGGCATCGTCGTCGACAACGCGGTGGAATCGGTTCCGCGCCAGTTCGCGCTGGATCAGTGCTACCGCACCGGCGACGGCCACAGCGGGCAGTTCTGCGGCCTGATCACCCGCGACCAAAACGGCGCCCTGCAGTACATCAACTCCAACCTGCAGAACGTTGGGCAGCTGGTCACCAGCGGCATCGACATCACCGCCGCGTACAATTACGACCTGGACAAGCTGGGCTTGGCGGGTACCGCCGGCGTCCACGCCAGCTACACCATGCTGTTCCAGGGCTATACGGTGCCGCTGCCCGGCGCCGACCATGACCAGTTCGCCGGTGAGATCGGGGCCTCGCGCCACCGCGCCACCGTCGATCTGACCTACAGCTGGGAAAACCTGAACTTCGACTGGACCGTCCGCTACATCGGCCCAGCCCGGTTCGATGACCAGTTCCTGAAGAGCTACGATTGGCCGCTGACCACCGGCATCGGCGCCAAGATCTATAATGATGTCCAGGTGAGCTATGCCCTGTTCGACCGCACGGTCGAGCTCTACGCGGGCGCGCACAACCTGCTCGATGTGGCGCCGCCCCCCGTCTACTCGGGTCTGCCGGGCGACGTTACAGGCACCGAGACGGCCGCCGGCACGTACGACGTGATTGGCCGGTTCGTTTACGGTGGGGTACGCGTGAAGTTCTAAGAACCACACCAGCGGCGCCGGTCCCGACCGGGCCGGCGCCGGCGGATGTGGATGTTACCCGTTAGGCTACACTTCAAGGCGGCTGCCGGTTCCGGCATGCCGCCTTTTTTCCACCCGCCATTCCGCTATCCGGGGCCGCCGGTTCGAGGGGCCGAGCGCCACCCGATCCGTCTTGCATCAGACAACGGTGTCTTGCCCTTTTAATCCATTAACAGGCTATTTGACTTAAATTTCTCTTGCCGTCCTGGTGTGTGATCTATGACACAGAGTCTCTCTTTAATGAAAAGATAGACTATTTATACCTTAAGAGGGGTTTCGTGGCCCCTGCGGGTAACTTTATTGTTCCCGTACAGGATCAACCCAGGAACATGACATCCGGGGGCAAGATGAACGGCGATGCAACGGAGACGGTGGCGGACCTGCCACTGCCCCATGTCAAGACGAGGGACAGGACTGCCGGCGACAAGAGCGCCGGCCGCTGGCTGCTGCTGGCGTTGACCGCCGTGGGCATGATCCTGCTGGCGGCCTGGTCGTCTTCGGGTGAAAGCAACGCCGCCCCGGCCAAGGTACCGGCCCAGATGTCGGGGGCCCCGGTCGAACAATAACGCCTGAAACAGGTTTGGTTGTTCGCCGGGCGGCCTTGCGGTCGCCCTTTTTTATTTGCGGGTATGTCTTGTCTTTCATGGACTTGAGGCTGGCGGCGGGACGGTGCCCGCCGACGCCGGTCATTCCCGCTGGCCGCACCCCGGAGTCTGGTTTCCGGGGGCGGCTGTCATGGATGGCTCAAGTGAAACGCCGAAAACAGAAGGCGTGCCTTTGGCATCGTGTCCTAGGGCATCGCGTCTTGGGGCATCGTGTCTTCGGATCCGCGTTAAACGACAGCGCCGTTTTCACGCGTGACCGGCCAAGACGGGCTCCGCCACGGTAACCTTGGTCGCGGCCGTCTTCACGGCGGGCTTGGTGGCCTTGCGGGCCACGCTGGCCATCAGTTTCAGGACATCATCGCGGTAGACGCCATCGCGTTCCATCACCAGCCGGACCACCGGGTCCTCCAGCATGTCGGTCAGGCGGGGTTCGTGGTGCACCATCATCGTGTCTCACCCTCCCTTCTTGGGCTTGGTCCAAGCCTGGTCCAGGCTTCGGGGTTCCTCGCCCCATCCCCATGACAGGAGGGGGCGGGGCACGTGCCATCCGTCGCCATGGGGCATATATGAGCATGGCAGACGGCTATGACAGGGGCATGTCGGGTTTGTGGCCGCCGATGTCAGCGGCCATCCGGCATACCCTTGCCGTACAGGGGGTTGCACGCCGCCGGGATCCCGGAATCGTCGCCCGCCGAGTGGGGTAGGGCGCCCTGCCGCAGGCGCCGGGGAAAGGGTAGGCGCGCCAAGCGCTTAGACCCAAGCGCGCCGTGGTACCTCAAACGCGAACGGCGGACCCGGGGGCCCGCCGTTGGTGGGGGTGCGGCCTTCCGCCACCCGGACGACAGCCGGGGCCGGGGGCTCGACGACAGCCGGGTCAGATGTCCTCTTCCCCGTCGGCCAGGTGACCGGGGCCCAGCAGGCCCTCCCACTTGGCGATGACGGCGGCGGCGACCGACACGCCCACCACGTTGGTTGCGCTGCGGCCCATGTCCAGCAGATGGTCGACGGCCAGCACCAGCACCATGCCCTCCGACGGGATGTGGAAGAAGGGCAGGGCGGCGGCGATGACCACCAGCGAGGCGCGCGGCACGCCGGCGATGCCCTTGCTGGTCAGCAGCAGCAGGCCCAGCATCTCCACCTGCTGGCCGATGCTGATGTGGATGCCGTAGGCCTGGGCGATGAACATGGTGGCGAAGGTGCAGTAGATCATCGAGCCGTCGAGGTTGAACGAATACCCCAGCGGCAGGACGAAGCTGACGATCTTGCGGGCGGCGCCGAAGGCCTGCATGCGCTCCAGCGTACGCGGGTAGGCGGCTTCGGAACTGGCGGTGGAAAAGGCCAGCAGCACGGGCTGGCGGATGGCGCTGACCAGTTCGCGCACCCGGCCGCCGATGAAGGGCACGGCCGCCGCCAGCAGCACCACCCACAGCAGCGCCATGGCCAGGTAGAAGCCGCCCACGAACTTCACGTAGCTGCCCAGCACCTGCAGCCCCTGCGTCGTCACCGTGGCCGCCAGCGCCGCGAAGATGGCGATGGGCGCGAACATCATGACGTAGCTGGTCACCTTCAGCATGACGGTGGCGATCTGTTCCACCAGATGCACCACCACCGGCACCTTCTCCTTCACCGAGGCGATGGCGATGCCCGCGAAGATGGAGAAGACGACGATCTGCAGGATCTCGTTGTTGGCCATGGCCTCGATCACCGAGCGCGGCACCGTGTGCTCGATGAAGTTCTTCAGGGTGAAGACGGCGGCGTCCGGCGCCTTGCCCCCGGACGTGGGGTCCGGCAGGGCCATGCCCACGCCCGGCTCCAGGATCTGCACCATGACCAGGCCCAGGATCAGCGAGACGATGCCGGCCAGCAGGAACCAGCCCAGCGTCTTCACGCCCACGCGGCCGATGGCGGCTACGTCCTCCATATGCGCGATGCCCACCACCAGGGTGGAGAAGACCAGGGGCGCGATGATCATCTTGATCAGGCGCAGGAAGATGTCCGTCAGGATCGACAGGGTGCCGGCCAGGGAGGCCCCGTCGGCCGCGGGCAGGTTGTGCCCCACGGCGCCCACCGCGATGCCGGCGACCATCGCGCCCAGGACGAACAGCGTGAAGCGCTTTTGCTGCATTGAAACCTATCCCCCGATGGCCGGCGCCGGCGTCCCGGCGTTCCCGGGGCGATTTTGGCGCGGTCAAATTTTCTGTTGCTGTCTACTTGCCTTGAAACCGGTGCCGATACAACGGCGGCCTTCGCCCGAAAGGCCCCTCCCCACCGGAATCGCTACGTTTTCCGTCACCGTATGGGCATGGCGTACATCAGGCCGCCCTGGTTCCACAGGGCGTTCAGCCCCCGGTCCAGGCGCAGCACGGAATTGCGGCCGACGTTGCGCTCGAACACCTCGCCATAGTTGCCCACCTGGGAAACGATGCGCACGGCCCATTCATCGTCCAGGCCCAGCGACTTGCCCAGCCCGGCCCCCGTCCGCACGCCCAGCAGGCGCTGCACGCCCGGGGCGGCGGACACCAGGTTGTCGCGCACGTTGGCCTTGGTGACGCCCCGCTCCTCCGCCTCGATCAGGGCGAAGACGGTCCATTTCACGATGTCGAACCATTGCGCGTCATCCTTGCGCACCGCCGGCGCCAGCGGTTCCTTCGAGATCAGCTCGGGCAGGATCAGATAGTCGTCGGCGCTGACCGTCTGCGCCGCGCGGGTGGCGGCCAGGGCCGAGGCGTCGGTGGTGTAGGCGTCGCAGCGGCCGTTGAAGAAGGCAGCCACCAGCTCGCCCAGGTCCTCGATGGCCAGCGGCGTGTAGCTCATGCCCGTGGACTGGAAATAATCCGCCAGGTTCAGTTCGGTGGTGGTGCCCTGCTGCACGCAGATGGTGGCGCCGTTCAGCTCGCGCACGCTGCGCGCCCGGAAGGACCGCCGCACCATGAAGGCCTGGCCGTCGTAATAGACGGGCGGGGCGAAGTCCATGCCCTGCACGTCGCGGCTCAGGGTCCAGGTGGTGTTGCGCGACAGCAGGTCGATATCCCCCGACAGCAGGCTGCTGAAGCGCTGGCGGCCGCTGAGCGGAATGAACTGGACCTTGCGGGCGTCGCCCAGCACGGCGGCGGCCACGGCGCGGCAGATGTCCACGTCCAGGCCCGTCCATTCCCCCTGGCTGTCCGGCGCCCCGAAGCCCGGCAGGCCGGTGTTGACGCCGCAGCGCAGGGTGCCGCGCTGGCGCACCTGCTCCAGCGTGCCGCCGGTTTTGGCGGAACCGGGGGCAGCCGCCCCGGCGGGGGCCCAGGCGGGTGCCATAAGGGCGCCGGCCGCCAAGGCCAAGCCCAGCGTCCATATTTTCGCCTGGCGCATCCAGCCGCGCCGCATCCTGTGCCCCATGACCCGCCCCGTGTCGTCCCGAAGTCCCGCGCCCGTGCGACCGGCCTTGGACGCTAACCGTTTGGTGGCCAAGGGTTCGTCACGGGCCATCGCAAGATACAAAAGGCCCGGGCGGGCGCCTAGTGTCCCTGGGGCAGATTCCACTAGCCACAACAATGGGGTCGACCATTCGCTGTGCCGGAATAGACGCTATATTTGAATGGAAATAACGGAAGCGAGCAAATAAAGGGCCCGGCCCAGCTTCGATCAAGCCGCTATATGGGAAGAAACCGACGGTTTCGCAAGTCCACCATTTGGCCAAGTTGGCCATTTCTACACGATCGTGGTACACCCATGACTTCCCGGCGGGCATGGGGTTGCCCGCCGTTCCGCATTCGTATTCCGCAAGGCCTGTCCTGCCGCCCATCCGCCCGCATCGGAGGGAGCGGGACCGTGCCCGGTGCCGCCTGGCGCGGCGATCCGGAATGGGGATGCCCCCGCACGACGAACCCCCGGGATTGAGATTCCATGCCGCCCATCAAACTCACCCTCAACGGAAAGCCCTGGTCGGTTGACGCCGATCCCGACATGCCGCTCCTCTGGGCGGTGCGCGAGATCGCGGGCAAGACGGGGTCCAAGTTCGGCTGCGGCGCCGCCCAGTGCGGCGCCTGCACCATGCATGTCGACGGTCAGCCCGTGCGCGCCTGCTCCACCCCCATCGGTTCCATCGCCGGGTCCAAGGTGACCACGATCGAAGGCATCGAGGGCAAGGTGGCCAAGGCCGTGCAGGACGCCTGGGTCAAGCTGGACGTGGTCCAATGCGGCTACTGCCAGTCGGGCCAGATCATGTCGGCCGTGGCCCTGCTGACCGATAACGCCAAACCCACCGACCAGGACATCGACAGCGCCATGAGCGGCAACCTCTGCCGCTGCTCCACCTATGTCCGCATCCGCGCCGCCATCCACGAGGCGGCCAAGGCGCTGGAGATCTGATCATGCCCGATGGACACATGACCCAAGGCCCCCAGACCCAAAGCCCCGAGGGCACCTCGCGCCGCCGTTTCCTGCAGGTCACCGGCGGCGCCGGCGTGGGCCTGATGGTGGGCTTCACCTGGGCCGGCACCAGCCGCCGGGCCGAGGCGGCCGCGGCCGCCGCCAAGACCTTCGAGCCCAACGCCTTCGTCAAGGTGGCGCCGGACGGCACCGTCACCGTGCTGATCAAGCATCTGGAGATGGGCCAGGGTGTCTTCACCGGCCTGACCGCCATCGTGGCGGAGGAGATGGACGCCGACTGGGCGCAGATGCGGGCGGAACACGCCCCCGCCAACGCCAAGCTGTACAACAACACCGCCTTCGGCCCCATCCAGGGCACGGGCGGGTCCACCTCCGTCTACAATTCCTGGACCCAGCTGCGCCAGGCCGGCGCCACGGCGCGCGCCCTGCTGGTGGCGGCCGCCGCCCAGACCTGGGGCGTGCCGGCGTCGGACATCACCGTGTCCAAGGGTGTGGTTTCCGCCGGCACGCACAAGGCCGGTTTCGGTGAGCTGGCGGCCAAGGCGGCCACCCTGCCCGTGCCCGCCGACGTGCCGCTGAAGGATCCGAAGAATTTCACCCTGGTGGGCACCAAGCTGCCGCGTAAGGACAGTGCGGAGAAGACCACGGGCAAGGCCATCTTCGCCATCGACGTCGTCCAGCCCAATATGCTGGTGGCGGTGGTGCAGCGCCCGACCCGTTTCGGCGCCAAGGCCCAGGCCATCGACGCCAAGGCGGCGAAGGCGGTGAAGGGCGTGGTCGAGGTGGTGGAGATCCCGCGCGGCGTGGCCGTGCTGGCCACCTCCTACTGGGCGGCGCACCAGGGGCGTGAGGCGCTGAAGGTCACCTGGGACGAGACCAACGCCGAGAAGCGCGGCACCGACGCCATCATCGCCGACTATAAGGCCCTGCTGCCCAAGCCCGGCCAGCTGGTGACCAAGGAGGGCGATGTCGACGCGGTGAAGGGCGCCAAGACCGTGAAGGCGGAATTCACCTTCCCCTACCTGGCCCACGCGCCCATGGAGCCGCTGACCTGCGTGGTCAAGCTGGGCAAGGACGGCTGCGACATCTGGGCGGGCGACCAGTTCCAGACCATCGACCAGATGAACGCCGCCAAGACGGCCGGCCTGAAGCCGGAGCAGGTGACCATCCACACCGTCTACGCCGGCGGCAGCTTCGGCCGCCGCGCCAACGTCGAATCCGACTACATCGTCGAGGGTGTGGCCATCGCCAAGGCGCTGTCGGACGCCAAGGTGCAGGGCGGCAAGCTGGCCGGGCGACCGGTGAAGCTGATCTGGTCGCGGGAGGATGACATCCGGGGCGGCCGCTACCGCCCGCTGTATGTCCACGGCATGGAGGCCAAGCTGGGCGCCGACGGCAGCGTGCTGGCCTGGCAGCACCGCATCGTCGGGCAGAGCATCATGGCCGGCGGCCCGTTCGACCAGCCGGGCAAGCCCGACGCGACGTCGGTCGAAGGGGCGGCGGAAATCCCCTACACTATCCCCAACCGCCTGGTGGATCTGCACACCACCACCTCGCCCGTGCCGGTGTTGTGGTGGCGGTCGGTGGGGTCCACCCACACCGCCTTCGCCGTGGAAACCTTCCTGGACGAGCTGGCGGCGGAGGCCAAGCAGGATCCCGTGGCCTTCCGGCGCAAGCTGATGGAAAAGCACCCGCGGCACCTGGCGGTGCTGAACCTGGCGGTGGAAAAGGCCGACTGGGGCAAGCCCCTGCCCAAGGGCTGGGCGCGGGGCGTGGCGGTGGCGGAAAGCTTCCGGTCCGTCGTCGCCCACGTGGCCGAGGTCTCGCAGGATGACAAGGGCCGCATCAAGGTCGAACGCGTGGTCTGCGCCGTCGATTGCGGCATCGCCGTCACGCCGGACGTGGTCAAGGCCCAGATGGAGGGCGGCATCGGCTATGGCCTGGGCGCCATCATGTTCGGCGCCATCACCATGAAGGACGGCGTGGTCGACCAGTCCAACTTCGACACCTACCGCTGCTTGCGCATCGATGAGATGCCCAAGGTGGAGGTGCACATCGTCCCCAGCGCCAACCCGCCCACCGGCGTGGGCGAACCGGGCGTGCCGCCCTTGGGGCCGGCGGTGGCCAACGCCATCGCCGCCTTGACCGGCAAGCGCGTTCGCGACCTTCCCTTCGCCGGGTCGGTCAGCGTTTGAATGAAGCGCGACGGTGGCCCACCGTCGCTTTAACGCGCCAAGCAGTGACGTGGGAGCAGTCCCACGTCACTGTAGGATGCGACTGCATCCGCCGGAAGTTTCCGGGGAACGCAGTGGACTGGAAACTGAGGACAGCCAAACGCCCGGATGGGCCTGCCGGCGCCTGAGGACTAATAAACTAATCCAGACTATCCGACAGGGGCACCGACTCCGGGATTTCCTCCGCCACGCGCTGTTCCAGCTTTTCCATCAGCGCCCACAGCTGCGCGCGCTCGGTGTCGGTCAGCACGGACAGCAGCTGCGCCTCCCAGGCCAAGGCTTCCGGTGCCACCTGGGCGTAAAGGTCGCGGCCGCGCGTGCTGAAGGACAGGCGCAGCAGGCGCTGGTCCCGGGGATGGGGCTGGCGGTCCAGCAGACCGGCGGCCACCAGGCGGTTGACCGCCCGGCTGACCTTGGCCTTGTCCATGGCCGTGCGCTCCACGATGTCGTTGGACGAAAGCGGCTGCTCCTGGCCCAGGGTGGCGAACACCCGCCATTCCGGAATGCTGAGGCCGAAGCGTTCCTGGTACCGCGTGGCCAGCGCCAGGCTGACCTTCTTCGACAGGATGTTCAGCCGGTAGGGCAGGAAGCGGTTCAGTTGCAGATCGGGGGACATGGGGTGCTGGCCCTGTGACAGGTTGGTGGCGGTGGCTGGGCGGCTTGACAGGGAAACCCGCGCGGCCTACTGTACTTATAACGTTTCATTTGAAACGATAAAACCGACCGCTGTCCATCCCATCATTGGGGTTGTCCTTAACGGGCGCCGCCCCGGGGGGTGGAAGACGGGTTGGGAGGAAACAGCCCCGTTTTTCGTGGTCTCAAGGCGCCGCCGTCCCCGGGGATGGCCGGCCGCCTTGAGGGCGCCCTTTTTCCTGCCGACCCCGTAAGGGCGAATGGATCGATAGGAAAGGCCCCCATGAAGCTGGCTACCCTGAAATCGCTGGACCGGACGCTGGACGGCGCCTTGCAGGCCAAGGTGGGCCGCGACGGCATCCTGGTGGTGGTGTCGGCCGACCTGGCGCGCTGCCGCGCCGTGCCGGGCATCGCCGTCACGCTGCAGCGGGCCCTGGACGATTGGGCCCAGGTGGCGCCGCGCCTGGCCGAGGTCGCGGCCGAACTGGATGAGGGCATCGCCCCGTTCGAGGCGTTCGACGAGGCCGCCTGCATGGCCCCGCTGCCCCGCGCCTACCAGTGGGCGGACGGCTCGGCCTACGTCAACCATGTGGAATTGGTGCGCAAGGCGCGCGGCGCCGACATGCCGCCCAGCTTCTGGACCGACCCGCTGATGTACCAGGGCGGGTCCGACAGCTTCCTCGGCCCCCGCGACCCCATCCTCATGGCCAACGAGGCCTGGGGCATCGACCTGGAGGGGGAGGTGGCGGTGGTTACCGGCGACGTGCCCATGGGCGTGTCGGCGGAGGACGCGCGCGGCCTGATCCGCCTGGTCATGCTGGTCAACGACGTGTCCTTGCGCGGCCTGATCCCCGCGGAACTGGGCAAGGGCTTCGGCTTCTTCCAGTCCAAGCCGTCCAGCGCCTTTTCCCCCGTGGCGGCGACGCCGGACGCCCTGGGCGGCGCCTGGCGCGACGGCAAGTTGCACCTGGACCTTCTGTCCTTCATCAACGGCCAGCCCTTCGGCCGGCCCAACGCCGGCGTCGACATGACCTTCGACTTCGGCCAGCTGATCGCGCACGCCGCCCGTACCCGGCCGCTGGTCGCCGGCACCATCATCGGCTCCGGCACCGTGTCCAACCGGGGGCCGGATGGCGGTCCGGGCAAGCCCATCGCCGAGGGCGGTGTCGGCTATTCCTGCCTGGCGGAGGTGCGCACGGTGGAAACCCTGCTGCAGGGCCAGCCCAAGACGCCCTTCCTGCGCTTCGGCGACAGCGTGCGCATCGAAATGCGGGACGCCGACGGCGCCAGCCTCTTCGGCGCCATCGAGCAGACGGTGGCGGAATACAGGCCCCGGCCGGTGGCGCCCGAGCCGGTTCCGGCGCCCGTCCCCTGACATTTCCCGTTGCCGTCCCTCCCCAAGGACCCGCCTGCCCCATGGCCTCGCTCGCCCTCTATACCTATTTCCGTTCCTCGGCCGCCTACCGCGTGCGCATCGCCCTGAACCTGAAGGGCCTGGCGGCCGAGCAGGTGCCGGTGCACCTGCTGCGCGACGGCGGGGAACAGTTGAAGCCGGACTACCTGGCCCTGAACCCGCAGGGCCAGTTGCCCACCCTGGCGGTGGAGGATGCGGACGGCCACCACCTGCTGACCCAGTCGCTGGCCATCGTGGAATACCTTGACGAGGTTTACCCCACCCCCGCCCTGCTGCCGGCCGACCCCATCGCGCGGGCCCAGGTCCGCGCCCTGGCTCTGGCCATCGCCTGCGACATCCACCCCATCAACAACCTGCGGGTCCAGAAATACCTGAAGGGTGAGATGGGCGTGGATGAGGAACGCGCCGGCCGCTGGGTGCGCCACTGGATGGAAACCGGGCTGGCGGCGGTGGAGGCGATGGTGAAGCCCCATGCCGGCCGCTTCTGCTTCGGCGACACGCCCGGCCTGGCCGACCTGACCCTGGTGCCGCAGATGTTCAACGCCCGCCGCTTCAACGCCGACCTGTCCGCCTGCCCCACCCTGGTGGCCATCGACGCCGCGGCCGCCAGCTTGCCGGCCTTCGCCGATGCCGCGCCTGAGCGCCAGGCCGACGCGCCGCCGGCGTGAGCAACTTACAGCTTGCAGTCCTCACGCTTTGGGTAGGGAACGTTGCTCACAGTCGCCACGGTCATGGGCTGTGAGATGTGGGGGAATTCGGCCAGCTTGGCCGCAGCCGCTTGGGGGTGTGGTTTGGCCGACGTGACGGCGGCCCCGCCAAAAGTCGAGGCGAAGTTGCCGATATAGGTGACCTTGCCGGGCGGCAGGAAGAACTTGATGGTGCCCTTGCACATCCGGACGATCACCTCTTGGGACCAGCGGACATCCACCGAATTGACGACGTAATAGCCCGGATCCACTTCGGCTACGAAGTATTCCGTCGGCTGTCGTTCCACCAGCCCCTTGCCATTGGCTAAACTGAAGTAGCGATCGTCGAAGGGACCCAACATGCTGGTGCCGCGGAACTGCATCCGCAGCGACGTACCGCCATATTGGTCCAGCCCTTCCCATCCCAAGACGACGATCGCCTTCTTGCTGTCCGCGCCGAACACAATGTCCTTGCTGGCCTCACCAGTGGCGCACCCCAACAGGGTGGCGGCGGCGGCGAGGGCAATCAGCAAAGGCTTATCGATTTTCAACGGCATCATGGCCCTTGGCATTAAAGTTGTATTTCGCGAAATGTAGTATCCTTAGAAGGCGCCGCGTGTCGATGGCGCGGGGATGCTGGGCCTCAAGCTTCCTCTCGCCTGGCGGGCGGGCTCAGGGCATGATGGCGTCGCTTTCCGCCCTCCTGCGACCGCAGCCCCGCCCATGCCCTTCGACCTGGCGCCGCTGGACCTTCTGGCCCTCATCACCTTCTTCGTGTTGTGGGGCGGCTATAACGTCATCTTCCGCCTGCCGGGCGCGCCGGCCAGCCTCAACCTGCACATGCGCACGGTGCGCGAGGTGTGGATGCGCAACATGCAGGCGCGCGACACCCGCCTGCTGGATGGCCAGCTGCTGGGCCATCTGATCCAGAGCGTGTCCTTCTTCGCCTCCACCACCGTGCTGCTGATCGCCGGCGACCTCAGCGCCCTGGTGAACGCCGACCGGCTGGCGGCCCTGGTGGACAAGATGCATGTCGCCAGCACAGCGTCGGGCGCCCTGATCGAGGCCAAGCTGTTCCTGCTGCTGGGCGTGCTGGTCTACGCCTTCTTCCAGTTCACCTGGGCGGTGCGGCAGTACAACTATACCTGCGCCCTGATCGGCGCCATGCCCGACGCCACCAACCATCCGCCCAGCGTGGACGTGGAAGAGGCGGCCGACGCGGCGGCGGCCCTGCTGTCCCTGGCGGTGCAGAGCTTCAACGCCGGGGTGCGCGCCTATTACTTCGGCTTCGCGGCGCTGGGCTGGTTCGTCCATCCCCTGGCCTTCATGGCCTCCACCACGCTGGTGATCGTGGTGCTGGTGCGCCGCCACTTCCACTCCCGCGCCTTCCATGCCGTGCGCCGCTTCGGCACGGCGGTGCGGATGGTGCTGCCGGAACGCGCGCGGCCCCTGCCACCGGAAGGGGGCTGATCCCACCGCCGGCATGATCTGGATCATCCCGGCGTAGGCCGTGACTGCGGCCGTCGGACCTTTTCTGGGAGCATCAGCGGACTGAAAAGGTAGGACAAGCCTAGCGGCCGGATGGCCGCGCCCCGCGCTGAGGGAGTTTTAAAACTACTCTTCGCTATAGGCGTGCCGGCCGCCGCGCGGGTCGGTGACGGTCCAGCCGCCTTCGCCGTCGGGGGCCAGGTAGTCGGCGGTCAGGGGCACCTTGCCGTGGCCGCCGGGGATGTCCAGCACGTAGGTGGGCTGGCACAGGCCGGAGACATCGCCGCGCAATTCGCGCATCAGGGCGCGGCCGCGCTGGATCGTCGTGCGGAAATGGCCGGTCCCCTTGGCCAAATCCCCTTGGTGCAGGTAATGCGGCTTCACCCGTGCCTGGACCAGGGCGCGGAAGGTGCGGGTCAAGGTCTCGGCGTCGTCGTTGACGCCCTTCAGCAGCACGGTCTGTGACAGCAGGGGGATGCCGGCGTCGACCAGGCGGGCGATGGCGCCGCGCGCCGCGTCGTTCAGTTCACGCCAATGGTTGGCGTGCAGCATCAGCCAACTGGCGATGCGCTTGCCCTTCAAGGCCGCCACCAGTTCCGGCGTCACGCGCTCGGGGTCCACCACCGGCACGCGGGTGTGGAAACGGACGATGCCGACATGGGGGATGGCGTCCAGGCGGGTGACGATCTCGGCCAGGCGGCGGGGCGAGAGAATCAGCGGGTCGCCCCCGGTCAGGATGACCTCCCACACCTCTTCATGGCCGGCGATGTAGGCGAGGGCGGCGTCCAGCTCCGCCCCGTCCAGGGTTTCGCTGCCCGGGCCCACCATTTCGCGCCGGAAGCAGAAGCGGCAATAGACTGGGCAGACGTTGACGGCCTTCAGCAGCACGCGGTCGCGGTAGCGGTGGACGATGCCCTTCACCGGGCTGTGCGGCCCGTCGCCGATGGGGTCGGCCAGTTCGCCGGGCGTGGTCTCCAGCTCCTCCCCCGCCGGGATGAACTGGCGGGCCACGGGGTCGTTCGGGTCGGTGGGGTCGATCAGCCCGGCCATTTGGTCGGTGACGGAGACGGCGAAGCTGGCCGCCACCCGCTCCAGCACCGGCAGGGCGGCGGGCTCGGCCAGGCCGGCCTCGACCAAACCATCCGGGGTGCGGATGGGGGCCTTGCGCGGGGCGAGCTGGCGAACGGCGATGCCCATGGGCCTCTCCCTGGCGATGCGATGGATGGCGATTGATGGAAACAGGGGCTTAGATCGACCCTGGGCGGCCCTTCGTCAAGCGGCCCGCCCGCATGGGGCCCCCGCATCGGCGTTGGCGCGGGGCCTGGGCTTGGGGCACACTGGCGCCCTGATGCGGGGGCATCCCTTTGATAACCAGGCAAATGGGGAACAGGGCATGGGGCTGAAACGGGCCGCTGTGGCGGCGCTGCTGATGGGATTGGTGACTGGCATGACGGACGCGACCGCCGCCGAGACAAAGACCGCCGCTTATGGCACCTGGGCCTCGCCCATCACCGCCGCCCGCCTGGCGGGCAGTGAAATCCGCCTGGGCGACCTGATGGTGGACGGCGGCGTGCCCTATTGGCTGGAAAGCCGCCCGGCGGAGAAGGGGCGCTTCGCCGTCGTCACCCCCGACGGGAAGGGCGGCATCCGTGAGCTGACGGGGACGGCGGTCAACGCCCGCACCCGCGTCCATGAATACGGCGGCGGCGCCCTGCTGGCCGCCGGCGGCCGTCTGTACTTCAGCAACTTCGCCGACCAGCGCCTGTACACGGTGCCCGAGGCCGGCGGCGCGCCGCAGCCGCTGACGCCGGAGGGATACCGCTACGCCGACTGCGTGGCGGGCGCCCCCGGCCACCTCTATTGCGTGCGCGAGGACCATAGCGCCCCGGGGGAGGCCAAAAACGCCATCGTCAGCCTGGCGGTGGACCAGCCCGGCGACGCCGGCACCGTGCTGTTCGGCGCCAGCGACTTCGTGGCCTACCCCCGTCCCAGCCCGGATGGCAAGCGCTTGGCCTGGGTCGCCTGGTCCCACCCCAACATGCCCTGGGACACCACCACGCTCTATGTGGCCGACATCACGCCCCAGGGGCTGGGCAGCCCGACGGTGGTCGCCGGCGGGCATGACGAGTCGGTGCTGGAGCCGCAGTGGGATGCCGACGGCACGCTGTACTTCATCTCCGACCGCAGCGACTGGTGGAACCTCTACGCCTGGCGGGCCGGGGGAACGGCCCGCGCCGTCGCGCCCAAGGCGGCGGAATTCGGCGGCCCCCTGTGGAACCTGGGCCTCACCACCTATGCCCTGACCGGAAAGGGCCAGGCGGTGGCGCGCTACGCCGCCAAGGGTCTGGACCACCTGGCGGTGATCGACCTCAAGACCGGGGCGGCGCGCGAGCTGGACCTGCCCTTCGTCGGCATCACTGGCGTGCGCTTGGCGGGCCCCGACCAGGCGGTCATGATCGCCAGCTTCGCCGACGCCACCCCGGCGGTGGTGACCGTCGACCTGGCCACCGGCGCCCACGCGGTGCTGCGCCGCCCGGCGCCGGAAAGCCTGGAACCCGCCCTGGTGTCGCGCGCCCAGCCCATCGAATTCCCCACCGCCCCCGGCCCGGATGGCCAGGCGCGGACGGCCCACGCCTTCTACTATGCCCCCACCAACCCGGCCTTCCGGGCCCCGGCGGGGGAAAAGCCGCCCCTGCTGGTCAAGGTGCACGGTGGCCCCACCAGTGCCGCCAAGCCCTCGATGGACATGAGCGTCCAGTACTGGACCAGCCGCGGCTTCGCCGTGGTGGACGTGAACTATGGCGGCAGCACCGGCTACGGCCGCGCCTATCGCAACCGCCTGCGCGGCACCTGGGGCATCACCGACGTGCAGGACGCCACCGCCCTGGTGGCCTACCTGGACAAGGCCGGCCTGGCCGACGCCAACCGCGCCGCCATCCGGGGTGGCAGCGCCGGCGGTTACACCACCCTGGCGGCCCTGGCCTTCACCAAGGTGTTCAAGGCCGGCGCCAACTATTACGGCGTGTCGGACATGGAATCCCTGGCCAAGGACACCCACAAGTTCGAGAGCCGCTACCTGGACAGCCTGGTCGCGCCCTATCCGGCGGGCAAGGCCGTCTACGACGCCCGCAGCCCCCTGCACCACCTGGACGGCTTCTCCGCCCCGCTGATCACCTTCCAGGGGGCGGAGGATGCCGTGGTGCCGCCGGCGCAGTCCCGCAGCATCGTCAACGCGCTCAAGGCCAAGGGCGTGCCCGTCGCCTACATCGAGTTCGAGGGCGAACAGCACGGCTTCCGCAAGGCCGACAGCATCATCCGCGCGCAGGAGGCGGAGCTGTACTTCTACGGCCGCATCTTCGGCTTCACGCCAGCGGATGCGCTGCCGGGGGTGACGATCGATAATCTGAAGTGAGGTCCGGCGTCTGAAGGGCCGAAGGGGCGGGAAAAGTCTCCGCCCCTTTTTTTATCCACGGGATAGAGAGGGCGGGGGAATTGGTGTCCCCGGCGGGATTCGAACCCACGGCCCCAGGATTAGGAATCCTGTGCTCTATCCTGCTGAGCTACGGAGACGCCGGGGCGGGTTATAGCAGGTTTGGGCGGGTTGCACAGCCCCGGGGCGCGCAAGGCTCGGGCGTCCCGAATTCAATCAGCCGACCAGCAGGCTGACGATCAGGACCTCGTCCACCAGGGGCTTGCCCACGGCCTCGTTGGCCACTTCCATGATGCGACCCTTCAGGGCCTGGACGTCGGCGGTGTTCAGCCGGTTATGGGTCAAATGGTCGACGGTCAGGGCCTCGGTCAGCTCGCCATTGATGCGGGGCTTGAGATTGGTGACCAGGTCCACATCCTCATTCAAATGCTTGCTCATGCGCACGACCAACATTACCTGCAGCCGGACGTAGGAGAAGCGGTCCTTCCCCGGCAGCAGCATGGGGTTCATCTTGATCTTGCGCAGCACCTCCGGATCTTCCGACTTCTGGCCGCCGCCTTCACCCGCCCGGGCCGCCTGCGGCAGGACCGTGGCGGCCGCCAGCGCCAGGAGGGCGCCGGCCAGCACCCCGCGCAGCAGGGCGCCGCGGCGGCGGTCACGGGGCAGGCGTTCGTCGTCGCGGGTCATTCCGGGGCGAGTTCCTGTGGCCAGCGATCACGCTGGGGTGGGGTGAATACTGGGTACGGCAACGGTTCACGGTTCAAAACCGGGCGGGTTATTTAGTCTAGCACGGGCGTCCCAAGAGGAAGCCCGAGTCTTGTCCCGCCTGGTATGCGGGATACTAGGACGCCTTCCTTAAGGCTTCCTTAGCACGCCGACCTATCCGAAAGGCGTGGATTTGCGCTTGCGTGCCGCATGTACCGGGGCGCGACTCGAAAAAATGACGCTCGGGGGGACCCGAATGTCAAAAAGTCAGGTTGACCTGACATAAAAGCGGAGTCATGTTTACCTGACAAAACGTCAGGAGATCATGACATCATGTCTGTCGCCGTTCTCTTCCCGCCGGCCTCGCGGCGCTACATCCTCACCTCGGTCGTCACCGCGGTCCTCTACGTCCTGTCCATCAAGGCCATCAGCTGGGGCCAATCGCAGCTGGACGGGCCGTTGCTGTGGGCGGCGATCCTGGTGCCGGTGGGCTGTATCGCCGTACAGCTATGGGCGACGCTAAGGCTCATGGCCCAGGTGGATGAGTTCATGCGGGCGCTGCTGGCCCGGCGCTTCATCATCGCCGCCTGCCTGGCCTTCATCGTCGCCAGCGCCTGGGGCTTCCTGGAAACCTTCGCGCGGGTGGACCACCTGCCGGGCTACATGGTCTACGCCATCTTCTGGGTGGCCTTCTGCATCGTCTCGCCCTTCATCCGGAGCACGCGCTGATGCGGAACACGCTGAAGGTGCTGCGGGCCGAACGCGGCTGGACGCAGAACGACCTGAGCGAGAGGCTGGGCGTCTCCCGCCAGGCGGTCAACGCGCTGGAGACGGAGAAGCACGACCCGTCGCTGGACCTCGCCTATCGCATCGCCGCGCTGTTCGGGTTGTCGGTGGAGGCTATTTTCCACAACCCCCACCGACCGGCGGCATGAGACCCACGCCGCCGCCGGCCCCGACCGGGGCCGCCGGATGGCGGCGCCCGGCGCTTGAATTACTCGAACAAACCCGCCTGGTAATCGCGGATGGCGGCGATGATCTCTTCCCGGGTGTTCATGACGAAGGGGCCATGGGCCACCATCGGTTCGGCGATGGGCTCGCCATGGCCGAACAGCAGCACCGCGTCCTCCCGCGCCGTGATCTCCACCGCGTCGCCCTCCAGGCTCAGCTCCACCAGCTGATGGGCGGGGGCCGTGCCGCCGCCAACGGAAATGGCGCCACGCACGACATAGAGGAAGACGGTACGGCCGGCGGCGCCATCGAAGCGCACACTGCCGCCAGCCCCCAGGGTCACCGTGCTCATGAACACACCGGTCAGCGAGGGGACGGGGCCGGTGGCGCCGCCCCAGCTTCCGGCGATCAGGTTGACGGTGCCGCGCCCGTCCGGCGTGGGTAGGGCGGGGATGGCGTCACGCTGCAGGCCGGTATAGCCCGGATCCGCGAACTTCAGCCGTGCCGGCAGGTTCACCCACAGCTGCAGGATTTCCAGCGGCCCGCCCTGGCGGCGGAACTCCGCCGGCGACAGCTCGGAATGCACGACACCGCGCCCCGCCGTCATCCATTGCACGCCGCCGGCCCTGATAACGCTTTCATGGCCGGCGCTGTCGGCGTGGGTCAGCTCCCCCTCCAGGATGAAGGTCACCGTTTCGAACCCCCGGTGGGGGTGGGGGCCGAAGGGCAGGCCGCCGTTGTTGGGCGGATAGACCTGCGGCCCATGGTGGTTCAGGAACAGGAAGGGGCTCAGCTGCGGCAGGGCGGGGCCGGGCAGGGGGCGGCGCGTCGTCAGGTCCGCGATGTCGTCGCGATAGGCCGCGTGCAGGCGTTTCAGGGTCTTCAGCGGGCTCATCGGCCGGTCCTTCCGGGGCAAAATCTCACCCGGGCGCGGCATCGGCGCGCCCGTCATACCCTTACATCTAAGCGGTGGCGGGCCCGCGCGATAGACCCCTGGACGGCACGGACTGTTGCCGTTTCGGAACGATGGGCCACAGCGGGACAAGGGTGGTGGCCCGGGAGTTTTCGGGTTGACCCCGGCCCGGTCCTGACGGATGGTACCGCTATCATATGATTTATAAGAATTCTCCAGGGGGAATACGGACCATGAAGAGTCAGGGGCAGCCCGTGCGGGGCGCCACACCGAAATCCATGCGGAAATATGGGGCCTTGGCGCTGGCCATGGGTCTCAGCGTCGCGGCGCCCGCCCTGGCGGCCGTCGGAGCGGACGATGGTGGCGTGACCGCGCCCGTGGTGGTGGACCAGTCGAACAAGACCCAGGAACAGACCCTGGTGCTGGAGCCCTACGGCCCCAACATCATCCGCGTCACCCTCAGCCTGAAGAAGGATGCCGCCCTGGCCGGCCCCGGCTACGGCATCATCCCCGGCGCCAACACCGCCGGCTGGACGCAGGGCCAGGATGAGCGCGGTGACACCGTGCTGAAGTCCGGCCAGATGTCGGCCACCGTCGTCGGCTGGCACCCGCCGCCGCACGCCGTGCCGCCGCAGCAGACGGCCGTGGACATCAGCCGCTATTTCGGCGGCACCACCAACGGCGCCCACATCCTGTTCAAGGACGCGGCGGGCAAGACCATCCTGGACTTCACCGGCTGGTCCATGGGCGTGCCCAACTTCAAGGACGGCAACAGCCAGCTGCTGCACGACCGGCGTCCCTCGGATGACCCGTTCTACACCGTGAACGGCGTCTTCGCCTCGCCGGCGGATGAGCATTACTACGGCCTGGGCCAGAACCAGGAAGGCTTCCTGGACCACCGCGGCCAGGTCGTGCGCTGCTGGAACGACTACAACGCCTCGGGCGGGCAGAGCACCTGCGTGCCCTTCATGATCACCAACTACGGCTATGGCCTGCTGTGGGACAACCCGTCGAAGACGACGATCGAGCCCGGCTTCAACGAGGTCACCCGCTGGACGTCGGAGGTCGGCGACCGCGTCTCCTTCTTCGTTATCTCCGGCAAGACGCCGGATGAGATCTACGCCGGCTACCGCCAGCTGACCGGCGCCACCCCCATGCTGCCCAAATCGGCCTACGGCTACATCCAGTCCAAGCAGCGCTACCGCTCGCAGCAAGAGGTGCTGGACGTGGCCAAGGGCTATCGCGAGCGCCATATCCCGGCCGACGTGCTGGTGGTGGACTGGTTCTACTACACCATCATGGGCCAGTTCGATTTCGTGCCGGAGCTGTGGCCCAACCCCAAGGCCATGAACAAGCAGCTGCACGACATGGGCTTCGAGACCATGATCAGCGTGTGGCCGCGCTTCACCTCCGACGGCCGCTACTATGACCTGCTGAAGAAGAACGGCTGGTTCCTGAGCCAGGCGGACGGCACGCCCACCAACGGCCTGCCCTATGACAAGGCGGGGTCGGACATCGACACCACCAACCCCGATGCCGCCAAATGGTACTGGAACACCATCCGCGACAACATCCTGTCCCAGGGCTTCGACAGCCTGTGGTCGGATGAGACGGAGCCGGACCTGCCGCCCAACGGCAGCTACTACCACATCGGACCGGGCACGAAGTACTTCAACGTCTACCCGCTGTTCCACACCAGCGCGCTGTATGACGGCTTCCGTCGCGACTTCAAGGACAAGCGCACCGTCATCCTGTCGCGCGACGCCTATCTGGGCGTGCAGCGCAACGGCGCCATCGTCTGGTCGTCCGACATCACCCCCACCTGGGACGCGTTCAAGCGCCAGGTGCCCACGGGCCTGGACTTCGCCGCCAGCGGCATCACCTACTGGAGCAACGACACCGGCGGCTGGCAGTACCTGCCGGAGGAGCACAAGCCCGCCAAGGCGCCGCTGCTGGACCCGACGCCGGCGCGCGGCGTGGTCGGCGGCTATGACGATTATCCCGAGCTGTACACCCGCTGGTTCCAGTACGCGACCTTCCTGCCGGTGCTGCGCACCCACGGCAGCCGCCCGGCCAACGAGATCTGGTCCTATGGGCCCGACGCCCAGGCCATCTTGGAAAAGTACGTGAAGCTGCGCTATCAGCTGATCCCGTACATCTACTCCCTGGGTTACAAGACCTATAAGACCGGCGCGCCCTTCCTGCGGGCCCTGCCGTTGGACTTCCCCAACGATCCGGCCGTGACCGACATGCGCGACGAGTACATGTTCGGCCCCGCCTTGCTGGTGGCCCCGGTGACGGAGCAGGGGGCGACGACCAAGCAGGTCTACCTGCCGGCTGGCAGCGACTGGTACGACTTCTGGACGGACAAGCGCTACACCGGCGGCCAGACGGTGACGGTGGCGGCCCCCATCGACCGCATCCCGGTGTTCGTCAAGGCGGGGTCCATCCTGCCCTTGGGCTCCCCCATCGAGAACACGCACCAGAAGCAGACCATCGCCAAGGTGAAGGTCTATCCGGGCGCCGACGGCCGCTTCACCCTGTTCCAGGACGACGGCTTCACCTACGCCTATGAGCAGGGTGGCGGCAGTGTCACCGAGCTGAGCTGGAGCGAGGCCGGCCACAGCCTGAGCCACGCCGGCGCCAAGGGCTGGAGCGAGCCCGACGCCAAGGTGGTGGAGGTGGTGCAGGCCAGGTAAAGCTCGCATCGCGTGATGCGCAGCGGCATGAGGCTCGACTCATGCCGCTGTCGGCCCCGACTGGGGCCGCCGGAGATTTCTGGGGAGCCGAAGGCGGACCGGAAATTGAGGAAGCCGAGCCAGCGGATGCTGGCGCCCGGCGACTGAGGGAATTTTAGAACGGGGCGGTCAGGCAGGGCTGCCCTTTTCTTTTGCGTTGTGACCCGCATCGTTGAAGCGGGGGCGGATTGGCGGTTCAATGCCGGTCTCCCGTGCCGAACGATGAGCCGCCCCGATGACCGACCTGTCCGCCTTCCCCATCACCCGCCGCTGGCCGGCCCAGCACCCTGACCGCATCCAGCTCTATGGGCTGCCCACACCCAATGGGGTGAAGGTCTCCATCATGCTGGAGGAGACCGGGCTGCCCTATGAGCCGCATCTCGTCAACATCATGCAGAACGAGAGCTGGACGCCGGAATTCCTGTCGCTGAACCCCAATGGCAAGATCCCGGCCATCATCGACCCCAACGGGCCGGAGGGCACGCCCATCGCCCTGTTCGAGTCCGGCGCCATCCTGGTCTATCTGGCGGAAAAGACGGGCAAGTTCCTGCCCGCCGGTGCTACCGCCCGCTATGAGACCCTGCAATGGGTGTTCTTCCAGATGGCCGCCATCGGTCCCATGTTCGGCCAGGTGGGCTTCTTCCACAAATTCGCCGGCAAGGATTATGAGGATAAGCGCCCCCTGAAGCGTTACGCCGATGAATCCAAGCGCCTGCTGGGTGTGCTGGAGGGCCGCCTGGCCGACCGCCCCTGGATCATGGGTGAGGACTACACCATCGCCGACATCGCCTGTCTGGGCTGGGTGCGCAACCTGGTGGGCTTCTACGGTGCCGGCGAGCTGGTGGACTACGCCAGCCTCAAGAACGTTCCCGCCTGGCTGGAACGCGGCCTGGCGCGGCCGGCGGTGCAGCGCGGGCTGGACATCCCGAAGCGGCCGGGGTGAGGAAGCCAGGCGGCCGGATGGCCGCGCCCGGCGACTGAGGGGGGCGTATGATCGGCCACGATCAGACGCCATACGATCAGATACTCTCCGCCTTCAGCGCCGCCCGCCAGTGGGCGGCGCGATCCTTCAGTTGGGCGCGGGCCAGGTAGGGGCTCTCCTCCGGCTCCAGCCGTTCCAGCACCTCGAAGGTGAAGGCGTCGGCGCCGTGGGCGGTCCAGGCCGCCTGCAGGCCCCGGTGCGTGTGGCCGCCGTGGCGCAGGCTGAACCACAGCCGGTTCCGGATGGTGTCCAGGGTCGGCGTGGGCCCCACCCACACGGTGTCCGGCAGGGCGGCACAGCGCAGCGCGTAGATGCCGGGCTCATCCTCCCGCTTCTTGTAGTCGGCGATGGCGGCCTTCCGGTCCTGGCCCTGCATGATGCGATCCTATTTCACCCGGGTGATATCTGGGCGATGATATAATACCCGGGTAAAATAAGGTCAAGCGACAATGCCGCCCGGTCAGCCGGCTGATGACGGATCGGCAATCGCCCGCGTGACCCAGGTTGCGGCATCTTGGACGGCGGCCCCCTGACTTTTATGGGGGCCGCCCCATATCAGGCGTCTCCTTTCCCTTCATGGCTCGATCCCGGCGCGCCGGGGCGGCCGGCGCCCCCAGCAGAAAGGGTTCCCCGAAATGTCCACTTCCCCCACGGCGTTCATCGTCGGCGCCTCCCGCGGGCTGGGCCTGGCCTTGGCCCAGGAGTATCTGAGCCGTGGCTGGCAGGTCATCGCCACCGTCCGCCCTGGCGCCGAGCCCGGACCCCTGCATGAGCTGGCCGGTGAGGCCCAGGGCCGCCTTACGGTGGAGACGGTCGACATCGTCCATGCCGACCAGATCGCGGCCCTGCGCCGGCGCCTGGAGGGCAGCCGCGTCGACGTGCTGTTCGTTAACGCCGGCGTCACCAACAACCCGCAGGAAACCATCGGCGAGGTGTCGACCGAGGAGTTCGTCCGCGTCCAGGTGACCAACGCCCTGGCCCCCATGCGCTGTGTCGAGGTGCTGGGCCAACTGGTGACGCCCAAGGGCACCATCGCCGTCATGTCGTCCGGCCTGGGCAGCGTGGCCAACAACGTCAGCGGCGGGTGGGAGGTCTACCGCGCCAGCAAGGCGGCGCTGAACACCCTCATGCGGTCCTACGCCGCTCGGCAGCCGGCGCACGGCCGCACCCTGCTGGTCATCGCCCCCGGCTGGGTGCGCACCGACATGGGCGGGCCGGCCGCCAGCCTGGATGTGTCGGAAAGCATTCCCCGCGTTGTCGACGTGGTGACGGCCCAGGCCGGCAAGCCCGGCCTGCGGTACCTGGATTACCAGGGCGCCACCGTTCCCTGGTGACCCGGCATCACGGTTGGAAAAGCGTTCTCCTGAAGGAGCATGACAGCATGAGCAAGGTCGCATTCCTGGGCCTGGGCGCCATGGGCACCCGCATGGCCGCCAACCTGGTCAGGGCGGGACACACCGTCACGGTGTGGAACCGCTCCCCCGCCGCCACGGCGGACCTGGCCGCCCTGGGCGCCGCCGTCGCCCCCAGCCCGCGCGCGGCTGCGGCCGGGGCGGACCTTGTCGTCACCATGGTGGCCGACGACACGGCGTCCCGGGCCGTGTGGCTGGATGAGGGGACGGGCGCCCTGGCGGGTCTGGACACGGGGGCCATCGCCATCGAGTGCGGCACCGTCTCCCCCGCCTGGGCCACCCAGCTGGCGGCGGCGGTGACCGCCACCGGGGCGGGCTTCTTGGAGGCGCCGGTGGTGGGCAGCCTGCCCCAGGCGCAGGAGGGAAAGCTGATCATCCTGGCCGGGGGCGACCGTGACGCCTTCGACCGGGCGCAGCCGGCGCTGGCGCCCCTGGCGGCAGTCGTCCGCCACGTCGGCCCGGTGGGCCGGGGGGCGGCGATGAAGCTGGCGGTGAACGGCCTGCTGGGCATCCAGCTGGCCGCCTGGGCGGAGATGATGGGCTTCCTGGCCAGGGCCGGCTTCGACGGGGCCGCCGCCCTGGATATCCTGACCACCCTGCCGGTGGCCAGCCCGGCCGCCGCCGGCTACGCCCGCATGATGCAGGCGGGCGACTTCGCCGTGCGCTTCCCGGTGGACCTGATGGCCAAGGACTTCCGCTACGGCACGCAGGCGGCGGATGCGCTGAAGGCCGACACGCCGGTGGCGGACGCGACCCTGGCGGTTTTGGAGCGGGCGCGAGAGGCCGGCCATGGCGCCGAGAACGTCTCCGCCCTCATCCGCCTCTACACCGGCGGCTGAAACCGGTCAGGATGGGGCGGTGGCCGGTCGCGGCCGGGCCGGGCGCTGCGCCAGCAGGATGCCCAGCACCACCAGGCCGCCGCCCACCAGATGATAGGGGCGCAGCACCTCCCCCAACAGCAGGGCCGCCAGCACGGCGGTGGTGATGGGCAGCAGGTTCATGAAGATGGCGGTGCGGCCCGGCCCCAGGTGCTTCACCCCCTGCATCCAGAACACCGGCGCCAGGATGGAGGCCGGGATGCCGGCGTACAGGATCAGCGCCACGTTACCCGGCGTGGCCGGGGCCGGCGGCGACAGCAGGTAGCCAGGCAGCAGGAAGACCAGCGCCGCCGCCACCTGGACGTACAGCGCCGTCCACACCGGCAGCGGCAGGGGCCAGCGCTTCAGACAGACGCCGTAGCCGGCATAGGCGACGCAGGCGCCCAGCATGAAGGCGTCGCCCCTGCCCACGCCGTGGGACAGCAGGCGGCCGTAGTCCCCCTGGCCCAGCACGAACAGGATGCCGGCCAGCGACACGACCCCGCCCGCCAGGGCCAGGGGCCCGTGCCGCTGCCGCAGCCAGACGCTGCTGAGGCCCAGCGTCAGCAGTGGCACCAGGGCCACGAAGATGCCGATGTTGGTGGCGCTGGTGCTGGCCGCGGCGTAATAGGCCAGCCCCTGGTACAGGGCCATGCCCAGCAGGCCCAGAAGGGCGATTTGCGGCAGGTGCCGGCGGATGACGGCCCGCCGCGCCCAGGCGCCGCGCAGGCAGAAGGGCGTCAGCAGGACGAAGGCCAGGAACCAGCGGTCGAAGGCGATGACGCTGGGCGGGATGGCCCCGGCCGACGCCTTGGTCACCAGGTTGTTGCCGGTCCAGATCAGCACGGCCAGCAAGGGGAAGGTCAGGTACAGGCGGGGCGACATGAAACGTGCCGGGTCATCATCCTTGGGATGGCGACCCTAATGCCGGACGCGCCACGGCTGTAGAGCGACTTTGCGACGGCAGCTATCGGCCCGCTGGCGGTCAATCCAGGAGTTCGGGCCGGAACTGCTCCCGCCGGCTGACGATCTGGCCTGCCACCCTGAAGACGCCGTCGCCGGTGTAGTGCAGGGTCTCATGGTGTTCCGGCTGCGGTACCGCGTGGGCCCTCATCACCTGGAAAATGAAGAAGTTGTAGCGGTCCAGCAGGCTGGCGTCGGCCAGCCGGCACTCCAGGTTGACGGGACAGTCGCGAATCAGCGGGGCATCCACATCCACCCCCTGGCCCGCTGTCAGGCCGAAATGCTCGAACTTGTCGACCTCGGCCCCGCTGGTGTTGCTGATGCCTACCACGGTGTCGATCATGGCGGCGGTGGGCAGGTTCAGCACGCATTCGCCGCTGCCCCGCACCAGTTCGAAGCTGTGGTTTTCGGCGGCGATGACGCAGCCCACCAGCGCCGGCGTGAACTCCATCATCGTGTGCCAGCCCAGCGCCATGATGTCCCGTTGCCCCCGATGGGCGCTGGACAGCAGCACGATGGGCCCCGGTTCAAGATAGCGGCGCACCTTGGACACTGGAAACTCCGCTTTCTCGGTCATGTCTCGTCTCCCCTGGCTTGCCGCTGTGAACCCCGGGCGCAGGCTTGGGTTCCTACCGCGGCCGACGCCGCGCGGGGTTCCTACCGCGGCCGACGCCGCGCGGGGTTCCTACCGCGGCCGACGCCGTGCGGGGTTCCTACCGCGGCCGACGCCGTGCGGGGTTCCTACCGCGGCCGACGCCGCGCGGGGTTCCTATCGCGGCCGACGCCGCGTGGGGGTTCCTATCGCGGCTGGCGCCACGCGGGGCGGCCCATGTGCGCGATGAAGAAATCGGCCAGCGCTTCCACCTTGGCGGGGCGGGCGCGGGTGGTGGGAGTCACCAGGTACAGCCCGCCCAGGGGCAGTGACCAGCCGTCCAGCAGCTCCACCAGCCGGCCGTCGGCCAGGTGCTCCGCCACCACGAACTCCGGGAATTCGGTGATGGCCAGGCCGTCCAGCACGGTGGGCAGCAGCGCCTCCACATTGGTGGCGCGCAAGGGGCCGGTGGGCGTCACCACCGCCTCTTCCCCCGCGCCGTTGGTGAGGCGCCAGACGTCCTGCCGGGCGCGGTAGGCGTACCCCAGGCAATGGTGGGCCGCCAGCTCACCCGGATGGTGCGGCCGGCCATAGCGGGCGATGTAGGCCGGGGCGGCCACGATGTGCCGGGCGATGGGGCACAGCTGTCGCGCCACCAGTGAGCTGTCGGTCAGCACCGCGATGCGCAGGGCGGCGTCGAACCCCTCGCCGATCAGGTCCACCGTGGCGTCGCTCAGGTGCAAATCGATGGTGATCTCGGGATAGGCGCGCAGGAAGGCCGGCAACAACGGCGCCACCCAACGCACGCCGAAGGACATGGGCACGGCCAGCCGGATGGTGCCGCGCGGCCGGCTGGACAGCTCGCGTGCCGCATCCTCCACCGCCTCCGCCTCGGCATAGAGATGGGACGCCCGGGCGGCCAGGGCGGCGCCCACGTCGGTCAGGGCCAGGCGGCGCGACGTGCGGTTGAACAGGCGGGCGCCCAACCTGTCTTCCAGCCGGCTGACGCCGCGCGACACGGTGGCGACCGACACGCCCATGGCCCGGGCCGCGGCGGCGTACGACCGCTCTTCCGCCACCTTCGCGAACATGGCCAGGCCTTCAAAGTCTGGAACCTTGGTCACACCAAACCTGCAACGATATTTTTCAGTCCTTTCTATTTTGAAAATTCGGGTTTGGCGACATCTTTTGTCCATCAGCCGCCGCCCACCACGGACAGAGATGGGCGGCACAAATCAAGTCACTGAAAGGAAAGTAAAATGGCTCGCAAACTCGAAGGCAAGGTCGCGGTCGTCACCGGCGGCACCAGCGGCATCGGCCTCGCCACCGCCAAGGCCTTCGCGGCCGAGGGCGCCCGGGTGTTCATCACCGGCCGCCGCGCCCCGGAACTGCAGGCGGCGGTGGCGGCCATCGGCCCCAACGCCACCGGCGTCCAGGCCGACAGCGCCAAGGCGGAAGACCTGAACCGCCTGTATGAGCAGGTGAAGGCCCAGGCTGGCCGTATCGACGTCCTGTTCGCCAACGCCGGCGGCGGCACCATGCTGCCCCTGGGCCAGATCACGGAAGAGCATTACGACGACATCTTCGGCCGCAACGTGAAGGCCGTGCTGTTCACGGTGCAGAAGGCCCTGCCCCTGCTGGTGGACGGCGCCTCGGTCATCCTGACCGGCTCCACCGCCGGCAGCAGCGGCACGGCGGCCTTCAGCGTCTACAGCGCCAGCAAGGCGGCGGTGCGCAACTTCGCCCGCAGCTGGACCCTGGACCTGAAGGAACGCGGCATCCGCGTGAACGTCCTCAGCCCCGGCCCCATCCGCACGCCGGGCCTGGTGGAATTGGCCGGCCCCGACGCCGCCCAGCAGCAGGGCCTGCTGGACTACATGGCGAGCCAGGTGCCCCTGGGCCGCGTGGGCGAGGTGGAGGAGATCGCCAAGGCCGCCCTGTTCCTGGCCTCCAGCGACAGCAGCTTCGTCGCCGGCGCCGAGCTGTTCGCCGACGGTGGCCTGGCGCAGGTTTAAGACGTCGCAAGCATGATGCGATTGGCGGCCCCGGGGCGATCCGGGGCCGTTTCGCCTGGTCGAATTGGCCCCATCCGGCGGGGGGCCGGCTGGTGTATCAAGGGGGCGGACTTCAGATCGGGAACCCGGACCCATGCCCTACCTCTGGCTGGAATCGCTGCACGCCGCGGCCGCCGTCACCTTCGTGGCGGGCTTGCTGGCGGCGGCCCTGCTGTTGGCCTTCGTGCCCAGCGCCGACGCGCTGTCGCCCGCCTTCTGGCGCGCGGCGCGGGCCTGGCATCGCTGGGTGACGGGACCGGCCATCCTGCTGGTCTGGGGGCTGGGCCTGACCCTGGCGGTCGAGGGCGGCTGGCTGCCTTCCGCCGGTTGGCTTTGGGCCAAGCTGGCGCTGGTCACGGCGCTGTCGGGCCTGCACGGCGCCCAGGCCGGCGCCCTGCGCCGCCTGGCGACCGGGGCTGAGCGCCGCCGCGCCGCCCTGGGTCGTTTCACGCCCGCCCTGATCATGCTGGCGGTGGTGGGCATCCTGTTCCTGGTGATCGGCAAGCCCTTCTGATTCGCGCACTTTGTTGCGGCAAAGGGACGCATGCCATCGCGTCGCAGGGCCGGGAGCGGTCTTGTCACAAACCCGTAAGATTCCAAGGCATTGACGTTGGCCGTTCCCGCCCGGCATCACAGGATGGGCGGCGGCGGTGGGGCCGTCCCGATAGGCGGAGGGGCCATGGGCACGCGCGCGGCGTCGGACATCAGCGAGGAACATGGGCTGATCTGCGGATTCCTGGTCCGCAACGGAATGGTGGCACCGGTTTCCTGGCCCGGCATCAACGACGCCATGGCGGAGCCCGGCGGCCTGGTCTGGCTGCATTTCAACCTGGTGGACGTGCGGGCGCGGCAGTGGATCGAGGCCATGCCCGCCCTGCCGCGCGGCGCCCGCCAGGCGCTGCTGGGCCAGGACAGCCATTTCCGCCTGGAACCGGTGGGCGACGGCCTCACCGGCGTGCTGGCCGACCTGCACCACCGCTTCGATGATCCCGCCGGCGGCTTGGGCCAACTGCGCCTGTACATGGATTCCCACCTGGTCATCACCGCCCGGCGCCAGCCCCTGATGGCGGTGGATCAGCTGCGCCGCGCCCTTAGCCAGGGCCTGGCGCCCACCAGCGCCGTCGACCTGATCGCCCACCTCATGTTCCACCTGACCGACACGGTGGCGGCGGAGGTCAGCGAGCTGGCCAACGATGTCGACGATGTGGAGGACGCCCTGCTGGCCGACCGGCTGGAGGATGAGGGGGAGAAGCTGGGGCGCATCCGTCGCACCTCCGCCCGCCTGCGCCGCCACATCGGCCCGCAGCGCACGGCGCTGAACGTGGCGCTGGGCCGCCTGCCCGGCTGGTGCGGGGGGAGGACCAGGCCCGCCTGCGTCAGGGCATCGATCGGCTGGACGGCGTCGGCCAGGATCTGGACCTGGTGCAGGAACGCGCCCGCCTGCTGCAGGACGAGCTGTCCAACCGCTTCAGCGAGGCCACCAACCGCAACCTCTACATCCTGTCCATCGTCACCACCATCCTGCTGCCTGTGAACCTGATCACCGGCATCTTCGGCATGAATGTGGGGGGCCTGCCGTGGAGCGGCCACGACGCCGGCTTCATATGGGTCTGCGGCGTCATGGTCTTCACCATCCTGGTGTCCCTGGTGGTGTTGCACTGGCGCCGGCTGTTCTAGGCGTTTCCAAAGTTCGCTGAAGCGTCGGAGGAACTCCTGGGCCGCTCCTTGCCCTCAGCCGGCGGCACCTGCCGATCCAACAGGGCGAAGGTGGCTTCCAGATGCTCGGCCAGGGGGCGGGCGGTGTCGGGATGGGTCGCATGGTCCCGGCGCCAATCCTCCTGGGCCAGGCGCAGGGCGCCGATCGCCAACATGGCCGCCATACGCAGCTCCTCCGGCGGGCGGTCGGGCCACCGTTCCGCCATCACCTGGGCCAGGTCGCGCTCCATATCCACCATCTTGGCCAGTTTGCGGGCGCGCAGCGTCTCGGTGGAGCGCAGCAGGGCGTCGGCGGCGATGGCCGCCTTGGTTTCGAAGCGGGCGAGCAGCGTCAGCAGGCAGTGCCGCGCGGCGGCCAGGGGGACTGGTCCGTCGGCTCCTGCCGCAGGGCCGGGCCGATGGCCTCCACGAAGCCGCTGCCCTGCCAGGCCAGCAGCACGTCCTCCTTGGACTTGAAATAATAGAAGAAGGTGCGCCGGGCGATGCCGGCGGCGGCGGCGATGGCATCCAGGGTCGTCGCCTCGAACCCGTTCTCCATGAACAGCTTCAGGCCGGTATCGGCGATGCGCTGCATCGTTTCCCGGCGCTTGCGGTCGCGCAGGCCTTCGGTCTTGCCCGGCGTCGCGGGGGATGGGGGGGCGGTGTCCATGGCGGTTCTTATCGCATGAACGGCCTGCCCTTGAAACGGCTTGGCCTTGAAATGCCGCACCCGGTGCGATATTTGATATCGCACTCAGTGCGAATTTACGCATGGTGTAAATTTATCGGAGAGGCACAATGTCGAAGACCTGGTTCATCACCGGCGCCAATCGCGGCTTTGGCCGTATCTGGGCGGAGGCGGCCCTGCGGCGCGGCGACCGGGTGGCCGCCACCGCCCGTGACATCGGGGCCTTGGCCGACCTGGGCGCCACGCATGGCGATCGGCTGGCGCCCCTGGCCTTGGACGTCACCGATCGTGACGGCGTGTTCCGGGCGGTGGCGCGAGCCCACGCGCACTTCGGCGGGCTGGACGTGGTGCTGAGCAACGCCGGCTATGGCTGCATGGGCGCCGTGGAGGAGATGACGGTGGAGGCGGCGCGCGCCAATTTCGACACCAACGTCTTCGGCACGCTGTCCGTCATCCAGGCGGCGGTGCCGTTGCTGCGGGCCCAGGGGCACGGCCATATCCTGACGGTATCCAGCATCGGCGGCGTGGTCAGCTTCCCCACCGCCGGCGTCTACACCGCCACCAAGCACGCGGTCGAGGCGTTGAGCGAGGCCTTGGCCGGAGAGGTCGCGGGCTTCGGCATCAAGGTGACCATCATCGAGCCCGGCAGCTTCGCCACCGATTTCCGCGCCTCCATCGCCCACGCGCCGGCGATGGCCAACTATGACGGCGTGCGCGCCGCCGTCATGGCCAACTTCAAGCCGGAAATGTCGGGAGATCCCCAGGCCACCGCCGATGCCATCCTGAAGGTGGTGGATGCCGAGACCCCGCCCCTGCGCCTGCTGTTGGGCACGGGGCCGCTGCCCCTGATCCGCCAGGTCTATGCCCGCCGCCTGGCCGCGTGGGAGGAATGGGCGGATGTCTCGGCCGCGGCCCACGGTCAGCGCTGACCGCCCTCCAGCCCGGCCCCGGCCGCCAGCGATCCGAGCGTCAGGGCGGCCAGGGCGCTGGCGCCCGCGGGCAGGACGGGCGCCCCGTCCAGTGCCACGCCCACCAGCGCGGCGGCGGCCGCCACCAGCAGGGCCAAAGCCGCCAGCACCAGGCCGCCCCCCTCAGCCGCCGGCGGGTGGCGGCCAGGCCGGCCAAGGCCGCGATGGCATAGGCGGCCATTTCCACCCCGCCCGCCCCGCGCGGGTCGTTGCGCAGGGCCAGCAGGGCCAAGCCGCCGCCGATGGACACCAGGGACGGCAGCAGCGGTCCCAGGCGGGTGAGAGGGGAATTGGCCAACGCGCTGCGGGCATAGGCGTCGCGGGCCAGGGTGTCGTGGGCAAGGCTTTCATGGGCCAAGATGTTCATGGCGGTTCTCCTGCGTGAAAGGGGTCAGGTGGGGCTGACGTAAGAGGCGAGGCCATTGCCGAAGGACCAGTCGTCCCGCTGGTTGGGTGCCAGCGCCACCATCACGTCCTCCGGTCGCAGGCCGGGCGCGCGGGCCAGGTTCTCGGCGATGGCGCGGTACAGCGCCTGCTTCTGCGCGGTGTCGCGCCAGTTGCTGGCCAGGATGGTGATCATCACCAGGTCTTCGGTGCGGTGCACGCCTAGGTAGTCGGCGTCGTAGAGGAAGGCGTCCCGCTCATGCTGGTCGATCAACTGGAAGCGGTCGGCGGCCGGCACGCCGAAGGTGTCGACCAGCGCCAGGTGCACGCCGTCGGCGATGGCGCGGATATGGGCGGCCGGCTTGCCCTTGATCAGGGAAATGCGGACGAGGGGCATGATGCGCTCCGTTCTTCAAAAGGCGCGGGCGGACCCGCTTGACGTCCTTGAAGGTACGAGCGCACAATCGTTCCGAAAATTTGAAACTTAAGAACAGATACATTCACGGAATCGAACTATTGGAGCCTGGCCTTGGTGGCGCGCGTCAACCTCGACATGGATGTCCTGCGAACCTTCGTGACCGGCTTCGAGCTGGGCAGCTTCGCCCGCGCGGCGGAGCGGCTGGGGCGGTCGCAGTCCGCGATCAGCACCCAGTTGCGCAAGCTGGAGGATCAGATCGGCCGGCCCCTGGTGCAGAAATCCGGGCGCGGCCTGGCCTTGACCCCCGCCGGCGAGAGCCTGCTGAGCTACGCCAAGCGCCTGCTGGACCTGAATGACGAGGCGGTGGACGGCATCCGGGGGGCGGAGGTGGCGGGCTGGGTGCGCCTGGGCCTGCCGCAGGATTTCGCCGAGACCTGGCTGCCCGGTGTGCTGAACCGTTTCAACCGCGCCCATCCCAAGGTGCGGGTGGAGGTGCAGGTGGACCGCAGCACCCCGCTGACGGAGAAAACGGTGAAGGGCGAACTGGACCTGGCCCTTATCTGGGGCGACGGTCGGGGCACCCCGCATGCCCGGCAGGTGGCCGACCTGCCCATCGCCTGGATCGGGCGGCCCGATTGGCCCGGCATGGCCGCCTTGGAGGGGGAGCCGCTGCCCCTGGCCGTGCTGCCGGCCCCTTGCGCCTTCCGCTCCGCCGCGGTGGCGGCGCTGGATGGCGCCGGCCTGCCCTGGCGCCTGGCCTTCACCAGCCCCAGCCTGTCCGGCCTGTGGGCGGCGGCGGCGGGCGGGCTGGGCCTGACGGTGCGCACCACCGTCACCATGCCGCGCACCTTGTCCGTGCTGGACCCCGCCGCCACCGGTCTGCCGCCCCTGCCGCGCGTTCCCCTGGCCCTGCACCGGGCGGAGGCGGATCCGTCCCCGGCCGCCGCCCGCCTGGCCGAGATCCTGTTGGACACCATCCGGGACGAACTGGGGTTGCCGGCGGAAGGCTGACCGCCGTCAGCCGGCATGGGTCATGACGACAGGCCCGGGGCCAGGCCGGCGGCCGGTCGCATCTGGCGCCAGGGCAGCAGGATGGGCGTCGCCAGCATGAGGATGCCGGCGATGGCGATGGCGACGCGGGGGCTGGTCATGTCGGCCAGCAGGCCCCACAGGGCGATCAGCGCCGCGGTGGTCAGGCTGTTGGTGACTGACCAGGCGGACAGGGTGCGGGCGACGCGGTCGGCGGCCAGCTGTTCCAGGCGGAAAGAGGCCATGACCGGGTTGAAGGCGCCGCAGCACAGCACCAGCCCGAACTGGACGGCGATGACCAGGACCAGGCCGGGGGTGCCCGGGCCGATGAAGGCCAGGCCCAGGGACCAGGCGGCCCGCAGGGTTCCCGTGGCCAGGATGGTGGTGCGCTGGCCCAGGCGCGCCGCCAGCGGGCGCGCCAGGCGCGATCCGACCAGGCCGCCGACGCAGGGCAGGCCGAAGGCCAGGCCGTACTGCCAGGGCGTGTACGCCAACGGCCCCAGCATCAGGAAGGCCATCAGCGGGGCGCTGACCATGATCATGGCGTTCACCAGCACGGTGTTGAGGAACAGCCGCAGCAGCGTCGGGTGCGCCAGGATGAAACGCCAGCCGTCCAGCAATTCGGCCAGCCGCCGGCTGGGCCCGGGGGCCCGCGTCGGCGGCCGTTCCCGTCCCTTGATCATGCCGATGCCCAGGGCCGATAGCAGATAGCTGACGGCATCGACCAGGACGGTGGTCACGGGACCCATCAGGCCGATGGCCATCCCACCCAGGGGCGGCCCGGCGATGGTCGCGACCCAGCCGGTGGACTCCAGCACCGCGTTGGCGGTGATCAGATCCTCCCGCGGCACCAGCGCCTTGATGTAGGCGCCACTGGCCGCCGTGAAGGTGATGTTGGCGGTGGCGACGATGATGGAGACGATCAGCAACTGGGCATAGCTCAGCCAGCCCAGCGGATAGGCGATGGGGACGGTGATGATGGCGGCGAAGCGGACCAGATCCATGAGGATCAGCACGCCGCGCTTGGCCCGGAACTCGGCCCAGGGCCCCATGGGAATGGCGGCGACCGCCCCCGCCGCCAGGCCCCCCGCCATCATCAGGGACACGGCGGCGGGCCCGCAGTGCAGGACCGTGACCGCGATCAGGGGAAAGCCGCCCCAGGCCAGCCAGGTGCCCGCGACGCTGACGGCGTAGGCCGTCCATAGCCAATTGAACTGCGGGCCCAGCGACCGTCCGCCCAATGACCATCCCACCAGTGACCGCCGCCACGCCGCCATCGCCCAAAGCCCCCGCGACCGCCCCGGGGACAGGAAAGCAGGAGAGGGCGCCGCCTTCCAGCGGCTTTCGCGAACGCTGCGCGTCAGATAGATGGGATGGCAAGGACAGGCAGCAGGGTGGCGGCAAGGGGGGGAGTTGACGCCGGAAACACAAAAGGCGCCCGGGTGGGCGCCTTTGATGCGTTTTGCGTTCTTTGCCGCGTTCTGGAGAGACTGGAGCGGGCGAAGGGATTCGAACCCTCGACCCCAACCTTGGCAAGGTTGTGCTCTACCCCTGAGCTACGCCCGCGTACCCAACTCTCCGCCTTCATGGGAAGGCTCACCCAAAAGCGAAAGGCCGAACCAGCCGGCCCGGCCTTTTCTCGCTTGATCTTCCCTATCGGAAGACTGGAGCGGGCGAAGGGATTCGAACCCTCGACCCCAACCTTGGCAAGGTTGTGCTCTACCCCTGAGCTACGCCCGCACTCCATCCCGACGTCTGGCGCCGACCTTGCGATCAGTGCCCCCCGGCGGTGAGCGCGGATAATATGCAGGTGCGGATCGAATGCAAGCGCTTTTTTCGGGGAAAAATCGGGCGCCTTTTTTCCCCGCGCGGAGGCGGCTATAAGGGACCGGTCACCCGCCCCGACGGCGCGTGGGGCCGCCGTGCCCCTTGCGGCGGCGGCCCGGCGGACTCATTTCAGGGACCTATGCGCGGGGGCCCCATGCCGTGCCCAAGGTGGGCGGCGGCTCCTGCGGCTGAGAAGGGATAAGAGGCCATGCAGTTTCCGACCAGTGCCGCCCCCGGCGGCAACGCCCCGGTGGACAAGTCCGACCTGATCAAGGACGGCAGCGACCGCACCTTCATGGCCGATGTCATCGAAGCCTCACGCGAGGTGCCGGTGATCGTGGACTTCTGGGCGCCGTGGTGCGGCCCCTGCAAGACCCTGGGCCCCATCATCGAAAAGGCCGTGCTGGCCGCCAAGGGTGCCGTGAAGCTGGTCAAGATCGACACCGACCAGAACCCGGCCATCGCCGGCCAGCTGCGCATCCAGTCCATTCCCGCTGTCTACGCCTTCTTCCAGGGCCGGCCGGTGGACGGCTTCACCGGCGCCCTGCCGGAAAGCCAGGTGAAGCAGTTCATCGACCGCCTGGTGCAGGCGGCCGGTGGCGTGCCCGGCGCCGCCGACATCGCCGCCGTGCTGGAAGAGGCCGGCCAGCTGCTGGAGTCGGGCGATGCCCAGACCGCCGCCGCCCTCTATAACGAGGTGCTGGGTGAGGAGCCGGAGAACGCCGCCGCCTATGCCGGCCTGATCCGGTGCCTGCTGGCCGCCGACCAGACCGACACGGCGCAGGAGATGCTGGACCAGGCGCCGGCGGCCCTGGCCAAGGCGCCGGAGATCGTGGCCCTGCGCACCCAGATGGATCTGGCCCGCCAGGCGGCGGACATGGGCCCGGTGGGCGACCTGGAACGGGCGGTGGCGGCCGATCCCGACAACCACCAGGCCCGCTACGATCTGGCGCTGGCCCTGTATGCCGGCGGCCAGCAGGAGGCGGCGGTGGACCACCTGCTGGACATCGTGAAGCGCGACCGCGAATGGAACGAGCAGGCGGCCCGCAAGCAGCTGGTGAAGTTCTTCGAGGCCCTGGGCTTCAAGCACCCGCTGGCCATCGCGGGGCGGCGCAAGCTGTCTTCCATTCTTTTCGCTTGAGGCCTCCTTTCCTAAGTGATTTCGCTGTCGTAACGATGTGATGAACCCCTTCGCCCCCACCTTTGAGCGGTTGCCGGCCAGCATCCCCGTCTTTCCGCTGACGGGGGGGCTGCTGCTGCCCCGGGCCCGCCTGCCGCTCAACGTCTTCGAGCCGCGCTACCTGGCCATGGTGCAGGACAGCCTGGCCGGAGACCGGTTGATCGGCATGATCCAGCCGATGGAACCGGGAACGGAAACGGACAGCAGCGTCGACCCGCCGCTGGCCGGCGTGGGCTGCTGTGGCCGGCTGACGGCCTTCGCCGAGACGGACGACGGGCGCTATCTCATCACCCTGTCCGGCCTTTGCCGCTTCCGCATCCGGGAAGAGGTGTCGACCATGCGCGGCTACCGCCGCGTCATGGCCGACTGGTCGCCGTTCGCCGGTGATTTCGTGGCCCCGGCCGAGGGCGGTTTCGACCGTTCCGGCCTCATGGCGGCGTTGAAGCCCTATTTCACCCGGCGGTCGCTGACGGTGAATTGGCAGGCGTTGGAGACGGCGTCGGACGAGCAGCTGGTCGCCACCATCGCCATGCTGTGCCCCTTCACGCCGGCTGAGAAGCAGGCCCTGCTGGAGGCGCCGGATTTCATCCATCGCGCGTCGATGTTGCTGGCGTTGGTGCAGATGGCGGCGCATGAATCGGCGGACGGCGACGCCGCGCGCCACTGACCTTCTTGCAGTCATTTTACTTTCCGAGGGACCCATTCCCATGTCCGATACCGCCAAGGTCGATCCCAAGCTGTTGGAGATCCTGGTCTGCCCCTTGACCAAGGGGCCGCTCAGCTATGACGCCCAGCGCCAGGAACTGGTCAGCCAGCAGGCGCGCCTGGCCTACCCCATCCGTGACGGCATCCCCATCATGCTGGTGGATGAGGCCCGGTCCCTCGACGATTGAGGCCGACAGCCATGACCCAGGAAAACTTCGCCACCGACGCCCACGGCACCCAGCACTGGCCGACAGAGATCCGCTACAAGCGGGCGGAGCGTGAACTGGTCATCACCTTCGACAACGGCGCCCGCGCCACCTTGCCGGCGGAATACCTGCGGGTGGAAAGCCCGTCGGCCGAGGTGCAGGGCCACAGCCCCGACCAGAAGCAGACGGTGCCGGGCAAGCGCGCCGTCGCGGTGGCGGAGCTGGAGCCCATCGGCAACTACGCCGTCCGCCTGATCTTCGACGACGGCCACGACACCGGCATCTTCTCCTGGAAATACCTGTACGAGCTGGGCCTGGAGTATGACGAGCGCTGGGCCCGCTACCTGTCCGAGCTGGAGGCCCAGGGCCTGGACCGCGACACCGCCCCCCACCGCCACGGCCCCAGCTGTGGTTCGGGCGGGGGCTGCGGCTGATCAGTCGAGCGTTGGCGGTTCAGCGGGCACCTTATCGCGTACCATCCCTAAGGCCGCGACATCTTCATTACTGAGACCGGCTTCGCGGCTCAGCGCTGCCAATGCGTCGCCCAGCCGTGGCGGCGACTCCGACTTGGAGTTTTCATCTGGCGATGGCATGGCGAGCGGCCTCCCCAGCACGGTTCGGGCCCATGATACACCTTTCATGGCCGGCGTGACGGAATTGGTAGACGTATCGCCACAGCGATCCCGGATGTACCCGGGTTCAAGCCCCAGCCGCCGGCCTTAATTTGTATGCGGGATCAGCCCGCTGGCCAAAATCCCGTCGATCACGAACTGGCAGGCCAGGGCCGACAGCAAAATCCCCAGCACGCGGTTCAGCACGGTGATGCCGGTACGGCCCAGGAGACGGCTGACCTTGGTGGCGAAGATCAGGACGAACAGGGTCAGGGCCAGGATGCCGGCCAGGACGCCCAGCACCACGGCCTGCTTGGCGAAATCGCCGTGGGCGCGGCCCATGAACAGCACGATGGTGGTCATGGTGCCCGGGCCGCTGATCAGCGGGATGGCCAGGGGGAAGACGGAGATGTCGGCGCGGTGGCGCGCCTCTTCCCGCTCGTCCGCCGTGGCGGTGCGCACGCCGCTTTCGCGGGCGAACACCATGTCGATGGCGACCAGCATCAGCAGCACGCCGCCGGCGATGCGGAAGGCGGCGAAGCCGATGCCCAGCGCCCGCAGCAGCAGATCGCCGGCGAAGGCGAAGAAGAACAGGATCAGGGCCGCGATGACCGTGCCCTTGATGGCCATGCGCCGGCGGTAACGCTGGTCCATGCCCGCCGTCAGGCCCACGAACATGGGGCCCAGCCCCACCGGATCGATGGTGACGAACAGGGCGACTGCGGTGGTGAGGATGAGGTCCAGCACGGGCGGGCGGGGGCCCCAGAAGTGAGGGGGAATGGGGGTAGGCCACCCGGAAGAACCAGGCGTTCGGCAGACGTCCCAGGGTCTAGCGCGTTGCGGCGCCTGCTGCAAGCCGTTGCAGGCAGGGGGCAGGGGTGTCCAAGTTGAATGTCCGTTCAAGTTGACGAACCCCGCCGGGGGCCGTAAGCAATGCTGCGGTGCATTCGTGCCCGGGAGAGGGGCGGCACCATAATCCAAACATTCTAGGGGGCCGTCCGGAGACACGATGAGCAAGAAGGTCTACCCCGACGCCGTAACCGCCCTGGCCGGGCTGTTGCGCAACGACATTACCGTCATGGCCGGCGGCTTCGGCCTGTGCGGCATTCCGGAAAACCTGATCGAGGCCATCCGCCTCTCCGGCGTGACCGGGCTGACGGTTGTTTCCAACAACGCCGGCGTCGATGGCTTCGGCCTGGGCGTGCTGCTGGAAACCAAGCAGATCAGGAAGATGATCAGCAGCTACGTGGGTGAGAACAAGCTGTTCGCCCAGCAGTACCTGTCCGGTGAGCTTGAGCTGGAATTCAACCCGCAGGGCACCCTGGCCGAGCGCATCCGCGCCGGTGGCGCCGGCATCCCCGCCTTCTTCACCAAGACGGGCGTGGGCACACTGGTGGCCGAGGGCAAGGAACTGCGCGAGTTCGATGGCGAGACCTATGTGATGGAGCGCGGCATCGTCGCGGACCTCTCCATCGTGAAGGCGTGGAAAGGCGACACGGAAGGCAACCTCGTCTATCGCAAGACGGCGCGGAACTTCAACCCGATGATGGCCACCGCCGGCAAGGTGACGGTGGTGGAGGTCGAGGAATTGGTGGAACCGGGCAGCTTCGACCCCGACCACATCCATACCCCTGGCATCTTCGTCCAGCGCATCATCAAAGGCGCCAAGTTCGAAAAGCGCATCGAGCAGCGCACCACCCGTCCGCGCGCGTGAAGGAGCTGACCTATGGCATGGACCCGTGAGGACATCGCCGCCCGCGCCGCCAAGGAGCTGCGTGACGGTTTCTACGTCAACCTGGGCATCGGCATCCCGACCCTGGTGGCCAACTACATCCCCGACGGCGTGCACGTGACGCTGCAGAGCGAGAACGGCATGCTGGGCATGGGCCCCTTCCCCTATGAGGGGGAGGAGGATCCGGACCTGATCAACGCCGGCAAGCAGACCATCACCGAACTGCCGTACAGCAGCTTCTTCAGCTCGGCCGACAGCTTCGCCATGATCCGCGGTGGCCATATCGACCTGTCGGTGCTGGGCGCCATGCAGGTGGCGGCCAACGGCGATCTCGCCAACTGGATGATCCCGGGCAAGATGGTCAAGGGCATGGGCGGCGCCATGGACCTGGTGGCCGGCGTGAAGAAGGTGGTCGTGGTCATGGAACACTGCGCCGTCGACAAGAAGACCGGCGCGCTGGAGCCCAAGATCCTGAAGGCCTGCACCCTGCCCCTGACCGGTACCAAGGTGGTGGACATGATCATCACCGACCTGGGCGTCTTCCAGGTCGACAAGGAAGGCGGCAGCGGCCTGACCCTGGCCGAGGTCGCGCCCGGTGTGACGGTGGATGAGATCCGCCAGAAGACCGAGGCGGAGTTCAAGGTGGGGCCGGGTCTCTAAGACTTCGCCTTGTCGCGTGGCTGGCAGCGGGCCGTCCCTCGAGGGGCGGCCCGTTTTCTTTCAACTTCCCGCCCGCCCGGTGGCGGCCAGGCGCAGGCGGGTCAGGGTGCCGTCGGCCCGCATGGCCTCGATGGCGGCGTCCAGCGTTTCCATCGGCAAGGGGGAGCGGGGGGCGTTGGCGCAGCGTTCCTCATGATCGCCCACCGTTTGGGGCAGGACCGTCAGCGCCTGCGCCCAGGTCTTGTCCACCGTCTGGCGGTAGTCGGCCTCCAGGTCCGTGGTCAGGATGGCGTCCACCCGCCGGTTGCGCAGCTTCAGGAAATTGCTTTCGGCGGACGGAGCGTCCTCCCGCTGCCAGGTGCCGTCGATGAAGGCATCCTCCACCTCGCGCGGGTAGCGGAAGCCCAGGATGGCGCCGATGGGCCGCCCGGCCAGATCGCCCAGAGTGCGCAAGTGCTCGGCGTCGGCCCGGCGGACGACCAGAACGCTGTGGCTGACAAGGATGGGGGTGGAGAACCGGGTGATGGCCACCTTGGGCAGCCAATCGGGGCTGTAGCCGCAGGCCAGGTCGACCCGGCCGTCGGCCAAGTCGGCCTCAAGACGGTTACGCGGGACCAGGCGGTAGAGGGGGCGCAAGCCCGTGCGCCGGGCGATCTCGTCGCCCATGGCCTTGATCAGGCCGCCGGCCACCTCGCCATTGCGCATTTCCACCAGCGGCGGCTGCTCCGTCTCCAGAATGCCGAAGACCAATGCTGGAGGAGAGGCGGGGGATTGGGCGCCGGCCCCGGCGGAAAACAACGCCACCAGGCCGGCCGCCGCGGCCGTGATCGACAAGACAGCCCCGGCAAGGGTGGATCGCGGCACGGGTGCTGGGTGTCCTGTCAGGGGAAGATGACGGTCTTCCCATCTAAGGCCCCACCGCGGCGCCGTTCAAGCGCGCCGTGGCGGGGCGAAGGGATAGGGGAACGGCGTCAGGCGCGGGCGCGCCAGCCGGGGGATTCGGCATCCAGCAGGCGTTCCAGCTGTTGCACCCGCTGCTCCAGGCGGTCGGCGCGGGCCAGCAGGTCGCCGGCGGCGTGATCCGACAGGCCCTGGGCCTGCAGCTCGCGCGCGCGGATCATGTAACGGGTCACCAGGGCCACGATGGGGATCATCAGGGCGGCGAGGGGGATCAGCAGGGGGGACATGGGGCTTCGTCCTATCAGCGCTGGGCCAGCTGGCTCAGCTTGCGGTTGAGGTCGAATTCGGGGCTGGTGACGTGCCGCTCCATCTGGGTCACGCGGCGTTCTAAATCATCGTAGCAGCGGAAGCGCTGGTCCTGCTGGCCGCGGCGCGCCTGGGCCATGGCCTCGATATCCTGCAGCTTCTGCATCGCCCGCAAGACGATGGCCACGATGGGGATACACAGCGCCAAGAGGGGGACAAGTATCGGCGACATGGGGAAGGCCACCTGCTAAGGGTCGTGTGACGGGTAAAACTGGGGCGTCGACGGGACCAAACCGATCCCGTCAGCCCGCGCAATCTTAGATTATTTTGTGCCTGGTGACAGGCCCCTGGCAACCATTGGGATGGGTCGCCGCAATAAACGGCCGGGGTGGCCGCACCGGGGGGAGGGAGGGGAAGGGCCGGAAGGTCTGCCCCCTCGGCCACCCGCGTCCCCCGTTGAACACCCGGAGACTTACTTCTCCAGGTCCTTGAACTGCCGCCGCAGGTCGAACTCGCGGGAGGCGACGGCGGTCTCCATGGCGCCGATCTCGCGATCCAGGTCGCGGAACTTGGCGCGCAGGCCGGCCAGGGTCTGGTCGGGGCGGGTGGTGACCGACCGCCAGAACACCTCTTCCTCATTGCTGCCGTACAGCCCCTGGGGCTGCGGCTTCAGCACGACCGCCAGCACGATGTAGGCGATGATCGTGGCCGGGAAGAAGAACACCAGACCCAGGACCATGCCCAGCCGTATCAGCCAGGCGTCGACGCTGAAGTAATCCGCGACGCCGGCGCAGACGCCGGCCACCTTGCCGGCGCGGGGGTTGCGGTACAGGCGGTGGGGGTTGGGGCTGCCGAAGGTGCCGCCGCCATAACCGCCGCCGGAACCGGCCGCCGGGTTGGTCCAGCGGCTGCCGCCGCCATACCCGCCCGAACCGCCCCCGGGGGGGCCGCCGGCGTTTCCGCCGGGGGGCCGCCGCCCGGGGAAGGGCGGCGGGTTAGAGCCTCTACCAGTCATTGCCGTGCCCTCCAGCCCGGGGCCTCCGCATCCAGGATCTTCTCCAGCTGCTGGATGCGGCTGTCCATTTCAGTGGCGCTGTGCCACAGGTCCGACAGCATGCGCTCGTCATCGACCGACAGTGTCTTGGCGACCCGCCACTTGGTCACATAGTGGGCGATGATCCACACCGGCGCCACGATGACCATGAAGATGATGGGTACGGCGACAAGTGCGTCCAGGTCCATGGACAGATTACCCCTGGTTCTTGGTCGCCAGCTTGGCCTTCAGGGCCTGCAGCTCGGATTCGACCTTGTCGTTGCTCTCCAGCTCGGCGATCTCGTCCGCCAGGCTGCGCTTGCGTCCCATGTCCAGGACTTCCGCCTTGCCTTCCAGGACGTCCAGGTTGCGCTCGATCTGTTCGAAACGCGAGAAGGCGTCCGTGATGCGGTCGTCGTGGAGCTGGGTCTTGACCTTCAGACGCGCCGTGGCGGTCTTCTGGCGGGCGACGATGGCGCGTTCCCGCGTCTTGGCGTCCTGCAGTTTGGCCTGCAACTGGCCGATGTCGTCGTTGGTCTTCGCCAGGGCCTCATCCAGGCGGCCCAGGTCGGTCGTCAGCCCGTCGGCGGCTTCGGCGATCTTGGCGCGGGCCATCAGGGCGCCCTTGGCCAGGTCCTCGCGGTCCTTGGACAGGGCCAGCTCGGCCTTGCGCTGCCATTCCTCGGCCTCGCGGCGGAGTTCGACCAGGCGGCGCTCGATCTCCTTCTTCTCCGCCACGGTCTTCACCGCGGAGGAACGAACCTCGACCAGCGTGTCTTCCATTTCCTGGATGACCAGACGGATGATCTTCTCCGGGTCCTCGGCGCGATCCAGGATGGCGTTCAGGTTGGAATTGATGATGTCGCTGAGGCGCGAAAAGATGCCCATGAGTCAGGTCTCCTTCAGGCAAGGGCGATGAAAAGGTTGCTCAACACGGTGGCGACCGCAAGGATGATCCAAGCTTCAGCCGGCACGGCGCGGAAATCGTCCGCCAACATGGCCAGTTGGCTCGGGGCCCGGCTGGCGAAGAAGCCGGCATCGCCGGCCTTGTCGTGGATCGTGTGGTCGGTCATCGCTGCATTCCCCTTCGATGAGTTCCTTGCATTCGATCGTGTGTCCCTACATCAGCAAGGGGCGTGCCAGTTGGCCAAATTACCGCTAAGCTCTTGATATATAATAAAAGACATCTCGTGAGGCCTGAGGGCGCCTCAATTGATTTATCCAAATTGACGATTATGTGGCGAATTTCGCCAATCGCTGCCATCATCGGCGAAACAGCCCCGTTTTTCCAAGGCGAGCGAATCACCGATGGCGTCCTCCGCTACTCCGCCGTCCCTGGTCGGCCAGGCCGCGTCCTTCCTGCAGCTCATGGAGCATGTGTCGCGGGCGGCCCCGCTGAACCGCCCCACCCTGGTCATCGGGGAGCGCGGCACGGGCAAGGAACTGGTGGCCGCCCGCCTGCACTACCTGTCCCCCCGCTGGGACAAGCCCTTCATCAAGCTGAACTGCGCCGCGTTGTCCGAGACGCTGCTGGAGACGGAGCTGTTCGGGCACGAACAGGGCGCCTTCACCGGCGCCGCCAAGCGTCATGTCGGCCGCTTCGAGCTGGCCGACGGCGGCACGCTGTTCCTGGATGAGATCGCCACCAGCTCGGCCTCGGTGCAGGAAAAGATCCTGCGCGTTATCGAGTATGGGGAGTTCGAGCGCGTGGGCGGCACCCAGACGGTGTCGGTGGACGTGCGCGTGGTGGGGGCCACCAATGCCGACCTGCCCCGGATGGCGTCTGCGGGCAAGTTCCGCGCCGACCTGCTGGACCGCCTGTCCTTTGACGTGGTGACCATCCCCCCCTTGCGGGCGCGGGCCGACGACATCCCCATGCTGGTCGATCATTTCGGCATCGCCATGGCGCGCGAACTGGGGCGGCCCTTCTTCCCCGGCTTCGCGCCCAAGGCCATGAGCCAACTGCTGGCCTATCCCTGGCCCGGCAACATCCGCGAACTGAAGAACGTGGTGGAGCGGGCGGTCTATCGCGCGCAGGGGGCGGAGCGGCCCATCGACGAGGTTATCTTCGACCCCTTCGACTCCCCCTTCCGCCCCGTGGCTATGCCCGGCGACCGCCGCGCCGGCCCGGCGCCGGCGGAAGAGGTGTCCGACGAGGCGGCACCCGCCGCCACGGCCAGCGCCGCCACGCCCGGTTCCTCGATGGCGGCGCCCAGCGGCCCCTGCAACTTCCTGGAACAGGTGGCGGACTTCGAGAAGGCGCTGCTGCGCGCGGCGCTGGAACGCAACCAGTTTCACCAGAAACGCGCCGCCGCCGACCTGGGCCTGAACTATCACCAGTTCCGCGGCTACCTGCGCAAATATGAGTTGCTGGACCGCCGCACCGCCGCGGAGTGACGGTCAGCGCACCGCAGCGCATGGCGAGGACAGGCCAAGGGGCGAATGCCCCGCCGGTGTTTGAGGCAACTAAATAAACTCAAACGCACAGCGCGCTGTTGCCATCCGCGTTTCGGTCTGCTAATACCCCCCTCCATTCCAAGGGGCGCCCCAATAGCTCAGTGGTAGAGCAACCGCTTCGTAAGCGGTAGGCCGTTGGTTCAAATCCGACTTGGGGCACCATCCTTCCCATCATCCCCGCATCATCGGCCCTGTCGAACGTCCAGCTGTCGAACGCCCACCTGGCGAACGTCCAACTGGGCGCGGAATTGCCATTCCCTGCGACGCCGGTCGCACGATTGCAATATGATGACGGTATGGTGGCGCCACCTTGGTTTCCACCCATCCTGGATGCACCGCCCATGTCCGAGCAGTTGCCCCGTCACATCGTCACCTCCTACGAAAACGAGCTGCAGCGCCTGGACGCGCTGCTGGCGGAAATGGGCGGCCGGGCCGAGCAGCAGCTGGAACAGGCGACCCGCGCCGTGCTGGACCGCGACGACACGCTGGCGCGCGAGACCGTGGCGCAGGACCAGGTGCTGGACGCGCTGGAGCATGAGGTCGAGAGCCTCATCATCCGGCTGCTGGCCTTGCGTCACCCGATGGCCATCGACCTGAGGCACACCCTGGCCGCGCTGAAGGCCGCCAACGCGCTGGAGCGGGTCGGCGACTATGCCAAGAACATGGCCAAGCGCGCCCTGGTGCTGAACGGCGTCCCCGCGATCAGCGCCACCGCGTCGGTCGGCCGCCTGTCGGATCTGGCCCGCAAGCAGCTGGCCAGCGCCATCGAGGCCTTCACCCGCCGCGATACCGCCCTGGCCGCCGAAGTTTGGCGCCGGGACGCCGAACTGGACGACATGCACGCGGGCGTGACGCAGGAGATTTTCGCCTTCGTCGCCAAGGACGCCAGCCTGATCGAGGCCTGCACCAGTCTGCAGTTCATCGCCAAGAACCTGGAGCGTGTGGGGGATTTGGCCACCAACATCGCCGAGATGGTGCAGTTCGACGCCACCGGCACGCTGGTGGACCCCGGCCGTCCGCGCGGCGGCGAGGCGCACTGATCGATTGATCGCTTGTACCGGCCGGGGACCAAACGGTTCCGGTTCCCGGTTGAGGGCTGTCTGGGCCGCCGCTCGCTTTTCCGAGTCTGGCGGCCCGGCGTTTTTGCACGGCCGTTCCGCAGGGGCGCCGTCGGGCGGGGGACGCCTACGTTCAGCCAGCGCCCGCCAGTGGCCCAAGGCGGTCGGCCAGCTGTGGTCGGACCACCCCTCCTTAGCCTAGTTTCCAGGTTCCCGGCAGGCGTGTGCCCCCGCGACTTGTCCGCCCGCCTTTTTCTTTTCCCGCGAGGCGTTTAGCTCAATTTCGCGACGCCGAGGCCTGTTGAGGTTGCCAAATCAACCCCAACCGCAGGTTCGGATTATATGAATTAACCCGTTCATCATTTGGATAATGAGCTACGATCTTAGGAAAGGTTTTGAAAACGCGGCGTCGCGTAAACGAATACATATCCTTTTGCTACCGGTTCATTGCTTGACATCTTTTACGCCATGGGCTTTAGGTAATGTGTCCTGTATCACAGAGCAGGACCCAACTGCCAAAACTCTCGGCCCGCCACTTCTTGAAGTGTGCGGGCCGTATTTTATCCAAAATACACTTCGTCGCCCCCGGTCGTTTCTGATCGGCACCGCAACCACGCCAGGTAAAGCGCGCCGTGACTTGCGGCCGTTGCGCGCCCGGTTCGGTGATGAACGGGATGCGATCCGGCGCGCGCTTATGCCGCAGCCGTGTTATGAAGGGTCGATCCTCGACCGGAACGGCTGCCTTCCCCATGCTGCTCGCTGAATTGACCGCCCTGATCCAGGTGCTGCTGATCGACCTCGTCCTGGCGGGCGACAACGCCCTGGTGGTGGGCATGGCGGCCAGCGGCGTGCCGGTGGAGAAGCGCCGCAAGGTCATCTTCTGGGGTATCGGCGTGGCCGTGCTGATGCGCATCGGCTTCGCCCTGCTGGCCACCCGCCTGTTGGACGTCATCGGCCTGACCCTGGCCGGCGGCATCCTGCTGCTGTGGGTATGCTGGAAGCTGTGGCGCGAACTGCGCCAGCACGGCAAGGACCAGGCGGAGACGGCGGGGGAGGAGCCCCACATCCCTTCGCTGGCGGGCAAGAGCGTGGGCGTGGCCATCCGCCAGATCGCGCTGGCCGACGTTTCCATGTCGCTGGACAACGTTCTGGCCGTGGCGGGCGCCGCCGAGGACCACACCTGGGTCATGGTGCTGGGCCTGGTGCTGTCCGTGGCCCTGATGGGGGCCGCCGCCACCCTGATCGCCCGCCTGCTGGCTCGCTATTTCTGGATCTCCTACATCGGCCTGGCCATCATCGCCTATGTCGCCTGCCACATGATCTGGGACGGCGGCACGGAGGTCGCCCCGTTCGCCCAGCCCCTGATCGACATGATCCACCGCATTTGACACCCGCGGCGAACGCCGCCTGCGCGGCGGGCGGCGGGCGTCGCCTGACGGCGGCGCCGGGCCATCAGGTTGCTCCGTCAATGCGCCGGGGAATCTCGGCAGGGGAGGCATGCGATGTCGCCTCCGCCGCAACCGTCCGGGCATTTGATCGCAGGCGCAAAAAGCGGTAAACCTCGCGCGCGCGCCTTTCCGCGCAAACCTTCGATCACGCGCGTCCCCAGCCCGGTATTCTTATTCCATAAGGGTTTCATAAGGGGGCGGCGCGGAGGGTGTCGGAATGGCCGTCCGCATCGTTGGCCATGACACCCGCTGAAGGGTGCCGGCGGCGCGGTACCATCCCCTTCCCCTAGGAGGCCACTCCTGTGTCCACGATCACCGGTCACGACACGCTGAAAACCCGCCGCAGCCTGAGCGTCGGCAGCAAGAGCTATGACTACTTCAGCCTCAAGGCGGCTGAGGAAGCCGGCCTGGGCGACCTGTCCCGCCTGCCCTACAGCCTGAAGGTGCTGCTGGAGAACCTGCTGCGCTTCGAAGACGGCCGCACCGTCAGCGTCGACGACGTGAAGGCCGCCGCCCAGTGGCTGGTCGACCGCCGCAGCGACCGTGAGATCGCCTACCGCCCCGCCCGCGTGCTGATGCAGGACTTCACCGGCGTTCCCGCCGTGTGCGACCTGGCCGCGATGCGTGAGGCCATGGTGGGCCTGGGTGGCAAGCCGGAGCGCATCAACCCGCTGACGGCCGTCGACCTGGTCATCGACCACTCGGTGATGGTGGACTACTTCGGCGGCCCCGACGCCTTCCAGAAGAACGTCGACGTCGAATTCCAGCGCAATGGCGAGCGCTACGCGTTCCTGCGCTGGGGCCAGAAGGCCTTCAACAACTTCCGCGTCGTGCCCCCGGGCACCGGCATCTGCCACCAGGTGAACGTTGAGTACCTGGCCCAGACCGTGTGGACCGACGGCGACCAGACCGGCGCCACCGTCGCCTACCCCGACACCCTGGTCGGCACCGACAGCCACACCACCATGGTGAACGGCCTGGGCGTGCTGGGCTGGGGCGTGGGCGGCATCGAGGCCGAGGCGGCCATGCTGGGCCAGCCCATCTCCATGCTGATCCCGGAAGTCATCGGCTTCCGCCTGACGGGCAAGCTGAAGGAAGGCGCCACGGCGACCGACCTGGTGCTGACCGTCACCCAGATGCTGCGCAAGAAGGGCGTGGTGGGCAAGTTCGTGGAGTTCTACGGCCCCGGCCTGGACGCGCTGACCCTGGCGGACCGCGCGACGATCGCCAACATGGCCCCGGAATATGGCGCCACCTGCGGCATCTTCCCGATCGACGCCGAGACCATCCGCTTCCTGAACTTCACCGGCCGTGATGCCGACCGCGTGGCCCTGGTGGAAGCCTACGCCAAGGCGCAGGGCATGTGGCGCGACGCCAACAGCCCCGAGCCGGTGTTCACCGACACGCTGGAACTGGACCTGAACAGCGTCGAGTCCTCGCTGGCCGGCCCGAAGCGCCCGCAGGACCGCGTGCTGCTGTCCAACGCCAAGACCGAGTTCGAGGGCGTGTTCGCCAAGGACTACGCCGGCAAGCCCGCCAGCAACCCGGCCAAGGTCGCCGGTGAGGACTTCACGGTCGACCACGGCGACGTGGTGATCGCGGCCATCACCAGCTGCACCAACACCTCCAACCCCAACGTGCTGGTCGCCGCCGGCCTGCTGGCCAAGAAGGCGGTCGAGGCCGGCCTGGCCACCAAGCCGTGGGTGAAGACCTCGCTGGCCCCCGGCAGCCAGGTCGTGACCGACTATCTGAACGCCGCCGGCCTGACCCCGTTCCTGGACAAGCTGGGCTTCAACCTGGTCGGCTACGGCTGCACCACCTGCATCGGCAACTCCGGCCCGCTGCCCGACGCCATCGGCGCCGCGGTGGACGCCAACGATCTGCTGGCTTGCTCCGTCCTGTCGGGCAACCGCAACTTCGAAGGCCGCGTGAACCCGCAGGTGAAGGCCAACTACCTGGCCTCCCCGCCGCTGGTCGTGGCCTACGCCCTGGCTGGCACCTTGCGCAAGGACCTGACCACCGAGCCGCTGGGCAAGGGCAAGGACGGCAAGGACGTCTTCCTGAAGGACATCTGGCCGAGCAGCGCCGAGATCGAGGACGCCATCTCCAAGTCCCTGACGCCGGAGATGTACCGCTCGCGCTACGCCAACGTGTTCCTGGGCCCGCAGCAGTGGCAGTCCATCGAGACCGCCACCGGCCTGACTTACAAGTGGGAGGACGACAGCACCTATGTGAAGCTGCCGCCGATCTTCGAAGGCATGACCACTACCCCGGGTGCGGTGCATGACGTGAAGAAGGCCCGCCCGCTGGCCATCCTGGGCGACAGCATCACCACCGACCACATCTCCCCCGCCGGTTCGATCAAGAAGACCAGCCCCGCTGGCACCTACCTGATCGGCCACGGCGTGGAGCCGGTGGACTTCAACGGCTACGGCGCCCGCCGCGGCAACCACGAAGTCATGATGCGCGGCACCTTCGCCAACATCCGCATCAAGAACGAAATGGTGCCGGGCGTCGAAGGCGGCGTGACCAAGTACATCCCCACCGGCGACGTCATGTCGATCTACGACGCCGCCATGAAGTACCAGGCCGACGGCACCCCGCTGGTGGTGTTCGCCGGTCAGGAGTACGGCACCGGCTCGTCCCGCGACTGGGCGGCCAAGGGCACCCGCCTGCTGGGTGTCCGCGCCGTGGTGGCCGAGAGCTTTGAGCGCATCCACCGGTCCAACCTGGTGGGTATGGGCGTGCTGCCCCTGCAGTTCAAGGACGGCGCCAGCCGCAAGACCCTGGGCCTGGACGGCACCGAGGTCATCGACATCACCGGCGTCGAGGCCGGCCTGAAGCCCCGCATGGACCTGACCCTGACCATCACCCGCGCGGATGGCAAGGTCGACACCGTGCCGGTGCTGTGCCGCATCGACACCCTGGACGAGGTCGACTACTTCAAGCACGGCGGCATCCTGCAGTACGTGCTGCGCAACATGCTGAACCAGCCCCAGGCCGCCGAGTAAGGCCCGCTGGAAGCGTGATATCGGCCCCGGCGCTCTTCGGAACGTTGGGGCCAAAAGGAAGGGGCGCCACCCGGCCGGGTAGCGCCCCTTTTTCATTGCCGTGATGTCAGTGCGGCGGGCCTTTGAAAAACCTATCCGCCGCGACTTCCTCCGGCGTCTTGCCGGGCATGGGAAGCAAAGGCAGGAACCGGCCGATTGCCATCCCCAAGGTGCCAATACCGATGACAAGTCCATAGATGACGCGCATGCCGGGCCAATCGCCGAACAGCGATTTCCATGCGACAGCAGCCCCCACCAGCAGAAGCGCCACGAGGCCTAGGAATGCGGCGATAGCCGCGTAGGCCCGTCGCGCCTTACACCACCGAGTTTGATGAGCGGAAGACAGCCATCCGCCTTCGCCCATTCCGCCCCTCAATCAAACTGCAGGTCGCTGACGGCGCCGCCGACCTCGGACACGGGCAGCAGGCCGGCCGCCGTCAGGTCGCCCGCCGCCACCAGCAGGGTGCGGCCGGCGGCCCCGGGGATGCCGGCGGCCTGGGCCAGGGTGGCCAGGGCCTCGCGCGTCGGCGCCTGGCTGATGACGCCGTTGCCGTAGATGAGGATGGAAACGGCAAGGGTGCCCGGCCGGCTCTTTTCCACCAGGGCGGCCGCGTTCATCAGGCCGCGCAAGGTGGAGACCCGTGGGAAGCCGCTATCGCTGAGGGTGTCGCCCTCCTCCCCCAGCACCCAGTGGCGACCCACCAGGTCCTCGACCCCCACCAGGATGGCCAGCGGCATGCCCCGGTGACGGCCCGTGGCGACGGCCACCAGGCCGCCATCCTGCGGCGTCCGCGGCAGTTGCACGGTACCACCCAGAATGTGCTTCACACTGTCCAGGACCGAGGCCACGGCCTGGGCCAACGCCTCCGCCCCCGTGGGGCGCATCAGGCTGGGCCAGGCGCCGAACACCAGGGAGGCCAGGCCGGCGGTACCGCCGTCGGCCCGGTCCGCCGCCGGGGCTGCCGCGGGCGCGCGGCGCAGCTTTTCCTCCACGGCGTCCAGCCGGCCGGCCAGGGCCTGGACGGCGCCGGCGTCGCCAGCCGCCTTTGCGGTGTCCGGGGCCTTGGCCTCGCCGCCGGCGGGCGCCGGCAGGGCGGGGAGGCCACCCTTCACCTGATCGCGCAGATCCCGCACGTCCAGCTGGGTGGTGCGCACGGCGTTGACCACGCGCAGCAGCGATTCATGCAGATGGTCGACCAGGGCGCTGAGCTGTTCCGGCAGGGGGCCGGGCGGCAGGTCGGGCAGGCGCACGCCGTTCACCGCCTTGGCGTGGCTGAGCCAATTCTCCAGCACGCCCACCCGCTGGGTGACATCGTCGAGGGTGTGCTTCAACTCGCCCACGCCCCGGGCCAGGCGCTCCGCCTCTTCCGCCGGACGGCCGGCATGATGGCTGACTACCCCCGTCAGGTGGGCCACACGCTCACGCAGTTCCTGGATGGACTGCCCCAGCGCGTTGATGCGCATCGTTTCCGGCAACGAAACGACGGCGGAATGCATGGCTGTCAGGTCGTTACGCAGGTCGCGCAACCGGCTGCCGACATGCAGCGCCAGATCGCGGACGATGGATTCGGCGTAATCGAAGGGGTCGACGCCCTCATCGATCTCCCCCTGCCGCGCGGCCCCTTCGGGCACAGCGTCCTTGGGCACGGCAGGCGTCACCACCTCCACGTCCATCAACGGAGCATCCGAGGCGGGAGTATCCGGGGCGGGAGCGCCCGTCCCAGGGGCGGACGCGCCGGAGGGCGCGACGGGAGGGATGCCCGGACCGGCGTCGCCATCGGGGCCTGGGGCGTCACGGTGCTCGTCGGTCATGGCATCGCTCACGAGGATCGGGGAAAAGGAGCTGGCGTTCAGAGGTCGCCCGCAATGGCTTCTAGCAGACGGGCACGGCGCTTGTCCGCCTGTTCGCGTGGTAGACGCGGCACGGCGGCGGCCGGGCGGCGCGCCACCGGCGGCTGGGGCGGCGGCACCGGCGCGTCGGAGGAGGCCTGGGGCGGTGTCTCCACCACCACCGGCGTCGCCAGCGACGGCGCCTCGGCCGTCTCCGTCACCGGGGCCGAGGGTGGAGGCGAGGGCGGCACGGGGGCGGCGGGCGCGCGCTGGGCCGGCGTCGACTTGAACGAATGCAGGGTCACCCGGGCCGCGGTGGCGGGGGCGACGGCCATGCGGATCGCCCCCGGCACGGTCACGACAGGGGCCGCGACGCGCGGCGGCACCGGTTGGCTGGGCGTGGACAGGGGCTGGGCCGGCGGGGGCCCGGCGACGGCCGACGGGCGCACGGGCGTGGGCGGCGCGGCGCGCAAGGACATGGCCCCCGGCACGCGGGGGGTGGGCGTGGGCACGGCCCGCATCTCCGCCTGGCCGGGCGCCGCGTCGCGCCCCTTGGACGCCAGGCTGGTGAACAGGGGCCCGGCGCGCGACGGCTGCGGCCCGGGAATGGGCTGGGTCGCAACCGTGGGGGCCGGTGCCGGCTGGACGGGGACCGACAGGGGGCGGCCCCCACGGCGGCGCTGGGCGGCGCCGGCGGGGCGATGGGCGCCGGTGCCGGCGACATCGCCGCCTCCGTCCGGACGGAGGGGGGCGGCGCGGGTGCCGGGGTGGCGGCCGGCGTTTCGTCCGGCCCCTTGACGCCGTCGCTGACGTCGGTCAGCAGGCGGCGCAGCACCGTGGCGGCGGCGGAGCGCGGTTCCCCCACCCGGTCGAGCGCCTTGGCGGTGAGGGCGGGGTCGATGCTGATCTGCAGGAAGCCGAATTGCTCGGTCGACAGCGACTGGAGCTTGCGGGTCAGACCCTCGGCCTGTTCCTCGCCCGCGACATAGCGGCGGATGGTCTCGATGGTGGAGGTGACGACGGCGGCGTCGCGCACGGCCCGGGAGGAGAAGACGGGGCTGCGGCCCCCCTCGGATCGGCTGATGTCCATGCGCGCAGGCTCCGCCCGGGCGCCTGTTGGACCCGGCGCCTCGGGCCCATGCGATGCGTCCCCTCCGGACGTTTCCCCCTGGGGCCTGTTGCCGTCAGGCCCGTTGGTGGGAAGGAGAGCATCCGGCGAGGCGGACGCATCATCCCCCTTGCCGGCGATCCAGCCCATCACCTTCCGAAACATGCCACCCTGCCCCCTGCAAGAGACCGGATTATGACCCCGCGGGTCCCGGCACGGCAAACGGTTTGCACCGGCCGTAAGTTCTCGACGGACTAATGGTTACCACGGCCTGTCCGGCCGATTCAATTTTCCATCCCCTACGAATTCTTCGGGCTCTTGAGCCCTGTAATGCAAGAAAAAAGGCGTCTTCTGCCGAACCTCGTCACATTTCCCCGCGCCGGCGTGACAAGCGGGGGACAGCAATCGTGGATTGATCCCTACACCGTCCGGATTCCACTTACCTCCCGGGTTGCGGCCGAGGCCGCTCCAGATCGAATTTTAAAATTTTAGGGATTTTGTCTGATCGATAATTGCGCGGCCCATTCGCAAATATGATTGGCCGATTCCCGTCACCATCGTACAGTCCCGCCCCGGGGATGGGGTCCTGGCCGGCATCGGATCAGTGACCAGCCGACACCGGCGCCCCGGTTGGCAGTGGAATCGCCGGCGCCAAAGCCGGCGGGTCGATCCGGATCGGACTACGGGGTAACCGGACGTGCGGCGTTTGAAACGGGGATTGCGGCGATGGGATCGCCCGCTGGCGGGGCGCGCGCCCTCTGGCGGCGGCCGTGCCGATCCCCTGGAAGCCCTGGGCCGCCGTGCCGACTCCGTGCCGCGTGGGCAACTGATCGAACTCGGCCAGCTGATCCTGATGGCCCTGAACCATCGCGAGGACGCGTGGCTGGTGCCGGTGCTGACGGCGGTGGTGGCTGGCGGCGCCGCCACCTGGGCGCCCTGGCCCGCCGTGGCCGCCTGGGCCCTGCTGTCGGTCGCCACGGTGGGTGTGTCGCAGCTGGCCCTTCATCGTTTCCTGGCCCAGGCCGACCGCCTGACCGATTCCCGCCCCTGGCTGCGGCTGCTGGCGACCGCCCGCTTGCTGCCCTCGGTGGTGTGGAGCCTGCTGCCCCTGTTCGCCTGGCCGGGCGAACATATGGCCGGCCGCTTTTTCCTGATCCTGGCGCTGGGGGCGGCCATGGCCCTGCGCACCAGCGGCACCGCCCCCCACCCCCTGGTGCTCCGCCTGCAACTGGTGCCGCCCGCCCTGGCGCTGCTGGTTCTGACAGGCACCGCCCTGGTGGGCCCCGGCGGCGGCGCCCAGGCGGACGCGCCGGGCCTGGCCCTGGTCCTGAGCAGCCTGCTCTATCCCGTGTTCCTCTATCGCATGGGGCGGCAGACCTGCCTGCGCATGCGCCACATGCTGGAGCTGCAGCTGGACCTGACGGCGGCCAAGCGCGCCGCCGACCAGGCCAACGGCGTAAAATCCGGTTTCCTGGCGACGCTGAGCCATGAAATCCGCACCCCCATGACCGGCATCCTGGGCCTGACGCAGCTGCTGCTGGAAACGGGCCTGTCCATGCGCCAGCGCGACTATGTCCGCACGGTGCACGAATCCGGCGAATCGCTGCTGGCCATCCTGAACGATGTGCTGGACCTGTCGAAGGTGGAGGCCGGCAAGCTGGAGATCGAGCGGACGGCCTTCGACACCGGCCCGCTGCTGGAGGGCGTGCGCAACCTGATGGCCGGCCGCGCCGCGGAAAAGGGGCTGGACCTGCAAATCCGCAAGGGTCCCGGTTTCCCCGAGCGCCTGATGGGCGACCCCTTGCGCCTGCGCCAGGTGCTGCTGAACCTGGTGGGCAACGCCATCAAGTTCACCGAACGGGGCTGGGTGCGCATGAGCGCGTCGGTCGACCGCCTGGCCGACGGCCGGCTGCAGTTCGGCATCATCGTGTCCGACACCGGCGTCGGCGTGCCGGAGGCGGCGCAGGGCCGCCTGTTCGAGACCTTCAGCCAGGCCAGCGCCGAGGTCACCCGCCGCTATGGCGGCAGCGGCCTGGGCCTGGCCATCGCCAAGCAGCTGATCCAGGCCATGGGCGGGGAGATCGGCTTCCACAGCCGGCCGGGGGACGGCAGCCATTTCTGGTTCACCATCCCCACGGCGGAACCGGAGGCCCAAATCGCCGCCGGCGCGATGGGCCCCCAGGCCGCCGCCATCGCCCTGCCGCCGCTGGCGGTGCTGGTGGTGGAGGATGTGACCGCCAACCAGGTGGTTCTGGACGCCCTGCTGCGGGCGCGTGGACACAAGGTCACCGTGGCCGCCGATGGCGCCGCCGCCGTCCGGCTGGTGGCGCGCGGCCGTTTCGACCTGGTGCTGATGGATATGCAACTGCCCGGCATCGATGGGCTGGAGGCCGCGCGCCGCATCCGCGCCCTGCCCGACGCCACTCGGGCCCGGGTGCCGGTGGTGGCCACCACCGCCAACACCGACGCCGCCGACGGCGGCCGCTGCCTGGCGGCGGGCATGGACGGCTTCGTCACCAAGCCCCTGCGTCCTGAGGCGCTGGTCGAGGCCATGCACCAGGCGTGGGTGGCGCGCGGCGCGCGGGTGTGGCCGGAGGAGACGGCGGCGGAGGGCGCGGCCCTGCTGGACATGCGCCAGATGGACACCGTCGCCCAGGCCATCGGTCCCCAGGACATGCCGGAATTCATCGCCATCACCGCCCGCACCCTGGTGGAGACGGCGGAACGCTTCCTGGAGAAGGTGGCGGGGGGCGATCTGCCGGGCGCGGGCCAGGCCGCCCACACCCTCTATGGCGTGGCCGCCAACGTGGGCCTGACGGGACTGTCGGCCGACGCCCGCCGGGCGCAGCAGGCCCTGCGCGACGACCACCCCGAAATCCAGCGCGCCCTGGCCGCCCGCCTGCGGGACAACGCGGAAGAGGCGGCGGAGATGCTGGGCCGCTGGCTGGGTGAATGGCTGGGCGGCCAGCCGGCCGCCACGGACAGTGCCGTCGCCTGACCAACGCGGCCTTTGACCGATCGCGATCAAAGGCCGCGCATGTCAGTGCGGGGTCACCGGGGTCGCGGTGGGGGCGCGCGGCGTCAGGGGAATACCGCCGTCGTTGCGCGGTGTGACCGCTGGATTGGCGGCCGGGCCGCCCGCCGGGCCAGGCCCATCCGGGCCCTCATCGGGCGGCGGGGGCGGGCCCTCGGGGAAAGGCGGACGGTCGAAGCGGCCGTCCGGCCATCCGTGTCCATCGGGGCCGCGCCCATCGGGGCCGTGTCCATCGGGACCCCGGCCGTCAGGGCCGCGCCCATCCGGCCCTCGCCCGTCCGGACGGGGGCCGTGCATGCCGCCCAGGATGAAGGGGGCCTTCATCTCCGACAGCTTCTTGCGGCCTTCCGGCGACATCCGCGACAAGGCGTCGACCAAGGCCGCCTGGCGCGACGCCTCGAAGGCGCGCCGGCTGTCCGCCACCTTGCTCAAGGCGGCGGCGAAGGCCTGGGCGTCGAAGGGGGCGGTCGCCAGCAAGGGCTGGATCTCGGCCCAGCTTTCCCGGGCCTGCTTCTCCAGCGCCTGGAAATCGGCGCGGTCGGGCGCCATGGCCTTCTGCAGCAGTTCGGCATCCGCCGGCGGCAGGATGTCGGACAGCGGACGCGGCCGGTAGTTCAGGCCGGGCGCCGGCCCATGCTCCGGCCCCACCTCATGGTGCCGCAAAAGATGCGGGACGAAGGTGCCGGCCAGGAACAGGTTCACACCGACCGACGCGATGAGCAGGGGCCCACGCCACCGGCTGGAAAACACACTCATTGGGCGTGGGTCTCCACGGTGTAGGAGGTGAACAGCAGGCTGGGCATGTCCGTGACGTCGGCCTGAGCCGTCTCCACCGTCGCCCCGGCCTGGGCCTTCGTGGTCTCGGTGATGGGCAGCGTGGCGGACGGCATGGTCATGACGCCCACCAGGATACCGGCCACCGTGGCGCCCGCCAACCACCCGGCCTGCGGCGCCCGCACGCTGAGCCAGGACAGGGCCGTGCGCACCACGTCGAAGGGCGAGGGCAGGAAGGTGTCCAGCTTGCGCGGCGCGGCCTTGGCCGCCGGCGCGGTCACCGCGCCCAGCCGAGACTCGTCCAAGCGAGCAAGCGCGCCGGCCACCACGCTGTCCACCCGGGCGGCGGAAATCTCAGGCTCCGCCACCATGGACAAGAGGGCGTCCAGCCGCGCCTCGTTCACCACCAGCTCATGCGCGGCGCCGTCCGTGGCCAGCGCGCGCACCGCCGCGGCGCGCCGATCCGCCGGCCAGCGGGCGGGGTTGCCGCCGTACACGGCCGTCAATGCCGCGATATCCTCCACGTCGAGCGTGGACCATTCCCTGTCAGCCATGACCAACCCCCTAGACCTCACCCGTATCCTGAACCACACCGGACAGGCGCGCCCGCAACGCGCGCCGGGCCCGGGCCAACAGCGACTCGACCGCCGAAACAGACAGGGACAGGATCTGCGCGGCGTCGGCGGCGCTGCGCTCCTCGTAATAGCAGAGCGTGACGGCCAACCGCTGCCGTTCCGGCAGCTCCGCCAAGGCCTGCGACACCAATTTGGCCGTCTGTTGCCGCGCCATCACATTCACCGCGGATGGCGTCGGGTCGGGCGGCTCCGGTATTCCTTCCAAGCCGGCGAAGGCGGGACGCCGGCGCCGGTCCACACACAAGTTCACCACCACCCGGTGCAGCCAGGTGGAGAAGCGGGCGCGGCCGTCGGGGATCCAGTTCTTGGCCCCCGTCCACACCCGCAGCATGGCCTCCTGCACCACCTCGTCGGCGTCGGCCGCGTTGCCCAGGACGCGCTGGGCCAGTTTCATGGCCTTGGGCGCGTGGCGGGCGGCCAGCAGGGCGAAGGCCTGCCGGTCCCCCTGGGCGATGCGGGCCAGCAGGGCGTCGTCACCTGGCTCCGGCCCCGGCCCCGTCAAGGTGCCGGCCGGGTTGCCCGCGTACGGGGCGGCGGCGGAAGCCGAAGCCGTGCCCGCGCGCGGCTGCGGCTGGACAGATTCGTCCATCAGTTCCCCTGAAGAGTGACCCGGGACGTCTATGTCGCGAAGAGCATACATGACCCCTTATACGGGCCATGGGCAATGCCCTGTCGGCGAGGGTACCAGATAAAATCTGGGCGGGCCGCAGACGGGATCCAAGGTCGGCGGCCGTAAAAGGACTGTCACGGGGGCGGTCCTGCCCCAAACCGCCGCCCCCGCGACGCCCGGTCCCGCCAGCCCCGATTGGGCGGGACCATGCGGATGCGCGCCCCCGCACGCATCCCGGCGCCGCCCCCGACCTACCGCGATTGCAGCCCCGCCCGCGGAACAGAGGTCGGGGGCGGATTTGCCCGTGACCCCGCCCGGATCGCTCAGCTACCATCGCGCGCAATAATCACAAGGGCCGGCACCGACCGGCCCGGCACTCGAAGGGCCGGCGAAGACCAGCCCGTAAACGCGGTGGAGAGAGAACGTATGGCTGATACCGAGAAGCGCGTCACCGACGCCGAGGCCCTGCACCTGCACGCCAGCGGCCGTCCGGGCAAGCTGGAAATCACCCCGACCAAGCCCCTGACGACCCAGCGCGACCTGTCGCTGGCCTATTCCCCCGGCGTCGCGGTGCCCTGCCTGCGCATCCATGAAGACCCGGCCACGGCCTACGACTACACCGCCAAGGGCAACCTGGTGGCCGTCATCTCCAACGGCACCGCCGTGTTGGGCCTGGGTGACCTGGGGGCGCTGGCCTCCAAGCCGGTGATGGAAGGCAAGGCCGTCCTGTTCAAGCGCTTCGCCGACGTCGACGGCATCGACCTGGAAGTCGACACCCGCGACGTGGATGAGTTCATCAATTCCGTGCGTTACCTGGGCCCCAGCTTCGGCGGCATCAACCTGGAAGACATCAAGGCGCCCGACTGTTTCATCATCGAGCAGCGCCTGCGCGAGCTGATGGACATCCCCGTCTTCCACGACGACCAGCACGGCACCGCCATCATCGCCGCCGCCGGCCTGATCAACGCCCTGCACCTGACCGGCCGCGCCATGACCGACGCGCGCCTGGTGGTGAACGGCGCCGGCGCGGCCGCCATCGCCTGCGTGGAATTGATCAAGTCCATGGGCGTGCCGCATGAGAACGTGACCCTGTGCGACACCAAGGGCGTCGTCTACCAGGGCCGCACCAACGGCATGAACCAGTGGAAGTCGGCGCACGCCATCACCACCGACGCCCGCACCCTGGCCGAGGCGGTCAAGGGCGCCGACGTGTTCCTGGGCTTGTCGGTCAAGGGGGCCCTGACGGCCGAGATGGTGGCCACCATGGCGGCCAAGCCCATCATCTTCGCCATGGCCAACCCCGATCCGGAAATCACGCCGGAAGAGGTGAAGTCGGTGCGTGACGACGCCATCGTCGCCACCGGCCGGTCCGACTATCCCAACCAGGTCAACAACGTCCTGGGCTTCCCCTACATCTTCCGCGGCGCCCTGGACGTGCGGGCCAGCACCATCAACGACGCCATGAAGATCGCGGCCGTGAACGCGTTGGCCGAGCTGGCGCGCGAGGACGTGCCGGACGAGGTGGACGCGGCCTATTCCGGCCGGCGCCTGCGTTATGGTCCGGAATACATCATCCCCGTGCCCTTCGATCCGCGCCTGATCGTGAAGGTGCCGGCGGCCGTGGCCCAGGCCGCCATGGACACCGGGGTGGCCAAGCGCCCCATCACGGACATGGAGGCCTATGGCCGGGCCCTGCGCCTGCGCCTGGACCCCACGGCCGACAGCCTGCAGCAGATCTTCGACAAGGTGAAGGCCAACCCCCGCCGCGTCGTCTTCGCCGAGGGCGAGGAGGAACGGACCATCCGCGCCGCCCTGGCCTTCCGCTCCGCCGGCTACGGCACGCCCATCCTGATTGGCCGTGAGAAGGTGGTGGCGGACCAGATGGCCGCCCTGGGCTTGCCCCAGGGCAGCGCCCCGCTGGAGGTGCGCAACGCCCGCCTGTACCAGTCCACGGAAAACCAGCGCTATACCGACTTCCTGTACGCGCGCCTGCAGCGCAAGGGTATGCTGCACCGGGACTGCCAGCGCCTCGTGAACCAGCACCGCAACGTCTTCGCCGCCTGCATGGTGGCGCTGGGCGACGCCGACGCGGTGGTCACGGGCCTGACCCGCGACTTTTTCACCTCGTATGAGGAGATCGGCCACGTCATCGACCCGCGCGAGGGCGCGCCGGCCTTCGGCCTGTCGGTGCTGGCGCTGCGCAAGCAGACGGTGTTCATCGCCGACACCACGGTGCATGAGCGCCCGACCGCCCCGCAGCTGGTCTGCATCGCCGAAGGGGCGGCCCGCATGGCCCGCCAGATGGGGCACGAGCCGCGCGTGGCCTTTCTGTCCTTCTCCAACTTCGGCCAGCCGATGCGGGAGCGGGCGCAGCATGTGCGGGACGCCGTGGCCCTGATGGACCAGCGCGGCGCCGATTTCGAGTATGAGGGCGAGATGTCGGTGGACGTGGCCCTGGACCACGACCTGATGAAGCGCCTGTACCCGTTCAGCCGCCTGTCCGGCCCGGCCAACGTGCTGATCATGCCGGCGCTGCACACCGCCAACATCGGCGCCAAGCTGCTGCAGAAGATGGGCGGCGGCACCCTGATCGGCCCGCTGCTGATCAACCTGGAGAAGCCGGCGCAGATCGTGCAGATGGGCGCCACGTCCAACGAACTGCTGACCGCCGCCGTCATGGCGGCCCACGACAGCCTTTATACCGTCGGCTGACATCCCGGGGCGGACGCGGAAAAGCGTATCCAGTATCCGCCCGCCGCCGGTCATGGCCGGCGGCGGGGTTCAAGTAAAAACGGGCCGCGGCCGGCGGGGGCATCCCCATAGGTCGCGGCCTTTTCTTATGAAGCGGGATTGGTCCGCCGCCTGTCCCGGGATTAAACTTCCATGACGTGGGTTCCGGGCGCCATTCCTGCGCTATGTTCGGTGCAATGAACGGGAAGGCGCACTTTTGACCTGGCCTGTTTTGGCCGAGTCGCGGGAACCAGCATGGGTGGGTTTGGGAGATGAGTCGTTTGGAAACGCGTCCAGATCGTTTTGTCGCCATCGCCGTGCTGATGCTGGCGCCGACGGCGGCGTTGCTGGGCGCGCTGGTGATCGCCGGACGGCTCAACATCCTGCTGGCGCTGGCGGCGTTCGCCCTGGTGGCCGCCGTGACCGCCGTGGCCCGCCATCTGGTGTTGCGCGACAGCCGGCTGATCGCCGCCTATCTGGACCAGGTGCGGGACCGCCGCACGTTCCTGCCCCCGCCCCAGGCCCGCACCCTGACCGGCGCCGCCCTGCTGGAGGACATCGCCCAGCTGCACCAGAACTGGCTGCGCCACCGCGATGAGATCGAGCACCGCCTGGCCGCCGACGAGGCGGTGGTGGAGGCCCTGCACGACCCGCTGATGCTGGTGGACGACAAGCGCAAGGTGAGCCGCGCCAACAGCGCCGCCCGCGCCCTGTTCGGCGACCGCATGCTGAGCCGTGACCTCGCGGTCAGCGTGCGCAACCCCGACGTCCTGGCGGCGGTGGACGCCGTGCTGGCCGGCGGCGACAGCCGGCGGGTGGAATTCACCCTGCCCCTGCCGGTGGAGCGCGTGCTGGAGGTGCGGGTGACGCCCTTCCGCCCGGCGGCGGAGGACGGCGCGCCGCAGCACGAGATCACCGCCATCGTCACCCTGCACGACATCACCGCCATCAAGCGGTCGGAACAGATGCGCGCCGACTTCGTGGCCAATGCCAGCCATGAGCTGCGCACGCCGCTGTCCACCCTGGTGGGCTTCATCGAGACCTTGCGCGGCCCCGCCCGCGACGACGCCGACGCCCGCGACCGCTTCCTGGCCATCATGCAGGAGCAGGCCGGCCGCATGTCGCGCCTGGTCATGGACCTCTTGTCCCTGTCGCGCATCGAGCTTGACGAGCACACCCACCCCACGGGGGAGGCCAACGTCGCCCAACTGGTGCAGAGCGTGGTCGCCATGCTGGAGCTGAAGGCGGCGGCGCGCAAGATCACCATCCGTGTCCAGGGCGGCGAGGACCTGCCGCGCGTGCAGGGCGATGAGGATCAGTTGGCCCAGGTGTTCCAGAACCTGATCGACAACGCCATCAAGTACGGGCGCGAGCAGACCGACGTGGTGGTGTCGCTGGAACGGGCGGAGGCGCCGCCGGCGCCGGGTGCCACCGGCATCCGCGCCCGCCAGGCGCCGCAGAAGGTGGCCGGCATCAAGGTGTCGGTGACCGACAAGGGCGAGGGCATCGCCCGCACCCATCTGCCCCGCCTGACCGAGCGCTTCTACCGCGTGGACGCCGCCCGCAGCCGCGCCCTGGGCGGCACCGGCCTGGGCCTGGCCATCGTGAAGCATATCGTGAACCGCCACCGCGGCCGGCTGACCATCGACAGCGAGGTGGGCAAGGGCAGCACCTTCACCGTGCACCTGCCCGGTGTGGAGAAAACGGGGAGAAGGCGGAAAAGCCCGTACCCCAATCTGCCCAGAATCTGTCACAGGAAAGCGGCCGGGGCGCCGCATGACGGCGGGGCCGCGCCGGTCAGGCCCGTGGTGGCGCTACGCCCGTATGAGATAAGCCACTGAGGTAACGTGCCTTTCGAGGAACGGCGCGCCCGGACGCACCGTCATAAAACTGTCGCTTATCTGTAGCAATTCCATAGCGACCTGTCGTTATGGTCCACCCTGCCCGACCGGCGACGTGTCCCGCCGGCCGCCGTTTTTCATGCCCCGGCCAGGACCGCCGGGGGTGGGGTGGTAAGAGAATGCCGGCCGAGCATACGGTTAAGTCGTTCGAGCAGCAGCTGCAGCGCCTGTCCAACCTGATCACCCAGATGGGTGGCGTGGCCGAGGCCCAGGTGGATGGCGCCGTCCAGGCGGTGGTGCGCCGCGACGTGGATCTGGCCGCCCGGGTGATGCAGGCCGACCACCAGCTGGACGACTATGAACGGGGCATCGAGCAGGAGGCCGTGCGCATGCTGGCCCTGCGCCAGCCCGTGGGCAGCGATCTGCGCGAAATCCTGGCCGCCTTGAAGATTTCCGCCGACCTGGAACGCACCGGCGACTATGCCGCCAACATCGCCAAGCGCAGCATGGCGCTGGCCAAGCTGCCCGCCGTGCGGCCCGTCAGCGCCATCCCGCGCATGGGCAAGCTGGTGGAAAGCATGCTGAAGGACGTGCTGGACGCCTATATCGACCGCGACGTGGGCAAGGCCATCGACGCCTGGAACCGGGATGAGGAGCTGGACGACCTGTACACCAGCCTGTTCCGCGAGGTGCTGACCTACATGATGGAAGACCCGCGCAACATCACCCCTTGCACCCACCTGCTGTTCATCGCCAAGAATCTGGAGCGGGCGGGCGACCACGCCACCAACATCGCGGAAACCATTCATTTCCTGGTGCTGGGCCAGACGCTGACCTCCGACCGGCCCAAGCATGACCAGTCCAGCTTCCTCGTCGGCCCCTCGGCCGATGTTGACCTGCATGGCAGCGGCCTGCACGGCGCCGACGCCGTGGACGATTTGTGAGCCCTTTCCCCGGCCCCCTGCACGCCCGGGCCTGTAAACGATTAGAGTCGCCACCGCTTACCCCGACCCGGGACAGCCAGTTTTAGGGACACCCCATGAACGCCTCGTTGAAGCCCTTGGTTCTGATCGTCGAGGATGAAGCCGACCTCGTCACGCTGCTGAGCTACAACCTGGAGAAGGAAGGCTTCCGGGTGCTGACCGCCGGCGACGGCGAGGAAGCCCTGTTGCTGGCCGACGAGCAGGCGCCGCACCTGGTGCTGCTGGACTGGATGCTGCCGCTGATGAGCGGGCTGGAGGTCTGCCGCCAGATGCGCCGCAACCCCAAGACCCGCGAAATCCCCATCATCATGCTGACCGCCCGGGGCGAGGAGGCGGACAAGGTGCGCGGCCTGAACTCCGGCGCCGACGACTATATCTCCAAGCCCTTCAGCCCGACCGAGCTGGTGGCCCGCATCCGCGCCGTGCTGCGCCGGGCGGTGCCCTCGCTGGCCGAGGAACTGCTGCGCTACGGCGACATCAGCATGGACCTGGCGGCCCACCGCGTGCGCCGTAACAGCCGCGACATCCACCTGGGGCCCACCGAGTTCCGCCTGCTGCGCCACTTCATGCAGCACCCGGGCCGCGTGTTCTCGCGTGAGCAGCTGCTGGACATCGTCTGGGGCCATGACGTCTATGTCGAACCCCGCACCGTCGACGTGCACATCCGCCGCCTGCGCAAGGCCCTGAACGAGGACACCGAACTGGACATGATCCGCACGGTGCGCTCGGCCGGCTATGCCCTGGACATGAAGTCGGCTTGAGTATTTGAGGGTGCCCTCAGGCGGCGGGCGCGGGCATCCGCCCGCTTGCCTTCCTCACTTTCCAGTCCGCTGCGCTCCCCGGAAAGTTCCGGCGAACGCGGTCGCGTCCTACAGCGGCACGAGTTTGCTCGTGCCGCTGGTATGAAGCGCCTAACCTCTCAAAACACGTCCGCGAATAAAGCGGCGGCGCCCACTTCCGAGAGGTGGATGGCGCGGGCCGCGCGGGTGCGCATCTCCGCCTCGTACTCCCGTGCCGCCGCCGTGACGGAGGGGACGCGGGACAGGCTGGCCGCCAGCACGGCGGCGTCGCGCAGGGTGACGTTGGCGCCCAGTCCGCCGGCGGGGCTCATGGCGTGGATGGCGTCGCCCAGGAAGGTGATTGGCCCCGGTGTCCAGCAGGGCCAGGTGCGGGCCAGCCGCGCGCTGCGTACCGGCAGCAGCGCCATCTCCCCGGGATCGGCATGCCGGAACAGGCCCCGCAGCTGGGGATGCCAGTCACGCGCCAGATGGTCCGCCACCGCCGCCGGCGCGGCACCCGGGAAGCGCCCCGTCATCCGGGTCCTGGGGCCGATCAGCGCCCAGTACAGATAGTCGTCCACGGGGCTGAGCCCGCCCCGGTCACCCTCCGTGGGGTCGAACAGCATGGGCTCGATGATGCCGGCATAACCGTCAGCGAAGACCACGCTGGTGCCGGCGCACAGGTCGTCACCCACCGCCGCCCGCACCGGGGCCGTCAAAGGGGTACGGCCGTAGAGGCACACCGCGCCAACGTCCAACGGCTCCGCCTGGGGCAACAATTGGCGGCGGACGGCGGAGTTGACCCCATCGGCCGCCACCACCAGGTCGGCGCGCACCGACGTGCCGTCGGCGAAGGCGACATGGGCCCGGCCATCGGCACCCACGGCCAGCGCCTGGAAGGCCGCGCCGAAGCGCACCCGGTCCGCGACGCCCATCAGCAGGATTTCCCGCAGGGTCTGGCGGTGGGCGCACAGGTCGCCGGCCGTCTCCCGGCTCGGGGCGCCATCGTCAGCCGCGCTCCATACCGCTGGCGCCCGGCCCGTCACCGGCGCCAGCCGGCCATCCAGGAAGCGGGTGCGCGGGGCGGGTACGGCGCAGGTGCGCCGGAACAGGTCATACAGGTTGGGGGGCAGGCAGCGGGACAGGGCATCGGCGCCGTCCGCGTCGATGCGCAGGCGATAACCCTGGGACCGGCTGTCCAAGGCCGCATCCCGCTCATACACAACGCAGTCGATACCCGCGCGCGTCAACGCCTGCGCCAGGCACAGGCCGCCCAGGCCCGCGCCGATGATCGCCACCCGCGTCCCGTCCATGTCTCTCACCATCGTCACTGGAACTTTGCAGTGGGGATTCGATACCGCGGAACGGGGTATGCTTGATAACGACAGTCGGACGAAAAATAATGCGAAACGGCCAAACCGTTCGCCGGCCGCCAGCCCCGCCGAGGAAATCCATGCGCCCCGCCGCCAATGACACCACCCGCCTGACCAAGGAAGCCTTCCTGGAGATGTGCGAGCGGGCGGATGGCCCGCCCGTTCTGACCTTCTGGGGCAGCCATTCGGCGGAGGACCGGACCCGCATGGGCACGCGGGAGATCGACTGGCACGCCCATCGGCGCGGCCAGCTGTTCTGCATCGCCAACGGCCTGGTCCATATCCGCACCGCCCATGGGTCCTGGATGCTGCCGCCGCAGCGGGCAGGGTGGATGCCACCCGGCATGATGCACAAGGTGACCATCAGCGGCGTGCTGGATGGCTGGGGCATGATGCTGACGCCGGAGGCCAGCGCCGGCCTGCCCGACCGTCCCAGCGTCATGGGCATCAGCGATTTGCTGCGGTCCCTGGTGCGGCGGGTCGCGGAATGGCCGCTGGAGGCGGCGTTGGCGCCGGAGCAGGAGCGGCTGCTGGCCGTGCTGCTGGATGAGGTCCGCCTGGCCCCACGCGAACCGCTGCACCTGCCCATGCCCACCGACCCCCGCCTGTTGCGCCTAGCCCTGCGCCTGCTGGAGGCGCCGGACGACGACCGCACGCTGGACGTGCTGGCGCGCGAGGCCGGCCTGTCGGAACGCACCGCCCGCCGCCTGTTCACGGCGGAAACCGGCCTGAGCGTGACCCAGTGGCGCCAGCAGGCCCGCCTGACCCAGGCCCTGGAACGCCTGGCGAGGGGGGAGCCGGTGGCGGAGGTGGCGGACGCGCTGGGCTATGCCACGCCCAGCAACTTCATCGCCATGTTCCGCCGGGCCTTCGGCGAGCCGCCCGCCCGCTATTTCGCCCGGCGCAGCGATGCGGCATAACGACCGCCGACGCGATGGGGACCGAACGGATAGGCCGTTTATCCTGTTCCCTTTTCAGGGCAGGGCTGCCCACCAAGCCCGCTACCCAAGCGCCCTTCCCGACGCTATGGTGCGGCCATGGTCGACCATCCCACGCCCCCGCCCTTCACCGCTGACACCACCGCAGCCGACGCCCTGACGGCGCAGGAGCGTGAGGCGCGATCCTTCGGATTCCGCGCCATCAACCCGGCGGAGAAGGCGCCGCTGGTGCAGGGCGTGTTCTCCAGCGTCGCCAGCCGCTACGACATCATGAACGACCTGATGTCGGTGGGCATCCACCGGCTGTGGAAGGCGGATTTCGTCGGCCTGGTGAACCCCCGCGCGGGCGAGACCATCCTGGACGTCGCCGGCGGCACCGGCGACATCGCCTTCCGCATGGCGGCCAAGGCGCCCAGCGCGAAGATCATGGTCTGCGACCTGACGGAGGCCATGGTGCGCGTGGGCCGCGACCGGGGCATCGACAAGGGCAGCCTGCCCGGCTGGGACAAGAGCGAGGAGAGCCGGGGCGGCCTTCACTGGACCGTGGGCAACGCCGAGTCGCTGCCCCTGGCCGACCGCTCGGTCGACGCCTATACCATCGCCTTCGGCCTGCGCAACGTCACCCACATCGACAAGGCCCTGGCCGAGGCGCGGCGCGTGCTGAAGCCGGGCGGGCGCTTCTACTGCCTAGAATTCAGCCAGGTGAACCTGCCCATCCTGCGGGAGCTGTACGACCGCTATTCCTTCGAGGTGCTGCCCCGCATCGGCCAAGTGGTGGCGGGCGACCGCGACAGCTATCAGTACCTGGTGGAAAGCATCCGCCGCTTCCCCGAGCGTGAGGCGCTGTGCCGCCGGCTGGAGGCCGTTGGCTTCAGCCAGGCCAAGGCCCGGCCGCTGACGGGTGGTGTGGCCGCCATCCATTCCGCCTGGCGCGTCTGACCATGCTCCGCATCCTGCGCAACCTGCGCCGCCTGTACATCATCGGGCGTACGCTGGGCCGGCATGGCGCCCTGTTCCCGGAGGAGTTCCGCGACGTGGCGCCGGGCGTGGCCCTGGTTCTGCGCCTGATGAACAACAACCGCGCGCCCGGCCGCAAGGGCCAGCGCCTGGCCGCCGCCATCCAGGAGCTGGGCCCCAGCTTCATCAAGCTGGGCCAGGCCCTGTCCACGCGGTCGGACTTGGTGGGCGACGCCGTGGCGGAAGACCTGGCCCTGCTGCGCGACCGGCTGCCGCCCTTCCCAACGCCCCAGGCCGTGGCCATCATCGAGGAACAGCTGGGCCGTCCCCTGGGCGAGATTTTCCAGAGCTTCGAGCCCGAGTCGGTGGCCGCCGCCAGCATCGCCCAGGTGCACTTCGCCGTGACGGCGGAGGGCAAGGAGGTGGCGGTGAAGGTGCTGCGCCCCGGCGTGGAGCTGGCCTTCCGTCGCGACATCGACCTTATGTTCTGGCTGGCCGGCCTGGCCGTGCGCATTCTGCCCCGGCTGAAGCGCCTGAAGCCGGTGGAGGTGGTGGAGACCTTCGCCGAGACCGTGCGCATGGAAATGGACCTGCGCCTGGAGGCCAGCGCCGCCTCGGAACTGGCGGACAACTTCAAGGGCGACGTCACCTTCAACATCCCCCGGGTGGATTGGGACCGCACCGGCCAGCGGGTGCTGACCATCGACCGCATCCATGGCATTCCCGTGGACCAGGTGGACGCCATCCGCGCCGCCGGCTTCGACCCCGACGACGTGCTGCGCCAGGCGGCCAATTCCTTCTTCAACCAGGTGTTCCGCGACGGCTTCTTCCATGCCGACCTGCACCCCGGGAACATGTTCGTCAACATGTCCGGCCACTTGGCGCCGGTGGATTTCGGCATCATGGGCCGGCTGGACCGGCAGACCCGGCTGTACCTGGCCGACATGCTGCTGGGCTTCCTGAACCGCGACTATCGCCTGGTGGCCGACGTGCATTTCGATGCCGGCTACGTCCCCGCCCACCAGTCGCGCGAGCTGTTCATGCAGGCCGCCCGCGCCATCGGTGAACAGGTGCACAACAAGCCGCTGCACGACATCTCCGTCGGCCGGCTGCTGGCCCAGCTGTTCGCCGTGACCGAGCAGTTCGAGATGGAGACCCAGCCCCAGCTGCTGCTGCTGCAGAAAAGCATGCTGACGGCGGAAGGCGTGGGCCGCGCCCTGAACCCCAAGCTGAACATGTGGGAAGTGGCCCGCCCCCTGATCGAGGAATGGATGCGGGAGAACCGAGGGCCGGAGGCGCGCCTGGCCGAGGCCGTGCGCAACATCAGCGCCACCGCGTCCAAACTGCCCCTGCTGCTGCGCCACGCCGACCGGCTGGCGGAGCACCTGGACAAAGGCGGCCTGCCCATCGACCCGCGCAGCATCGACGACCTAGCCACCCGCTTGGGGCGTGGCCGGGGCGGCTGGCAATGGGCCGCCATCATCGCGCTGACCGTGGCTGTTACGGTCCTGGCGCTGCGCTGAACCCAACCGGCATGAGGTTCTGCCTCATGCCGGTAGGACGCGACCGCGTCCGCCGGAGCCTTTGGGGAGTGTCAGCGGACTGAAAGGCGAGGAAGCCAAGCCCGCGGACGCGGGCGCCCGGCGATTGAGGGGCAATGCAGATAAGCCCTAACCAAAACTTGCGCGGCGCGGCCTTGGCCACAAGGCAGCCCTGCGAGTCGTCCGCTTGACGCGGGTACGAAACGAACAAGAGGATGGCGCCTCGCGTTCCATATGTTTCCCCCTTCGTCTTTGAGGAATTAGGTCATGGCCTTGCCCGTCGTTGCCATCGTCGGCGCCACCGGTGCCGTTGGCGTCGAGCTGCTTGAGTGCCTGGAGCAGCGTGATTTCCCCCTGTCCGAGCTGCGCCTGCTGGCGTCGGCCCGGTCGGCCGGCAAGACTATGACCTTCAAAGGCAAAGAGATCACCATCCAGGCCCTGGATGAGAACAGCTTCGAGGGCGTGAACATTGCTCTGTTCTCCGCCGGCGGTTCCATCTCCAAGGTCTACGGCCCCATCGCCGTCAAGGCCGGGGCCGTGGTTGTCGACAATTCCAGCGCCTTCCGCCAGGACCCGACCGTGCCCCTGGTGGTGCCGGAGGTGAACCCGGAGGCGGTGAAGCAGCACCAGGGCATCATTGCCAACCCCAACTGCTCCACCATCATCGCGCTGGTGCCGCTGTGGCCCCTGCATGTGAAGAACCGCATCACCCGCTTCATCGCCGCCACCTACCAGGCGGCCTCGGGCGCCGGCGCCGCCGCCATGGAAGAGCTGCGCGAGGGCACGCGCGCATATCTGGAGGGCCGGCCCTTCACCCCCACCGTGCTGCCGCACCCCTACGCCTTCAACCTCTTCAGCCACAACGCCAAGGTCGACCCGGCCAACGGCTACAATGAGGAAGAGATGAAGATGGTGAAGGAGACGTGGAAGATCTTCGGCGACGCCGACATCCGCATCTCCGCCACCTGCGTGCGGGTGCCCGTGCTGCGCGCCCATTCCGAGGCGTTGACCGTGGAGTTCGAGCGGCCCATCACCCCGGCCGAGGTCAAGGACATCCTGGCCACGGCGCCGGGCGTGCGCATCGTCGACGATGTGGAGAAGAACTACTTCCCCATGCCGGTGGACGCGTCGGGCCAGGGCGACATACTGGTGGGCCGCATCCGCCAGGACATCAGCGACCCCAGCGGCCGTTCCATCCAGCTGTTCGTCGCCGGCGATCAGCTGCTGAAGGGCGCCGCGCTGAACGCCGTGCAGATCGCCGAGCTGCTGTAAGGCCGATCCGCATCAGCCTGTGACGGGGCCGTCGGTGGGAACGCCGGCGGCCTCATCCTTTCGGAGTAAGTTCAGGCGGGCGGCGGCATGCCGGTCCCATCCTGATGGGAAAATCGGCCGCAGCCCGAATTTTACGGTCGCGGAAAAGCCTCAATTGGTCGCAATATCCTGGTTGTCCGGGGTCGTTCCCGGGCGAACCCCAACCAGGGACCTCGCATGCTTCCGCATGAGGCGACCGGAGCCCTTAATCCGGAACCCGGCATGGCCGCCGCCGTCATGGCAGCCACCCCCAGCACCCTTGATACCCCGCCGCCCCAGTCCCGTTCCTCCGCCGCCCCCGCCCACCAAATCCTGGACGCGGTCACGCGCTTCCGGAAGATGGGCTGCCGCAACGTCAGCCTGACCCTGACCCGGTCCACGGACACCATCCTGGATGTGCAGGCCATGCTGACCCTGGCAGGGCTGGCCAGCGACGTGCAGCCGGCCGGCGGTGGTTGCTCTCGCCTGGTGCTGCGCAGCTAGGGTTTACGGCCTTTTTCTATACGCCGACGCCGGCATTCGCCGGCTTGGAGCCCCCCTTTCCGGTCCGCCTTCGGCTCCCCGAAAAGGTCCGGCGGCTGCGGTCGCAGCCTACAGCCGCATGAGATTGGACTCATGCGGCTGATGAGGTATTCGAGCATAAGAAAGGGGCGCTCCCCAGCGGGAAGCGCCCCTTTCTTATTCGCGTGTGGGCGTGAAGTTCGGCCCAGGCCCTTCCGGGAGTCTCAGCCCAGGCCCTTCTGGCCCATGCTCAGGTACTTCTCGCGGCGGCGGGCGATCAGGGTGCCGCCGTCCTGGCCGCGCATGGAGTCCAGGCTGTCGTCGATGGCGTTGCCCAGCGCCAGGATGGTCTCCTCGCGTCGGCGGTGCGCGCCGCCGATGGGTTCCATGACGATGCGGTCGATGACGCCCAACTCCTTCAGGTCCTGGGCGGTCAGGCGCAGGGCCGCGGCCGCGTCGGCGGCGTTGGTGTTGCTGCGCCACAGGATGCCCGAGCAGCCTTCGGGCGAGATGACGGAATAGATCGAGTGCTCCAGCATCAGCACGCGGTCGGCCGTGGCGATGGCGATGGCGCCGCCCGAGCCGCCTTCACCGATGACGGCGGAAACGATGGGAACGCGGGCGCGCAGGCAGGTCTCGATGGACTTGGCGATGGCTTCCGCCTGGCCGCGCTCTTCCGCGCCCACGCCGGGATAGGCGCCGGCCGTGTCTACCAGGGTGATGACCGGCAGGTTGAAGCGGCTGGCCAGTTCCAGCAGGCGCTGGGACTTGCGGTAGCCTTCCGGCTTGGCCGAGCCGAAGTTGTGGCGGATGCGGCTGTCGGTGTCGTGGCCCTTTTCCTGGCCGATGACCACCACCGACCGGCCACGGAAGCGGCCCAGGCCGCCGACGATGGCGCGATCCTCGCCGAACACCCGGTCACCCGCCAGCGGCGTGAAATCGGTGATCAGGGCGTTGATGTAGTCCAGGCAGTGCGGCCGGTTGGGATGGCGCGCCACCTGGACCTTCTGGGCCGGCGTCAGCTTGGCGTAGGTCGAGCGCAGCAGCTTGTCGACCTTGTCCTCAAGCTTGCGGACTTCGTCGGCGATGTTGAGACCGCCGCCATCGGACAGGTGGCGGAGTTCATCGATCTTGCCTTCGAGTTCGGCGATCGGCTTTTCAAATTCAAGGAAATGCATGGGTTCGGCTTACAACTGCTTGTAAGAGGTGCTGCACCGAAGGGCGGGCCGCACAAAGGTCGAAGGCGGCTGATTACCATGAGCGCGGGCCAGGGGCCAGCGCTATCGAGACCCGCATCTTGCGCCTACCCCTTGCGTGGGCCGCGACCCCCAGGGTTTCCCTTGGCCAGAGGGTGGTGATCCTCCACCGTGCGGCGCAGCCGTTCGCCCACCACGTGGGTGTAGATTTGGGTGGTGCCGATGTCGGCGTGGCCCAGCATCTTCTGGACGGAGCGCAAGTCGGCGCCATGGTCCAGCAGGTGGGTGGCGAAGGCGTGGCGCAGCACGTGGGGGCTGACCTTGGCCGGGTCCAGGCCGGCGGCCAGGGCCAGGTCCTTCAGCAGCTGGCCGAAGCGCTGGCGGGTCAGCGTGCCGCCGGAACTGCGCGAGGGGAACAGCAGGCTGGCCTGCCTAGCCTCCCGCCCGGGGGAGAAGAAGGCGGCGCGATGCGGAAGGTAGGCGGCCAGCGCGTCCCGGGCCGGGGGGACAGGGGCACCATGCGTTCCTTCCCGCCCTTGCCCTTGACCACCAGCACCCGGCCGTCGCGGCTGAAGGCCGACAGTGGCAGGCCCACCAGTTCGGAAACGCGCAGGCCCGTGGCGTAGAGCAGTTCCAGCAGGGCCGCCAGGCGCAACCCCTCGGCCCCGCCCTGGGCCGCCGCCGTATCCAGCATGCGGCCGACGTCGTCCTCGGACAAAATCTTGGGCAGGGGGCGGCCCAGGCGCGGGCCGTCCAGCACGGCGGCCGGGTCGATGTCGCGCCGGCCTTCCGACACCAGGAACTTGTAGTACTGGCGCAGGGCCGACAGGCGGCGGGCCACCGTGCGTACCGCCGCCTGGGTGCCGTCGCGGCCCAGATGGTCCAGGTAGGCGCGCAGGTCGTCGGTGCCCGCCTGGTCCAGGGCGGGGCCCTTGCCGCCTTTTTGACCGGCGATGAAGCGGGCGGCGTCCACCAGGTCGCGGCGGTAGGCATCGCGGGTGTTGGCCGCCGCCCCCCGTTCCGCCACCAGCATGTCCAGGAAGGCGTCCACCCCCGGGGGCAATGCCAGGGTGGCGCCGCGCGGCCGCCCGGGGAAGCGCTTCTTCGGCGCCCCCCCGACGGTCTCACCCTTCGTGGCGCGCGGCGCCATGGCCGTCACGGCCCGGCCAGGACGGCCACCGCCTCCAGCGCCAGGCGCCGGGCGTCGTCCTTCAGGCCGACGGCGGTCAGGGCCGACAGGGCATGGGCCGCCACCGTGGGCGTGGTGGCGGCGGGACCGGTGTCCGCCAGTTCCGCCAGGGCCAGCACCGCGACCTCGCCCCGCCGGGGCACGGACACGGACTGGTCCAGGCGCAGCCAGGACGCGGCGTCGGGAATCACCCCCGGCGCCTCGACCACCGGCGCCGTGCGGGCCAGCAGCAGCGGATCCACCTTCTCCCCCGCCGCGGTCAGCAAGGCCAGGATGGAGGCGGCCCGCAGGCGGGACGGGGCGTCGGCGTCCGCCTTCACCGCGTCCAGCCACTGGGCCCAGTTGGCGCCGTCGCTGGGCAGCAGGCCGCCCAGCACGGCCAGCGGCACCAGGCGCAGGTAGGCCTGAAGCGGCTTGCCTTCCTTGGCGTCTTGCGCCGACTGGCGGGCCAGCTCGAACCACGGCTGGGCCAGGTCACGCCGGTTCTGCAGCAGCAACAGGCGGGTGGCGGCCGGGGCCAGATCCTTCAGCGCCGGCCCGGGGGCCAGCCCTTCCAGTTCCTGGGCCAGCAGGTCGCCCCAGGCGCCGGCCAGCAGGGCCGGGTCGCTGACGTCCACCGCCTTGGCCAGGATGGCGCCCTTCAGCGACGGGATCGTCTCCCCCGTCAGGGCCTGGTACAGGATGGCGCGCTGGTCGGCGCCCTGGCGCTTGTCCGCCACGCCCACGGCGTTCTTCAGGTCGTTCGGGCTGACCTTGGCCGCCTTGTAGAGGGGGGCCAGCGCCGCCGCCGGCAGGGTGCCGTAGCTGGCGGCGCGGTCGCCCGCCGCCAGCTTCAGCGCCGCCGCCGTGTCGGGCAGGTCGGCCACGGCGGCGGCGGCGGCCGGGTTCAGCGCCAGGATCTGCGCCGCCGGCACCTCCGCCGGCAGGCCCCGGTTCATGGCGCGAGCCAGCGCCACCGCCTCGGCCGACACGGCGGTGAAGCCCTTGAGGGCGCCCTTCTGCCCACCGGCCGCCACTTCGGCGAGGCGGGAGAAGCCGTCGTCCTTCACGCCCTGTTCCCGCATGATGTCCAGCGAGAACATGATGTTGTCGGTGGATCCGCCGCGCACCTGGCAGACGACGCCCAGCATCTGGATCTCGCCGTCGCTGAAGCGCTTCTGCAGGTCGGCCATCTGGTCGCAGGCGGCACCGTCGCCGGTCAGCAGCGACAGGCGGGCCCAGGCCTCCGCCCCGCCGGCGTCATCCAGCGCCGTGGGCAGGGTGGCCATGGCGTCGGCGTGCTTGCCATCGCCCAGCAGGGCCAGGCGTTCCAGCCGCAGGCCCAGGAAATTGCGCGCGTCCTTGCCCGCCTGCGGCGCGGTGCCGGAGGACATCAGCACCCGGCCCAGCAGGGCGCGCACGGCCGGAGAGGGGCTGGACTGGGGCAGCGACGCCAACGCCCTGTCGAGCAGGCCGCGCGGGCTGTCACCCCAGAGCCCCTGGCCCAGGCCGCCCTGGCCCGCGTCCAGCAGGCCGCCACCGTCCGGCGTGACCGCCGCCAGGGTCTTGACCTCGAAGGAGGAAGCGCGCGGCGGCGGTGGCGTGTAGGCGCCCAAGGGCGTGGGACCGGGCGCGGCCGTGTCGGGTCCGGCCGGTGGGGTTCCGGATGGTGTCGTCCCGGCCGGTGGCGCGACGGTGGGGGAGGTCGCCGGTCCCTGCGGCCATAGGGGCGTGGGACCGGAGGAGCTTTGCGCGAAGGCCACCGGCGCCGTCATCAGGCCGGTGACCAGCGCCAGGCTCCAAAGCACCTTACTGCGGGAAGCGGTCATTGGAGATCACCCGTTCGGTGGGCGCGGACGGCGCCGGGGAGGTGGTGGCGGCCACGACCAGGGCGGCGCCGGCACCGCCAAGGACAACCAGGGCGATCAGGATCAGGAGAAGCTTTTTCATCGTGGGATCGGCATCAATCGCTGATAGGGAAGGGCGAATTCAGAAAGAAAGTTGCGAGACCATGTCGGCTCAAGCAAGGCCGCAGTGCGCCAGCCCCCGGTGGAGTTAAGGGACAGGCGGGGTCGACTGTGTTATGCAGTCCCCCCGAACCGTTTCCCCCTGTGGTGGCGCCCACCAGACTGGCACGGGAAGACGGGGGCCGGACAGTCCGCCTGAAGCCGCAGGGCCAGGGTGGACGGCCGGGTCTAGGGATGAAGAACAACCCCCGGAACGGGGCACGGCTTTCAGGTCTCGGCTGGAATGGATGACACGGCAAACATGGTGTTAGCGCTCGGCACTGTAGCGTCCGCCCCCCCGGCGCGCAACGCCACCCCGACCCATCGGGTGCCCGCCCTCGCCCCGAGGGGGAACCGGTGATGCGCCCCATGCTGCGCCAGCGCCCGCCCCGCACCCTGGTCCTGGTCGGCCTGATGGGGGCCGGAAAGACCAGCATCGGCCGCCGCCTGGCCGCCCGCCTTGGCCTGCCCTTCGTCGATGCGGACCAGGAGATAGAGCGCGCCGCCGGCTGCAGCATCCCCGAATTCTTCGAGCGCTATGGTGAGCCCGCCTTCCGCGAGGGGGAGCGGCGGGTGATCGCCCGCCTGCTGGACCAGCCGCTGCAGGTGCTGTCCACCGGCGGCGGCGCCTTCATGGACGCCGACACCCGCGCCCTGGTGCGCCAGCGCGCCCATTCCATCTGGCTGCGGGCGGAGCTGGACCTGCTGGTGCAGCGCACGGCCCGGCGTGGCAACCGGCCCCTGCTGAAGGACAGCGACCCGCGCGAGACCCTGCGCAAGCTGATGGAACTGCGCCACCCCTACTACGCCCAGGCCGACATCACCGTGGACAGCGGCGACCGGCCGGCGGAGGACACGGTGGACCGGGTGGTGGAATCGCTGCAGGCCTACCTGGATAACGAGGCCGATACCCAAAACACGGAGACGCGGTCCCAGCCGGCCGCGGTGCAATCATGAACGAGACCGTTGCCGTCAGCTTGGGTGAGCGTTCCTACGACGTGGTGGTCGGTTCCGGCCTGATCGAGGGGGCGGGATCGCTGGTGGCGCCCATGGCGGGCAAGCGGCCCCTGATCATCCTCAGCGATGAGACGGTGGCGCCCCTGTACCTGGGCACCCTGGCCCGCTCGCTGGAAGCGGCCGGGGCCCGTGTGCTGGATCCCATCGTGGTGCCGGCGGGGGAGGCGACCAAGAGCTTCCACCATCTGGAGGCGGTGCTGGAAATCCTGCTGTCGCGCGGCATAGAGCGGGGCGCCATGCTGGTGGCCCTGGGTGGCGGCGTCATCGGCGACCTGGGCGGCTTCGCGGCCGCCATCGCCCTGCGCGGGCTGGACTTCATCCAGGTGCCTACCACGCTGCTGTCGCAGGTGGACAGCAGTGTGGGCGGCAAGACCGGCATCAACAGCCGCCAGGGCAAGAACCTCATCGGCGCCTTCCACCAGCCGCGGCTGGTGCTGGCCGACATCGGCGCGCTGGACAGCCTGCCCCGGCGCGAGGTGCTGGCGGGTTATGCCGAGGTGGTGAAGTACGGCCTGATCGACCGCCCCGGCTTCTTCACTTGGCTGGAGGAAAACGGCCCGGCCCTGGTGGCCGGCGACGCCGCCCTGCGCACGGCCGCCGTGAAGGAAAGCGTGGCCGCCAAGGCTGCCATCGTCGCCCAGGATGAACGCGAGGGCGGCCTGCGCGCCCTGCTGAACCTGGGCCATACCTTCGGCCACGCCCTGGAGGCGGAGGTGGGTTATGGCGGCGAGCTGCTGCACGGCGAGGCCGTGGGCATCGGCATGGTCATGGCCTTCGACCTGTCGGTGCGCCTGGGCCTGTGCCCGCCGGACGACCTGGCGCGCATGCGCCGCCACCTGGCGGCCGTGGGCCTGCCGACCGGCGCCGCGCACCTCAGCAAGGGCCGCTGGACCGTGGACGCCCTGATGGCCCACATGGCCAAGGACAAGAAAGTGAAGGACGGCGGCATCACCTTCATCCTGGCGCGCGGCATCGGCCAGGCCTTCACCGCCCGGGGCATCGACGCCGAGCCGGTGCGGGCCGTGGTGGCGGCGGCGCTGGCGGCGTGAGACGCGGGTACCCTGGCCGGGGAGCTCTCCGGCGGGGGAGTTTCTTGACCGGGGAGAGGGGGGGCGCCCATGATGGCCCCCGCGTCCGTGACCTTGCTTTAAAGTCCCCTTGCCCCATGCCCCTACCCCCCGCCGCTGAGCGCAAGCCGCTGCACACCCGCCGCGTCACGTGCCGGGGATACGAACGCGCCGATGGCCTTTGGGACATCGAAGGCCATATCACCGACGAGAAGCACTACGCTTTCGACAATGAGTGGCGCGGTACCATCCAACCCGGGCAATTCCTGCATGAGATGTGGGTGCGCCTGACGGTGGACGACACGCTGACCGTGCGGGCGGTGGAGGTGTCGACCGACAACTCCCCCTTCGCCCACTGCCCCGCCATCCTGCCCAATTTCCAGCGCCTGGTGGGCCTCAGCATCGCGTCCGGCTGGACCAACGCGGTCAAGCAGCGCCTGGGCCGGACGGAGGGGTGCACCCACCTGGTGGAACTGTTGGGCCCCGTGGCCACCACCGCCTTCCAGACCCTGGCCCCGGTGCTGAGCGCCCGGCGCAACGGCGGCGCCGGCGGGCCGCCGCCCGTGCTGAACACCTGCCACGTCATGGCCAGCGACGGCCCCGTGGTGAAGCGCTGGTTTCCGGAGCACTACGCCGGGCCGAGGGACGTAGAAAATTAGCGGCCATGTTACGGTTTCTCGATTTCTCTAACATGTTCTGTTGATGTGTTAGGGATGTCGCAATTCTTCGACATGAGCGGCCGACATGTTAAAACCAACGTACAATCTGCCGACGCTTCCACCTCCGGGAAATTTGGAAACAACTCAAGTATTCCGGGAGATGGCCCAAGCCCATCGGCACCTTGGTGAACTGAAGGGCCGTGCCACAAGCATGCCCAACCAGGGCATATTGATCGACACCCTGTCGCTTCAAGAAGCTAAAGCCAGTTCCGAGATAGAGAACATCGTCACCACTCAGGACGAATTATTCCAGGCTAGCTTCTTTCCGCCAGCTGCGTCGCCGGCAGCGAAAGAAGTCGCGCTATATCGAGACGCCTTGAAGCTTGGATTTGATCATCTTGGAAGAACAGGCCTGCTGACGAACAACACCATTATTTCGATGTTCCAATTACTGAAACGCACGACGGGGGAGTTTCGAGACACCCCTAGTGCTGCCTTGAAAAATGAAACAACAGGTGACCTTGTCTATGTGCCACCACAAGATAATAATACTATCGTGGCAGCCATGTCTGACTTGGAGAAATTTATTAATGACGATTCTCTATGTTCGCTTGATCCATTGATCAAGATGGCGGTGATCCACCACCAATTCGAGAGCATACACCCTTTTCCGGATGGAAATGGCCGGATCGGACGAATCATTAATGTATTATACTTGACCCAGCAGGGCCTTCTCGAAATTCCAATTCTTTATTTGAGTCGTTATATCACTGAGAATAAAGGAAAATATTACGCCCTACTGCAATCGACGCGAGACACCGGAGAATGGCAGCCGTGGCTGCTGTATATGATGCAGGCCGTTTCGGAATCATCGATCCACGCCCTAGCCTTGATCGATGGAATCAGGGAGCTTATGGCAAATTACAAAAACCGAATCCGCACTTGGCACGCAAAAATATATTCACAGGACCTATTAAATAACCTGTTCCGCCACCCATATACGCGGATTGATTTTGTTCAGAATGAACTTGGTATTTCTCGGCAAACAGCGGCCAAATACCTCGATCAACTTGCTGACGGCGGTCTACTGCTAAAGCGGCAACAAGGACGAAATAACTATTACGTTAACGTTCCACTGGTAAATTTATTCACGAACGGCACACAGCGCACTTCTTAAGCCACCTCTTCCGGCGTCAGCGTCTTGATCGACAGGGCGTGGACGCGCTCGGCCAGTTCGTCCTTCAGGATGTCGTAGACCAGGCGCTGGCGCGCCACGCGCGACTTGCCGGCGAAGGCGGCCGACACCACCGTCACCTCGAAATGGGTCTCGCCACCCGGGGCGGCGCCGCCGTGGCCGGCGTGGGCGGCCGACTGGTCGTCGACGATCAGCGTGACGGGCGCCAGCGCCTGGGTCAGCTTGGTGTGGATGCGGTCGGCGTAGCGCATGGGAAATGCCCGGAATGGATGGAAGGTCCTATCCCCCTCAGGTGCGACGCCGGGGCGGCACTGTCAATGGCCGGAAGGTGATTTCCGGCACCCGGGACAGCAGCCCAGCTTTGCCGCCGCAATGGTGGCGTGGGCGACCCGCCGCGCTTGTCACGGCCGGGGCCTGACCCCATACTTTCGCGATGCAGAAACAGCGCCCCGGATTCTCCTTCTCGTTCGACGATCCGCCGCAGGTCCAGGTCAGGGCCTGCGACCATCCCGGCTGCGCCGAGGTGGGGGAATACCGCGCGCCCAAGAATCGCAGCCAGCTGAACGACTATTACTGGTTCTGCCTGGACCACGTGCGGGCCTACAACAAGGCCTGGGACTATTACCAGGGCATGAGCACGGAAGAGATCGAGCGCGCCATGCGCTACGACACCACCTGGCAGCGCCCCACCTGGCCCATGGGCGACTGGCGCACCCGGGAACGAAATCTGCGCGACAGCATGAGCCGGGGCCATAGCTTCGGCGCCGACTGGGAAGCCGGCGCGTCGCATCGCCCGCCCCCGCCCGCCCCCCGCACGCCGGAGGATGAGGCGCTGGACGTGCTGGGCCTGAAGGCGCCCGTCGGGTTCGCCGAGATCAAACAGCGCTATCGCGAGCTGGCCAAGCAGAACCATCCCGACACCCACGGCGGTGACAAGGACGCGGAAGAGCGCCTGAAGCGCATCAACCAAGCCTACAACGTGCTGAAAGCCGCCTATGCCGACCACGGCTGAAGCCCGCCGCCGGCGCCCAAGCCGTTGAAACAATAACCAAGACCAATCGTTCTGTTCGATATCGCAGGAAAGCCGACCGTCCCATGTCCCAGGAACCGACACCGATGAACGCCGCCTCGCTGCCCGACATCAAGATCTCTGTCCGCCAGACCTTCGGGATCGACAGCGACATGCAGGTGCCGGCGTTCAGCTCCCCCACGGAACATGTGCCGGAGATCGACAGCACCTATCGTTTCGATCGCGAAACGACCATGGCCATCCTTGCCGGCTTCGCCTACAACCGCCGCGTCATGGTCCAGGGCTATCACGGGACGGGCAAGTCCACCCACATCGAGCAGGTGGCCGCGCGCCTGAACTGGCCCTGCCTGCGCGTCAACCTGGACAGCCACATCAGCCGCATCGACCTGATCGGCAAGGACGCCATCGTCCTGCGTGAGGGCGTGCAGGTGACGGAGTATCGCGAGGGCATCCTGCCCTGGGCCCTGCAGCATCCCTGCGCCATCGTGTTCGACGAGTACGACGCCGGCCGCCCGGACGTGATGTTCGTCATCCAGCGCGTGCTGGAGGTCGAGGGCAAGCTGACCCTGCTGGACCAGAACAAGGTCATCCGCCCCCACCCGGCCTTCCGCCTGTTCGCCACCGCCAACACCATCGGCCTGGGCGACACCACGGGCCTCTATCACGGCACCCAGCAGATCAACCAGGGCCAGATGGACCGGTGGAACATCGTCTCCACCCTGAACTACCTACCCCATGACGCCGAGGTGAAGATCGTCCTGGCCAAGGTGCCGACCTACGACACGGATGACCGTCGCGTGCTGGTCAACGCCATGGTGCGCCTGGCCGACCTGACCCGCGCCGGCTTCATCGCCGGCGACATCTCCACCGTCATGAGCCCGCGCACGGTCATCACCTGGGCGCAGAACGCCGACATCTTCGGCGACGTCGGCTTCGCCTTCCGCGTCACCTTCCTGAACAAGTGCGACGAGGTGGAGCGCGCGGCTGTGGCCGAGTACTACCAGCGCTGCTTCGGCACCGAACTGCCCGAGAGCGGCGTGCGCGCCACCCTCGCCTGACGCGGGGGAGACCGACGCCATGTCTTCCGACCGGGAATCGCCGCTGGAGGCGTTCAAGCGGGCCACCGGCGCCGCCGTCCGGGCCATCGCGGAACGCGGGGACCTGACGGTGGGCTTCTCCGCCGAGCCGCCGGGTTATTCCGGCACGCGGGTGCGGGTGCCCCTGCCCACGCGTGACCTGAACGTGCGCGACGTGGCGCCGGTGCGGGGTGCGGCCGACGCCGCCGCCCTGCGCCTGCGCCACCACGACGCCGCCGCCCACGCCCGCCTGCTGCCCACGGGCGACACCGCCCGCCTGGCCTTCGAGGCGCTGGAACAGGCGCGGTGCGAGGCCCTGGGCGCCAACGCCATGGCCGGCGTGGCCGACAATTTGACGGCGGCGCTGGAGGAACGGTTCCGCCGCCAGGGCCTGGACCGGGCCACGGCGCGGGACCAGGTGTCGCTGGCCGACGCCCTGCGCCTGATCGCGCGCGAGGCCCTGACCGGCGCCCCCGTCGCCCCGGCCACCCAGGCGGCGCTGGACCTGTGGCGCCCCTTCATCGAGGAAAAGGCGGGCGCCGACCTGGCGCAGCTGAAGGCCGCCATGGCCGACCAGCAGGCCTATGCCCGCGAGGCCCGCCGCATCCTGGCCGACCTGGATCTGGAAGTGGGCGGCGAGCCCGAAAAGTCGGAAGAGGAAGAGACCGCCGAGTCCGGCGACGCCCAGAGCCCCGAGGGCGCCGACAATGACGAGGCCGGCGGCGGCCAGTCCGATGATGCCGAACCGGAAGCGACCGGGGAGCAGCAGCAGGCCGGCGGCCAGACGGAGGAGACCGCCGGCGCCGCCGAAAGCGCCGAGGGCGAGCAGCAGGAGATGGAGGGGGCCGGGGCCGAGCAATCGGGCGAGCCTGGCGAGCCGTCCCGCCCCGATTTCGGCCGCAACAGCCTGGACAGCGGCAACTACCGCCCCTTCACCACCGAATTCGATGAGGTGGTGGGCGCCGCCGACCTGTGCGACGCGGATGAGCTGGCCCGCCTGCGCATGATGCTGGACCAGCAGCTGCAGCACTTGCAGGGCGTCATAGCCAAGCTGGCCAACCGGCTGCAGCGCCGCCTGATGGCCAAGCAGACCCGCGCCTGGGTGTTCGACCTGGAGGAAGGCATCCTGGACGCGGCCCGCCTGGCCCGCGTGGTGGCCAACCCGGTGCTGCCCCTGTCGTTCAAGCAGGAGAACGACACCAACTTCCGCGACACCGTCGTGACCCTGCTGATCGACAATTCCGGGTCCATGCGCGGGCGGCCCATCACCATCGCCGCCATGAGCGCCGACATCCTGGCGCGTACTCTGGAACGCTGCGGCGTGAAGGTGGAGATCCTGGGCTTCACCACCCGGGCGTGGAAGGGTGGGCAGAGTCGCGAGCGTTGGCTGGCCGGCGGCAAGCCCGCCGCCCCCGGCCGCCTGAACGACCTGCGCCACATCGTCTACAAGGAGGCCGACGCCCCCTGGCGCCGGGCCCGGCGCAACCTGGGCCTGATGCTGCGCGAAGGCATCCTGAAGGAGAACATCGACGGTGAGGCCCTGCTGTGGGCGCACACCCGGTTGATCGCCCGGCCGGAGCAACGGCGCATCCTGATGGTCATTTCCGACGGCGCGCCGGTGGACGACAGCACCCTGTCGGTCAACAGCGGCAGCTACCTGGAAAAGCACCTGCGCAGCGTCATCGAGTACATTGAGACCCGCAGCCCGGTGGAACTGATCGCCATCGGCATCGGCCACGACGTCACGCGCTATTACCGGCGTGCCGTCACCATCGTGGATGTGGAGCAGTTGGGCGGCACGGTCATGGAGAAGCTGGCCGAGCTGTTCGACGAGGACGACCGCCGCCAGGGGGGCGCCCGGCGCCCGGCGCGGGGCGGACGTCGTTAACGCTCAACCCACATAAGAAAGGGGCCGCCAGGCGGACGCCGGGCGGCCCTGATCTCTTCTGCGGGGCGGCTTACTTGCCGGCCGGCTTGGTCGCCGGCGCCGGGGTGGCGGGGGCCGGCGCGCCACCGGTGCGCGCCTTGTACACATGCAGCTGCTCGTTAAAGCGGGCCGCCAGGATCTGCATGTTGCTGACCACAGCGTCCTGCACGCCGGTCAGCTGCAGGAACTTCGCCACCGTCACCTTGTCCGGATGCTGGGCCACCAGTTGATCTACGCAGGAGATGAAGCCCTGGCCGCTGTTGACGTAGGACTGCATCTCTTCATGCGCCTTGCGCATGTCGGCCTCGGGCGCCGTCTTGCCGTCGGGAATGGTGGGAACCTTCTTGGGGAAGGGACAGGTCCAGCCGTCGTCGTCATCCGCCTTGGCGCCGGCGGCGGGGGCCGCGGCGGCGGGCGCGGTGGGCTTCGCAGCGGACGGCATGATGGGCGCGGAACCGGCCGCGGGTGCCGCCGGCTTCGCCGCCTGGGCCCAGGCAGGCGCGGAACCGGCGACCGCAAGGGTTGTCGCCGAGGCGAGGACGGACAGGATCAACAGGGACCGGCGGACGGCGACACGCAGGCTCACGGGCAAGGTTCCTCAAGACGAAGGGCGAATGGCGCCAGCATAATGGCGGCAGCATAGTGGACCGGCGCACTAAGGCATAGCCGACATGCATTGGCAAGACGGGGCGGCAACCGGCCGCAACGCCGTTGCCGCTGCCCCGGCGGATCGTGCTAAACCGGTGATGACGGGTGCGCCTGCGCACCCCCAGGCGAACGGTGCGGTTGCGAGCGATGATCGGCGTTTTCGATTCAGGCCACGGTGGATTGACGGTGTTGCGCGCCCTGGCCGATCAGATGCCCGACCGCCGCTTCGTCTATCTGGGCGACCATGCCAACGCCCCCTACGGCAACCGCACGCCGGAGGAAATCTACCGCTACACCGTGGCCGGGGTGGAGCGCCTGTTCGGCCTGGGCTGCCCCCTGGTCATCCTGGCCTGCAACACCGCCTCGGCCCAGGCCCTGCGCCGCCTGCAGCAGACCTGGCTGCCCACCGCCTATCCCGACCGCCGGGTGCTGGGCGTGCTGGTGCCGATGGTGGAGGCCATCACCGGCGTGCCGTGGATGGCGGACGTGGCCGCCGGGTCGCGCGCGGGTGAGCCGCGCACCGTCGCCATCTTCGCCACTCAGCATACGGTCAGCAGCGGGGCCTACCCCACCGAGATCGCCAAGCGCGCGCCGGAGGTGCGGGTGGTGCAGCAAGCCTGCCCCGACCTGGTGCGCCTGATCGAGGCCGACGCCCCGGTCGAGACCATACGCGCCGCCATCGAGGACTATGTCGGCCAGCTGATGGCCCAGTTGGAGGGCGTGCCGCCCGACGCCGTGGTCCTGGGATGCACCCACTATCCCCTGGTGGCCGACCTGTTCGCCCAGGCCCTGCCACTCGGCGTGGAGATCCTGGACCAGCCCAACCTGACGGTCAGCAGCCTGCGCGCCTATCTGGAACGGCACCCGGAATTCGACCTGCCCAGCCGGGCGAAAGAGCAGGGTGGGGTGGAAGCGTTCCACACCACCGGCGCGGCGGAGCCCATCACTCGCCTGGCCACCCGCTTCTTCCGCGGCGAGGCGCGCTTCCACAGCGTGGGGCCGGATCCCATCCCGGCGAGCCTGAAAGGCTAACGCGGGAATTCCAGCTTTATGACGGGAAATTCACACCAGACCTGGACGGCCTGGGGACGAATGAACAGATGCCAGCTGGACAGCCGCTTGGGCCTTTTGGCGCCGAAGCCCCGAGGCGTCAGCAGGGCCACGTTGGCGCCGGCCAAGGGGTCGCGCACCGACTGATAGCGGATCAGCTGAGCCCCCGCTTGACGGGTGGCATCGGCCAGATCCTGGCAGGCGGCATAGTTGGCCTTGTCTGTCCACAAGGCTTGGTCACGGTCCAGCGGTGGCGCCGTCAAATCGATCGCACGCTCCACGGCGCAAGGAACCTCGATGCCTGTGCGCTCCATGGGCCGGGCGGGAAGCTGGGTGCCGGGCGATTCCAGGAAGAACAGCAGGGCGTAGTGCGCCGCCTCGGCCGCCGCGGTTTCCGGCCGCTCCGCCGCGTAATAGACGCCCTCGGCCTGGTGCATGCGGCGGAAGCGCGAGCCGTGGGGATAGGGGCTGTAGCGGAATGGCGTGGCCAGCAGGAAGTGCAACCCATCGCACTCCGGTGGCATGGGCGGCTTGGTTTCCTCCAGCATGTCTTCCAGCAGGACCTGGTCGGCCAGCGTGCCCACCAGCCGGATGGTGGAAGCCCGCGCCTGATTTTCCACCAGCCGCCAGAGGTCGTGCTTGTAGGACCGGGCCTCAGACGCGAGCGCGGCGGGCGTCCACATAACTCACCAATGAGGCCAGGCCGGCGACGGTTTGGGCGAGATCGATGGGACGGCCGCGCAGCACCAGATTCTCCGCCCGCATCCACGAGCGGGAACTGGCATCGTCACCGCCGGTGATGGCGTCCAAGCCGCGAAACATCCGGATGAACAGCAGGGCCAGTTCGAAGGCCTTGTCCTTGCGGGTCAGCCTGAAGGCGCCCTTGCGCAGGCGGCTGAGTGAGGGCGGCGACACGCCGATGATACGGGCCAGCGCGGCATCGGACACGTCCAGGATGTCCGCCGCGCGGCACAGCGCCTGCGCCAGTACCGCGCCCTCACGCTCCTCGGACCGTTCCAGTTCCTCACGCGGCTGGACCATCAGCATCTCCATGGAAAGATTTTCAGATCAATCTTTCTATGGAAATTTAAGGCCGTCAGGGCGCCGGGTCAATGAGTTCCACTCATAAACTCTCGAAATCCAGCCCGATGTCGAAGTTGGTGACGGAGTGGGTGAGCCAGCCCAGGGAGATCAGGGTCACGCCCGTTTCCGCCACCGCCCGCACCGTCTCCGGCGCGATGCCGCCCGAGGCCTCGGTGATCAGGCGGCCGGCCACCATGTCCACGGCCTGGCGCAGGGTGGCGGGGCTCATGTTGTCCAGCAGCACGGCGTCCACCGGCAGGGATAGCAGTTCCTCCAGCTGGGCCAGGGTGTCGACCTCCACCTCGATCTTCACCATGTGTCCGACATGGGCGCGGGCGCGCTCCACGGCGGCGCGGATGCCGCCGCCGGCCACCAGATGGTTGTCCTTGATCAGGACGGCGTCATCCAGGCCGAAGCGGTGGTTGCTGCCCCCGCCCACGCGCACGGCGTACTTCTCCAGCGCGCGCAGGCCGGGCGTGGTCTTGCGGGTGCAGACGATGTGGGCGCCCGTGCCCTCGATGGCCCGCACCAACTCCGCCGTCTTGGAGGCGATGCCGCACAGACGGCCCAGCAGGTTCAGCGCCGTGCGCTCGCCCGACAGGATGGGACGGGCCGCCCCCTCCACCACCGCCACCGCCTGGCCCGGCGCCACGCGGGCGCCATCGGCCACCAGGGGGCGCACCGACAGGCCGGGGTCCAGCAGGGAGAAGGCGGACAGCGCCGGGGCCAAGCCGGCGATGACGCCGGCGTGGCGGGCCTGGAACAGGGCGCGGGCCTGGGCCTCCACCGGGATGCAGGCGTCGGCCGTGATGTCACCCGCCCGGCCCAGATCCTCCAGCAACGCGGCGCGGACCAGGCCTTCGTACATCACGGGATACAGCGGGGCAGGCGTGCTCATGAACGGGTTTCCCGGGTGGTGGCAGGCTCGACCCCGGCCACGCGGCCCAGGTCGGCATAAGTGAGTATCTGGTGATGGCGCCAGCTGTCGCGCGTTTCGGGATGGTCGGCGCGGGTGTGGGCGCCCCGGCTCTCCTCGCGCCGCTTGGCCGCCTCCACCACCAAGCGGGACAGCACCAGGCGGTTGCGCAGCTCCAGGCCGGCACGGATGCCGGCATAGTCGTCGGCCGGCGCCAGGCGCTCGGCCGCCAGGGTCAGGCCCTGCAGGCGCAAGGCGGCCTCGGCCAGGCCCGCACCGTCGCGCACCAGGCCTACCTTTTCCGCCATCAGCAGCTGGGCCTCGGCGGTGAGGTCGGCGGTGGCGGCGCCACCGGGCACCACGGGGGCGTGGGGCACGGCCACCGGCTGGGGTGCCGCCGGCTCGGCCATCAGCGCCGCCGCCACGCGGCCGGCGAACACCACCGCCTCCAGCAGCGAGTTGCTGGCTAGGCGGTTGGCGCCGTGGACATGGGTGCAGGCGACCTCACCCGCCGCCCACAGGCCAGGGATGGAGGTGCGGCCGTCGGCATCCGTCAGCACGCCGCCCATGTGGTAGTGCGCGGCGGGCGCCACAGGCACCGGGGCGGCGGCGGGGTCCAGGCCGGCCTCGGCGCAGATGCCGGCCACGGTGGGGAATTTCCGGGCGCCGCCGGCGGCCCAGATCGGGCGCAGGTCCAGGAACACCTTTTCCCCCGCGCCACACGGCGGCCGATGGCGCGGGCCACCACGTCGCGGGGCGCCAGCTCGGCATCGGGATGCTCGTCCGCCATGAAGGCGTGGCCGGTGGCGTCCAGGACCTTGGCGCCGGCGCCGCGCAGCGCCTCGGTCAGCAGGGGCCGGCGGCCCGGCGGGCCGGCGACGGCCAGGGCGGTGGGATGGAACTGCACGAATTCCAGGTCGGCCAGGTGGGCGCCGGCGCGGGCGGCCAGGGCCATGCCGTCGCCGGTGGCCTCCGGCGGGTTGGTGGTCACGGCCCACAGCTGGCCGGTGCCGCCGGTGGCCAGCACCACGTGCGGGGCGACATGCAGCACCCACCCACCCCTTGGGCCGACACCGTCCTCATAGGCCAGGACGCCTTGCGCCCGGCGGCTGCGCCCCGTCTCGCGCACCACCAGGTCGGCGGCGGCGGCGCGGGTGTGGATGGTGATGCCGGGGGTGGCGCGCACGCGGGCGGCCAGGAAGGTCACCAGGGTGCGGCCGGTGGCGTCACCGCCGGCATGCAGGATGCGATGGCGTCCGTGCGCCGCCTCGCGCCCCAGCAGGGGCTTGCCATCCGCCCCCCGGTCGGCGGGCAGGCCGGCCTCCAGCAGGGCCGACATCTCGACAATGCCGGCCTCGGCCAGCAGGCGGGCCATGCCGGGGTCGGTCAGTCCCGCCCCGGCGGCCACCGTGTCGGCGGCATGGTCGGCGGCGCTGTCGCCGGCGCCCAGCGCCACGGCGACCCCGCCCTGGGCCCACAGGCTGGACCCGCCGGGCAGATCGTCCGTCTTGGTCAGCAGCCGCACCCGCCGCCCGGCCCGGGCCAGGGCCAGCGAGGCCGCCATGCCGGCGGTGCCGGATCCGACCACCACCACGTCGCTGTGGACAACCTGCACAGGCGATATCGGATAAGACGCGCCATCCATGGCATCAGGCTCCGTCACCAGGGGAACGGGAAGGAAGGCCGGCCCGACGCCGGCCTAGCAGGAAAAGACGCGGGCGATCAGCGGCCCACGGCCAGCATGCGCTCCACCGCCAGGCGGGCGCGATCGGCCACCGTGGGATCGATCTCCACCTTGGGCTCCAGGGTGCGCAGCGACTCCAGGATGTTGGAGAGGCTGACCCGCTTCATATGGGGGCACAGGTTGCAGGGGCGGATGAATTCCACGTCCGGATACTCGGTGGCGACGTTGTCGCTCATGGAGCATTCGGTGACCATCAGCACCCGGTTCGGCCGCGCCTCGCCCACATACTCCACCATGCGGGCGGTGCTGCCGACGAAGTCGGCCTCGGCCAGCACCTCGGGCGGGCATTCGGGGTGGGCGATGATGGTCAGGTCCTTGAAGCGGGTGCGGTAATCGCGCAGCTCCGCCCCCGTGAAGCGCTCATGCACCTCGCAGTGGCCCTTCCACTTGATGATCTTCTTCTTGGTCTGGGTGGCGACCCAGCTGGCCAGGTATTCGTCGGGCAGGAACAGCACGCTGTCGCTGTCCAGCGATTCCACGATCTCCACCGCGTTGCCGGAGGTGCAGCAGATGTCGCTTTCCGCCTTAACCTCGGCCGAGGTGTTCACATAGGTCACCACCGGCACGCCGGGGTGCGCTTCGCGCAGCAGGCGGATGTCGGCGGCGGTGATGCTGTCGGCCAGCGAGCAGCCGGCCCGCATGTCGGGCATCAGCACCGTCTTGGCCGGGTTCAGGATCTTGGCCGTCTCGGCCATGAAGTGCACGCCGGCCATGACGATGACGTCGGCGTCCGTTTGAGCCGCCTTGCGCGCCAGCGCCAGGCTGTCGCCCACGATGTCGGAGACACAGTGGAAGATTTCCGGCGTCTGGTAGTTGTGCGCCAGGATGACGGCGTTGCGTTCCTTCTTCAGCGTGTTGATGGCGTGCACCAGCGGCGCGTGGAAGGGCCACTCCACCTCCGGGATCACCTTGGCCACCCGCTCATACAGGGGGCGGGTCGCGGCGGCGACGGCGGGGGTGTATTCGAGATCGAGCTCGGCAACGGACATCGGGACACCTGGCAAGCGAACGCGCCCACGAACGACATCGGCCCGCATGGCCGGCCCCCACGGCGCGACAAGCGGGGGCGTCTTCCCTGTAACCTCACCCCTTATGCTCTATTTGAGCATTAGGGTGACTAATGCTCGCTCGGAGCATAAGGGGTGTCAAGCCCGCTTTAAGGGGCCATTCATGTAACTGTCACAGGGGTGCCCCGGGTCCACCGCATCGCTGCGGGTGCGAAGAAGCGTGACCCGGAAACGGAAAAAGCAGCCGAAATCAGCCGCTTATATATTTTCCTCAGGCCCGGGTGGGGTGTTTTTTACCCCCAGGGGCGGGCGCCCGCATCCGCGGGCTGGCTTGCCCTCGCTTTCCAATCTGCTGACGCTCCCCGAAAAGCTCCAGCGGCCCGGGTCGGGGCCACAGCGGCGGGAGACACGCTCCTGCCGCCGCTGGGAGGCGATATCAGTCCAGCGCGAAGACCTCGGCCTTGAGGTAGGCGCTTTCCGGGAGCAGGGGGTGCACCGGATGGTCGGGGCCGGCGCCGGAGAAGCGCAGGATGCGCCCTTGGCGGCGGGCGTCGCCCAGGCCCTTGGCCACCAGCTCGGCGAACAGCTCGGGCGGCATGTTGTGGCTGCAGCTGGCCACCAGCAGGACGCCGCCGGGGGCGGTGATCTGGGCGCCCAGCTTGGCCAGCTTGCGATAGGCGCGGCTGCCGTTGGCCAGGTCCTTCTTGGACTTCACGAAGGCCGGGGGATCGCAGATCACCACCTCGAAGGTCTCACCGGCCTCGGCCAGGCGTTCCAATTCGGCGAAGGCGTCGGCCTTGCGCAGTTCCACCGTGTCGGCCACACCGTTGGCCGCCGCCGCCTTGCCCGCCAGTTCCAGGGCGCCGGCCGAACGGTCCACCAGCACGGTGCGCGCGGCCCCGCGCGTGGCGGCCAGCACGCCGAACCCGCCGCAATAGCTGTAGAAGTCGATGACCGAGCGGCCCCGCGCCAGGCTGGCGACGAAGGCGCGGTGGTCGCGCTGGTCATAGAACCAGCCCGTCTTCTGACCGCCCGCCGGATCGGCGAAGAAGGTGGCGCCGTTTTCTTCCACCTTGATGGGGCCGTCGACCGCGCCCACGGCCACGCGCACCTCTTCCCCCACGCCTTCCAGGCCGCGGGCGGCGCTGTCGTTGCGCAGGATGACGGAGGAACCCGGGAACACCGTGGCCAGGCCGTCCAGGATCTGGGGCAGCAGGCGGTCCATGCCGGCGGAATTTGCCTGCACCACCAGCACGGCGCCATAGCGGTCGACGATCAGCGCCGGCAGGCCGTCGGCCTCGGCATGCACCAGGCGATAGTAGGGCCGCCCGATCAGCCGGTCGCGCAGCGCCGCCGCCGCGCGGAAGCGGTCGGCGAAGAAGCCGGCGTCGATGGTCACCGTTAGGTCGCGGGTCAGCACGCGCGCCGCGATCAGGGTGTGGGGGTTGAAGGTGGCGATGCCCAGCACGCCGCCGCCGGCGTCGGCCAGCCGCACCAGCCCGCCCTTGGGCAGGGCCTTGGCGGCGGCGTCCATCTGGATCTCGTTGGAATAGGCCCAGGGGTGGCCACCGGCCACGCGCTTGTGCCGGCCCGCCTGGAACAGCAGGGTGGGAAGCTTTTCAGTCATGGGCCGGAGCATAGCGCGCGGCCCCGAAGGCACAACGGCAAAGGGCGCAAGGGATCCCGTCGCCGGGAACGCATCTCGTCCTCAGGCTGGCGCGCCCGCCGCCTCGGCCATCAGGTGCTTGCACAGGCGCCGCCCCTCGGGCAAATGGCCCAGGGCGTGGAAGCGCGCCAAAGACGGGTGGGCCTTCACCTGGCTGTCCGGCAGGGTGATGTGGATGGCGTCGCAGCCGTGCCGGCGGGCGATGCGGTCCATTTCCACCAGCAGGGCATCCCCCGCCCCCTCCGGGTCAAAAAGGTCCAGGGCCACGAACACGTCCACCTGCAACCCCAGACGGTGGTCCAGGTCCGGCACCAGCAGGTAGGAGAACAGGCCGTGCATGTAGCGGTGGTCCAGCTGCACCGTGACGATGCCGCCGCGGCTGCCGGGCGCCAGCAGGGCTTGGGCATGGTCGCGCCAACGCTCCACCGTCAAGTCCGGATAGAACGGGCGCATCAGCGCGTAGGCCTGGTCGATCTGTCGGGCGTCCAGCGGACGGGTCACGAAGGTGGGCATGAAGGCGCAAATCCGAGACTGAGGGATAGCCATCCTGATGCCGGCAGCCGAACCGCCGCCATGACATGGATCAAAGAATAAACGCGGGGATGGAGTAAGCCAGTCATCGCCATGTCTAGGCTTTTCCTCAGTCGTTTCCCGGCTATATGCTGATCCCGCGGCACTGATTGGGGAACGAAAGACCGGCCGCATCACTCCGACCGCGATCCGCGCGGGGCCCCGGGGGTGACGGCTGACAGCGGAGTGCGGCGATGACCCACATCGATTTTGCCTATTCCAGGGATCCGAATGGCCAAACCAACGGGAAGACCGACCCGGCGGGCGAAATCCACCCCTGCAGCGCCTGCACCGTCCGCACCCTGACCGTCTGCGCCGCCCTGGAGGCGGAGGAGCTGCGCCGCCTGGCCGAGATCCTGCAGACCACCCGCTTCGACGCCGGCCATACCGTGTTCGGCGAGGGCGATCCGGCGGAAACGCTGTACAACGTCACGTCCGGCACGGTGAAGGTCTACAAGCTGCTGCCCGACGGGCGGCGGCAGATCACCGGCTTCCTGCTGCCCGGTGACTTCTTCGGCCTGTCGGTCAACGACAGCTACGCTTACACCGCCGAGACGGTGACGCCCGTGTCGCTGTGCCGTTTCCCCCGGCGCCGCATGGAGGCGCTGCTCGACGAATTCCCCAAGATGCAGCGCCGCCTGTTCTCCATGGCGTCGAATGAGCTGGCGGCGGCGCAGGACCAGATGCTGCTGCTGGGCCGCAAGACGGCCAAGGAGAAGATCTGCTCCTTCCTGCTGCTGCTGTCCCAGCGGGCCAGCCGGCGCGGCCACAAAACCAACCCGGTGCATGTGCCCATGAGCCGCGCTGACATCGCCGACTATCTGGGCCTGACCACCGAAACCGTCAGCCGCACCTTCACCCAGCTGAAGACCAGCCGGGTCATCAGCCTGCTGGAAGGCAACAAGGTGCAAATCCAGGACATGGACGATCTGCTGGATCTGGCCGAGGGCGCCTGAGTCACAAGGGGCGATGATCACAAGCGGAGCGATTGCAGCCGCCGCGCCCGCTTTGCGCAGACTTCCCAGGGCTTTGCCTTTTTGCATTGTTCAAATCGAGTCGTTTTGGCGACCGTTGGCGCAATAAAGAAACTAGGCGCGTTATTTAATAAATCAAACTTATAATTAACCGATCTTTTGGATTCTCGATCCTATCCGCTTGCATTAGCGTGCTTTTTTCAGAAAAAGCCGAAGACGCGACCGATGACTCGATTCAGGATCCTGCACCGCGTGGTGCTGGCGTTGCTGGTGCCGTCGCTGGGCCTGCTGCTGGCCGCCGCCCTCATCCTCGCTGAAAAACAGGCGACGGTATCCCAGATGCGGACGCTGTCGCGGTTGACGCAGCTCGCCACCACGGTGGGCGACCTCGTGCATGAGATGCAGCGCGAGCGGGGCGCGTCGGCCGTGTTCCTGGGCAGCAAGGGCGCCCAGCTCCAGCGTGAGTTGCCGGAGCAGCGGGCCCGCACCGATCAGCGGCGTCAGGCGCTGGAAGCGGCGCTGAAAAGCGACGCCACCGCCTCGGCTGGCCGCGCGCTGGCCCAGATCCTGGCGGACGCCACCGGGCGGCTGGCGCAACTGGACGAGATGCGGCGCAAGATCGACGGCTTGCAGATACCGGCCGCCGAGTCGAGCGCCTATTTCACCGCGACGATCCTGCGCCAGTTGGACGTCGACATCGAGATTTCCAAGTCGGTCACGAACCCGAGCGTGGCGCGCGTGCTGTCGACCTATGTCAACTTCACCCAGGCGAAAGAGCGCGCGGGGGAGGAGCGGGCGAACGGCGCCCCCGCCTTCGCCGCCGGTAAGTTCGACATCACCCAATACCGGCGCTTCCTGGGCACGCTCGCGGAAGAGGCCACCTATTTCCGGCTGTTCACCGCCAGCGCCTCCCCCGAGGACCAAGCCTTCCTGGACCGGACGGTGACCGGCGAGGCGGTCAGCGAAGTCGAGCGGATGCGCAAGGTCGCCGTGGAGACGGCACCGGGCGACGCGCTGGGTGGCATCGATGGCGCCTATTGGTTCAAGACGGCGACCGCGCGCATCGACATGATGAAGACGGTCGAGGACTATCTGGCCCGCAACCTGCTGGCGCAGGGTGATCGCGTCCGGGACGAGGCGCGCGGCGTGCTGTGGACGGCCCTGGCGGCGACGCTGGTCCTTTTCGGTGTCACCGGCGTGCTCAGCACCGTGATCGTGCGCGACATCACCCGGCCGGTGGCCGGCATGACCGACGCCATGACCCGGCTGGCGGGGGGCGACCAGTCGGTCGATGTGCCGGGTATCAGCCGTAGGGACGAGATCGGCGACATGGCGGCGGCCGTTCAGGTGTTCAAGCGCAAGATGACCGAGGCGGAACGGCTGCGCGCCGAGCAAGCGGCGATGGAGCGTCGGGCCGAGGAGGAAAAGCGGGCGGCGATGACCAAGCTGGCCGATGAGTTCGAGGCCAGTGTCAGGGGGGTGGTCGGCACGGTGTCCTCCGCCTCGGCGCAGTTGCAGTCCACGGCGCAGTCCATGTCGTTCACGGCCGCGCAGACGAGCCAGCGGTCAACCACGGTGGCGGCGGCGGCCGAGCAGGCGTCGGCCAATGTGCAGACGGTCGCCTCGGCGGCGGCGGAGCTGTCCTCTTCCATCGGGGAGATCAGCCGGCATGTGGCGGAGTCGACCCGCATCGCCAGCCAGGCGGTGACCGATGCCGGCCGGACGAACGCGCAGGTGCAGGCCCTGGCGTCCGCCGCGCAAAAGATCGACGACGTGGTGAAGCTGATCAACGGCATCGCCGGCCAGACCAACCTGCTGGCCCTGAACGCGACCATCGAGGCGGCGCGCGCGGGCGAGGCGGGCAAGGGCTTCGCCGTCGTCGCCTCCGAGGTCAAGCTTCTCGCCACCCAGACCGCCAAGGCGACCGAGGACATTTCAGCCCAGGTCAAGGCCATCCAGCAGGCCACCGCCGATTCGGTGCAGGCCATCGACGGCATCACCGGCACGATCACGCGGATCAACGAGATCGCGACCACGGTGGCATCGGCGGTTGAGGAACAGGGGGCCGCCACCCAGGAAATCGCGCGCAGCGTCCATCAAGCCTCCTCCGGCACGGCGGAGGTCGCCACCAACATCACCGCGGTCACGCAGGCGGCCGGGGAGACGGGGGCCGCCTCCAGCCAGGTCCTGACGGCGGCGGCGGACCTGTCGCGTCAGTCGGATGCGCTGCGCGCCCAGGTCGACGCCTTCATTTCCAAGGTGCGCGCGGCGTAAGGCGATCAAATCTGGCGGGCGAACGCCGCCACGTCGGCATCGAAACGGCGGGGCGCCTCGATGAACGGGGCGTGCCCAACGCCCTCGTACACGCGCACCTGCGCCTGGGGCAGGGTTTCCGCCAGCCAGTCGGCCATGGCCGGCAGGATCACCGGGTCCGCCCCGCCATGGACCACCAGGGCGGGACGGTCGAAGGCCGCCAGGGCGGCGCCGTCCATCTGGCGGCGCATCATCGCCCGCCGTGCCGCCAGGGGCACCGACAGGGTATCGGCCGCCGCCGTCCCCGCCTCATCCCATATCTCCTCCCCCAGGGCCAGGGCGTGGGCCAGAGCCTGGGCGCCGGCCGCCTGCGCCGCCGGGTCGTCGGACAGCAGGGGCGGGAAATGGGCCTTGGCGGCGGGCCCCAGATAGGGGGCGGCCGCCTTGCCCAGGCGGGGGCAGGCCCCGACGAAAACCGCGCCGGCGATCCCCTCCGTCCCGTAGGCCGCCACATGGTCGGCCAGCACGGCGCCGCCATAGGACCAGCCCACCAGGATCACGTCCGCCAGGCCCAAGGCGCGGCGCACAGCCATGACATCGTCGCCCCAGTGCGGGCCGTCGCCATAGGCGGCCGGATCCTCCGGCCGGCCGGACCGGCCGTGCCCCCGCAGGTCCAGCGCCAGCAGGCGGAACTCCCTCGCCAAGGGACCGGCGAATTGGACGCGGAAGGCGCGATGGCTCTGGCCGAAGCCGTGCAGGAACAGCAGCGGCCGCCCATGGGGCACACCGCCCTCGGCCACCGCCAGCAGGGTTCCATCCCCCGCCGTCACCTGATGCAAGGCCATGGCCCGGTCTCCCGTCCGTTCTCTTCGTCCTCCCGCGATAGCGGGGTCTGGCCCCGCACGCAACCCCGCCCCGCGCATTTTTCCCGAGTCCCCCTTTGACTCGAGGGCCGATCTGGCCCATCTATCGCCGGCATGGGCGTGGAAAATCACATGAAGGAATTCGCCCCGCCGCCTCCTCGGGCGGACGGGCGGGTGAACCTGGTCGGCCTCTCGCGGGACGATCTGGAGGCTGAGGTCGCGAAGGCCGGGCTGGAGCGTTTCCGCGCGCGCCAGCTGTGGCACTGGATCTATCATCGCGGCGCCACCGACTTCGCGGTGATGAGCACGCTGGCCAAGGGCGTGCGCGAGACGCTGGCCAACCTCTACGTCATCGACCGGCCCACCGCCGTGAAGGACCTGAAGAGCGAGGACGGCACGCGCAAGTGGCTGGCCCGCATGCCCGACGGCCAGGAGATCGAAACCGTCCACATTCCCGAGGAAGACCGCGGCACGCTCTGCGTCTCCTCCCAGGTGGGCTGCACCCTGACCTGCCGCTTCTGCCACACCGGCACGCAGCGCCTGGTGCGCAACCTGGACGCCACCGAGATCGTGGGCCAGGTCATGCTGGCCCGCGACCACCTGGACGAATGGCCGGCCCCGCCCGATGGGCGCATGCTGAGCAACATCGTCATGATGGGCATGGGCGAGCCGCTGTTCAACTACGCCAACGTCGCCAAGGCGCTGAAGATCGTCATGGATGGCGAGGGCATCGCCATTTCCAAGCGGCGCATCACCCTGTCGACCTCTGGCGTGGTGCCCATGATGCGGCAGTGCGGCGATGATCTGGGTGTGAACCTGGCCGTCAGCCTGCACGCGGTGAATGATGAGCTGCGCGACCGCATCGTGCCGCTGAACCGCAAGTACCCCATCAAGGAACTGATGCAGGCCTGCCGGGACTATCCGGGCCTGAGCAACGCGCGCCGCATCACCTTCGAATACGTCATGCTGAAGGGCGTGAACGACAGCCTGGCCGACGCGCGCGAGTTGGTGCGCCTGCTGCGCGGCATTCCGGCCAAGATCAACCTGATCCCCTTCAACTATTGGCCGGGCGCCCCGTTCGAGTGCTCGACCGATGAGCAAATCACCAAGTTCGCTGACTTCGTGAACAACGCCGGCTACGCCTCGCCCGTGCGCACCCCGCGCGGTCGCGACATCCTGGCCGCCTGCGGCCAGCTGAAAAGCGAGAGCACCAAGCCCACCGCCCAGGCCCGCATCGCGGCCCTGGAGGCGCACAAGGCCCTGCAGGCCGAGTACGCCGCCCAGGTGGCGGAAAAGGAAGCCGTTCTGGCCGCGACGGGGACTCTTTAGTTAGGTTCCTCAAGCGCCGGCAGGGCCATCCGGCCCTTTGGCTTGTCCTCGATTTCCAGTCCACTTCGTTCCCCGGAAATCTCCGGCGGACGCGGTCGCGTCCTACAGCGGCATGAGGGATCATGCCGCTGGGGCGCTTTCCCAGGCTGGCGCTGAGGCACCTCAAGGCCGGGGGCGACGCCGGCCTGTAATCCCTGCGGCGCTTTGGCTATCATCCGGCCGATAAGACCCTGGGGGGACGTGCGCTTTGGATCTCGGTACCGATCTCGTCAACAGCCTGATGATCCACATCGGCGTCACGGCTCTGTTGCTGTGGCCAGCCTATCGTGTGGTCATGCGCGCCGGCCTTCCCCGCCGCTGGCCCCTGTGGCTGGCCCTGCCGCTGCTGGGGCCCGTCATCTTCCTGGTGCTGCTGGCCAAGACGCCCTGGCCCGTCCTGCCCGTCCGCCCCCCAGGATGCACCCGCGCGAGCGCCTGAGGCGCGAGCGGGCGGCCGCCCAAGCCACCGCGTCGGAGTAAGCGCCCATGCTGCCCCTAGCCTACGCCCCCGCCCTCGGCCTGCTGCTGCCCAACTGGGCCGCCCTGCTGATCGTCGTCATCCTGGCCACCATCGCCGTCTGCGCCGCAGGCCTGGTGCTGGCCAAGGTGGGCCGCAACCCCTATTGGGCGCTGCTGCTGTACTTCCCCGTCCTGGGCGTCCCCGCCCTGTGGTACCTGGCCTACACGCGCTGGCCCCGGCAGCAGGCGTGAACCGCGCACAAGGCGGGCTGGGGATGCGGTCGCGACAGGCGCACTAATCTTGCCAGGCGGGCGGCCGGGGGATAACGTCCGGACGCATTCCACCCTGACCTTAAGCGGGCGTACAGTCATGAGCGTCAAGAAAGTTGTCCTCGCCTACTCTGGCGGTCTCGACACCTCCGTCATCCTGAAATACCTGCAGGAGACGTATAAGTGCGAGATCGTGACCTTCACCGCCGACCTGGGCCAGGGTGAAGAGCTGGAGCCCGCCCGCAAGAAGGCCGAGCTGCTGGGCGTGAAGCCCGAGAACATCTACATCGACGACCTGCGTGACGAGTTCGTGCGCGACTTCGTGTTCCCCATGTTCCGGGCCAACACGCTGTACGAGGGCGTCTACCTGCTGGGCACCTCCATCGCCCGCCCGCTGATCGCCAAGCGCCAGATCGAGATCGCCAAGGCCGTCGGCGCCGACGCCGTGGCCCACGGCGCCACCGGCAAGGGCAACGACCAGGTGCGGTTCGAGCTGGGCTACTACGCCCTGAAGCCGGACATCAAGGTCATCGCCCCCTGGCGCGAATGGACCCTGAACAGCCGCACCGCTCTGCTGGAGTTCGCCGAGAAGCACCAGATTCCCATCGCCAAGGACAAGCGCGGCGAGGCGCCGTACAGCACGGACGCCAACCTGCTGCACATCTCTTACGAGGGCAAGGCGCTGGAGAACCCGTGGGAAGAGCCCGATGAGGACATGTACACCCGCACCGTCGCCCCGGAAAAGGCGCCGGATACCCCGACCTATGTCGAGATCGAGTTCGAGGGCGGCGACCCGGTGGCCGTCGACGGGCAGAAGCTGGGCCCGGCGGCCCTGCTGACCCGCCTGAACGAGCTGGCCGGCGCCAACGGCATCGGCCGCCTGGACCTGGTGGAGAACCGCTACGTCGGCATGAAGAGCCGTGGCGTGTACGAGACCCCCGGCGGCACCCTGCTGTCGGTCGCCCACCGCGCCATCGAGAGCCTGACGCTGGACCGCGGCGCCATGCACCTGAAGGACGAGATCATGCCGCGCTATGCCGAGCTGATCTACAACGGCTTCTGGTTCAGCCCGGAGCGTGAGGCCCTGCAGGCCCTGATCGACAACACCCAGAAGCGCGTCACCGGTGTCGTGCGCCTGAAGCTGTACAAGGGCTCGGCCCGCGTGGTCGGCCGCCAGAGCCCGAACTCGCTGTACCGCCTGGACTACGTCACCTTCGAGGCCGACAGCGTGTACAACCAGAAGGACGCCGAAGGCTTCATCAAGCTGAACGCCCTGCGCCTGCGCCTGGGCGCCATGGCCGGCAAGCAGTAAGTCTCAGCACTCAGGAAAAGCCCCGCCTGGGAGACCGGGCGGGGCTTTTTTCTTGTGGGCGCTCGGGAGGAACGCCACCTCTATTTCTTTTTGAACGCATCCCCGGCGAAGGGCGTCTCGCTCATCGGGGCCGCCCGGTCGTCCTGGCCTTTGAGCGTCGCGGCGTATGTCGCCCGCCACTCCTTGTCGGTCTGGCCGGAGCGCTTGCGCGCCTTGGCCTTCTTGACGCAGTCGGCGATCATCTGGTCCATGGCGCTGAGCTTGGCCGGGGGCGGCGGCTTCTTCTTCGGGGGTGGCATGGGGCCTCGCTGGTGGGAGGCCATAATCCTACTCCAGCCAAGGGGACGGCGATAGCGTGCCGGTCCCGGCGGCCAATGACGCCTCGATCAGCCCTCGCAGGAAGCGCGCACCACCGCCAGCAGCGCCTCCGCCTCCCCCGCCACCTCCACCACCTTGTTACGGTCGGTCAGGCCGGCGACGATGGTCAGGCTGGATTTGGGCACGCGCCAGGTCTTGGACAGCAGCTTCAGCACGGCCTCGTTGGCCTTGCCGTCCTCGGGCACGGCGGTGACGGCCACCTTCAGCAGCCGGCGACCCTCCGGCCCCTCCATGAGGCCCTGGAGGGCGGTGCGGGAGGCGCGGGGGGTGACGCGCAGGTGCACGCGCACCCCGCCGGGAATCGGCTCGACGGTGGGTTTGCCGGTGTCGGCGGCCACGGCCTTAGCGGAACATCAGGCTGCTGAACATGTAGTTCTGGATCAGCCGTTCCAGCGCCCAGATGATCAGCATCAGGACGATGAAGGAGATGTCGACGCCGCCCAGGTTGGGCACCACGTTGCGGATGGGACGCAGCAGCGGTTCCGTCAGGCGATAGGTGATGTCCATCAGGGTGGCGACGAACCGGTTGCGGGTGTTGATCACCCCGAAGAACACCAGCCAGCTCAGGATGGCGCTGATCATCAGCACCCACCAGGCCAGGTTCAGAACCACGAGCAGCAGTTCCAGGATGGTGCGGATCAAAGGATCCATAGCAGGTCCGTCCCCAATGGTTTCAACGGCATGGCCGCCACCCTACGGGCGGGGCGTCCCCATGTCCAGCGCGGGCCCGCATTGGACGTGCGCGCCTCGCCCCAAGCGGCCCCACCGCCGCAAGCACCCCGGCGCCCGCATGGCCCGCATTCCATTCTTTTCGCGGAATGGCCGCTTGACATGCCCGGTCACCCTGAGCATTATCCCGCCCACTTCAGGCGCCCGGGCCAAGGCCCACCGCCGGATTTGAGTGTGGGGCCGTAGCTCAGCTGGGAGAGCGACGCGTTCGCAATGCGTAGGTCGGGAGTTCGATCCTCCTCGGCTCCACCAAATCCCCCTTCCGGACAATGCGTGATGATGTGGAACGGACCGATCGGTGCCGTTCCTTCGTCCTGTCCGCCATCCGCCCGTCGCACACCAACGAAGACGGCGCGGGAAACCGGCCCCGCGCCGTCTTCATCGATACCCGCCGACTGACGATCAGAGGGCGAAGCTGTAGTAGGCCACCAAGTTGTTGGCCCCGGGGTTGACCGTGCGCGTGCGCGGCGTGCCGGGGATGGTGACGGTCTTGCCCAGCTCGGCGTTGGAGATGTGGCTGAGGGCGATGGAAAAACGGTCGCCGTTGCTGAAACGGTAGCCGGTCTCGATCTGGGTGCGGAACTCCAGGGGGTAGCCCATGTCCTTGCCGTCGCCATGGGCGTAATAGCCGGCGGCGGCGCTGGGGGTGATGAAGAAGGGGCCCCAGGTGAAATCGGCCTGCAGGCCGCCATAGCCGTAGAAGGCGCCCTTGAAGGTTTCCATCACGCCCACCAGCGGCTTGATGGCGAACCAGTCGTCCACCTTCACCAGCGACCAGCCGAAGCGGTATTCGGCGGTGACGAACTGGCTGCGGTCGTGTGGGGTGTCGGCGTCCACCTGGAAGAAGGCGGGCGGATCGATCCAGGACTGGTCATAGATGCCGATGCCCAGGGCCAGCAGGTCGGGATCCCGGTCAGCGGCCAGGGCCGGCGTCGCGATGCCGGCGGCAGCGGTCAACAGGGACGTGGCCAACAGGGACCGGGCCAGCAGAGAGGTGGCGGCGCGCAAACCACGGCCGCGCGGAGCCTTGCGGGAGGTCTTCGTCATGATCCTGCTTGGAAAAGATGGGAAGGGCTTCCGTCTTTATGCAGAGCAATCCCGCGCCAACTCAAGGGGAAACGGACAAAATTGCCCAAGGTGCGACCGCCTATACCCCCTACATAGCCAGGCCGGCCATAGGCCGGATGGCCCGCAGCCGCCAGGGGCGCCTCAGCGCCGGGCGGGGTTCAGCCGGCGTTCCGCCAACTGCACCCCCCGGGTGATGAGGAAGCTCATGCCCAGGTACACGGCACCGGCCAGGCAGAAGACCTCGATGGGCTGGAAGGTGCGGGCGGCGACGGCCTTGGCCACGCCCGTCAGTTCCATCAGGGTGATGGTGCTGGCGAGCGCGCTGCCTTGCAGCATCAGGATGATCTCATTGCCGTATGCGGGCAGCGCCAGGCGGAAGGCCTGGGGCAGGATGATGCGGCGAAACAGCAGGCGGCCGCCCATGCCGCAGGCACGCGCCGCCTCCACCTGGCCATGGGGCACGGCCTCGATGCCGCCGCGCATGATCTCCGCCGTGTAGGCGCCGGTGTTCAGCACGAAGGCGATGATGGCGCACCAGTATGGCTCCCGCAGCAGGGGCCACAGCACGCTCTGGCGCACGGCGTCGAACTGGCCCAGGCCGTAATAGATCAGGAAGATCTGCACCAGCAGGGGCGTGGAGCGGAAGACGTAGATGTAGCCGCGCGCCACCCACGACAGGGGCGCCAGGTGCGACAGGCGCATGAGGGCCACCAGCGTGGCCAGCACCAGGCCCACCAGCAGCGACAGGGCCACCAGCTGCACCGTCAGCCAGGTGCCGGTGACGAACTGGGGCAGGGCCGCCATCAGGGCGGCGACGAGGGGGGAGTTCATCGGGCGGCCCTCCGCACGCCGCGCCCGGCCCACAGCTCCGCCCGGGCGAACAGGCGGCCGGACAGGCCGGCCATGGCGAGGTACAGCAGGCCGGCGGTGGTGAAGAACAGGAAGGGCTGGCGGGTGGCGCCCTGGGCCAGATAGGCCACGCGCATCAACTCCACCAGGGCGACCACGGAGACCAGCGAGGTGTCCTTCAGGGTCAGCTGCCAGACGTTGCCGAGGCCCGGCAGGGCATAGCGCAGGGTCTGGGGCAGCATGACGCGACGGAAGGTCAGCCAGCGGTTCATGCCCAGGGCCTTCGCCGCCTCGACCTGGCCGTGGGGCACGGCCAGGGCGCCACCGCGCAGCACCTCGGCGGAATAGGCGCCGGACACCGTGCCCACCGCCAGGATGCCGACCGGCAGGGCCGAAAGCTCCACCGGGCCGTTGAAGCCCAGCAGGCCGACGACCCAGGTGGCGGCGCTGTTGCCGCCGAAGAACAGCAGGTAGATGACCAGCAGCGAGGGCACGCCGCGCACGATGGTGGTGTAGACGTCGGCCGCGACCCGGCCGCCACGATGGCCCGACAGCTTCAGGGCCGCCGCCGCCCCGCCTAGAGCCAAGCCCCACAGGTAGGCCGACACCGCCACCAGCAGGGTCATCCCCATGCCCTGCAGCAGCTGCAAGCCCCAGCCCCGGCCCCCAAAGCCCAATAGGTCTATCATTACCGTGTCAATTCCTCAGGCGCCGGCGGGGCATCCGCCCCTTGGCTCGTCCTCGATTTCCAGTCCACTGCGTTCCCCGGAAATCTCCGGCGGCCCCGTCGGGGCCTAGTCGCTACGCTTCCCTCTTATTCCTCAAACGCCGGCGGGGCATCCGCCCCTGGCTCATCCTCGATTTCCAGTCCACTGCGTTCCCCGGAAATCTCCGGCGGCCGCAGTCGCGGCCTAGTTTCATTTTCGACTCGAACATCCGGAACGCTCTAAAATCTAGGCCGCGACCGCGGCCGCCGGAGCGAGCACCGCCCAGTCAACGTAAAGGGGCGCAGCGAGGATAGCCAAGGGGCGGATGCCCCGCCGGCGCCTGAGGCAAACTCAATGCGCCGACGCGTCGAAGTGGAACCACTGTTCCGCCAGCTTCTTCATGGTGCCGTCTTCCTTGGCGGCGGCGATGGCGTTGTTCAGGGCGTCCAGCAGGCGGCCGTCCCCCTTGCGCAGGGCGGCGGCGATGCCGGGGCCCAGCAGGCCGCCGGTGATGCCCGGGCCGAAGGTGGCGGCGTTCTGACCGTCCGTGCCCTCCAGGAAGGGCTGCCAGCCGGTCATGTCGGCCAGGCCGGCGTCGACACGGCCGGTGGCCAGGTCCAGCGACAGGTTCTGCAGCGTGTCGTAACGGCGGATGGTGACGGTGTCGCCCAGGTAGGTGTCCAGGAAGTTGGCGTGGATGGTGGCCACCTGCACGCCCACGGTCTTGCCCTTCAGCGCCGCCTTCAGCTTGTCCATGGCCTGGGTCCCGGCCTCGTCCATGTTGGCGATGTCCAGCCGCTGCAGGCCGAAGTCGATCTTGGTCAGGGGGCTGTCCTTGGGGGCCACGAAGTAGGCCGGGGTCAGCACGTAGGGGACGGTGAAGTCCACCGCCTGCCGCCGCTCGTCCGTGGCGGACATGCCGGCCAGGATGACGTCGTACTTGCCGGCCTGCAGCCCGGGGATGATGCCGTCCCAGGCCTGGGCGGCGATCTCGCATTTCACGCCCATGCGCCGGCACAAATCCTTGGCCAGGTCGATCTCGAACCCCTTCAGGGTGCCGTCGGGCTCCGCCACGTTGAAGGGCGGGTAGGCCCCCTCCGTCGCCACGCGCAGGGGGTTGGGCACCCCCTGGTCGGTCACGGTGGGCGCGCCGGCGCCGGACGGCGCGCGGTGCGTCGCCAGGTACGCAGCCCCGGCGACCACCGCCACCGCGATCAGGCCCAAGACCAGCTTCTTCATGAAACCCCCTACGAAACCAATGACGGGACGGTCCGCATCAACACCCCGTGTCCGATCGGCCGCCGCTCTTTGTTGTCCAGTATGCCTTAAGCGGGCCGGGCCAGGAATTGCCGGCAGCGTTCGCTGCGGGGGTTGCCGAACACCTCGTCGGGCGTCCCCTCCTCCTCCACCCGGCCCTGGTGCAGGAACAGCACGTGGGAGGAGACGTCGCGGGCGAAGGCCATCTCATGCGTCACGATCAGCATGGTGGCGCCCTCATCCGCCAGCTGGCGGATGACGCGCAGCACCTCGCCCACCAGTTCCGGATCCAACGCCGAGGTCGGCTCATCGAACAGCATGACGCGGGGCTGCATCGCCAGCATACGGGCGATGGCGGCGCGCTGCTGCTGCCCGCCCGACAGCTGGCTGGGATAATAGTCCTGGCGCTGGCCCAGGCCCACCTTGTCGAGCAGGGCCTTGGCCCGGTCCACCGCCTCGGCCCGGGGCACGCCCAGGACATGCACCGGCGCCTCGATGACGTTTTCCAGAGCCGTCATGTGGGTCCACAGGTTGAAGCCCTGGAACACCATGCCGAGGCGCTGGCGGATGCGGTCCACCTGGCGGCGATCGGCGGGCACGGCCGCGCCGCGACGGTCACGGCCCATGCGGATCAGCTCGCCATTCACCCAGACCTGGCCCTCGTCCGGGGTCTCCAGCAGGTTGATGCAGCGCAAGAGCGTGCTCTTGCCCGACCCGGAGGATCCGATGAGGGAGATGACGTCGCCGTCCCGCGCCGTCAGGGAGACGCCCTTCAGCACCTCCGTCTCGCCGAAGCGCTTGTGCAGATCCCGCACGGCGATGGCGGTGTTGGCTTGGTCGGCCACGGCGACAGCCGGCGATTGCGTCATAGGACCCCGAAATTCGTCCGGACCCATCCGGACCTGAAAGCGCACCCGGCCGGCGCGGCGATGGGGGCCGCGCGCCAGCCGGTGACCGTGAATGACCGTGGGACGTTCCCTGAGGAAACCCCGAAGCCGGCAAAACTACCGTGCGCCGCCCGGGACGGAAAGAGGTTTCCTGTCACGCCCCTTGGAGCAAGCTCAGGTGGCCGGGCGGCACCCATTGCCGATGCGGCCCCCGCCAAACGTGGTAGTGTGACCTGGCACCCCGGCGCCCGGCGGCGGTGGGGCGCCGTCGTTCATCACCCGGAACAGTCCAGCGCCCATGAGCACAGGCATCCAGCCCACGGCCAACCGCAGCACCCACTTCCTGTTCGACCACAAGGTCTTCACGGTCGACGGCTGCCGCTTCATCCTGTCCAAGACGAACGATGAGCCGGTGATGTGCATGAAGCTGGGCAAGCTGGACGTCGAGGTGCCCATCGAGAAGATCTGCACCGAGTTCGGCATCCAGCCCAAATCCTTCGACGGCCAGTTGCTGACCATGGCGGCCAAGGGCCTGCGCTATGTCCGCGAAATCCGCCCCGGCGACACCATCCCCAACGAACTGATCGACGGCACCGCCAGCTGGCGGGTGGACGAGCGGCACTACAACGTGGCCAAGGGCCGCCTGACGGTTCAGCTGGTCACCTGGCTGACGGGCGGTGAGACCGTGGTGTCCAGTCCCGAACAGCTGGAACAGGTGGTGGAGGACCCCGGCACCAAGGTCCGGGTGCACGAAGCCTTCCGCATGATCGCCAACCGGCTGTCGCTGGCCGGCGACCCGGAGGAGGAGATCGGCCTGCACATCGACATGCTGGCCAAGGAACTGTCCTATATCGAGGCGCTGCGCGAGCGGGCCCTGGCCCTGCACAAGGTCCGCCAGGGGCTGGAGATGGCCCACCGCATCTACAAGGCCGAGCGCATGGTCAAGGAAGAGATCGTGCGCATGCAGACCCTGTCGCTGCCGCCCATCGCCGACCTAGAATCCCGATTCGCCCAGGTCGACGCCCAGACGGGCGAGATCCTGGCCATGCTGCGCAAGTTCGACCAGAACATCAGTTACATCCGCGAGATGCGCGACGACCTGCACCAGTCGCTGCTGCCCTGGGACGAGGTGCTGGACGGCTGGCTGACCGTGACGGTGGAGAAGAGCCCGGAGCTGGAGGCCCTGATGAAGCGGACCTACCACTTCCTGGCCAAGCGCTACAGCCAAGCCACCCAGTGGCGCCTGGCGACGCGGCCGGCGCCTAAGTGATTGTTCCCTCAGGCGCCGGGCGCCCGCATCCGCCGGCTTGGCTATCCTCGATTTCCAGTCCGCCTTCGGCTCCCCAGAAATCTCCGGCGGCCCCGGTCGGGGCCTAGGCTGGCGTTGCCAGCCAGCCGGAGCTTCCGGGCCAGGGTTTGGCTCTTGCGCTCAACTACCGCAGTTGCAGTTGTCGGAGCCGCAGGGCCCGGGGGCCTTGCCGGCGGCGACCTGGCGGCGGCGGACCATGCGCATCACGGTGGGGCGCAGGACCCAGGCCAAGGCGGCCGCCACGATCAGGCCGACGACGATCTGTTGAGCCATGATGTCCCCCTTACGCCCACCCCAGGCTGGCGGCGATGTGGTAGGTGGCGAACGAGGCCAGGTAGGCCAGGGTCAGCATGTAGCCGAACATGATGAGCGGCCATTTCAGGGAGTTGGTCTCGCGCCGCACCACGCCCAGGGTGGAGGCGCACTGGGGCGCGAAGACGTACCAGGCCAGCAGCGACAGGGCCGTGGCCAGCGACCAGCTATGGCCCAGCGTGTCCATCAGCGCCGTCACATTCTCCTCGCCGCCGCCCACGGCGTACACGGTGCCCAGGGCCGCCACCGCCACCTCGCGCGCGGCCATGCCCGGTATCAGCGCCACGGTGATCTGCCAGTTGAAGCCGATGGGCGCCACCAGCGGCTGCAGCCAATGCCCCACCATGCCGGCGATGGAATAGTCGATGGCGGGATCGGTCGCCCCCGCCGGCGCCCCGGGAAGGAGCTGAGGAACCAGATCAGGATCATGATGCTGAGGATGGTGGTGCCCGCCCGCTGCAGGAAGGCCTTGGCCCGCGTCCACACGCCCATCACCAGGTTCTTCACGTCCGGCACCTTGTAGGCCGGCAGTTCCATCAGGAAGGGTTCCACCGTGCCGCGCCACACCAGGCGCCGCATGACGAAGGCCACCAGCAGGGCGCTCAGGATTCCCGCCGCATAGAGCCCGAACATGACCAGGCCCTGCAACGAGAACACCCCGCCCACCGTGCGGTCCGGCACGAAGGCGGAGATGATCAGGGTGTAGACCGGGATGCGGGCGGAGCAGGTCATGAGCGGCGCCACCATGATGGTGGCCAGGCGGTCGCGCCGGTTGTCGATGACGCGTGTGGCCATGATGCCGGGAATGGCGCAGGCGAAGCTGGACAGCAGGGGGATGAAGGCGCGGCCATGCAGGCCCGCCCCGCCCATGATCTTGTCCATCAGGAAGGCCGCGCGCGGCATATAGCCGAAATCTTCCAGCAGGATGATGAAGGTGAACAGGATGACGATCTGCGGCAGGAAGACGATGATGCTGCCCACGCCGGCGATGACGCCGTCGGTGATCAGGCTGCGCAGGATGCCGTCGGGCATGGCGCCGTTGATCCAGGCTGCCAGGGCGTCGAACCCGGCCTTGATGCCGTCCATGGCCGGCTGCGCCCAGGTGAACACCGCCTGGAACATGAAGAACAGCACGGTCAGCAGGATCAGCAGCCCCGCCACCGGGTTCAGCAGCACGGCGTCCAGCCGGTTGGTCCAGGTGTCGGGCTTGGTCGGCGGGCGCACCGCCAGCTTGATGATGCGGTCGGCCTCGCGGTGGGTGGCGCGCACCTCCTCCGCCGAGGGCTCGTGCCAGGTGTTGGCGCCGGCGGACGCGGCGCCCGCCAATTCCACCGCCACGGTGTCGATATGCTTCAGCAGGTCGGCGGTGCCGGCCTTGCGCACCGCCACGGTGGGCACCACCGCCACGCCCAGTTCCGCCGACAGGCGGTCGATGTCGATCTCGATGCCGCGATGCTTGGCGATGTCGAACATGTTCAGGGCCAGCAGCAACGGCCGGCCCACCTGCTTCAGCTCCAGCACCAGGCGCAGCACCAGGCGCAGGTTGGTGGCGTCGGCCACGCAGACCAGCAGGTCCGGCTCCGCCTCGCCCCGGAAGCGGCCCAGCACGACGTCGCGCGTCACCTCCTCATCCGGGCTGCGGGCGCGCAAGGAATAGGTGCCGGGCAGGTCCAGGACCTGGACGCGCCGCCCCTCGGGCGTGGTGAAGCTGCCTTCCTTGCGCTCCACGGTCACGCCGGCGTAGTTCGCCACCTTCTGCCGGCTGCCGGTCAGCGCGTTGAACAGGGCGGTCTTGCCGCAATTGGGGTTGCCGACCAGGGCGATGCGCGGGGCGGTCTGGAGGACGGGGGCGATGGCGTTCATGACCGGCGGTCTTCGGCGACGGCGCGCGGGGCGGTGCCCGGCGCGTCCGGCTGTTGCCACGCGGTGATCAGGATGGCCTCGGCCTCGCGGCGGCGCAGGGCCACACGCATGTCGTCCACCTTCACGGCGATGGGATCCCGGCCGAACAGGCCTTCGTGCAGGATTTCCACCCTGGCCCCCTCGACGAAGCCGATTTCCAGCAGCCGCCGCTCCAGCTCATCCGGGTCCAGGCTGTCGTGCAGGGCGCCGTCCAGCCCCACGCGGATCACCCGGCCCACCTCACCCTTCGCGGCCCGGCTCAAGGGGCGGGCGCCAGCGGGAAGGGCGGGGGCGGGAAGGGTGGCGGCAGGAAGGGCGTCCGGTCCCTGGTCGTGACCGTGATCGTGACCATGGTCGGGCGCGCCGTTAAGCCCAGCGGGGCGGGGAGAGATGTGCATCCGTGTACGCCTCGGGGCCCGTCGCCAGGAACCCGTCAAAAGGGGGATGCCCCAGGGGCACCCGGGGCGTCCCGGAAATTAATAGTTATTCTCACGCCTCTGCACAAGGGACGTGGGCACGCGGCCCCGCGTCGCATGAGGTTAGTCGCATGAGGTTATGGTCGCCGCCGCGGTCAGCGCCGCAGGCAGCCGTCCAGCCCGTCACGGGCGACGATGGCGGCGCGCTGTTCCAGGATGCCGATGCGCCGCGCGACATAGGGGCCGGGGTGGCGGGCGTTCCACTTGCGCGGGCTGGGCAGCACCGCCGCCAGCGCGGCCGCCTGTGACGGCGACAAGGCGGATGCCGGCACGCCGAAATAGGCGCGCGCCGCCGCCTCCGCCCCATAGAAGCCATCGCCCCATTCCACGATGTTCAGGTACATCTCCAGGATGCGGCGCTTGCCCCAGACCAGTTCGATCAGCTCGGTGAAGCCGAACTCCACCCCCTTTCGCAGCCAGGTGCGGCCGGGCCAGAGGAAGGCGTTCTTGGCCGTCTGCTGGCTGATGGTGCTGGCGCCGCGCAGCTTGTGGCCTTCCTCATCCTCGTCCATGGCAGCGTCCACCGCCTCCCAGTCCACGCCGTGGTGGCTGCAGAAGCGGCTATCCTCCGCCCCGATGACGGCGCGCTGCAGGGCAGGGGCGATGCGGTCCAGCGGCACGAAGGTCCAGCCCTGGGTGGGCGCGCCCTGCATCCGGCGGATAAGCATCAGGGGCGTGCCCGGCGGGTCCGCCACGGCGTAGAGGCAGACCCAGCCCAGGGTGAGCGCCACCCCCGCCAGCAGGGCCACTTGTGCCCAGCGGACGGCCCGCCGTAGCATCGCGCGCCGCGGGGCCTGTCGGCCGGCGCCGGCCTTGGCCGGCCTCGCGTTTACGAAGGGGGTGTCGTCCATGGCCTACACGCTGTTCTATTTCCCGGGAAATGCCAACCTGGCGCCGCACATGGCGCTGGAGGAAATCGGGGCACCCTATGAGCTGGCGCTGCTGGACCGCGCCAACGCCGAGCATAAATCGGCCCCCTACCTGGCCCGCAACCCCACCGGCCGCATCCCCACCCTGCTGGACGGGGCGGAGACGGTGTTCGAAACCGCCGCCATCCTGCTGCACCTGGCGGACAGGCACCCCGAGTCCACGCTGGCGCCCGCCCCCGGCGCGCCCGGCCGGGGCCGGTTCCTGACCTGGCTGTTCCACCTGACCAACACCATCCAGCCGGAATACCGCGTCTTTTATTATCCCGAGCAGCATGTGGGCGATCCCGCCCGCAACCCCGCCCATGTGGCCGACGCCAAGGCCACGGCGGAGCGGCGCCTGAACGACATGTTCGCCCTGATCGACCGCGAGCTGGCCACCCGCCCCCACATCGCCGCCGACCACCTGACCGTCGCCGACTTCCTGCTGCTGATGCTGGTGCGCTGGGGCCGCAATTTCGCCCACCCGCCCCGCGACCTGCCCCACGTGGGCCGCCTCTGCGCCGAGCTTCTGGCCCGCCCGTCCGTGCGGCGCGCGCTTGAGCAGGAAGGGCTGGCGGCGCCGTTTATTTAGCGGGCGAGCAGGCGATCTACCCAAGCGCTGATGGCATGGAGAAGATCCGCCAGGTCAGGATCCATGGCCTCGACCTCGCGGGCCGCCTGCACGCCAATGACGATGTCCACGAGCCGGGCGCGATTGGTCGCCGGATCGGTCGCGATCAAAAGAAGATAGTCGAGCTGGCGGTGAATGGAACCAAGGGTGGCGCTGTCCGGCCATGCCACCCGCAGCTGCCGGCAGCGGAGGAGGGCATCCTGGATCATCGTGCGCATCGATCATTCCCCGCTTCATACACCCCGGCTCATCCGCGTGGTGATGGCGTGCGCGGCCATCAGCGCTATTGACGCCAATCCTCGACAGGGTCGGCCCTCTTCAAAGAAGGGCGGCGGTCTCGGCATCGGGTATCACGGTCGGCCAGTGGTAGGCCCTGGTCCATTCCATGGAACCGTCCAGGATATCTTTCGCTTCGACGTCCAACAGGCGCGTCAACGCGCGAAGCACACGTTTCATGTGGTCGGCATAGCCCTGCGACGGCGATTCCCATTCCGCCGAGTACGGCACAGGATCGCGGCGCTTGTGCGCCAGATGGAGGAGGATGTTGTAGCCCTTCACAGGCTCGGACCTTTTATCAAAGTAAACGACGTGAATCGTTTCCCGGTCGGCGATGAGCTTTATCGCACAGTCGGCCCGTCGAAGAAGGACCTCTCCCCTCCCGATAACGGCCAGTTCCAGGCCGTGCCCGACCATAAAATCGGCCATCTCGGCCTTCACCAATTCCACGAGGTCGAGATCGCTGAACACGCAGCCCCCTCTCCAAAACCCGGTGGCGGCTTTCCATCACTCCGGCTTCGTTGCCCGTATTGCGTCCAACGCCGCCTTGACCGCTGGCGTCTCACCCCCGGTAACCTCTATTTCGAACCGCGCGAAGGCGCTTTCCAGGTCGCGGTATTGCTGCAACATTCCTTCGAAGAAATACGCCCTGTGCAAGCCCGGGTGTCCATCCGTCGGCTCCTGAATTCTACCCGCCTTAGCGTCGTCGATGACGGCTTCGATTGCACTTGCAAATTTCTTGGCTTCCGGATCTATCGCCGCATAGCGGCGTGACACTTCCTCCAGTATCAGGGCTGACTGTTTGAGATGTTCCTGATCCATTTTTCGGCCTAGTTCATTGTCGATGGAAATTATCCATTATTGTTTGGTAATTATAATCCCTCGAATAAGCGTCTTATCTATTTTAACCTCTAGAAAATTTTCAATGATCCAGCACGAATAACCACGTCAAATTCTGGGTTTATGTGTTTGAGACATAAGGATCTACCCCTGCAAGCTGCAAACGTCTTTGTACAGCAAACAATACTCGTGTCGCCTCGGCGGTTCCGACCATTGCTAGATTGGCTTCATCTTCAGATATCTCATCTTCTCTAATTTTGATCTGGTGCGTCCCCACATCGTATCTAATATAGAATTTGCCATCATCGTTAATAATGGCCATCGCACCGTCATCGTAGATTATTTTACGCATTATATTCCCCTCAAAACAGTGGCTTCACGATGTAATTTCCCGGCGTCACGGGATCAATAACAGCTTCAGGTAGGCCTCCTGGCCACGTGAGCCCGCCCGGGCGCCAGAAATTATTTGCCGCGAACTCATTTCCTGTGGGGATGCGGTATCCGGGTGATGCCGGAATGTCCACTCGAACCGGAGAACTGCCAAGATATCCCGAATCCAAGCCCAGTAGCTGCTCAAGTTTGCCAACGTCTCCACCCGATTTGGCAATCGCTTCATTTGCCACCGAAGGTGGAAGGACCCATGTTTCAGTTTTGCCGATGATACCAGTGGGTGCCGATGGTTGAATCCGAACAGCTCCATCCTTGAACAGAGCAGCGTGAGCTTCTTGATATTCCTGGGTAAGGTATGTGGACGGACTCGGCCTTTCCCCCTTAGGGATAGCAAGAATATCGGCCTCGCTATAGCCTGGCAGATATTCTGGGGTAAGAGGACCCAAAGCCTTTTTTGGCGGGGGAGGCAAATCCCTTTGGATAGGGGAGGGCTGAGGCGCCTCCGCCACCCTCTTCGGCGGCAGCGGCGGATCCTGCGGCGGGGGCGGCGGTTCCTCCACCACGGGGCGCTTGCCGCCCGAGGCCGGCTTCACCTTGGCGATCAGGGCGATGAGGGCGTTGATGGTCAGGATGGTGAGGCCGGCGGCGGTGCGGCGGGCGGCCTCGTCCAGGTTGTGCTGGGTCTTGGCGGTGGTGGCCAGGGCGATGCCGTGGCCCAGGTCGTTCAGTCCCTGGAACACCGACCAACCCACCATGGCGTAGCCCACGCCCAGCAGGATGACATCGATGGCCTCGCCATAGCCGGCCAGGTGTCCGCCGGCCCACACCACCAGGAAGCCGGCCAGCCAGTATAGCGTCTCCCGCGTGAACAGGCTTTTGGCCGCCTGCTGCATGTCGCGCGGCAGCAGGGGCACGCAGCGGCGCAGCGTGGCGACGACGCGGTCGGTCACCGACCATTGCGCCGGCTGGCCCGGCGGGTCCTCGTCCCCCTGGTCGTGCCGGGGCGGGTCCACGGGAGGGGGCGAGAGCGGGGCGACGGCGCGGGGGATGAGAAAGGCGCTGAGGTTGCCCATGGCCAGGTCGCGCATCGCCTGGTCGATGAGTTGGGTGTCGCTGACGCGGAAGTCCACGCCCTGCACCACATGGCGCAGGCGCAGGCGCAGGCGGCCGATCGCATCCAGGCCGTGCAAATACCGGATGACGCGGGCATCCCGCCAGATGGGGCCGCTGGCGGCCCCGCCCAGGGCATAGCGCCGCATGCCGGCGGGGATGCCGCGCGTGGGGCCGATCAGCAGGCGGCCCTCGGGGATCTCGGCATCCATCCAGTCGGCCATGGATAAACCGGCCGAGCCGCCGCCGCTGATGAAACTGTCAGGCACCGTCCCTTCCCCTGCGTTCAACCCGGGCCGCCACGCGACCCAGGGGGGTGAATTAAGGCGATCCCCTGCACGGGAAAGGGGCATATCCCAACAGGCCAGCCCGCGCGCCGGCCACCGCGCGCGCCCCGAAATAGCGCCGGCGCAGCCGTACCGCTTTTGTTCATGAAAAGCCGCGAGTCGCCGTCTATACTCCGGCCCGCCCAACGCCGAAGCCCCCGATGACCGATCCGTTTCAACCACCCGCCGCACCGAAACCGCCGCCCGCCAGCCTGGTGTCCGCCCCCACCGGGCCGCGGCGTCTGCTGGTGCCGGACGCGCCGGCCCTGGTGCCCGGCGCGCGCCAGGCGGTGTGGCTGAGCGCCGATGGCGAGGTGGAGCTCATCGACAAGGCGGAGGCGGTGCGTCGCGCCATCGCCAAGCCCCACCTGTTGTGCCATGCCCGCGCCACCGCCCGGCGCTTGGGCACCGACAAGCTGATCCAGGGCTATGACCTGCTGGAGCTGTACGCCTTCGTGCGGCCCGCCACCTTCTGCCTGCCCACGCCGCGCGGCCTGGCGCAGGCGCTGGACCTGCCCCGGCCGGCGGATGCGGAGGCCGAGGCCCTGACCCTGGTGCGCGCGGCCGAGGCCCTGCTGCGGGAACTGATGGGCCCGGTCGACGACCAGCGTTCCGATCCCATCGGCTTGGCCTGGGCCATGGGCGCCGAGGGCAGTGGCGGGGGCCAGGTGGGCACGTGGTTGTGGTCGCCCCTGGTGCTGGCGGCCCTGGGCGCGCCGGCGGGACCGGAGAAGTCGCGCTGGCGCGGCGGCGCCATCCGCGCCTACCAGGTGTGGGCCGGCATGAAGGAATGGCAGGCGGACGCGCCGGAGCCGCCGCCCGGCCACTTGCCGGTGGAGCCCGCCGAGGCCCGCCGCCGCCTGGCCGACCTGGTGATGAGCGGCAGCCAGGCCGAACCCCGGCCGCAGCAGTCGGACTACGCCAGCGCCGTCTCCACCGCCTTCACCCCCCGTGACGTGGAGGGGGAGCCCAACCTGGTGCTGGCGGAGGCGGGCACGGGCGTGGGCAAGACCCTGGGCTATCTGGCGCCGGCCACCGTGTGGGCGGAGAAGAACAAGGGCCCCGTCTGGATTTCCACCTACACCCGCCAGCTGCAGCACCAGATCGACAAGGAGATGGACCGCCTGCACCGCGACCCGGCCACCAAGGCGCGCAAGGTCGTGATCCGCAAGGGGCGGGAAAACTACCTATGCCTGCTGAACCTGGAAGAGGCGGCCGGTGTGGCCACCGCCAACCCGCAGTACGCCGTGGCCATCGGCCTGATGGCGCGCTGGGCCGCCGCCACCCGCGACGGCGACATGCAGGGCGGCGACTTCCCCGGCTGGCTGGTCGACCTGCTGGGCAAGGGGCGCACCCTGGCGCTGGCCGACCGGCGGGGCGAGTGCGTCTACAGCGCCTGCAGCCACTATACCAAGTGCTTCATCGAGAAGAGCGTGCGCCGGGCGCGGCGGGCCGACATCGTCATCGCCAACCACGCCCTGGTCATGATCCAGGCGGCCCTGGGCGGCGGGGACGACGCCTATATCCCCACCCGCTATGTCTTCGATGAGGGCCACCACGTCTTCGATGCCGCCGACAACGCCTTCGCCGGCCACCTGACGGGGTTCGAGACGGCGGAGCTGCGCCGCTGGCTGCTGGGCGCCGAGAGCGGCGGACGCAGCCGGGCGCGCGGCCTGCGCCGCCGGGTGGAGGATCTGATTGGCGGCGACGACCACGCCAACCGCCTGCTGGATGAGATCGCGCGCGCCGCCCGCCTGCTGCCGGGGGAGGCCTGGCCGCAGCGTGTGGGCGGCGGCGAGCCGGTGGGCCCGACGGAGGCCTTCCTGGCCCAGGTGCGCGCCCAGGTCTATGCCCGCGCCCACGGGCCGGACAACCCCTACAGCCTGGAGGTGGAGGTCCAGCCCCTGGTGGACGGGGTGCTGGAGGCGGCGCAGGCGCTGTCCACCGCCCTGGGCGAGCTGTCCGCCCCGCTGGAGGCCCTGGCCGACCGGCTGCGCGAGCGGCTGGACGACGAATCGGATGAGCTGGAGAGCGATACCCGCCGGCGCATCGACGCCATCGCCCGCAGCCTGAAGCGCCGTTCCGCCAACGAGATCGGTGGCTGGCGCCAGATGCTGGCGGCCCTGGCGGAGGAGACGCCCAGCCGCTACGTCGACTGGTTCGGGGTGGAGCGGCAGGACGGACGCGACCTGGACGTGGGCATGTACCGCCACTGGGTGGACCCCACCTGGCCGCTGGCCCAAATCCTGGGTGCTCAGGCCCACGGCCTGGTCATGACCTCCGCCACCCTGACCGACGGCACCGGCGATGTGGAGGCGGACTGGCAGGCGGCCCACGCCCGCACCGGCGCGGTGCATCTGCCCCGCCCCGCCTTGCGCGCCCAGGTGCCGTCGCCCTTCGACTACGCCAAGCAGACGCGGGTGCTGATCGTCAACGACGTGCGCAAGGACGATTTGGCCCAGGTGGCCGCCGCCTATCGCGAGCTGTTCCTGGCATCGGGCGGCGGCGCCATCGGCCTTTTCACGGCGGTGCAGCGCCTGCGCGCGGTGCATGAGCGCATCGGCGCGCCGCTCGAGGCCGCCGGCCTGCCGCTCCTGTCCCAACATCTGGACGGGCTGGACGTGGCCACGCTGGTCGACATCTTCCGGGGGGAGGACAACGCCTGCCTGCTGGGTACCGACGCGGTGCGCGACGGCGTGGACGTGCCCGGCCGGTCCCTGCGCCTGATCGTCTTCGATCGCGTGCCCTGGCCCCGGCCGGACATCCTGCACAAGGCGCGGCGCGACTATTTCGACCGCACCGCCCGGCGGCGGCATTACGACGACATGATCACCCGGCTGCGCCTGCGCCAGGCCTTCGGCCGCCTGGTGCGGCGGGCCGACGACACCGGCGTGTTCGTGCTGCTGGACCCGATGATGCCCAGCCGGCTGAAGGGCGCCTTCCCCGGTGGGGTGGAGCCGCAGCGCGTGGGCCTGGCCGAGGCCGTGCGCATCACGCGCGACTTTCTGCATGCGCCGGGGCAGGGGCCGGACCTCGCCCTGCCGCCCCCGCCGGCACCTACGCCGCCAAGGCTGTCGTCGCCGCACGACGATCCGTGGGGTGACGAGCCCTTCCATCTGCAGGGATTCGATCTGGACTGAAGCTCAGCTGAAGGCTGGCCTGGGTCGGGCCGGCTTGAGCGTCCCTGTCGGCTTCACGCCGACTTGAGCATGGACGTGTAGATGGCCCAGGCGGTGGCGACGCTGACGCCGCCGGCGCGGGCGCCGGCCGCCAGCATCTCGGTCGTCGGCTTCAGGGGCACGGGCGTGTGGGTCACCACCGGCTCCGCCAGCACGGCGCGGCCGCCGCCCACCGTCAGGAAGCCGGCGCTCAGGGTTTGGTCATCACGGTGCGGCGCGTCCAGCAGGCTCATCGTTCCGTTCCCTTCGATTGCAGGTGTGCGAAGGGGCGGGACGCAAGAGTGGTGCCATTGCGACCGGTGCCTATTCCCTAAGGGTAGATCCGGCGCTGTCCTAAGGAACAGGCCGCTTTCCGTTTGCGTCCGGGGAGGGGTCACAAAATTTCAACGCCCTCGCATTGTCATTTTGCGACGAGACCTGCGGCATTCGTCTCAATTTGCGATTCCCGCATTTTCCCATCCAGATGCACACCGAAATGCACTAGGGTCGGCGCCAAGATGGGGGCGATAGCATGAGCGATGTGATTTTCCATATGTGCCGCGCCGACGAATGGCTGGCGGCCCTTGCGGTTGGCGTCTATCCGGGGTCCTCGCAGGACCAGGCCGACGGCTTCATCCATTTCTCCACCGCCGGCCAGGTGGTGGAGAGCGCCGCCAAGCACCGCGCCAGCCAGACCGGCCTGTTGATCCTGACGGTGGACACCGCCCCCCTGGGCGATGCCCTGAAGTATGAGCCGTCGCGCGGCGGGCAATTGTTCCCCCACCTGTACGGCGGCCTGCCGGTCGCCGCCGTCCTGCGCGCCGACCCCCTGCCCTTGGGAGACGACGGCCGCCACGTGTTTCCGGCCCACGTGCTCGAAGGGGCCGCGTGATGAGCCTGGCCTATCGTCTCGCCCGTCCCATCCTGTTCGCCATGGAGGCGGAGCGGGCGCACGACCTGACCATCAACCTGCTGAAGGTCGGCGCCTTGCCCCCCGGCCTGTTCGGCGCCGGCGACGTTGACGATCCGGCGCTGAGCCAGACTGTTTTCGGCCTTTCCTTCCCCAATCCGGTGGGCCTGGGCGCCGGCTTCGACAAGAACGCCCGGGTGCCGGACGCCATGCTGGCCCTGGGCTTCGGCCTGGTGGAGGCCGGCACCGTCACCCCCCGGCCGCAGCCCGGCAACCCCAAGCCCCGGCTGTTCCGCGCCGTGGAGGTCGAGGGCGTCATCAACCGCTTCGGCTTCAACAACGAGGGGCTGGAAACGTTCGCCCGGCGGCTGGAGGATCGGCGCGGCCTGGGACGCACCGGCATCGTCGGCGCCAACGTGGGCAAGAACAAGGACACGGCGGATGCCGCCAGCGACTACGCCATCGGCATCCGCCGCCTGGCGCCCCTGGCGGATTACCTGGTGGTCAACGTCTCCTCCCCCAACACGCCCGGCCTGCGCTCGCTGCAGGGGCGGCAGGCCCTGAGCGACCTGCTGGCGGTCTGCCTGGCGGCGCGGGGGAGCCATCGCACGCCCCTGCTGCTGAAGGTGGCGCCGGACCTGACCGAGGATGACAAGGTGGACGTGGCGGAGGTGGCGCTGGCCAGCGGCATCGACGGCCTGATCGTGTCCAACACCACGCTGGATCGGCCGGACAGCCTGACCCCCGCCCACCGCGCGGAGGCCGGCGGCCTCAGCGGCCAGCCGCTGTTCGACAAGTCGACGTCCGTGCTGCGTGATTTCTACCGCCTGACAAGTGGCAAGCTGCCCTTGGTGGGCGTGGGCGGCATCGGGTCCGGCGCGCAGGCCTATGCCAAGATTCGCGCCGGCGCCAGCCTGGTGCAGATCTATTCCGCCCTGATCTACCAGGGGCCCGGCCTGGTCACCGCCATCAAGCGCGACCTGGCCGACCTGCTGCGCCGCGACGGGTTCGCCACCGTGGCCCAGGCGGTGGGGGCGGATCACCGGTAGGCGCTGCCGCGGACGTACAAGCGGTACCACGAGCGTGGCGACTGGGCCCCGACGGGGCCGCCAGAGATTTCCGGGGAGCGTCAGCGGACTGGAAATCGAGGAAGCCAAGCCGGCGGATGCCGGCGCCCGGCGACTGAGGGAAGCGAAAAACATGCACGTGCTACGTCACATCATCTTCGCCGCCTGCTATGTCGCCGTGGCGGTGGCCGTGGCCCTGGCCCTGCCGCTGGCCGGCGTGGGCGTTGACCGGTCGTACGGCCTTCTGCTGGGCCTGGTGGTCTTCGTCTTCGGCGGCCTGCTGCATGAATTCTACGCCCGCATGGAACAGGCGGAGCGGATGGAGCACCGGCTGGACCGCCTGCTGGACCGCCAGCGCGACGTGCTGGCCGCCCTGGACCGGCTGATGCGGCCCAGCGGTGGGACCGACGGCGCCGTGGCCGCCGTGGTCAGCGACGCCCGCATGCTGCGCACCCTGGCCGACCAGATGCCGTCAAGCCCGCCCGTGGGCGGGCCGGCCGCCGCCCCGGCACCGACGCCGCAGGCCATCCCCCTGGCGGCCCAGCCCGCCCGCGCCACCGACGTGCCCAGCCTGGGCTCCGCTTACGGCCCCCTGCCCGGCGCGGCGTCGGCGGACGCGCCGGAGGACGACGGCCCGGTGATGAACGGCATCCGCGAGGCGCTGCGGTCCGACCGGGTGGACATCTTCCTGCAGCCCATCGTCAGCCTGCCGCAGCGCAAGCACCGCTTTTACGAGGTGTTCTCCCGCATCCGGCTGGAGGACGGCAGCTACCTCACGCCCGACCGCTATCTGGGCGTGGCGGCCCGCCACAACCTGATGGCGCCCATCGACAACCTGCTGCTGTTCCGCTGCGTCCAGCTGCTGCGCGAGACGGAGAAGCGGCACCAGAACGTGGGCTTCTTCTGCAACATCTCCGCCGCCACGTTGAACGACGGCACCTTCATGCGGGAATTCGTGCAGTTCATGGGCCAGCACCCCAACCTGGTGCAGAAGATCATCTTCGAGCTCAGCCAGGCCGACCTGATGCAGGGCGATGTTTTCGCCACCGGCTTCCTGGACGGGCTGCGCAGCCTGGGCTTCCGCTTTTCCATGGACCAGGTCGACCGCTTCGACGTCGACTGGGACCAGTTGGCGGCGCATGAGATTCGCTTCGTGAAGCTGGACGCCGCCCGCCTGCTGGATCCCGACGGCCGCTTCGCCAACCCGGACAAGGTGACGCTGCTGAAACGCCAGCTGGACCGCAACAACATCGACCTGATCGTGGAAAAGATCGAAACCGACCAGCAGCTGCTGGACCTTTTGGATCTGTTCATCGACTTCGGCCAGGGCTACCTGTTCGGCGAGCCCCGCATGGCCCGCCGCCTGCCGTCCTGAGATTATCCCCCCGTGAAACGAACACCCTAATGAGCGTCATTCCCCTATACACCGGCCTGTCCCAGCTGGCGGACCGCTACGACGGATTCATCCTGGATTTGTGGGGGGTCGTGCATGACGGCATCGCCCCCTATCCCGGCGTGCCGGAATGCCTGAAGACCCTGCGCGCCCAGGGCAAGCGGGTCTGCCTGCTGTCCAACGCGCCCCGCCGCGTGGACGCCGCCGCCGCCCGGCTGACGGAGATGGGGCTGACGCCCGACCATTACGACGCGCTGCTGACCTCGGGCGAGGCGACGCACGACGCCCTGCGCGACCCGCCGGACGCCTGGCACCGGGCCCTTGGGCCGAAGCTGCTGCACATCGGTCCCGACCGGGACGCCGGCGTCTACCTGGATTTGTCCGGTCGCACCAAGGTGGACCGAACGGAGGACGCGGATTTCGTCCTGAACACCGGCATCGTCGATTTCAGCGAATCGCTGGCGGATTACGAGGCCATCCTGGCCGCCTGCGCCGCCCTGAAGCTGCCCATGGTCTGCGCCAACCCCGATCTGGTGGTGCATGTCGGACCGCAGCTGGTGATTTGCGCCGGTGAGCTGGCGCGGCGGTATGAGGAGCTGGGCGGCGACGTGCGCCAGCACGGCAAGCCGTTCGCGAGCGTCTACGCCCGCTGCTTCGACCTGCTGGGCGGCATGGCGCCGGACCGCATCCTGGCGGTGGGCGACAGCCTGCGCACCGACATGGCCGGCGCCAACGCCGCCGGCGTCGACGGCCTGCTGATCGCCGGTGGCATCCACCGTGAGGAGCTGGGCGTGGCCGACCCGCTGTCCGACCTGCCCGACCTGGGCCGGCTGGCGGAGATCGCGGCCCAGGCGGGCCTGCGTATCAGCGCCGTCATGAACCGTCTGGGCTGGTAGACGCCCGCCCCGTCCCACAAGCGGAAAGCGCATAAAATAAAGTGGGTAGACCGCCTGCGCGCGCCACCGCCCCTGGCGGTCGTGTAACAGGCGGGTTAAAAGTGTAACGGTTAGGCAAACGCTGCGGACAGGCGGGACCAAGTGGCCAATAGTCGGGGGAATTCTACGATGTCGCGCAGGGTGCGCCCCATGGAAACCAGTGTAGCCTCCCCCCGTCCCCGCCTCACGCCCGGCATACCCGCCGGCGGCGTCATCGCCGCCCTGGTCGCCGTCGGGTCGCTGGGCTTCATGCTGCTGGGCAGCCATGGCCACGGCTCGTCACATTCGGTCAAGGTGGTGAAGATGGACGGTGTCATCCCGCCCATTCCCCCCATCCCGCCGATTCCACCCATCACCCCGATATCCCCGGCGTCGCCGGCCGCACCCATCAGCCGTGCCGACGCCGACCAGATCCGCCGCGACGTGGAAGAGGCGATGCGGGGCCTGGACGTGGAATCCATCAAGCAGCAGGCGCGCGCCGCGGCCGAGGCCGCCCGCGCCGCCGCCCGTGACGCCCGGGCCCTGAGCGACAGCGCCCAGGAATTCCCGGCGCAGCAGGTGGTGAACCTGTCCAACCTGTCCGGCAACACCATCATCCGCCCGTCCAGCGGCGCCACCACCATCGGCATTTCCGCCAGCGGCGGGGCCGTGCGCGCGGCGGCCGAGGACGGCGCGCTGCAGGTGTCGGGCAGCGGACGGTCGACCGAGTTGACCATCACCGTGCCCGCCAAGACCAAGCTGGTGGCCGCCGGCCTGTCCGGTGAGCTGACCGTGGATGGCGAACTGGACGGCGACGTGGTGCTGGACCTGCGCAAGGCCCAGGTGTCGCTGAAAAAGGTCAAGTCGTTGCAAGCCAACATCGTCGAGAGCGCCGAGATCAGCGTGGACGAGGTGGCGGAGTCGCTGAAGTTCGTCATCGCCGGTCATGGCGACCTGCACGTGGGCCGCGCGTCGGAGGCCGAGGTGCGCGTCATGGGCCAGGCCGACCTGTCGCTGGGCACCATCGACAAGGCGCTGCGCCTGGCCGTCTACGGCAACGGCGACATCTCCGCCGACCGGGTGGACGGCGTCATCGAGGCCGTCATCAACGGCAAGGGCGACGTGCACATCAACGACGGCAACGCCAGCGCCCTGAAGGTCGCCGTCCTGGGCCAGGGCGACTTCACCTTCGACGGCACCGCCAAGGATCCCAACCTGTTCATGGGCGGCAGCGGCACCATCACGGTGGCCAAGCACACCGGCACGCCGCGCATCGGCAAGTCGGGCAGCGGCGAGGTCGTGCTGGGCGGGGAATAAGCGCGCCCCTTCCCCATACCCACGTCTTCCGCTGATTGCGCCGGACCGTTGCCCGTGCCTACAGTATGTCCATTGGTAAAACCCAGCCGGCCAAGCACCTGACCTTTCGGGGCAGCGGCCCGCGCCGGTAAAAGGACGGGACCCAGGGTGCGGTTGGGGGCGGCAACACGGATTTGCCTGGGCTACGCCTTGCTGGGCGGGTTGTGGGTCCTGGGTTCCGACATCGCGGTGGACATGGTGTTGGGTCCTGTCCACGCCGCATGGGTGGGGCCGGTCAAGGGCGTGGGCTTCGTCCTGATCACGGCGTTGCTGCTGCACCGCGTGCTGGTGCGCGCCCTGGCCGCCGACGCGCGCAAGACCCGGGAACTGGCCATCAGCGAAGCGCGCTACAACGCCCTGGCCGACATGGCGCCCGTGGGCATCTTCCATGTCGACTCCACCGGCCTGATCACCTACCGCAATCCCCACCTGCGCGAGATCACGGGCATGCCGGCGGAATTGGACCCCGGCGGCAGCTGGGAATGGTGGCTGATCCATCCCGAGGACCACAAGCGCGCGCAATCCCGCTGGCTGGCCGCCACCCAGCGGGGGGAACGCTACGCCGAGGAATTCCGCATCCGCCGTCCCGACGGCCGCGTCGTGTGGCTGCTGTGCGAGGCCGTGCCCGTGACGGCGCGCGAGGGCGATCGGCTGGGCTATGTCGGCATGGCCATAGACCTGACGGCCCAGCATCTGGCGGCCGAGACCATGCGCCAGGAAAAGGAACGATATGAACTGGCGACCGGCGGCTCCGCCGTCGGCATCTGGGACTGGCATTTGGGCGACGGCAGCCTGCACCTGTCCGGCCAGGCCCAGACCCTGCTGCGCCTGCCGCCGGGCACCCAGGGGCCCCGCCGCGTGCTGGGCATGATCCCCAAGGCGGAGCGGGCGCGCGCCTTTTCCCATGTGCGCAACCACCTGCGCCTGCGCCAGCCCTTCGACCTGGAACTGCCCATGGTTTGCGGCGACGGCGTCACGCGCTGGTTCCACCTGCGTGGTCAGGGCGTCTGGCCGGCGACGGAAACCGGGGACGCCGCCCCCCGGCCGGCCCGCCTGTTGGGCTCGCTCATGGACATCACCGTGCGCAAGGAGACGGATGGCCAGCTGGCCCGCGCCCGGCACGACGCCGAAATGGCCAGCCGCAGCAAGACCGCCTTCCTGGCCAGCATGAGCCACGAGTTGCGCACGCCGCTGAACGCCATCATCGGCTTCAGCGAGTTGATCACCCAGCAGACCTACGGCCCCGTGGGGGATGCGCGGTATGCCGACTATGCCGAGGACATCCGGGTCAGCGGCCTGCACCTGCTGGAGCTGGTGAACGACATCCTGGACGTGGCGCGCATGGAGGCGGGCCGGTTCGAGCTGGAGGACAAGGTGGTGGATATCGCGGCCGAGGTCGCGGTGGCGGTGCGCCAGATCCAGGCCGGCAACCTGCAGCGCAAGATCGAGATCACCGTGGCCGGCGCCGCCGGCCTGCACGCCATGCTGGACCCCACGGCCCTGCGCCAGGTGCTGCTGAACCTGCTGGGCAACGCCGTGAAGTTCACGCCCGACGGCGGCCAGGTGACGGTGTCGGCCGACATCCGGCGCGAGGGGCTGGCCCTGTCGGTCATCGACACCGGCCCCGGCATCTCCCGCTACGTGCTGGAGAACCTGGGCACCCAACCCTTCCTGCAGGCGGAGCCCTCGCTGCGCCGGCGCCATGGCGGCAGCGGCCTGGGCCTGTTCATCGTCCGCCGCCTGATGGAACTGCACGGCGGCACCCTGCTGGTGGAATGCCCGCCCGGCGGCGGCACCCGCGTCACCGTCATTTTCCCGCCCGACCGCCAGGTGCCGCCCGGCCCGGCGCTGGCGATGTCGCCGTGACCGGGGCATGATGGGGCCGTTCCGGTCCCCGTATCCCGAGGGCGCCCATGTCCCCGTTCAGACGGCCGTCCAAGCCGTTGCCCCCCAAATCCAAAGGGGCTGCGCCCATGGCGGCGGCCACGGCGGCGGCGGTGCCGTCCACCCTGGACGATGTGCTGGCCGCCGGTGCCCGGGACAGCCTGCGTCGCGACCAGGGCTACGCGCGCTTCCGCGCCCAGGCGGACAAGGCGGCGGCCGCCGCCGACAAGGGCGACGACCGCGCCTACCGCCTGCTGGCCGAAGCCATCCGCCAGTTGCTGAACGACAGGCGGTGACGCCCACCGCTGCGCCGCCGCCTGATTGGCGATGACATAGCCGCCCCGCCCTAGCCGACCCGTCCCCCCACCCCATCTAGTGCTGATGACCCAGACCACCGCCCACCCGTCACCCGCCGCACCGGAACCCCGGCCCACCCGCCCCCAGATGGGGGAAACCAAGGCCCTGGCCATGCTGATGCCCTATGTCTGGCCCAAGGGCGAGTGGGGCACCCGCGGGCGGGTCATCCTCTCCATGCTGCTGTTGCTGGGCGCCAAGGCGGCCAGCGTCACCATCCCCGTCTTCTACAAGCACGCGGTGGATCAGCTGGGGGAGGGCATCAAGGCCAACGCCGCCGTGGTGCCGGTGCTGGCCATCCTGTCCTATGGCCTGGCGCGTGTGCTGTCGCTGGCCTTCGGCGAGCTGCGCGACAGCGTGTTCGAGCGGGTGGCCCAGCGCGCCATGCGCAAGGCGGCGCTGAGCGTCTTCCGCCACCTGCACGGCCTGTCCTTGCGCTTCCACCTGGAACGGCAGACCGGCGGCCTGTCCCGCTCCATCGAGCGGGGCACCAAGGCCATCGAGACCCTGCTGTCCACGGCTCTGTTCAACATCCTGCCCACGGTGCTGGAGATCCTGCTGGTCACCGGCATCCTCTGGCGGCTGTTCAACATCTGGTTCGCCCTGGTCACCTTCGTGGCGGTGGGCGGCTACATCGCCTTCACCGTCGTCATCAGCAACTGGCGCACCCGCATCCGCCGTCAGATGGTGGAAAGCGACACCAAGGCCAGCGCCCGCGCCATCGACACCCTGCTGAACTATGAGACGGTGAAGTACTTCGGCAATGAGGAGCATGAGGCCCAGCGCTACGACCGCGCGCTGAAGGTCTATGAGCAGGCGGCGGTGCGCACCCAGACCTCGCTGTCCATCCTGAACGTGGGGCAGAGCTTCATCATCGCCGTGGGCTTGGTGGCCGTCATGTGGATGGCGGCCAGCGGCATCGAGGCCGGCACCCTGACCCTGGGCGATTTCGTCCTGGTGAACACCTATATGCTGCAGCTGTACCAGCCGCTGAACATCTTCGGCTTTGTCTATCGCGGGGTGAAGGAAGCCCTGATCGACATGGAGAGGATGTTCGTGCTGCTGGCCGTGGACCGCGAGGTGGCGGACGCCCCCGGTGCCCAGCCCCTGGTCATCAGCGGCGGCGAGGTGCGGTTCGAGGATGTGTCCTTCGGCTACGACCCGCGCCGGCCCATCCTGAAGGGCATCAGCTTCACCGTGCCCGCCGGGCGCACCGTGGCCATCGTCGGGCCCAGCGGCGCCGGCAAGTCCACCCTGTCGCGCCTGCTGTTCCGCTTCTACGACGCCAATGGCGGCCGCATCCTGATCGACGGGCAGGACATCGGCCAGGTGACCCAGGCCAGCCTGCGGGCGTCCATCGGCATCGTCCCGCAGGACACCGTGCTGTTCAACGACACCATCCGCTACAACGTCGCCTATGGCCGCACCGAGGCGACGCAAAGCCAGGTGGAGCACGCGGCGGCCCTGGCCCACATCGACGGCTTCATCGCCGGCCTGCCCGACGGCTGGGACACCACCGTGGGCGAGCGCGGCCTGAAACTGTCGGGTGGTGAGAAGCAGCGCGTGGCCATCGCCCGCACCATCCTGAAGAACCCGCCCATCCTGATGTTCGACGAGGCCACCAGCGCCCTGGACACCCATACCGAGCGGGAAATCCAACGCAACCTGCGCGAGGTCAGCCGGGGGCGCACCACCCTGGTCATCGCCCACCGCCTGTCCACCGTGGTGGACGCCGATGAGATCATCGTGCTGGAGGAGGGGCGGGTGCGCGAACGCGGCCGCCACGCCGACCTACTGGCGCTGGGTGGCGCCTATGCCGAGCTGTGGGCGCGCCAGCAGACGGCGGACCCGGTGAAGGAGCCCATCACCGCCGCGCCGACCAAACCCGTCATCGCTTGAGGGGCCGCTTTGACATCAGCATTCGCCCGGACCAAAGTTCTGGGATATGGAGCGACTTAGGACGTTTCCCCGAGGCCGCCTATGAACGCCGACACCCCCGTGCATCCCGAGTCTCCCGCTGATCCGACCGGTTTGGCTGAGCCGTTGCTGGCGGGGGACCGGCGGGCCCTGGCGCGGGCCATCACCCTGATCGAATCGACGCGACCCGACCATCGCGCCCAGGCAGACGTCCTGCTGGCCCGGTTGCTGCCCCACGCCGGACGGTCGGTGCGGGTGGGCATCACCGGCGTGCCGGGCGTGGGCAAGTCCACCTTCATCGAGGCCTTCGGCCTGCACGTCATCGGCGAAGGCCACAAGGTGGCGGTGCTGGCCATCGACCCGTCCAGCCAGCGCACAGGCGGCTCCATCCTGGGCGACAAGACCCGCATGGAGCAGCTGTCGCGCGACCCGGCGGCCTTCATCCGTCCTTCCCCCGCCGGCAGCACCCTGGGCGGCGTCGCCCGGCGCACGCGTGAGGCCATGCTGCTGTGCGAGGCCGCCGGCTTCGACGTCATCGTGGTGGAGACGGTGGGGGTGGGCCAGTCGGAGACGGCGGTGGCCGACATGGTCGACCTGTTCCTGCTGCTGCTGCTGCCGGCCGGCGGCGATGAGTTGCAGGGCCTGAAGAAGGGCATCGTGGAACTGGCCGACCTGGTGGTGGTGAACAAGGCCGATGGCGACCTGGTGGCCCAGGCCCGCCACGCCGTGGCGGAGTATCGCCATGCCCTGTCCCTGCTGCGGCCGGCCACGCCCGACTGGACCGTGCCGGTGCTGAGCTGCTCCGCCATCACCGGCACGGGCGTGGACGGGGTTTGGGACACCATAGGACGGTTCCGCGACGCCCAGGCCGCCAGCGGCCGGCTGGACGGCCGTCGCGCCGACCAGGCGCGCGCCTGGATGTGGAACGAAATCCGTGAAAGCCTGCTGGCCGCCTTCACCAGCGATCCGGCTGTGCGCGCGCAGCTGGGCGGTGCCGAATCGGCGGTCACGGCCGGAACCCAGACCCCAGCCATGGCGGCCCGGTCCCTGCTGGCCCGTTTCCGCCACGAGGAGTGACCATGCGTCTCTGCGCCCCCATCCTGTTGGTGCCCCTGCTGGCGGCCGCCCCCGCCCGGGCGGAGACCTGCACGCTGGAGGCCCTGCATTGGCTGCAGGGCACCTGGAGCAACACCGCGATCGATACGGCGGGCGAGGAGCGCTGGGTCGTGCTGCCGGGCGGCACGCTGGCCGGCAGCGCGTGGGAGACGGCCAAGGACGGCACGCCCCATTTCGTGGAGGCGCTGAGCCTGGCGCCCTCCGACGGCAAGATCACCCTGCGCCTGCGCCATTTCGACGGCACCCTGGCCCGCGCCTGGGAGGACAAGACGGCCCCCGTCACCTTCATCGCCAACCAGTGCAGCCTGCAGAGCGTGGTGTTCGAGGGCGTGGGGCCCCACGCCGGTGAGCGCATCACCTATGCCCGCACCAAGGACAGGCTGAGTTTCGTGGGGGAGTTCATCCACAAAGGCAAACCCCACCGCGTGGATCTGGAGATGTCCCGGACGGGGGATTGAGTCCGGCGAATAGCCCCCATCCATCGCCCAAGAAAAAGCGGCGCGGCATTGACTCCCGGGGCCTGAATGGTCATCAGTAGCGCCCCATGGCCGCCGGCGCCTGTTCTAGCCTGATTCTCCGTCAGGCCATGGCAGGGATGCCGGCGACTGGCCCCTGGTTTTTCCAGGGGCGCCCTTGACTCTCCGCCGCCCCTTCGGTTATATCGCCGCTTCCCTCCGGAGCGGTGTGCGCCCGGGGTCGTCATTCTTGTTATTCCGTGAAGGTGCTCCAATGGCCCGCAAGTGCGATGTGACCGGCAAAGGTCTGCAGTTCGGCAACAATGTTAGCCATGCCAACAACAAGACCCGCCGGCGTTTCCTGCCCAACCTCCAGGAGACCTCGCTGCTGAGCGACGCGCTGGGCACCATGGTCCGTCTGCGCCTGTCCACCAAGGGCATCCGCACGATCGAGCACAAGGGCGGCCTGGACAGCGCCCTGCTGGACATGAAGGACAGCGAGCTGTCGCTGGATGCGCGCCGCGTGAAGCGCCGCATCGCCAAGGTCCTGGCCAACAAGGCCGCCGCCTAAGCATCGCACGCCTTCCGGGAATGGGGCGGCCCCACCGGGTGCCGCCCCGATCCTTGTGAGGGAATGCCCGCCGGCAGGCCCGCCTGCGGTTCATCGGCATTCCCCGCGTGACGATCGCCTTGCCCGCGGGCTGGGGCCTCACATCCATGACGCTCTCGCCCGCCGCTCTCGTCGAATTTCTGAACGGCCTGCCGCCAGCAGCATTGCTGGTGGGCCAAATGCTGTTCTGTTTCAGCGCCATCCTGGCGCTCGCCCGGCTGTTCGGACAGTCCGGCCTCTACATCTACATCATCGTCGCCATCATCGGCGCCAACGTCGAGGTGTTGAAGGCGGTTCAATTCCCCTTCTACGAACACCCCGTGGCCATGGGCACGATCCTGTTCAGCTCGACCTATCTCGCCACCGACATCCTGACCGAGCATTACGGGCGGGAGGCGGCGCGGCGCGGCATCTACCTCAGCTTCGCGGGCTATCTGCTATTCACGCTGATGATGCTGGTCACCCTGGGTTTCCGCCCCATGACGGCGGAACAGGCCGGCGAGGACATGGCCTGGGCGCTGTCGACGCAAGACCACCTGGCCGCCCTGTTCCTGCCGGCCCCGGCCCTGTTCCTGTCCGGCATGGCCTCATACCTGGCCAGCCAGCTGTGCGACGTGTGGATCTATCAGAAGATCCGGGGGGCGACGGGGCAGAGGCACCTGTGGCTGCGCAACAACGGCTCCACCATGGTGTCGGCGCTGATCGACAACACCGTCTTCAGCCTGCTGGCCTGGCGCGTCTTCGCCGAGACGCCGGTGGACTGGCATGCCCTGGTGTTCACCTACATCCTGGGCACCTATTTGATGCGGGTGGCCGCCAGCCTGCTGGATACCCCCTTCATGTACCTGTCGCGCCGGGCCCTCGCACCGCATCTGGCCGCCCACTTGGCCAAAACCCGCGCCTGACCCTGTCCTTTCCCTTGTTTCAGAGTCCGTCCCCATGTCCGATCTGCCGACCTCCTATCCCGGGTTCTCGTTCGAGATCACCCACAAGGCCCCCGACAGCCGGGCGCGCCTGGGCCGGCTGACGACGCCGCACGGCACCATCTCCACCCCCAACTTCATCTTCTGCGGCACCAAGGCGTCCATCAAAGGCGTCACCCCGGCGCAGATGCGGGCGGAGAAGACGGACATCATCCTGTCCAACACCTATCACCTGATGATCCAGCCCGGCGCCGACATCGTCGCCAAGATGGGCGGCCTGCACCGCTTCATGGGCTGGGACGGCCCCATGCTGACCGACTCGGGCGGCTTCCAGATCTTCTCCATGGGCCACGGCTCGGTGGCGGACGAGATCAAGGGACGGCGCACCCAGACGCGCGACACCACCCTGCTGAAGATCAGCGAGAAGGGCGCCACCTTCCGCAGCTACATGAACGGCGAGAAGCTGTTCCTCAGCCCCGAACTGTCCATCGACATCCAGCGCAAGCTGGGCGCCGACCTGATCGTGCAGTTCGACGAGTGCACGCCCTTCCATGTCGACCGCGCCTATACCGCCAAGTCCATGGCGCTGAGCCACCGCTGGGGCGACCGGTCCTTGAAGGAATTCGCGAAGGGCGGGGGTGTCAGCTACAACGGCCTGCCCCAGGCCCTCTACGGCATCATCCAGGGCGGGGTGTACGAGGACCTGCGCAAGGAAAGCGCCACATACACCAAGGACCGCCCCTTCTTCGGCACGGCCGTGGGCGGCAGCCTGGGCGCCAACACCGCCCAGATGGACGAGGTGGTGGCCATGACCATGCCCCACACCCATCCCGACCGGCCGGTGCACCTGCTGGGCATCGGCGGCATCCGCGATATCTTCGCGGGCGTGGTCCAGGGCATCGACACCTTCGACTGCGTCAGCCCCACCCGCATCGCCCGCCATGGCTGGGCGCTTGCGCCGAAGGCGAAGGGGGAGCGGCTGAACATGCGCAACTCCCGCTTCCGCGAGGATTCCAACCCCATCGACCCGGCCTGCGACTGCTACGCCTGCCGCAATTTCAGCCGCGCCTACATCCACCACCTGCTGAAGGCGGGCGAGCTGCTGGCCATGCAGCTGCTATCCATCCACAACGTCGCCACCATGAACCGCCTGCTGCGCGACGTGCGCGACGGCATCGCCACCGGCACACTGCCGGAGATGCGCAAGCGCTGGGTGTACGATCCCCAGCAGCAAGAAAATGGCGGGGACGAGCAGGCGGCGCAGGGCGGGACCGCCTAGGCCCTGGATTGACCCTGATCCTGGCTGCGCCTACGGTGCCGAGCCCGACTCGGCATCGCTGTGGAGCCGGGCTTCTTCCACATTCGAATTGACGTGAGTGACCGCGATGGCGACGGAACAGGAACTGGCACGCGAGGCGAAGGCTTGGCCGTTTGAGGAGGCGCGCAAACTGGTCGCGCGCTACGGCGACAAGGCCCCGCCCAAAGGCTACGTCCTGTTCGAGACCGGCTACGGCCCGTCGGGCCTGCCGCACATCGGCACCTTCGGCGAGGTGGCCCGCACCACCATGGTGCGCCAAGCCTTCCAGCGCCTGGCGCCGGGCGTGCCCACCCGCCTGTTCGCCTTTTCCGACGACATGGACGGCCTGCGCAAGGTTCCGGACAACATCCCGAATCGCGAGATGGTGGCGCAGCACCTGGGCAAGCCGCTGACCAAGGTGCCGGACCCGTTCGGCACGCATGAGAGCTTCGGCCACCACAACAACGCCCGCCTGCGCGCTTTCCTCGACAGCTACGGCTTCGAGTACGAGTTCCAGAGCAGCACCGACTGGTACACCTCCGGCCGCTTCGATCACGCCCTGCTGGCCGTGCTGCGCCACTATGACGAGATCATGGGCGTGATGCTGCCGACCCTGGGCGAGGAGCGTCGGGCGACCTACAGCCCCTTCCTTCCCATCAGCCCCAGCACCGGCCGCGTGCTGCAGGTGCCGATGCTGGAGATCAACCCGGACGCCGGCACCGTGGTGTTCGAGGATGAGGACGGTCGGAAGGTCGAGACCCCGGTCACCGGCGGCCATGTGAAGCTGCAGTGGAAGCCCGACTGGGGCATGCGCTGGTTCGCCCTGGGCGTGGACTATGAGATGGCCGGCAAGGACCTGATCCCCTCCGTCGAGCTGGCCAGCAAGATCTGCCGCATCCTGGGCGCCCAGCCGCCGGAAGGCTTCAATTACGAGCTGTTCCTGGACGACAAGGGCCAGAAGATCAGCAAGTCCAAGGGCAACGGCCTGACGATGGAGGAATGGCTGCGCTACGCTCCGCCGGAAAGCCTGGCGCTCTACATGTTCCAGAAGCCGCGGGCGGCCAAGAAGCTGTTCTTCGACGTCATCCCGCGCGCCGTGGACGATTACCTGACCTTCGTCGACAAGCTGAAGAGCGAGGAGCCGGCCAAGGCGCTGGAGAACCCCGCCTGGCACATCCACAACGGCCAGGTGCCGGCGTGGGCCACCGCCGCCGACCAGCTGAAGACCAACCTGTCCTTCGGCATCCTGCTGAACCTGGCCGGTGCCGCCAACGCCGAGAACGCGGATGTGATGTGGGGCTTCATCAGCCGCTACGCGCCCGCCGCCACGCCGGCCAACTCGCCCTTCCTGGACCGGCTGGTCGGCTACGCCGTCGCCTACTACCAGGACCGCGTGAAGCCCACCAAGGTTTACCGCGCCCCCACCGATGTGGAGCGCGCGGCCCTGGAGGAGTTGCGCACCGCCCTGGCCCAGTGGCCGGCCGATCAGTTGACCAATGCCGAGGCCTTGCAGAACGAGGTTTATGAGATCGGCAAACGCCACCCCTTCCCCGAGCTGCGCGCCTGGTTCCTGACCCTCTATGAGGTGCTGCTGGGCCAGAGCACCGGCCCCCGCATGGGCAGCTTCATCGCGCTCTATGGCGTGGCCGAGACCAAGGCCCTGATCGACCAGGCGCTGGGCGACGGGATCAAGTAAGCGGTAACGGCCCAGGAAGAAGCACTTCCCGGGCCGTTTTCTTTGGCGCCCTCTCTCAAGGACCCCTGCCCCATGATCCGCCACGACTTCCGCAGCGACACCGTCACCCGGCCCAGCTCCGCCATGCGCCAGGCCATGGCGGATGCGGAGGTGGGGGACGATGTGTTTGGCGACGACCCGACGGTGAAGCGGCTGGAGGAGCGGGCGGCGGAACTGCTGGGCAAGGCGGCAGGCCTGTTCCTGCCCTCGGGAACGCAGTCCAACCTGGCGGCGCTGATGGCGCACTGCGGCCGGGGCGACGAATACATCGTGGGCCAGATGGCCCATTGCTATCGCTGGGAGGCGGGCGGGGCCGCCGTGCTGGGCAGCATCCAGCCCCAGCCCATCGCCCACCAGGCGGACGGCACCCTGGCGCTGGCCGACATCCAGGCCGCCATCAAGCCCGACGACCCGCACTTCGCCCGCACCCGCCTGCTGGCGCTGGAGAACACGCTGGGCGGCCGCGCCCTGCCCCTGTCCTACATGAGGGACGCCGTGGCCCTGGCCCGGCGCCACGGGCTGGCCACGCACCTGGACGGTGCCCGGGTGTTCAACGCCGCGACATCCCTGGGCGTGCCGGCGGCGGAGGTGGCGGCCGGCTTCGACACCGTGTCCGTCTGCCTGTCCAAGGGCCTGGGCGCCCCGGTGGGCAGCGTGCTGGTGGGCGGGGCCGACCTGATCCAGCGCGCCCGGCGCATCCGCAAGATGCTGGGCGGGGCCTTGCGCCAGGTGGGCATCCTGGCCGCCGCCGGCCTGTACGCCCTGGAGCACAACGTGGCGCGGCTGGCCGACGACCATGCCAACGCCCGGCGCCTGGCCGAGGGGCTGTCCGCCTTCCCCGCCCTGACCGTCACCCCGCCCGACACCAACATCCTGTTCGTGGCCGTGGCGTCCGACGTGGCCGACGCCTTCAACGTCCACCTGAAGGCCAACGGCATCGCCGTCACCAGCACCTACGGCCTGCAGCGCTGGGTGACCCACCTGGATGTGGATGCGGCGGCCGTGGAGGCGGCGCTGGACGTCGTGGCGGCCTTTTTCCGTTGAGAAACCGTGCGCTGAGCGGTTGAAGCGGCGCCGTCGCCAACGCTACTCTGCCACACCCCCGCGACTGGCCGCGGGGCGAGCGTGGCGGGGGTGGCCTTGGATTTATCGTCGTTCGTGGCGTCATGGCAGGAATACAGCAAGTTCGTCATCGCGCTGTTCGCCATTCTGACCCCCTTCGCCGCCATCCCCATCTTCCTGGGCCTCACCGAGGGACGCAGCCAGCGCGAGCGCAACATCATCGCCCGCCAGGCGGTGCTGACCGTGGCCACCGTGCTGATCGTCTCCGCCCTCGTCGGCGACCTGGTGCTGCGCCTGCTGGGCACCAGCCTGGACAGCTTCCGCGTGGGCGGCGGCCTGGTGCTGCTGCTGATCGCCCTGTCCATGCTGAACGCCAACGTCTCCGCCATGAAACAGACGGAGGGCGAGGCCAGCGAGGCGGAGGGACGCAGCGCCATCGGCGTGGTGCCGCTGGGCCTGCCCCTGCTGGCCGGCCCCGGCGCCATCACCGCCGTCATCATCCAGATGCAGAAAGGCCACGGCCCCATCCACGGCGGCCTGATCATCGGCTGCATCGTCTTCGTCTGCCTGCTGCTGTGGGGCGCCCTGCGCCTGGCCGGTCCCATCGGCAACCGCCTGGGCCAGATCGGCCTGAACATCATGAGCCGCCTGTTCGGCCTGCTGCTGGCCTCGGTCGCGGTGGAAACCATCGCGGCCGGGCTACGCAACCTGTTCCCCGGCTTGGTCGGCGCTGGCTGAGACCAGCGACCTTAAAGGTTTCCAGCGCCGTCGATCCTGGCGCACACTCCCCACAACGAGGGAGATGAAACACCATGATCGAGCCGGAAGAGGTTCCCCGCACCGCCCGGGGCACGAACCTGTACATCGCCGACATCAACCTGCAGCGCCTGCTGGAGCGGCGCGCGCCGGAGGAGTTGCAGCGGCACGAGGACAGGCTGGCCGATTTCGGGGCCTGGGCCGGCGGCCCGCTGGATGAGCAGGCGGAATACACCGACCGCCACGCCAACCCCCAACACACGCCCCAGCCTTACGGCCCCAACGGGCACCAGGGCGACCCCATCGTCTTCAACCCCCGCTATCTGGAATGCCATGCCGAGGCTTATGTCCGGGGTGCCGTCGGCCTGCCCTATCAGAAGGGCGCGTCGGGCCGGCACCTGGCCTGCTTCACCATGGGCTATCTGCTGAGCCAGGCGGACGTGTCCATCCATTGCCCGGTCACCATGACGGGAGCGGTGGCGCATGTGCTGAACACTGTGGCGCCCGACGATCTGCGGGCGCGCTTCCTGCCGGAACTGACGCGCATGGACGGCCGGGCGCTGTCCGGCGGCACCTGGGCGACGGAACTGCACGGTGGATCGGATGTGGGCGCCACCACCACGCGGGCCATGAAGACGGATGAGGGCTGGGCGCTGCACGGCCTGAAATGGTTCACCAGCAACGCCGGGTCCGGCCTGGCCCTGGCCACCGCCCGGCCGGAGGGCTCATCCAACGAGGGTCCGTTAAGCGGTGGAAGGGGCCTGGGCTGCTATCTGGTGCCCAGCCATCTAGAGGACGGCCAACCGAACGCCTACAGCGTCCGCCGCCTGAAGGAGAAGGTGGGCACGCGCGGCCTGGCCACGGCGGAGCTGGACCTCAACGGCGCCACCGCTTTCGAGGTGGCGGGCCCGGGCGAAGGCCTGAAGGTCATGATGGCCGCCCTGGAGTACAGCCGCATCCACAACGCCGTGGCGTCCGCCGGCCTGCTGCGCCGCGCCTTCGTCGAAGCGCTGGGCTGGTCGGCGCACCGCGCCGCCTTCGGCCAGACCGTCATCCAGTACCCCATGGTGCGGGACCAGTTGCTGGACATGCAGATGGAGCTGGAGGCGGCGGTGACGCTGTCCTTCGAATCGGTGTTCGCCTTCGACGCCCTGGCGACCGGTGACAGCGACCCGGACCAGGGTGGGGACTGGCTGCGCCTGGTGACGGCGCTGGCCAAGTACCGCACAGCCGACCAGGCGGTGAAGGCCTGCCGCATGGCGGTCGAGATGGTGGGCGGCAACGGCTACACCGAGGAATTCCCCACCGCCCGGCTCTATCGCGATTGCCTGGTGACCGCCGTGTGGGAGGGGCCGGCCAACATCCAGGCGCTGGAGCTGTTGCGCCTGGTGGCGGGCAAGCGCCCGGGCGACCAGATCTTCCTGGGCCGGGTGGGGGCCGCCCTGTCCGACCTGCCACCCCAGGCGGGCGACACCGCCGACCTGCTGGAGGGCGCGCTGGAGGAATGCCGGGCCGCCCTGTCCCACCTGCGCCGCAATCCCGATCAGGCGCCCCGCCACGGCCGGCGCCTGTTGGACCTGTTGTCCGACACCCTGGCCACGGCCCTGCTGTGCGAGGAGGCGGTGGCCGACCTGAAGCTGGGTGATCACCGCAAGATGCTGGTGGCCAACCGCTTCGCCGCCCGCGTCCTGGCCCACCACAACCCCATCGCCACGGAGATGGAACCGGCCCTGGCCGCGTTCGAGGATGTGATCCTGTACCAGCCGGTGGGGTGAGGGGCGCCAGCCAAGGCGCGGATGCGCCGCCGGGGGCTGGGGAACCTCAAAACTATTGCTCTTTCTTCAGCTTGTTCAGCAGATCCCCGATGGGGTCCGGCTTGTTGGACGGGGGCTGGTCGGGGACGTCCTTGTCGTCGTCCTGGTCCTCTTCCTTCTGCACCGCCTCCGGCTTGACCTGGCCCGTCGTGTCGACCACCGGAACCCCGGGGGCGGGCGCGGCGGCGGCGGTGGGGGTGCCGTCCAGGGGCACGGTCTCCACCGTGGGCAGGGGCGGCACGGCCGGGCCGTCGGGCGCCTGGTCCTGCACGGCGGCCGGCTGCAGCGGGATCAGGTCGCGCACGGGCAGGCCTTGCTCCAGGTCGGTCATGATGGCCTTCCACAGCTTGGCCGGCAGGGTGCCGCCGGTGATGCGCTTCATCTCATCGCCGTCGTCGTTGCCCAGCCAAACGCCGGTGACGTAGTCGGCGGTGAAGCCCATGAACCAGGCGTCGCGATAGTCCTGGGTGGTGCCGGTCTTGCCGGCGATGGGGCGGTCGGCCAGCTGGGCCGACTTGCCGGTGCCCACCTGAACCACGCCCATCATCATGCGCACCAGGTTGGCGTCCTCCGCCGCGGCGATGGCATAGCCGGCGCCGCTGCCCTTGCGCTGGTACAGCACGCTGTCGTCGGCGTCGCGGATCTCGGTGATGCCGTAGGGGAAGACGGCCCGGCCACCGTTGGCGATGGCGGTGTAGGCGCCCGTCAGTTCCAGGGGCGTCACCTCGCTGGTGCCCAGCGCCAGCGACAGGTCGCGGCGCAAGGGGGCGGTGATGCCCAGGCGGCGGGCGACGGCGATGGCGCGGTCGATGCCCACGCTTTCCAGCAGGCGGATGGTGGCGGTGTTGACCGAGTGGGCCAGCGCCGTGCGCAACGGAATCTCGCCCATGTAGCCGGGCTCGTAGTTCTTGGGCTCCCACTTCCCGCGCTTGTAGGGGGCGTCCAGGATCAGGTCGTCGGGCGTGCGGCCCGCCTCCAGCGCCGCCAGATAGACGAAGGGCTTGAAGGAGGAGCCGGGCTGGCGCAGGGCCTGCGTGGCGCGGTTGAACTGGCTTTCGTCGTAATCGCGTCCACCCACCATGGCCTTCACCGCGCCGTCCGGCGCCATGATGACCACGGCGGCCTGGTGGACGTTGGCGGCGGCGCCGGGGCCGTTCAGGATTTCCGCCACATGGGCTGTCGCCGCCCGCTGCATCTTGGCGTCATAGGTGGTGTGCACCACCAGGTCGCCGTGGTTGGGGCCGATGAAGGCGTTGACCTGGTCGGCCACCCAGGCGGCGAAATAGCGTCCGTCGCCCTCGACCGCCGGGTTGGCGCGCGGCTGGGCCGGCTGGTTCACCACCGCCTTGGCCTGATCCACCGTGATGTAGCCGGCGTCCACCATGGTGGCCAGCACCACGGCCATGCGCTGCTCGGTGCGTTCGTTGTTGGCGCTGGGCGAGTATTTGGAAGGCGCTTTCAGCAGGCCGGCGATGATGGCCGCCTCACGCAAATTCACCTCGGTCGCCGGCTTGTCGAAATAGGTGCGGGCGGCCGCGTCCACGCCATAGGTGCCGGCGCCCAGATACACCCGGTTCAGGTAGGCGCCCAGGATCTGGTCCTTGGTGTAGCGATGCTCCAGCATCAGGGCCAGCATCGCCTCCTGCACCTTGCGGCGCATGGTCTTGGCCGGCGACAGGAACAGGTTGCGCGCCAGCTGCTGGGTGATGGTGGAGGCGCCCTGGCGCATGTGCCCGGTGCGGTAGTCGGTCCAGGCGGCACGGGCGATGCCGATCGGATCGACACCGAAATGACTATAGAAGCGCCGGTCCTCCACCGCCAGGACGGCGTGGACCAGGTCCGGCGAGATCTCCGACACCTCCAGCGTCTCGCCGCGCATGTCGCCGAAGCGGGCCAGCTTGCTGCCATCGGCCGCCAGCACGGTGACGGCGGGGCGGCGCTGGAACTGCGCGACTTGGCTGATCTCCGGCAGGTCGTAGGCGAAGTAGGCGACGACGCCGGCGAGGACCATCACGCCCCAGATGCCCAGCACTACCAGCGTCTTCACCCACCACGGCATGCGTGGGCCGCCCGAGCGGCGCTTGGGCGCAGGCCGGCGGCCGGGTGGCGGACGGCGGCGCGGCGGCTGGCTGTTACCGGCGCTGCCGCCGCCATTGCCACCAGCCCCGCCTTCATCGCCCCCATCGGGGCGCGGGCGGGGGGTCACGCGGGGAGTGGCGGCCTTGGCCGGGGCGGCCGGCTTGCGGCGCGGCGCCGGCTGGCTGCCCACAGGGCGGAAGGCGCGCAGCGAGGTGTCGGTGTCGTCAGGGCTCAAGGCGGCGGCTCAACTAAGGCGTCCCTTTGGGAGCGCCGGTCATCAGGGGAAGGCAGGCGGTGACAGGCCCTATCTAGGGGATGGGGTGACCCTGCGGAAAGCGCCGGCTGGTCAACCCTGACCCCTTATCCCTTCGCCATCCCGGGCGCCTTGTCCACCCGGCGTTACGGGCGGCTCCATCGGCCCTGATGCAGCGTTAGAGGCCAAAAAGGGCGTTTTCAGGGCGGCGTTTGGCCGCAGTATTTTATTCCTCAAGCCAGCGCATGTGGGCGCCCGGCGATTGAGGGCGCACTCAACCATCCGCCAGGATGGCGTCCAGGAACGTCGCGCCGTAGCGTTCCAGCTTGCGCACGCCCACCCCGGGCAACAGCCCCAGGCCGGTCAGGTCACGGGGGCGGCTGATGACCATTTCCATCAGCGTGCTGTCGTGGAAGATGACGTAGGGCGGCACGCCCTGGGCCTTGGCCAGTTCCAGGCGCACGGCTTTCAGCTTGTGCCACAGCTTGTCGTCCGGCGGGGCCAGCGAGGGGCCCGCGCGGCCGCCGCCGGCGCGGCCGCCGCCACGGCGCCCGTCGCCCGACAGCACGGCGCGGTCGCGGCGCAGGCGCACGGTTTCCTGCCCCTTCAGCACCGATGCCGCCTGGTCGGTCAGCATCAGGCCGCCATGGCCCTCCGGGTCGGCGGTCAGGTGGCCCAGCGCCACCAGCTGGCGGAACACCGTCTGCCAGTCGCCCTTGGAAATCTCAGCGCCGCAGCCGAAGGTCTTCAGCTGGTCATGGCCGAAGCGCACCACCTTTTCCGTGGCGCCGCCGCGCAGCACGTCGATCAGATGGCCCACGCCGAACTTCTGGCCGGTGCGGTAGACGGCCGACAGCGCCTTCTGCGCCGCCACCGTGCCGTCCCATGTCTCCACCGGTTCGAAGCAGGTGTCGCAGTTGCCGCAGTTGCCGGGATGCTCTTCCCCGAAATAGGTCAGCAGCACCTGGCGGCGGCAATGCGCGGTCTCGCAGAAGCCCAGCAGGGCGTCCAGCTTGCGCCGCTCCGTCCGCTTGTGCTGGGCGCTGCTGTCCGAGGCGTCCATCATCTGGCGCAGCATGACCACGTCCTGCAGGCCGTACAGCATCAGGGCGTTGGCGGGCAGGCCGTCGCGGCCGGCACGGCCGGTTTCCTGGTAATCGGCCTCCAGGCTCTTGGGCGCGTCCATGTGCACGACGAATTGGACGTTGGGCTTGTCGATGCCCATGCCGAAGGCGATGGTCGCCACCACCACCACGCCCTCGCCCTTGATGAAGCGGTCCTGGTTGGCCTGGCGGACCGAGGCGTCCAGACCGGCGTGGTAGGGCAGGGCGTCCAGCCCCTGTTCCTTCAGCCAGTCGGCCAGCGCCTCCACCCGGGCACGCGACAGGCAATAGACGATGCCCGCGTCCTCCGCATGGTGGCGGCGGATGAAATCCAGCAGTTGCCGGCGCTCATTGTCCTTGGGCGCCACGCGATAGGTGATGTTGGGCCGGTCGAAGCTGGAGACGAACTGCCGCGCCTCGCCCAGGGCCAGCCGCTCCACGATGTCGGCTTGGGTCTGCGCGTCCGCCGTGGCCGTCAGCGCGATGCGCGGCACGGTGGGGAAACGCTCGTGCAGCACCGACAGCTGCAGGTATTCCGGCCGGAAGTCGTGGCCCCACTGGCTGACGCAGTGCGCTTCGTCCAGGGCGAAGAGGGAGATGCGCGACCGGTCCAGCAGCTCCAGGAAACGCGGGGTCACCAGCCGCTCCGGCGCCACGTACAAGAGGTCCAGGTCGCCGCGCTCGCACGCCCGCTCCACGTCCAGCGCCTCGCGCCAGTCCAGGGTGGAATTCAGGTAGGCCGCACGCACGCCGGCCTGGCGCAGCGTGTCCACTTGGTCGCGCATCAGGGCGATCAGGGGGCTGACGACGATGGCCACACCCGGCCGCGCCAGGGCCGGGATCTGGAAGCACAGCGACTTGCCGCCGCCGGTGGGCATCAGCACCAGGGCGTCGCCGCCCTGGATGACGTGGGTGATGATGTCTTCCTGGTTGCCGCGGAAGGCGGAATAGCCGTAGACGCGCTTCAGGATGTCCCGCGCCGTCGCCACCGGGTCACGCTGTGCGCCCTGGGGCCCCTCATCTTCCGGCCAGTCGCCGTGAAGGATGCTGGGCTCCGGCGCGTCCGCGTAATGGTCGGGCACGAAGTCACCGGCCTCCGGATGTCCAGGGTCCTGGAAGCCCACATCCGGGAAGCCCACATCCGGGAAGCCGGCGTCGGGATGGCCGGTGTCCGGGAAGTCGGGCTCCCGGTCGAACAGGCTGGCGGAAAGGGGCCGGGCGTGGGACATGACGGCTCTGAGGCGTGGCCCGCCGTAAGGCGCAGGCAGGGCCAGGGATAGCGGTGCGAAGCTAGGATAAGCCCATATCTAGGGGCCCCACGGGGTCGCTGTCCACTGCTTCCTGTGGCGTTCCCCATCATGGCGGGAACATCGCGGGAACGCCGGCGGTTTAAGGATGCCTACACGGCGCGAGCGCCGCCGTCCTTCTTTGTGAGGAGAGGCCAGGATCACGAGAGGGCTTGAAGGAATCGGTCTTCCATTGCGAAAATGTGACCGGTATCGTTCGCTCCCTTCATTAAGGGCCTTTTCATCCTTACCTACGTAGGATAAGGGACGAGGCGTAGTTGAATGGCCGCCTACCCCCTCGGATATAGCTCCGGGGCCGGCAGTTAGGGTATGCGGCGCGCCTGGGGCCGCCATCGCGGCAAGCCTTCGTGTCCCCGAGACGCCGCCCAGCCCACCGCTAAGGGATGTCCGGCGCCGCCACGTCCAATGACGAGGATGATCCGCGTGCTGTACCAGCTGTTTGACATGCACCATGCCGCCCTGACCCCGCTCCGCCTGGTGGCGGAGGCGACGCAGGCGACCTTCCGCAATCCCTTCGTCCCAGCCTCCTACACCGGCATGGGCCGCGCCATGGCCGCCGCCGGCGAGCTGATCGAGCGCACGACGCGCCGCTGGGGCAAGCCGGAATTCGGCCTGAACATCACCCACATCGATGGCCGTGAGGTGGCGGTGACGGAGGAGGCGGCGCTGCGCAAGCCCTTCTGCGTCCTGCGCCATTTCCAGCGCGCCACGCCGCACAGCGACCCCAAGGTGCTGGTGGTGGCCCCCATGTCGGGCCACTACGCCACCCTGCTGCGCGGCACGGTGGAGGCGCTGCTGCCGTCCCACGACGTTTACATCACGGACTGGGTGGACGCGAAGCTGGTGCCCCTGTCGCGTGGCCGCTTCGACTTCGACGACTACGTCGAATATGTCATGGATTTCATCCGCTTCCTGGGTCCGGACACCCATGTCATCGCCGTCTGCCAGCCGGCCGTGCCGGTGCTGGTGGCCGCGGCCGTCATGGCCCAGATGGAGGACACCTGCCAGCCGCGCAGCATGACCCTGATGGGTGGCCCCATCGACACCCGCGTGTCGCCCACCCAGGTGACCCAACTGGCCGAGACCCGCGACATCGGCTGGTTCGAGCGCACGGTGACCACCTCGGTCCCGGTCTACTACCCGGGCGCCATGCGGCACGTGTACCCCGGCTTCATCCAGCTGACCGGCTTCATGTCCATGAACCTGGACCGGCACGTTGGCGCCCATGTCGACCTGTTCAAGCACCTGGTGCGCGGCGACGGCGAGAGTGCGGAGGCGCACCGCCGCTTCTACGACGAATACCTGTCGGTCATGGACCTGACGGCGGAGTTCTACCTGCAGACGGTCAAGATCGTTTTCCAGGACCACGACCTGCCCAAGGGCACCCTGGAATACCGGGGCATGCGGGTCGATCCCTCGGCCATCAAGAAGACGGCGCTGTTCACGGTGGAGGGGGAGCTGGACGACATCTCCGCCCCCGGCCAGACGGTGGCGGCCCACGCGCTGTGCAGCGGCTTGGACGACGGCATGAAGCGGCATCACCTGCAGCAGGGCGTCGGCCACTACGGCATCTTCAACGGCCGCCGGTGGCGTGAGCACATCATGCCGCGCGTGCGCGACTTCATCCGCAGCCACGAGCGCGCGGCCACGGCCACGCCGCGACGGGGCGCGGCGGTCTGATCAGCGGACACGGAATGGGAAAGGGCGGTCCTTCGGGGCCGCCCTTTTTCATTGGTGCTGGATCGGGATGACGTAGCGCACGAAGCCGTCCGCGCCGTCAGTCACGCTATCGTACAGCCGGCGCGCGGTGGCGTTGGTCGCTTGCGTGTGCCAGTAGACGCGGCCCCAGCCGTGCTCCCGGCCCAGCGCCACCAGCCGCTCGATCAGGGCCCGGCCCACGCCCTGGCCGCGCGATGCGGGGTCGGTGAACAGATCTTCGAGATAACAGATCAGGCTGGCGCCCCAGGTGTTGGGGTGCAGGACGTAGTGGCAGAAGCCCAGGATGCGGCCGTCGCCACCCCGCGCCACCAGCGCCTTCACGGCCGAATTGGGGTCCTGCAAGCGCGCCCATAACGTGGTTGTCACACCCGGATCAACGCGGACCTGGTAAAAAGCGCAGTATTGATCCCATAAAGGGCGCCATGCGGCCTCGTCATCGGTGCCAATGGGCTCTATCTTAATTTCCGGGCGGGGTGACTCGGGCATGGCCATAGGGTGATCTCCGCTTAAGGCCTTTAGGCTCTATTGAAATCCACGCGCTTACGTTAGATTGCCGGCCCACATGCGTACACTTGTCCACCATCCCTTGTCCCCCTTCGCACGCAAGGTCCGCGTCGTGCTGGCGGAAAAGCGCCTCGAGGTCGACCTCGAGGTCGAAAAGCCCTGGGAACGCCGTGAGGAGTTTCTGGCGCTGAACCCGGCTGGCGAACTGCCGGTGCTGGTCGAGGATGACGGGGCGACGGTGGTGGAACACGCCGCCATCTGCAATTACCTGGAAGAGGCCTACCCCCACGCCCCCACGCTGCTGGGCCGCGAGGTCCTGCTGCGGGCGGAGGTGCGGCGCCTGGCCGCCTGGTTCGACGTGAAGTTCAACCAGGAGGTGACGGAGAACCTGGTGGGGGAAAAGCTGATCAAGCGCTTCTCCGGCTCCGGCACGCCGCATGCCCAGGCCATCCGAGCCGGCCTGGCCAATATCCACTACCACCTGGACTACATCGCCTACCTGGCGGACCGGCGGAAGTGGCTGGCAGGCAACGAGTTCTCGCTGGCCGACATCGCGGCGGCGGCGCACCTGTCCACCATCGATTACCTGGGCGACGTGCCGTGGGACCAGCACCCCGAGGCCAAGGACTGGTACATGCGCATCAAGTGCCGCCCCAGCTTCCGCCCCCTGCTGGGCGACCACCTGCCGGGCGCCCCGCCGCCCAAGCACTACGCGGATCTGGATTTTTAGTTTTTTGGCGCACCCTCAGGCGCCGGGCGCCAGCATACGCTGGCTTGGCTTCCTCGCTTTCCAGTCCGCTACGCTCCCCGGAAAGCTCCGGCGGCCGCCGTCGCGGCCTACAGCGGCATGAAACCCATGCCGCTGGGGGTTCTGGCAAGCCATCCCTCTGATTTGTTCCCGCCATAAATCCGCCGCGACCCTTTGCCACAAGCAGGGGGACCGCCGGTGCATCCCGCGCCGGCCCAAGAACGGATGGGACCCCTATGCGGAACCTGATCGCCGCCTCCCTGATCGCGACCGCCAGCCTGGCGGCCCTGCCCCTGGCCGCAGCGCCCGCCGTGGCGCAGGTCATGGCGGCCCAGCCGGCGCAGGACCAGGTGACCTTGACCCTGACGGCGGAGGATTGGGTGAAGACCGACACGGCACGCGTGTCGCTGACGGTGGATGCCGGCGGCGGCAACGCCGGCTCCGCCCGCGCCGACGTGCTCAAGGCGGCGCAGGCCGTGTCCGACAAGGGCGAGTGGCGCGTCGTCTCCTTCGACCGGCAGCAGGACGCCGCCGGCCTGGATCATTGGCGGGCGGCGCTTGAGGCCCGCCTGCCGGAGGTCCAGCTGGGCGGCCTGGCCGACCGCGCCCGCCAAGCCAGCCGCGCCGGCCTGCAGATCCGGGTGGAGGGCGTGGACTTCACCCCCACCCTGGCGGAGCAGGAGGCCGTGCGCACCCGCCTGCGAGAGACGCTGTATCGCCGCGTGACGGAGGAGATGAAGGGCCTGAACGCCGCCTTCCCCGGCCGCGACTTCCGCGTCGGCCGGGTGGACTTCAACACCCCGGTGATCGGCGTTGGCATGGCGCCTCGCGCACCGATGATGGCCATGGCCAAGACGGCGGACGGCGCCCCGGCCGAGGGCGGCGGGCTGGACGTGGCGCAGAAAGCGACGCAGACGGCCCACGTCACCTTCTCGGCCTACGCCCCGGCGGCGCCTCAGGGGCGGTGAGCGGCCCTTTCGGCCGCCAGCTGGTCCGCCAGCCCCTCGCGATAGCTGGGGTAGCGCAGGGTAACCCCCAGCTCCGCCTTCATGCGGGCGTTGGAGATGCGCTTGTTCTCGCCATAGAAGCTGGTGGCCATGGGCGACAGGTCGGCCTGCTCGAACGGCACCAGCGGCGGCGGCTCCAGCCCCAGCAGCTCGGCGGCATAGGACACCACGTCGGGGGAGGGGCAGGGGTGGTCGTCGGCCACGTTGTAGATGGCGCCGGGGTTGGGCCGTTCCATGCTGGCCATCAGGGCGCTGCCCAAATCATGGATGTGGATGCGGCTGAACACCTGGCCCTTCTTGTCCACCCGGCGCGCGGTGCCGGCCCGCATCTGGTCCAGCGCGCTGCGCCCGGGGCCATAGATACCGGGCAGGCGGAAGCGATGGACGGGCAGGCCATGGGCGTCATGCAGGGCCGTCCATTGCGTCTCCGCCACCGCGCGGGCCTTGCCTCGCTCCGTCGCAGGCCGCACGGGGTCCGATTCGTCCACCCAGCCACCGTCCTTGTTGCCATAGACGCCGGTGGTGGACAGATAGCCAACCCAGCGCAGACCGGGCAGGGCCAGGATGTCGGGCGTGAGGGCCGCCAGCACCCTGTCGCCCTCCGCCGTGGGCGGCACCGAGTCCAGCAGGTGGGTGGTGCCGGCCATGGCGCCTGGCTCCAGCGGCTTGTCGGGACTGAAGACGTGGGCCTCGATGCCCTGGGCGCGCAGGGCGGTCGCCTTCTCCGCCGTGCGGCAGGTGCCGGCCACCTGCCAGCCGGCGTCAAGCAGGCGGCGGGCCAGGGCCGTGGCGCTGAAGCCCAGGCCGAAGCAGAACAGGCGGCCGGGGATGGGGGAATGCGACATGGCGACCAGGCTCCGTTAACCAATTGGGGTGCTTGCCCGCGACCCCCGCACCTTCAGGATGGCAGGGACCCGCGCCTGCCGGGGCGGGGCCCGCCCGTGCTATCCTGTGACCCGGGGCCGCGCCACGTAAGGCCGGCCCCGGGATGAAAGCACTTGCGATCCATCCGCCGTTCGGGACTCTAGGCGCCATGATGATTACCCTCAAGCTTCCCCACCTTTCCAGCCGCGTTCTGGCCCCGGCCATAACCGCCATCCTGTGCGGCTTGGCCACCGGCGCCGGCGCCGTGCCCGTGGCGCTGAACCGCGACACTTGCCTGCAACGGGCCAAGGAGCTGCCCGACTTCGCCTATGCCGAGGCCCAGCTGTGGGAAAAGAAGGGCGGCGGCAACGATGCCCGCCTGTGCCAGGCTATGGCCCAGCTGTTCCGGGGGGAATACAAGGAATCGGCGGTGGCGCTGGAGGCGGTGATCCCGGTGCTGGGCCTGCCGCCCAAGGTCACGGCTGGACTGTGGGGCAAGGCCGGCTGGGCCTGGTTCAACGCCAAGGAACACACCAAGGCCGATACCGACTACACCAAGGCCATCGGCTTGCAGCCCGAGGACCCCGACCTGCTGATCGACCGCGCCACGGAACGGGCGGGGGCCGAGCGCTGGTGGGACGTGTTGCGCGACCTGGACCGGGCGCTCAGCCTGGATGGCGGCCGCGTCGACGCCATGGTCATGCGGGCGGAGACCAAGCACCGCCTGGGCCGTGACGTGGAGGCCGGGCGCGATTTGCGCATGGCCCTGTCGCTGGACCCGGACAACGCCCAGGGCCTGCTGCTCAGCGGCAACATCAAGGCCGACCGGGGCGACAAGGTCGGGGCCAAGGCCGATTGGTCCCATGCCGTGCAGGTGGCGGGCGACACCGCCGCCGGCGCCGCGGCCCAGGACAACCTGGCCCGTCTGGACGGCAAGGATCCGCTGAAGGATGACGCGCCGGCCACGGCGGCGCCGAAGGCCGACGGCAAAAAGACGGACGACAAGCCCAAGGGCCAGTAAGCGGCCCTATCCCCGGCCCTATCCTGGGATGCGGCGGGTGGCCAGCTGTGCCGGCTGGCCCAGCCGCCGCCGCTCCACATAACCCACGGTCGTGCCCTGGTCGGTCGGGGCGCGTACCTTGACCCAGCCCCCCGGCACGCCGCCCGCCGGCACATCCTCCGCCAGCACCTCCAGCTCCGTGGTGGGCGGCAGCAGGGCCACGGCCGCCTGCTGGTTGGTGGGGGCCGGATAGAGGAAGGCGCTGCGCCCCGCCACGGCGGCGCGGGCCTTGGGCTGCGTGAACAGCAGGGCGGCGCGCGACAGCAGGGTCTGGCCGGCATCGGTGGCCGTGGCACCGGCCGGCGGTATATAGGCCCGGACCGCCACGGTCGCGACGACACTCACCAGGGTTGCCAGGACATAGCCGCGCCAGCGTCCGCGCGGCTTTATATTGGCCGATCGGGTCGCCTGGGTCGGCCGGGTGGCGGCGCGGGCCGCCGCCAGCTGGCTGACCAGTTGGCCGGCCTGGTCCTCCGCCTCATCGGCGCGGGCCTGGGCCACGCGCAGGGCGCGCAGGGCCTCCTCCCGCTGGCGCTCCAAGGCCAGGATGCGATCCTCCAGCGACCGGGTGTCGGGCTGCGGCGGGGGCGGGGCCGTGCGATAGACCACCTTGGCCGGGGACTGGATCCACTGGCCCACATCGTTGAACCCCAGGCCCCGCTTGGGCAGCAGGCGGCGTAGCTTGGCCAGTGCCGTCACCGCCTCGCCCTCGAAATCGGACCCCAGCAGGCGGATCAGCTTCGCCACCTGCTCACGATTGGCTTGGTCGCTGTCGGTTTCACTGTCGGTCGTCATGCCGGCGCCTCAAGAGATGGTGCGCTGGGGTAACGGCGGCGGTTTTGGCGGGTTCCTTGGACAATGGGCGGCGGCCGGAAGGCTTAAGCGGGCCTCCGCCATCCGGTGAGGGCCTTTTCCCGCCGGGGTGAGGGGCCTGCCGCGCCATGCGGGACGGGGCAGGGACGAAGGAAAGTCTTAACCTTCCGGCAAGGAGTTCGGCGGAAAGGCCGCGATCATATCCCGCCTTCGCCACAATCCGGACGAACGACGGCCCCCTTCCCTTGGGACTATGACCTTGCGCCCCGATGGTGGGACGCCCGAGCAAAAACCCTCTGATCATCCCAGATCATCAAGGACCACGACCATGACCATGTTCGCCCACCGCCGTCCCCTGCTGGCCCTCGCCACCGCCACGGCCATGATGGTGCCGGTGGCGTTCTCCGCCGGGGCGTTTGCGGCGGATACCCCCACCGCGCCGGCCGCCGCCCCCCAGGCCGCCGCCAAGACCGCCGATGCCGCCAAGACCGCGGTGGAGGCGAAGGGCGCCGCGGTGAAGACCGAGGCCAAGGGCACCGAGGCCAAGGTGGAAGCGAAGACCGAAGCCAAGGCCGAGACCAAGGCCGAGGCGGCGAAGACCGAGACCAAGACGGTCGCCCACCATCACGTGAAGAAGGCCAAGGCCGAGGTCGCGAAGACCACCACCGACGCCGCCGCGCCCAAGAAGTAAGCGCCGCACACCTTCCCGTCTTACCAGGACGGCCCCGGCCCCAGCGGTCGGGGCCGTTCCTGTTTCTGGAGCTTTGTCGTGTAAGTCCCGTTTCAGGTGATGCCGCCTGAAACGGTCCCATTCTAAGCCAGCGGCAGGGGGCGCGGTTCCGGATCGCCGTCCAGGTCGGGCGCCGCCAGGGGCCGCACGGCCGCCAGGCGCTGCACCACGGCGGCGCGGGGCAGGGCGGTTTCCCCCTGCTCGAACGCCACCACCTGCAGGCCCGTTTCCCGCGCCAGGTCCAGCAGCTCCCCGTCGCGCAGCAGGAACCCCGGGCTGGACGGGCGGCCGTGGCGCTGGTTGCCCTGGGCGAAGGTCTCGTACAGCAGCAGCCCGCCGGGCGCCAGCAGGCTGGGCAGGCGGGACAGCAGCGGCCGATGGAGATAGTTGGTGACGACGATGCCGGCGTAAGGTCCGCCCAGCGCCACCGGCGTCCCGCCCTCCAGGTCCGCTTGCAGGATGGTGACGCCGGGCTGGCCCGCCAGGTCGGCCACGCCGCGCGGGTCGATGTCCACCGCCGTCACCGGATGACCCGCTCCATGGAACAGGCGGGCGTGGCGCCCGCCGCCGCAGGCGACGTCCAGCACGGCGCCGCCCCGTGTCACCAGCGGCGCGAAGCGGGCGACCCAGGCGCTGGGCTGGCCCCGGGGGTCATGGTGCGGCGTGGAATTCGGGGGCGTGGGGATCATGGGGCATGGGCCTTATGCGCTGGGGGCCGCCGCGTCGGCCGGGGTATGTTGCGGGCGTGGCTTTCCCCACCCACATCCAGACTGTATATGACATTTTCCCGTCCGAACCGGGCGGGCCGTTATCGATGGCCGCCGCGCACCCATGATCCTTTACGAAATGAAATGTGGCCAGGGCCACACCTTCGACGTCTGGTTCCGCAACGCGGACGCCTGCGACCAGCAGGTCGCGGCCGGTGAGGTCGCTTGCGCGATTTGCGGCGACCACACGGTGGGCAAGGCCCCCATGGCACCCCGCATCGCCAAGGGCCGGGGCGCCCGCGCGGAAGAGGCGCCGACGCCCGCTCCGGTCCCGCCGCAGCCGGCGGCCGAGGTGACGCCCGCGGTGGTGGCGGAGGCCGCGGCCCAGGGGCCGGCGGCGGTGATGTCCTTGCTGCGCGAGATGCGCCGCCAGGTGGAGGCCAACGCCACCCATGTCGGCGACCGCTTCGCCGAGGAAGCGCGCAAAATCCACTATGGCGAGGCCGAGGCCAAGGCCATCTACGGCGAGACCACGGACGAGGAAGCGGCGGAGCTGGAGGATGAGGGCGTGACCTTCACCCGCATCCCCTGGGTGTCCAAGCATGACACTTGACCGTATTCCTCAAACGCCGGCGGGGCATCCGCCCCTTGGCTTGGCTTGTCCTCACTTTCCAGTCCGCTGACGCTCCCCGAAAATTCCGGCGCCCGCGGTCGCGGGCTAGCGCGTCGCGCCCGGTGCCTTCGCGGGCAGATGCTCTTTGAGGCGCTTCGTATCGGCGCCAGGCCCGCTATAGTGGCGGAAAGCAGCGAGGGAGAGCCCCCCATGTCCGATCCCGTGCCGACGTTCGGCCCCCGCGTGGTGACGGTGCCGCCGGGGGAGGATAGGGAGCGGCTGGTCTGCCCCGACTGCGGCTACATCGCCTATGACAACCCCAAGATCGTGGTGGGCTCGGTCGCCCTGTGGCAGGACCGCATCCTGCTGTGCCGCCGCGCCATCCCGCCGCGTGTCGGCTATTGGACCCTGCCCGCTGGCTACATGGAATTGGGCGAGACCTCGCAAGATGGCGCCGCCCGCGAGGCGTGGGAGGAGGCGGGCGCCCGCCTGGCCATCGGCCCCCTGCTGGCCGTCTACAACATTCCCCGCATCAGCCAGGTGCAGCTGATCTACCTGGCGCGGCTGACCAGCCCGGAAATCGCCGCCGGCCCGGAAAGCCAGGAGGTGGCGCTGTTCGCCTGGGACGACATCCCCTGGACCGACCTGGCCTTCCCCAGCGTGGACTGGGCGCTACGCGAGTACGAGGCCCGGCGGGACCTCATCCGCGCCGACCAGCCCTTCGCCCCCGCCACCAACCCGGTGGACGGGCTGTAAGACGCATCCGTCGTGGGTCAGAAATAAACCTGGTGGCTGACCATGTCGCGCAGGCGGTCGCCCTTGGGATCGGTGTATTCCTCCGGCAGGCCGTCCTGGATGCGCAGCCAGGACAGGCGGCTTTCCACGCCGCAATGCACCTCCGGCACCGCCACCTCCGGATCGTCCAGGCTGCCGATGGTGACGCTCATCCACTCGCTGTCGGGATAGGCGAAGGTCAGCGGCGTGCCGCACTGGGCGCAGAAGCCGCGCTCCGCCACCGAGGAGGAGGCGTAGAAGGTGGGCCGGCCCGTTCCGGACCAGGTCACCGTGTCCTTGCGCACCCCTGCCAGCGCGGCGAAGACGTTGCCCACGGCGCGCTGGCACATGCGGCAATGGCAGAAGTGCACGCCCTCCGGCGTCATGGTGCTGTGATAGCGCACGGCGCCGCATTGGCAGCCGCCGGTGACGCCTTCGGGTTTGCCGTCGCTCATTCCGCTGCCTCCTTGGCCGCCGCTTCCTTGATGTCGGTCCGCTTGATGCCGTCCAGCACCCGGCGGGTGTTGGCGGCGCAATCCAGGCCCTGGGGGCCGTTCTCCAGGCTGTCGACGATGGCCAGCAGCCGGATCTTGCTGGTCTCCAGCCGGTGTTGCAGCGCCTCGATCTCCCCCACCTTGCGGCGTAGGGCCGCCGCGATCTGGGGGGCGTGGCCGACCTCGCCCGCCGGGCCGTCGCAGCCCGGCAGCAGGCCGCGGATTTCATCCAGCGTGAAGCCGGCCCTTTGCGCGCCGGTGATCAGCTCAAGCCGCGTCAGCGTCTCCGCCGGGAAGGCGCGGTAGCCGTTGGCCCCCCGCTCGGCCGGGCCGATCAGGCCGGCGGACTCATAGAATCGCAGACGCGAGGCCGACAGGCCGCTGCGTTGCGCCAGCTCACCAATGCGCATGGGGACCTCAAAACAGGCTCTTGACCTTAAAGTTCACTTTAAGCTTAGGGTCTGGGGATCGTCAACCGAATGACCGTCGCAACCATGCCCGTCTCCACCCTCTTCCAACCCCTGGTCTTGCCCAACCGCGCCATCATCCCCAACCGCCTGGCCAAGGCGGCGATGGAAGAGAACATGGCGACCACGAACCACCTTCCCTCGCCCACCCTCATCCGCCTCTACCGCGCCTGGGCGGAGGGTGGCGCCGGCCTGCTCATCACCGGCAACGTCATGGTCGACCGCCGCGCCATGACCGGTCCCGCCGGCGTGGTGCTGCAGCGGGGCGCCGACCTGGGCCCCTTCCGCCAGTGGGCGGAGGCCGGGCGGGCCGGCGGCGGGCAGCTGTGGATGCAGATCAATCATCCCGGCCGGCAAATGCGCGCCAGCCTGGGCCAGGAGACGGTGGCGCCGTCCGCCGTGGCGCTGGACCTCGGTTCCTATTCCAAGCTGTTCGCGATGCCCCGCGCCATGACCGAGGCCGACATCGCCGACGTCATCGGCCGTTTCGCCCAGACCGCCACGCTGGCGGAACAGGCGGGCTTCACCGGCGTGCAGGTCCATGCCGCCCATGGCTATCTGCTGAGTCAGTTCCTGTCGCCCCTGGCCAACCGGCGCCAGGACCGCTGGGGCGGGCCGTTGGAGAACCGGGCGCGGCTGCTGTTGGACGTGGTGCGGGCGGTGCGCGCCGCCGTCAGCTCCGGCTTCTGCGTGGCGGTGAAGCTGAACTCCGCCGATTTCCAGCGCGGCGGCTTCGCGCCGGAAGAGGCGCGCCAGGTGGTCGCCTGGCTGAACGACCTGGCCGTCGACCTGGTGGAACTGTCGGGCGGCAGTTACGAGGCGCCGGCCATGCAGGGGGAGGCTCGGGACGGCCGGACGCTGGCGCGCGAGGCCTATTTCCTGGAGTTCGCCGCCGACATCAATCAGGTGGCGCGCATGCCGCTCATGGTGACGGGCGGCATCCGCCGGGTGGAGGTGGCGGCCCGGGTGGTGGACAGCGGCGTGGCCATGGCCGGCATGGCCACCGCCCTGGCGCTGGCCCCCGGCCTACCTCGCGCCTGGCAGCGCGGGCAGGGGGTGGAGGCGGCGCTGCCCCCCATCCGCTGGGAACGCAAGACCCTGGCGGCCATGGGCACCATGGCGGTGGTGAAGGCCCAGCTGCGGCGCCTGGGCCGGGGCAGCCGGCCAAGCCGGACGTGTCGCCCGCCCTGGCCCTGCTGGCCGACCAGGTGCGCATCGGCTGGCGCGGCCGGCAATACCGGAGCCGAATGCAGCGGCATGAGGCTTAGCCTCGTGCCGCTGTAGGATGCGACCGCATCCACCGGATGGTGGCGCCCGGGGTTTGAGGGGACATTTGACCCAAAAAACGAACGGCGCGGAACCTCCATTCTGGGGCTCCGCGCCGTCGCTCACATCACGGCCGGTGCGTCCGCTCAGTTGAGCGTGCGCACGTCCGTCAGCTTGCCGGTCAGGGCGGCGGCGGCGGCCATCTCGGGGCTGACCAGATGGGTACGGCCGCCGGGGCCTTGGCGGCCCTCGAAGTTGCGGTTCGAGGTGGAGGCGCAGCGCTCCCCCGGCTTCAGCTTGTCGTCGTTCATGGCCAGGCACATGGAGCAGCCGGGCTCCCGCCAATCGAAACCGGCGGCGACGAAGATCTTGTCCAGGCCCTCGGACTCGGCCTGTTCCTTCACAAGACCCGACCCCGGGACCACCATGGCATAGATGCCGTCCTTCACATGGTGGCCTTCCACCACCTTGGCGGCGGCGCGCAGGTCCTCGATACGGCTGTTGGTGCAGCTGCCGATGAAGACCTTGTCCACCGGGATGGCGTCCAGCGGCGTGCCGGCCGTCAGCCCCATGTACTTCAGCGCGCGTTCCATGGCGGCGCGGCGATGCTCATCCGCCTCGTCGGCGGGGTTGGGCACGGCGGCGGTGATGGGCAGCACGTCCTGCGGGCTGGTGCCCCAGGTGACCATGGGGGCGATGTCCTCGGCCTTCAGCACCACCTCGCGGTCGTACACGGCACCCTCGTCCGAGGGCAGGCTCTTCCACCAGTTGACGGCTTGTTCCCAGGTTGCGGCCTTGGGCGCCTGCGGGCGGCCCTTCAGGTAGTCGAACGTGGTCTCGTCCGGGGCGATCAGGCCGGCGCGGGCGCCCGCCTCGATGGCCATGTTGCAGACCGTCATGCGGCCTTCCATGCTGAGGCCCCGGATGACGGAGCCGGCGAACTCGATGACATGGCCGGTGCCACCGGCGGTGCCGATCTTGCCGATGATGGCCAGTACCACGTCCTTGGCGGTCACGCCCACGGGCAGTTCACCGTCCACGGTGATGCGCATGTTCTTCGACGGCTTCAGCAACAGGGTCTGCGTGGCCAGCACGTGCTCCACGTCCGAGGTGCCGATGCCGAAGGCCAGGGCGCCGAACGCCCCGTGCGTGGCCGTGTGGCTGTCGCCGCAGACGATGGTCATGCCCGGCTGGGTCAGGCCCTGCTCCGGCCCCACGACGTGGACGATACCCTGGCGGATGTCGGACATGTCGTAGTAGTCGACGCCGAATTCCTGGGTGTTGATGGCCAGCTGCTCCACCTGGATGCGGCTTTCCTCATTCTTGATGCCGGCCAGGCGGTCATGGCTGGTGGGGACGTTGTGGTCGGCCACGGCCAGGGTGGCGGACGGGCGGCGCACCTTGCGGCCGGCCATGCGCAAGCCCTCGAACGCCTGCGGGCTGGTCACCTCGTGCACGAGGTGGAGATCGATATAGAGCACGCAGGTGCCATCCTCCTGGCGGTGGACGACATGGCTGTCCCAGATCTTGTCATAGAGGGTGCGCGGCTTGCCCATGGATCTTCACTCTGATGCGGACCGACATTTCCGAAACACGAAAACCCCTACGGTGGGTCTTTTTGTTTCACGGAGGCGCAGAATAACGACCAGTCCTGTCGCGGACAAGGGTGGCCACGCGCTTCCGCCGCATAGGGCCTATGCCCACCCGCTCATCCAAAGGCCCCGCAGGCCCCAGGATGGGAGCCGAGGATAAGCCAAGGCGCGGATGCGCCGACGCCTGAGGCGACCAAACAGCTGGCAACAAAAAACCCCGCCTATCAGGGCGGGGTTTTTGAAACTACGCGCTCAGCGGCTCGCGCTCATCTTCGGCTTGGGCATCGCCCTCGCCGTCGTCGGACGTCTCGCCGCCCTCGGCGTCGTCGTAGCCCGTCTGCGGCTGGTAAGGCCGGGGCTCGCCGCCGCGCTGGCGCTGTTCGGACTCGTTGATCTGCGTGATGATGCGGAAATAGTGCTCCGCATGCTGCAGATAGTTTTCCGCCGCCACCCGGTCGCCGGACGACTGGGCGTCACGGGCCAGGGCCAGGTACTTCTCATGCACCTGGAAGGCGTTGCCACGGATGCGCACATCCGGGCCGTTGCTGTCAAAGGTCTGGTGGCGCAGGGGCACGTTCTGACGGCGGTTATTACCGCCACCGTTGTTGCCATTGCCGCCGCCGTTGCCGCCGGCATTGCCACCGTTGTTACCGCCGCGTCCACGCGAACGCCTGGAGTTCGGTCCCTGTCTCATCCGACTGCTGCTCTAGCCCCGTTGGAGTTCGATGCATGCCGTGCCAAGGGGGCGGACATCATCATCCGCGCCACCGCATCCGATCCCGGAATCCACACCGTAACCCGGAAGGAAACCGGATCGACCATGCTGGGCAAACTGGCATGCCGTGGTGATCATCATCGGCCCATGAACGCTAGCCCGGTCCCTATAACGGTGTCCCCCGTTTCGAACCTGGCGCGTCGCCCCTTCGGCCTTCACCACGCAAAATGACCCTAAACGCTGAATCCCGCTAATCCAACATTTTTTTTGGCGATGCGGCCCTGCGTGACTGGCGCAAGCGGTCAGGAACCTTGATCTTTTGGGGAATCAGGCGGGTCGCCGGGCGGCGACCACCCGGTCGTGGCCGGCCAAATCGTCCACCCGTTCCAGCACTTGCAGGCCTGCGGCGCTGAACAAGGCCGCCACGTCCGCCCCCTGGCCGGCGCCGTGCTCCACCGCCAGCAGGCCCCCGGGCACCAGCAGGCCACCGGCCACCGTGGCCAGGTGGCGGTACGGGTCCAGCCCGTCGGCGCCGCCGTCCAGCGCGCGCATCGGGTCGAAGGTCCGCACCTCCGGCTCCAGGCCGGCGATGTCGGCGGCCGGGATGTAGGGCGGGTTGGAAACGATGGCGTCGAAGCGCGCCCCGCCGCCCAGGGCGTCCGTCCAGCTGCCGACCACGAAGGCGCTGCGGCCGGCGAATCCCAGGGCCTCCGCGTTGGCGGCGGCGGCCCGGGCGGCACCGGGGGCGATGTCCACGCCCAGGCCCCAGGCGCCCGGCAGCTCGGACAGAAGCGCCAGCAGGATGCAGCCGCTGCCCGTGCCCAGGTCCAGCACGCGCCGGGGGCGCTGGCCGTCGGGCAGATGGCGCAATGCGGTTTCCACCAGGGTCTCGGTATCGGGGCGGGGGTCCAGCGTGTCCGGCGCCAGGCGGAACTCCAGGCTCCAGAACTCCCGCTTGCCCAGGATGCGGGACACCGGCTCCCGCGCCGCCCGGCGGTCAACCAAGGCGGCGAGGGCGGCCTGGGCTTCGGCCGGCACGGGGCGGTCGCCGTCCAGCAGCAGGGTGGTGCGCGACCAGCCCAGCGCCTCCTCCGCCAGCAGGCGCACGTCCAGCCGGGGGCTGGCGCAGCCGGCCTCGGCGAGGCGTTCCTCGGCCGCCTTCAGCACGTCACGAAGAAGGGGCAGGGGGGTATGGGCCGGACCGCTCACTGCAGTTCGGCCAGGCGCTCCGCCTCGTCCTGGGCGATCAGCGCCTCCACCACCTCATCCAGGGCCTCGCCCGCCATGACCTTGTCGATCTTGTAGAGCGTCAGGTTGATGCGGTGGTCGGTCACCCGGCCTTGGGGGAAGTTGTAGGTGCGGATGCGTTCGGAGCGGTCGCCGCTGCCCACCTGGCTCTTGCGGTTGGCCGCGCGCTCCGCGTCCAGGGCGCTGCGCTGCAGGTCATAAAGGCGGGAGCGCAGCACCCGCAGGGCTTTGGCCTTGTTCTTGTGCTGCGACTTCTCATCCTGCTGGCTGACCACCAGGCCGGTGGGCAGATGGGTGATGCGCACGGCGCTGTCGGTGGTGTTGACCGACTGGCCCCCGGGGCCCGACGAGCGGAACACGTCGATGCGCAGATCCTTCTCGTCGATCTGGATGTCGACCTCCTCCGCCTCGGGCAGGACGGCCACGGTGGCGGCGGAGGTATGGATGCGCCCCTGGGTTTCCGTCGCCGGCACGCGCTGCACCCGGTGCACGCCCGATTCGAACTTCAGCCGGCGAAACACGCCCCGGCCGGAAATGCTGGCGATGGCTTCCTTGTAGCCGCCCAAGCCCGTCTCCGAGATCTCGATGACCTCGAAGCGCCAGCCCTGGATGCCGGCGTAGCGGCGGTACATGTCGAACAGGTTGGCGGCGAACAGGGCCGCCTCGTCACCGCCGGTGCCGGCGCGCACCTCCAGCATGGCGTTCTTGTCGTCGGCGGCGTCCTTGGGCAGCAGGGCCAGCATGACCTGGCGCTCCAGGCCGGGCAGGGCCTTCTCCGCCTGGATCAGCTCCTCCTGCGCCAGCTCCCGCATCTCGGGATCGGCCTCCGCCTCGGCCATGCGGGCGAGATCCGCCAGGTCGGACCGGGCGCGGCGCAGCTCCGCGATGGACTCCGCCACCGGCGTCAGCTCCGCGAACTCCTTGCTCATGCGGGTGTAGGCGTCGGCCGCCAGCGTGCCCGTCGCCAGGGCGTCGCGCAACTCGTCGTGCCGGGCCGACAGCTTGGCCAGCGTGTCCCCGAACCGTTCTTCCAATGTGGTCATGGTCGTTCCGTCATCCCGTCGCCGGTTTTGACCGGCGGCGGGATGCCGATCTTTTTGGTGCGCCCTCAGGCGCCGGGCGGCCACATCCGTGGCCTTGGCTTGTCCTCAGTTTCCGGTCCGCTGACGCTCCCAAGAAACCTCCGGCGGCTGCGGTCGCAGCCTGGCGGCATGAGCGAAGGCCCATGCCGCGGGCACTTTCAGGCTACTCGGCGGCGGCGGCGGCTTCCTCAGCGGCCTGGGCGGCCTTGATCTCCTCGGCCTTCTTCTCCACCAGCGACACCAGGTGGTCGACGATGCTCTCGTCCTTCAGGCGGTGGGCCGGCTGGCCCGCCAGGAACACCTGGTGCACGCCCTTGCCGCCGCCGGTGAAGCCGATGTCCGTCATGGTGGCCTCGCCCGGTCCGTTCACCACGCAGCCGATGACCGAGACGGTCATGGGGGTGGTAATGTGGGCCAGCCGCTCCTCCAGCACCTCGACCGTCTTGATGACGTCGAACTGCTGGCGGGCGCAGGACGGGCAGGAGATGACGGTGACGCCGCGGCGGCGCAGGCCCAGCGACTTCAGCATCTCGAAGCCGACCTTGACCTCCTCTTCCGGGGGGGCCGACAGCGACACGCGGATGGTGTCGCCGATGCCCGACCACAGCAGCATGCCCAGGCCGATGGACGACTTCACGGTGCCGGCGCGCAGGCCGCCGGCCTCGGTGATGCCGATGTGCAGGGGATAGTCGCAGGCCTCGGCCAGGCCCTGGTAGGCGGCCACGGCCAGGAACACGTCCGACGCCTTCACGGAAATCTTGAACTCCCGGAAGTCATGGTCTTCCAGGATCTTGGCGTGGGTCAGGGCGCTTTCCACCAGCGCCTCGGGGCAGGGCTCGCCATAGCGCTCCAGCAGCTCGCGCTCCAGCGAGCCGGCGTTGACGCCGATGCGCATGGCACAGCCGTGGTCCTTGGCGGCCTGCACCACCTCGCGCACCCGGTCGGCGGAACCGATGTTGCCGGGGTTGATGCGCAGGCAGGCCGCACCCGCCTCGGCGGCCTCGATGGCGCGCTTATAGTGGAAATGGATGTCGGCCACGATGGGCACGTTCACCGCCTTCACGATCTCCTTCAGCGCCGTCGTCGACTCCTCGTCGGGGCAAGAGACGCGGACCATGTCGGCGCCGGCCTCTTCGGCCCGCAACACCTGTTCGATCGTCGCCTTGGCGTCGGCGGTCAGGGTGTTGGTCATGGTCTGGACGGAAATCGGCGCGTCGCCACCGACCAGGACGTTGCCGACACGAATCTGACGGGAGGTCCGGCGCAGGATCTGGCGATACGCACGATGGGAGGTGGACATGGGAACTGGCCTCATGGGGGAATTTGATCGGTAAAGTGCTGCCGGAAGGCCCCGGGATCAAGAGGCCATCGCACAAGGCTTCACCGCGCCGCATGCGGGACGGCGCGGTGTGCAACGGTTAAGCGGCCGAAGCGTCGGGCCTATTTGGCACCGGCGCCGGCACCGCCCTTTTCCATCGTGACCAGCACGATGTCGTTGCTGTGCATGGGCAACGGGACGGTGTAGCGGCCGTCGGCGCCCACGGTCACGGACTTGTCCGCCTCGGGCAGGTCGCGCGTCAGGTCGGTCAGCTTGGCCAGTTGCTCCGGCGATAGGGTCTTGGGCGCGCCCATGTCGATGTAGGCGGAGTAGGCGTCGTTGGCGCGGAAGCCGGTGCGGTGCACCGCCAGGCGGTAGGTGCCGGGCTTCAGGCCCCGGAACGACACCTTGACCGGCGGGGCCGCCTTGTTGGGGATGACCTTGCTGTAGAAGGACCGGTTGCTGACCGGCTGGTGCGGCTGCTGGAAATCCCACACCAGGGCGGCGGCCCTGCCCTCCGTCGCGGAGGCCATCACCTGGCCGTCCGTCACCGGCACGGCGTCGCCCTGCAGCGCGTGCAGGTACTTGTAGGCGAAGTAGGCCGGCTTGCGGATGCCCTCGCGGTTCATCAGGCCGAAGCCCCCCTCGAACGGGGCGGTGGGCGGGCCGGGTTCCTCGAACAGATCGCTGTAGGTCCAGTAACTCATGCCCTGGACCATGCCCTGGCTGGCCTTCAGCTTGGCCAGGATGTAGGGCGCGCTGATGTAGCTGTCGTGCACCAGGTCGCGCGGGGTGTAGCTGGTGCTCCACTCCGTGAAATAGAGCGGCAGGTCGGGGAAGCGCGATGCGGCGATCTGCTGGCGCACCTTGCGCACGTCGCCCACGATAGCGTCGGGGGAGGGCGACAGCTTGGTGTCGGCCTTGCCGGCCTCATCCAGGAAACCGCCGTCCACGCCATAGGTGTGGGTGGTGATGAAGTCCACGGGCGCGCCGCTCTTGGCCACATGGTCCAGGAATTCCGGCACCCAGGCGGCGCCGGCCGTGGCGGGACCGCCCACGCGCAGTTCCGGATCGATGGCCTTCATGGTGTTGGCCGTCAGGTCGTACAGCGCGAAATAGGCCTGTTGGTCGCCGCCTTCCCAGAAGCCCGCCAGGTTGGGCTCGTTCCACACCTCGAAGAACCAGCTGCGCACCTCGGCCTGGCCGTAGCGCGCCTCGATGTGCTGGACGAAGGCGGTGATCAGGTCGCGCCAGGCGTTGGGCCTGGGATGGGAGGTGTTGCCCTCCCAATAGAAAATCTTGTTTTCCGACGTCGCCATGGCCTTGGGCGTGAAGCCCAGCTCGACGAAGGGCTTCAGACCGCGCGCCTTCAGGTCGTCGTAAAGCTGGTCGATCTTGCTCCAGTCATAAGTGACGGCGCCGTTCTCGACCTTCACCGTGCCCAGCACGTCGTGGAAGATGGCGTGGAAGCGGATGTAGCGGAAGCCCAGCTCATCCTGCGTGGTCTTCAGCTGCGCCATGCTGTCCGGGCGCATCAGGGTGCCCGGATAGTCCGACCCGATGGACAGGTCGTAGAAGTGGTCCAAAGGCTGGGTCGCCTTGGCCACGTCCACCTCGACCTGGCGGGGGCGGCCTTCGGCCCGGGCCGCCTGGGGCGCCAAGCCCACGGCCAGGGCCACGCAGGCGGAAAGACAGGCGGCGACGGCCGCCTTGCTGCGAAACAGGGAAGCCATCAGTGAGTCACCCGAGCCTGTAGATCATCCGGTTGCAGGGGATAGCTGCGCACCACCTGGCCCTTGGCGCCAAGGGCGGCGAGGTCCTTGCCGTCCAGGCTGACCACCACGCCGCCGGCGTTGCCGGTTTCCAGGGTCAGGCCGGGCACATCGGGGGCGCGGAAGCTGTCGCCGGGGTGCAGCACGCGGGACGCCCATAGCGTGCCCTTGGCGTCGCGCACCTGGATCCAGCTTTCGTCCGTGGCGCGCACCACCACGCGGGCCGGGCCGGTCTGGCCGAAGACGCGGCCCTTGGCGGGGGCCGGCGTCGCCCCTGGGGCAGTGGTGTCGGGGCGCATGCTGGCATCGGCCGGGGCGGCGTCCGCATCTGCGGCGGCGGTCTTGGGCTGGCCCAGGTCCGGCATCTGCGGCGCCTCGTCATCCGGCGCCTCGGACGCGACCGGTGCCGGGGCGGCCGGCTGCGGCGTCGCCGCGTTCTTGCCCGGCGTGGTGGGCGGCGCGGCGGTCCCCTGGCCGGCAGGGGCATTGGCCGCCGGCGCCTGCGGGGCGGCCGGGGGGGTGCCGGGGGCCGCGGGCACGGGGCCGGGCATGGCATCGGGCAGCGGCGCGGTGGCGTCGGGGGCGGCGCCCACCTCCGGCGCCGTGGGCTGCGCCTGGTTCAGCAGGGCCTGAACGGCCGGGGCCGGCAGCACGTTGGCCGGCGGCGGGGAGGAGGCGTCGTTGTTGCCCGTCAGGTGGGCCAGCCGCTCCGGCAGCTTGGGCACCAGGTCCAGGGCGCTGCGGTCGGCGGAGGAATAGAGGTACCACCCGCCGTACAGCGCCCCCGCCAGCACCACGGCGCCCACGATCAGCGCGCCGCTGGGCACGCGGTTCTCGCTGACGGGGATGGGCAGGTACAGTTCCGCCGGGCGGACGTGGCCCGCCGTCTCATCCTTGAAGCGGTTCAGCAGGTCGCCCGAATCGATGCCCAGCAGGTCGGCGTAGCTGCGCAGGAAGCCCAGGATGTAGGCCTGGCCCGGCAGGTCGCCATAGCGGCCGTCCTCGATGGCTTCCAGATAGGGGCGGCGGATGCGCAGCACATTGGCCACGCCCGTCAGGTCATAGCCCAATTCCTCGCGCCGCATGCGCAGGATGTCGCCCACGGTTTCGCGCGGCGCTTGCGGTTCGGCGGCGCGGCCAGCGTCGATCATGTCCCGATAACGGTCGCGGCGTTCAGTCATGACGGCTGTCCCAGCACAGAAGGGCCCAGGGGGCACCCGGAATTCGTATTTGAATTGTCCCAACCGCCGGTTCGAATATTACCCAACCGTCGTTGACGGGGGAGTCTTATCAAGGGCGCCGCGGTACCGCAACCATCGTGCCGTCAGAATTGATTAGATAGGCTAGAGCCGCACGCCGTGATCGCGGGCGAAGGCCAGCAGGTGCTGGCGCAAAGACCGGTCGGGGCGTCCCAGCAGGCTGTCCAGGAACCGCTGCAGCACGCCCACGTCGACCGAGCGGATCATGGTCTTGATCTCGCCGAAGGCGCCCGGGCTCATCGACAGGGTGCGGAAGCCGCAGCCCAGCAGGGCCATGGCGTCCAGGGGCCGGCTGGCCATCTCGCCGCACAGCGACAGCTGTACCCCGGCCGCGTCGCACCGCCGCACCAGCATGCGCAGCACCGACAGCATGGCCGGCGACAGCAGGTCATAGCGGTTGTTCAGCATGGGGTTGCCGCGGTCGCTGGCGAATAGGTACTGCAGCAGGTCGTTGGACCCCACGGACATGAAGTCGATGTGGGGCAGCAGCGCGTCCAACTGGAACAGCAGGGCCGGCACCTCCATCATCACGCCCACCTTCAGGTCGCGGGGCGGGGCCATGCCGTCCTGCTCCAGCCGGCGCAGCTCCAGATCCAGCACGCGACGGGCGCGGAGGAACTCCGACACCTCGGCCACCATGGGGAACATCACCCGCAGGTCGCGGCCCGACGCCGCCCACAGCAAGGCCCGCAGCTGCTTGCGCAGCATGGCCGGGCGGTCCAGGCCGATGCGGATGGCGCGCCAGCCCAGGGCCGGGTTCTCCTCCCCCAGATCGGGGAAATAGGGCAGGGTCTTATCGCCGCCCACGTCCAGGGTGCGGAAGGTGACGGGCTTCTCCCCCGCCTCGTCCAGCACCTTGGCATAGGTTTCCTTCTGCACGGCGGTGTCTGGATAGGTGTGCCGCACCATGAAGGGGATTTCGGTGCGGTAGAGGCCAATACCGTCGGCGCCGGTGGCGTGCAGATGCGGCAGATCGATCAGCAAGCCGGCGTTCAGCATCAGGCGCACGGGCACGCCGTCGCGCGTCACCGACTCCAGCTCGCGGGCGGCGGCGAACTCGCGCTTGCGCTCCTCCCCCACCTCGATGCTTTTCAGGAAGGCCTCGGTGATGTCTTCGGCGGGACGCACGAAGACCTGGCCGTGGTCGCCATCGACGATGACGAAGTCCAGCGGGTCGACGCGGCTCAGCACGCCGGTGCACTGCCCCACCACGGGAATGTCCAGGGCGCGGGCCACGATGGCCACGTGGCTGTAGGCCGCCCCCTCCTCCAGCACCAGGCCGCGCAGGCGGGTGCTGTCGTAATCCAGCAATTCGGCGGGGCCCAGGTTGCGGGCGACCAGCACGAACTCGTCCGGCAGTGTGCCGCCGTCCGCCTTGTCCTGGCGGCCGGCCAGGTGCTGCAACAGGCGGTTGGTGATGTCGTCCAGGTCCAGCTGGCGTTCGCGGATGTAGCTGTCGGTCACCGACGCCATGCGGGCGCGGTTGTCGTTCTGCACCTGCTGCACCGCCGCCTCCGCCGTCAGGCCGGTGCGGATGGCCTCGCGGATGCGCGACAGCCAGCCACGGTCGGTGGCGAACATGCGATAGGTTTCGATGATCTCGTGATGCTCGCCGCCGGTCTCGCCCGACAGGATCAGCAGGCGGTCGATGGCGGAGTGCATGCTGTCCACCGCCTCGCGCAGGCGGCGCAGCTCCAGCTCCGGATCGTCGGCCACCATCTGGCGGATGGTCAGCTGCGGCCGGTGCAGCACGGCCACGGCCATGGCGATGCCCCGGTTCAGGCTGACGCCATCCAGGCGCGAGGGCAGCAGCACCAGGTCGTTGGCCACCTGCAGTTCGCGGTTGTCGACCAGCTCGCCCGTGGCCACCAGCTCGGCCACCACCATGGCGATGGTCTCCAGCGTCTCCACGTCCTGCTCGTCATAGGCGCGGCGGGCGATGTGCTGGATGGCCAGCACGCCGCGCACGCGGCCGCCGCGCAGGATGGGCACGCCCATGAAGCTGTCGAACGGGTCCTCGCCCGTTTCCGGACGGTAGGCGAAATTGGGATGGCTGGGCGCGTTGGCCAGGGCCACCGGCCGGGCGTGGGCGGCGATGTCGCCCACCAGGCCCTCGCCCACCCGCAGGCGGGTCTTGTGCACGGCGTCCAGGTTCAGGCCGATGGTGGCGAACAGCTCCAGCACCTCGCCCGCCCGCATGACGTAGCAGGAACAAACATCCGCCCCCATTTCGGCGGCGATCAGCATGACGATCTTGTCCAGCCGCGATTGGGCGGTGCCGCCGGCGGCCATGACGTCGCGCAGCCGGGCCAGCAGGCGCCGGGCGCCACCCGCCGCGTCGGCGGACCGGCGGAGTTCGGTAGCGCTACCGGTGGTGATGGTACCGGTTTCCGGAACCTCAAGCCCCGGGTCGATGAGGATGGGGGGAGTTCCGGAATGCGCTGCCACTAGCCTGCCGCTCCCGCCAGCGCCAGCGCCGGTCCCGTTTCCTTCGCCCCTGAGTCCTTGGCATGACCGTACCGGCCGGCCAAGGCGTCCTCCGCCTGCGCCACCAGTTCGGCCAGGATCTCGGCCGTCGGCTGCTCGCGCGTCACCATGCCCACGGACTGCCCGGCCATCAGGCTGCCATTCTCCACGTCGCCGTCGATGACGGCGCGGCGCAGGGCGCCGGCCCAGAAATGCTCGATCTCCAGCTGGGCGTCCTTCTGCTCGACCTCGCCACGGTTGAAGCGCTCCACCACCTCGCGCTGGAAATCCATGAAGCGGCGGGTGCCCTCGTTCTGCAGGGCCCGGACGGGAATGACGGGAAACCGGCTGTCCAGCTGGGCGGACGGCATCGCGTCGCGCGCGCTGGCCCGGATGAAGGCGCGCTTGAAATTGGGATGGGCGCGGGATTCGGTGGCGCAGACGAAGCGGGTGCCCAGCTGCACGCCGGCGGCCCCCAGCTCCAAATAGGCCACGATGGCCTCGCCCCGGCCGATGCCGCCCGCCACGAACACGGGCACGTCCCGGATCTCCGGCAGGATCTCCTGCGCCAGGACCGAGGTGGCGACCGGGCCGATGTGGCCGCCGGCCTCCATGCCCTCGATCACCAGGGCGTCCACGCCCATGCGCACCAGCTTCTTGGCCAGGACCAGCGCTGGGGCGAAGCACACGACCTTGGCGCCGCCGTCCTTCAGCTGCTTGATCACCGGCGCGGGGGGCAGGCCGCCGGCCAGGACGACATGGTGCACGCCGTGGTCCAGGCAGACGGCGGCCAGCGTGTCCAGCTGCGGGTGCATGGTGATGAGGTTGACGCCGAAGGGCTTCGCCGTCAGCGCCCGGGTGGCGTCGATCTCCTGGGCCAGCATCTCGGGCGTCATGGCGCCGCAGGCCAGCACGCCGAAGCCGCCGCCGTTGGAAATGGCGGCCACCAGGCCGGCGTCCGATACCCAGGTCATGGCGCCGCCCATGACGGCCAGCTCCGTGCCCAGGAAATCGCGCCCACGGGCCCACAGCGCGTCCAGCTTGTCGCGAGCGGTTCCAATCGTGGTGGTGGTCGACATCAAAAACGCTTCCTTTTGGCGGAAAAAACAGATCACCCGCGCCCGTGATGCGGCGGCCCGTGCCCGGCGGCGGGGAACGACGCCGATCCCTAACCTAAAACAACCCCTGAAAACAACAATGCCCCGGGGGACGCTCTTCCAGTCCCCCGGGCAGAGTGTCGCTCAGATGCTTATGCCTGGTCCAGGCCGTAAGCGGTGTGCAGGGCGCGCAACGCCAGTTCGGTGTATTCCTCGGCGATCAGGACGCTGACCTTGATCTCGCTGGTGGAGATGACCTGGATGTTGATGCCGCGGTCGGCCAGGGCCTTGAACATGCGCTGGGCCACGCCGGCGTGGCTGCGCATGCCCACGCCGATGACCGAGACCTTGACCACGTTGCTGTCGGCGATCAGGCGGCGGAACTTCAGGTCGTCCTTGGCGCCTTCCAGCACCTGTACGGTGCGGTCCAGGTCGGCCTTGGTGACGGTGAAGGTCATGTCGGTGGTGGTGCCGTCTTCCGACACGTTCTGCACGATCATGTCGACGTTGATGGCGGCGTCGGTGAGCGGGCCGAAAATGGCCGCCGCCACGCCCGGCCGGTCTTCCACACCCACCAGGGTCACCTTCGCCTCATCCCGGCTGTAGGCGATGCCGCTGACCAGTTCCTGTTCCACGATTTCGTCCTCATCAACGACAAGAGTTCCCGGCAACGCGCTGCCGGCCGCTTCCTCGAAGGTCGACAGCACCTGGACACGCACCCGGTGCTTCATCGCCATTTCCACCGACCGGGTCTGCAGGACCTTGGCGCCCAGGGACGCCATCTCCAGCATTTCCTCGTACGTGATGCGGCCCAGCTTGCGGGCCTTGGTCACGATGCGCGGGTCGGTGGTGTAGACGCCATCCACGTCGGTGTAAATATCGCAGCGCTCCGCCTGGACCGCCGCCGCCAGGGCCACGGCCGAGGTGTCGGAACCGCCGCGGCCCAGGGTGGCGATGCGCCCATCCTTGGACACGCCCTGGAAGCCGGCCACCACCGCCACCTCGCCGGTGGACATGCGGGCCACCAGGTCATCGGACTCGATGCGCTCGATGCGGGCCTTGCCATGCACGTCGTCGGTGATCAGGGGAATCTGCCAGCCCTGCCACGACCGGGCGGGGATGCCGATCTCCTGCAGGGCGATGGCCAGCAGGCCGCTGGTCACCTGCTCGCCCGAGGCGACGACGGCGTCGTACTCGCGCTCGTCCGCCAGGCGGCCGACCTGTTTCACATAGTCCACCAGCTGGTTGGTCACGCCCGACATGGCGGAGACGACCACCGCCACCTCATGGCCGGCGTCGACCTCCTGCTTCACTTTGCGGGCGACATTCTTGATCCGGTCGATGGTGCCGACCGATGTCCCGCCGAACTTCAAAACGAGGCGTGCCATAACCCGTGTCTGCCTTGTGAGAGGCCGGCAGGCGCCAGCCGGTGGATGCAAGGGGGCTTCCAGCCGCGCGGCAGGGGCCGCAGGGCGGTCCGGAAGCGCGCTATCCTTACCCTGTCAGGCGTGCGCAGGCAATAAACGGGTAATAAAAGGTCAGGGTTGCGTAAACCGGGCGACAGAGCATTTCTATTTCTTGTTTTCCGCGCCGGCGGGCGGGGGCGCTGGCATCCGCCGGCTGGTTTCTTGTGCTCTTCCAACCGGGTACAGCCATACGTCGGCCGGTGTTGAGTTGGGTTGGGCGGCGGCCCATAATCCGGCGCCTTCCGTTCAAGGGTGCCTATGATGAGCCAGACCGCCACGACCACCGTCGATCCCGGGGAAATCCAGCGCTTTTCGGCCATCGCCGCCGAATGGTGGGACGAGGCGGGCAAGTTCCGGCCCTTGCACAAGCTGAACCCGGTGCGCCTGGAATATCTGCGCGACCGCATCTGCGCCCATTTCGGCCGTGACCCCCTGGCGCCCCAACCGCTGCGGGGCCTGCGCCTGGTGGACATCGGCTGCGGCGGCGGTTTGCTGTCGGAACCGCTGGCCCGCATGGGCGCCGACGTCGTGGGCATCGACGCGGCCGAGCGCAACGTGAAGACCGCCGCCACCCACGCCATGGAGACGGGCACCCCCGTCGATTACCGCCACACCACGGCGGAGGCGCTGGTGGCCGCCGGCGAGACGTTCGACGCCGTGCTGTCGCTGGAGGTGGTGGAGCATGTGGCCGACGTGCCCCTGTTCCTGGACAGCCTGGCCGCCCTGATGAAGCCTGAGGGCCTGCTGGCCATGGCGACGCTGAACCGCACGCCCAAATCCTACCTGATGGCCATCATCGGCGCGGAATACGTCCTGCGCTGGCTGCCGCGCGGCACCCACGACTGGCGCAAGTTCCTGAAGCCGTCGGAGCTGGCCGCCGGCCTGCGCGCCACCGGCCTGACGGTGCGCGAGGTCATGGGCCTGGTCTACAGCCCCTTCAACGACACCTTCCGCCTGGACGCCCGCGACCTGGACGTGAACTACCTGCTCTGGGCCAGCCGCTGAGGCGATCCACCCCCGAATTGCAACGCGCCAACCGGCGGCAAGACTTTCATGCCGCCGTAGGCCCCGACCGGGGCCGCCGGAACTTTTCGGAGAGCGTGAGCGGACTGAAAAGTGAGGATAGCCAAGCCGCCGGATGGCGGTGCCCGGCGCCTGAGGGAAACGTATTAAGCCGCGTTGCTGGCTTCGGTATGCGTCAGCAGGGCGTAGATGGCGTCGGCGGTGTCGGCGCCGCGCAGCTTCTCGCAGAACAGCGGGTTGCGCAGCATGCGCGAGACCAGGGCCAGGGCCTTCAGGTGATCGGCGCCGGCCGATTCCGGGGCCAGCAGCAGGCAGATCAGATCCACCGGCTGTTCATCGATGGAATCGAAATCCACCGGACGTTCCAGCCGTGCGAACAGGGCGCAGACCTTGGGCAGGGTGGGCAGCTTGCCATGGGGGATGGCGATGCCCCGGCCAACGCCGGTGGTGCCCAGGCGCTCCCGCTCCAGCAGCACGTCGAAGATGGCCCGCTCATGCTGGCCCGTCAGGTCGGCGGCCCGTTTGGCGAGTTCCTGCAACACCTGCTTTTTGGAGGAGGCCTTGAGATTGGCGACAATGCCGTCCGGCTTCAAAAGCTCGACCATCGGCGTCAACAAAAACTGGGACGGCATTGCCACCACGCTCGCTCACTCGGCATTTCGCTTGAAGTGTTATAGGGCGGAAAGGTTTACCAAACTTTTCCGCCCAACCCCCGGTTCCAAGCTTCGGCTATCCCCGTCCCTAGGTCAATGGGGCCAAGGTTGGCGGGGATAGCTCCGGAAGCTTATCCTGATCAGTGGGTTCCGATCAGTTGGCGGCCACGGATTTGCCATCGGAGGGGTCGACCCAGCCGACGTTTCCGTCCGGCCGGCGATAGACCATGTTCAGGTGGCCATGCGCCCGGTTGCGGAACAGCAGGGCGGGCAGGTCCGCCAGGTCCATGCGCATCACCGCCTCGCTGACCGTCAGCATGTCGATGTTGGTCTGCATCTCGGCGATGATCATGGGGTGGTGGTCGGCGCCGTTGCCGTTCACCGCGTGCCCGTTGTGGCTGCCGGCCCCATGACCGCCTTCATCGGCCTCGTCGTCGTGGGCATCGGCGTTGATGATGTATTTGCGGGCGGGCACGGCGGCCTCGGCCTCGCCGTGCACGCGCTGGTGATGGTCGCGCAACCGGCGCTTATAGCGGCGCAGGCGCTTGGCGACGCGCTCCGCCGCCTCATCGAAGGCGGGGTAGGGTTCCGTGGCTTCGGCATAGGCTTGCAGAAGGATGCCGCGGCCCACATGCGCCTGGATGTCCGCCTTGTAGAGATGCGCCTCGCGCGACAGCACGACGGTCGCCTCAAGCGGACTGCTGAAATATTTCTCCACCAACCCCGTCAGTGTGGTCTCGACATGGGTGCGCAGGGACTCGCCAACGTCTAGCTGCTTGCCTTTGACGATTATATGCATGGCCTGTCCGTCTCGCTTGGTTGGAAGCCAGGAGTGGCGGCGGCGTGGTGCCTTGCCGTCGGCCTTTACAATAGCCCGCGGCCGGCCTTTTGCTGCTGGGAAGGCCAGCCGTCATGCGCCATCCATCGGGCGCATGGTTCAGATCCCAAGGGCCTTCTCCCGGCGACGCTGGACTGAGGAAGGGATCTTCATGGCTTCACGATACTTGGCGACCGTCCGCCGTGCAATGTCGATCCCCTCATCCCGAAGGATCTCGACCAGGCGGTCATCCGAAAGGATCTCGTCCGGCTTTTCCGCGTCGATCAGCACCTTGATGCGGTAACGCACCGCCTCGGCCGAGTGCGCGGCCTGGCCGTCCGCCCCGGAAATGGCTGATGTGAAAAAGTATTTCAGTTCGAACAGGCCACGGGGCGTGGCCATGAACTTGTTGGTCGTGACGCGGCTGACGGTGGATTCGTGCATGCCGATCGCCTCCGCTATATCCCGAAGGATAAGGGGGCGCAGGAACTGCAGGCCGTGCAGGAAAAACGCGTCCTGCTGGCGCACGATCTCGGTCGCCACCTTCAGGATGGTGTTGGCGCGCTGATGCAGCGACTTGACCAGCCAGCTGGCCGACTGGAACTGTTCGGTCAGATACTCTTTGTCCTGCTTGTTCCGGGCGGCCCCCTGGATGCGGGCGTAGTAGCGCTGGTTGACCAGCACGCGGGGCAGGGTGTCGCTGTTCAGCTCCACCAGCCAGCCGCCGCCGGGCTGGGCGCGCATGACGATGTCCGGCACCACGGTCTGCACCGGCTCATGATCGAAGGCCAGGGCCGGCTTGGGGTTCAGCGCCTTGATCTCGCCGACCATGTCGGCCAGGTCCTCGGCATCCACCTGGCAGACCTTCAGCAGGGCCGGCACGTTGCGCGCGGCCAGCAGGGGCAGGTTGTCCAGCAGGGCCTGCATGCAGGGGTCCAGCCGGTCCAGCTCCCGCAGCTGCAGCGCCAGGCATTCCTTCAGCGACCGGGCGAAAATGCCCACGGGGTCCAGGCGCTGTAACCGTTCCAGCACCGAAACGACCTGCGATTCGGTGCACCCCAGCTGATCCCCCACCAGGGCGATGTCGCCGGTGAAATAACCGGCCTCATCCAGGTAATCCATCAGGGCGAAGGCCACCATCCGATCCAGGGGATCGGCGATGTCCATGGTGATCTGTTCGGTCAGGTGGTCGCGCAGCGAGACGCTGCCGGACAGCGTCTGCTCGAACGAGTTCTCGTCATCCTCGAAGCTGCCGCCGCGGCCCGACCAGTTGCCGAAGGCCTCGCCGCCCTCGCCCACGCCGTCGGCCGCCATGTCGACGGCGCTGGAATTGGTCCAGACGTTCTCGAAGTCCGTGTCCAGCGGCGCGTCGCTGGAGGAGCCCATGTGGTCGGAGGACGTGAGGTCGGCCGTGTCGCGGACGGGCAGGTCGTCGGCGCGCGCGACCACCTCCTCCCGATCCACCCCATCGGGGGCTGGATCGCGGTTACGGTCGCCATCATCGCGTTCCAGGAGCGGGTTCTGCTCCATCTCGCGATCGACGTAGTCGGCCAACTCCAGGTTAGACAGCTGCAACAGCTTGATCGCCTGTTGCAGCTGGGGAGTCATCACCAGCGCCTGGGTCTGCCGAAGATCAAGGCGTTGTTGAAGCGCCATCACCCGCCCGAATAAGAACAGTGGCCCGAAATGAAATTGCGCAGAACGCGCTTATACTTAATTACAGACTGAACCGTTCGCCAAGATATACGCGGCGCACGTCCTTGTGGGCCACGATCTCGGACGGTTCACCCTCCATCAATACCATACCATCGTGAAGAATGTATGCGCGATCAACGATGTCCAGGGTTTCGCGGACGTTGTGGTCGGTGATCAGCACGCCGATGCCGCGCTCGCGCAGATGGCTGACCAATTCGCGGATGTCGTTGACGGCGATGGGGTCGATGCCGGCGAACGGTTCGTCCAGCAGGATGAAGTTGGGCTGGGACGCCAGGGCGCGGGCGATTTCCACGCGGCGGCGCTCACCGCCCGACAGGGCCAGGGCCGAGGTGCGGCGCAGATGGCTGATGGAGAACTCGGCCAGCAGCTCGTCCAGCGTGGCTTCGCGCTTGTCGCGGTCCTGCTCCACCACCTCCAGCACGGCGCGGATGTTGTTTTCCACCGTCAGGCCGCGGAAAATCGAGGCCTCCTGCGGCAGGTAGCCGATGCCCAGGCGCGCGCGGCGGTACATGGGCAGGTCGGTGACCTCCAGCCCATCCAGGGTGATGGTACCGTAGTCGGGCATGATCAGCCCGGTCATGATGTAGAAGCTGGTGGTCTTGCCGGCGCCGTTGGGGCCCAGCAGGCCCACGACCTCGCCCCGGCGGACGCCGACGCTGACATCGCGCAGCACGGGGCGGCCCTTGTAGCTTTTGCCCAGCTTGGTGGCGGTCAGGCCGCTGTTGGGGTTGTCCGACACCAGGCGCGGGCCTCCCGACTTGGATTCTTTGGGCGCCCCGGGGGGCGCCACCAGGGGCGCCGCCGGCACCTTCGCGGGTTCGGAAGTCTTGCTCATGGCTGCGCTCCGCCGCCGGTGGGTTTGGCACCGGCGGGGTTGGACCCGCCAGGGGTGGCCGGCTGATCGGACTTCTTGGGTATCAGCACGCTGTGCACGCGCCCACCCTTGACGGTCTCGTCGGGCAGCATGCGGCTGACCCCCGTGGCGTTGTTGACCTCGGCCCTGTGGCCGTTCACCTGGTTCTGACCCTGGGTCAGCTTCACATCGCCCGTCAGGATGGCGATGCGCGTCTTCACGTTATAGGTGCCCTCGGTGCCGCGCGCGACATCTTTGGGGGTGACGATCAGCACGTTGCCCTTGGCATCCATGCGCGTCATCTCCAGCTGCTTGGCGGCGTTTTCTTCCATGATGCCCACCAGCACGTCGGCGCGGATGCGGTCGCCCTTGTCGTTGATGGCGATGGCGTTGCCGCGCGCGACCAGCAACTGCTGCTGGCGCCAATATTCCAAGGTGTCGCGGGCATAGACGGTATCGCTGCGCGTGACCAGGTGCAGATGGTCGCCCGTCAGCACGGTGACATCCTGGTCCACGTCGTACACGCTATGATCGCCGAAGGCCTGCTGGCTGGGCGAGGTCATGACCACCTGGCCGTCGGCCGCCATGCGGTACATCTCGGTCGAGCCGTCCTTGGTCTTGCGATAATAGACCACCAGGGTGTCGCAGTGCAGGGTGTCCTCCCCCCGCGTCACGATGACATGGCCCCGGGCCACGGCGGCCAGTTGGTCGTTATGCCATTCCATCGTCTCGTCCGAGGTGATGTCGATGGCGCCCGGGGGCGAGGCCGTCACCTCGGCGGGGGTGAAGGGCAACAGGCCGGGCTCGCCGGGGATGGCCGGATTCTGCGCCGGCGGGGCGGCCGCAGGCTTCCTGGCCTTGGTTGGCTTTTCGGCGGCGGGCTTTCCGGCGGCGGCTTTGGCCTCCGCCGGTTCCTCCGCGCGGGAGGAGGGGGCCAGGGCGACCAGGGCCGTGGCCGCGACCGCCAGGCCGCCCAGCATCAGGGTCCGCATCGCCGGGACCGTCTTCGTGAACCGGATACTCAAGGTTTCTTGCCTCCGGTCCGCGACGGTGCCGTGGTGGGGGGTGCGGGGATGGGGCCGGCGGGCGCGGCGCCGTCGGCGTGGTGCTCCTTCTCCACCAGGCGCAGGCGCGCCTTGCCGGTGAAGACGATGGTGCTGCCCTTGTCGGTCATGCGGAAGCCGCCGGCGTCGATGTCGCCGAACGGGCCCTGGCCGGCCACGCGCGCATTGCCCCAGGCGATGTTCTTGCTGGTGTCCACTTCCGCCTTGTCGGTGGTGAACTCATAGCCGTGGTCGTGAAACAGCGTGACCCTCCCCTCCAGCGTCAGGTGGCCAGACTGCTTGTCGTACCGCCCGGTGTCCCCATTCAGGGTCACCCACTGCCCATTCTTTAGCGTGATCTCCGCCTCGGGCGAAACAAGATCGATCAGGTTGTCCTGATTGCTTTCCTGCATGGCCCGGTCGGCACGTACTTCCACGGGCCGATCGGTCTTGTCCGTTCCCAGGAAATGGGCGTCCAGCATTTCCAGTTGGCCGGTGCCGGGGTCGGCGGGGCGGGGGTTGGTAGTTTCCTTGATCAAGGGCCACAGCGCGATGGCGGCGATGGTCAGGCCGGCCAGGGTGGGCAACACCACCTTGGCCTGATTGACGCGGCGGGTGTGCCGGGCGCTGGCGCCCCGCCCCCGTTGCTCCTGGCCGCGCTGGTCGGGGGCGCGGCCGGAAGGGGGCGCGGAACCGGCCGGGGGTGCCGGCTGCCGAATCCCGCCCGCGTCGCCGGTGTCGGCGCCGGGGTTTTCTGTAGGGGGAGGCAGGGTCATGGTTCCACGGGGTTTGGCCGCCAATTGTGGCGCGGGCATGTCCGGCGGCCACCGCCACCAGCTGAGGCGCCACCAGTTGAGGCCCAATCTAACTGAGCCTGGATTCCACGGTCAAATCGTCATACGCCGTCCCTTTTTCCAGGGGGACGGCGCGCCACCCACCCATGCGGCACGCCCGCGCGGGATGGGCGGACGGGGGAAGGCGGCCTGCACCTTCCCCAGCAGGCGCCTCAGTGGGCGAAAATATCCGGCTCGTCCCAGCCGCCCAGGTCCAGCAGGGCGCGGTGCGGCAGGAAGCGGAAGCAGGCCTCGGCCAGCTCGGTGCGGCCCTCGCGGGCCAGCACGGCGTCGAACTTCGCCTTGATGTCATGCAGGTACAGCACGTCCGAGGCGGCGTACTTCAGCTGCTCGGCCGTCAGCTCCTCCGCACCCCAGTCGGACGACTGCTGCTGCTTGGACAGCTCCACGCCCAGCAGGTCGCGGCACAGATCCTTCAGACCGTGGCGGTCGGTGTAGGTGCGCACCAGCTTGGACGCGATCTTGGTGCAGTAGACTGGGGCGGTCACGACGCCCAGGTACTTGTTCAGGACGGCGACGTCGAAGCGGGCGAAGTGGAACAGCTTCAGCTGCTCCGGATTGGTCAGCAGGCGCTTCAGGTTGGGGGCGTCGTACTGGCCCTGGCGCAGCTGCACCAGGTGGCAGCGGCCGTCGCCGGACGACAGCTGGATCAGGCACAGGCGGTCGCGGTGCGGGTTCAGCCCCATGGTTTCGGTGTCGATGGCCACCACCGGGCCCAGGTCCAGGCCGTCGGGCAAATCGCCGTCATAGAGATCGATGGGCATCAAACCGGTCCTTCATGCTGGAGAGGCTGCCGAGGAAGGCCCGCCGGCGCCAAGGCGCCCACGAAAGCGGACCCCAGAAACGCCGCGGGCCGCCGGCGTTCCATCGGAACATCGGCGGCCCTGCGACCTTAAACCCGCGCTGAATTGGTGCCCAGGAGAAGACTCGAACTTCCACGACATCTCTGCCACAGGTACCTGAAACCTGCGCGTCTACCAATTCCGCCACCTGGGCAGCGCGGGCCGCCTAATTACGATTATGGCCGGGGCCTGTCAACACCCTTCTTTTGGCGTCGTTGAATTTTTTTGACGGGGACACCCAAGCGCCAAGACCCACCCCGTGCGCGACGCCGACCGCGCTCGGGGTGGGTAGGGGGAGGCAATCCGGCAGGTATTCAACGGGAAGGATGGGGCCGTTGGGTGCGTCAGCCGGCCCCAGAAACGCCGCGGGCCGCCGGTTCCATTTGGAACACGACGGCCCTGCGTTGAACCCGCGCTGTAATTGGTGCCCAGGAGAAGACTCGAACTTCCACGACATCTCTGCCACAGGTACCTGAAACCTGCGCGTCTACCAATTCCGCCACCTGGGCAGCGCGGGCCGCCTAAGTACGATTATGGCCGGGGCCTGTCAATACTCTTCTTTCGGCTTTTTTGGTTTTTGGGAAGGGGGCCAGGTAAGGGCGTCCGGCGCGCCGTCCCGCACGCGTGAGCGCGCGCATGGGCGCGTCCGCTTCCTTGCATTCCAAGCGCCTAGCCCTCGCCCGCCGGCTTCGCTATAAGCTTGGGTCTTCGGCCGCCGCCGGCCCCGGTCACCGCGCCCGCGTGCGCGGATGGCCGGAACCGACAGGTCCGGCGGGTCATTCGTTTAGTGGGCAGAGGGTCTAAGAGGATGGGCACTAGCATTCGTATCGCCACCGTGTTCGGCGGGGCCGGCTTCATCGGCCGCCATGTCATCCGGCGCCTGGCCAAGACGGGCTGCGTCATCCGCGTGCCCGCCCGCCACCCGGGCGAGGCCGCCTTCCTCAAGATGAACGGCGCCGTGGGCCAGATCGTCCCCATGGCCGTGGACATCGCCGACGACGCTTCCGTCGCCCGCGCCATCCAGGGCGCCGACGTCGTCATCAACCTGATGGGCATCCTGGCCGAGAGCGGCCGCCAGCGCTTCGACCTGGTGCATGCCGAGGCCGCCGGCCGCATCGCCCGCCTGGCCAAGGGGGCCGATGTCGCCCGCCTGGTGCATGTCTCCGCCCTGGGTGCCGACGCCAACTCCCGTTCCGCCTACGCCCGCAGCAAGGCGGCGGGGGAGCAGGCGGTTCGCGCCGTGTTCCCCGAGGCCACCATCCTGCGCCCCAGCGTGATTTTCGGGCCCGAGGACAATTTCTTCAACCGCTTCGCCGGCATGGCCAAGACGCTGCCCTTCGTCCCGCTGATCGGCGGCGGCGCCACCCGCTTCCAGCCCGTCTACGTCGGTGACGTGGCCGACGCCATCATCAGTGCCGTGACCCGCGCCGGTGCCGAGGGCAAGACCTTCGAGCTGGGCGGTCCCCGCGCCTACAGCTTCCGCGAGTTGATTCAGCTGGTCCTGGACCTGACCGGCCGCAAGACCCGCCTGGTGTCCGTGCCCTGGGGCCTGGCCAGCCTGCAGGCCGCCTTCCTGGAGATGGTGCCCGGCAAGCCGCTGACCCGCGACCAGGTGACCCTGCTGAAGAGCGACAACGTCCTGTCCGGCACGCTGCCGGGCCTGGCCGACCTGGGGGTCACGCCCACCGCCGCCGAGGTCATCCTGCCGACCTATCTGGATCGCTTCCAGTTGGCCGGCCGCTACGACAGCCATCGGCAGGGCCCGTCCCTGCCGGCGCTGACCAAGATCGACGCCCACGGCACGCACTATTGATTAAGTGTCCCTCAGGTGCCGGGCGCCGCCATCCGGCGGCTTGGCTTCCTCGGTTTCCAGTCCGCTTCGCTCCCCGTAAACCTGCGGCGGATGCGGTCGCATCCTACAGCGGCATGGAGCTCATGCCGCTGGTATGAGCTCCAGACATTCATGAAAAGGGCGCCTTCCCGGCATGGGAGGCGCCCTTTTCGCTGGCCGATTCGGGGCGGCCCACTTCTTAGATGTAGACCATCCCCAGCACGACGGCGCCCAGGGCCCAGCAGTAGAAGGCGAAGGGGCGCATCGCGTCGATCTCGTTGCGCTTGAACCAGCGCATCAGCGCCCAGACGGCGACCAGGGCGCAGACGCCGGACACGACGCCCCCGACCAGCGCGCTCTGGATCACGTCGCCCTCGGCCTGGCGCAGCATCTTGGGTACCACCAGCAGACTGGCGCCGGCGATGATGGGGGTGGCCAGCAGCATGGAGAAGCGCGCCGCCTCCTCATGTTTCAGGCCGGCCCAGAAGCCGGCCACCATGCTGGCGCCCGAGCGGGAGAAGCCGGGAATGAGGGCCAGGGACTGGGCCAGGCCGATCAGCAGGGCCTGGACGAAGCTGAGCTCGGCCAGCGTGCGCTCGCCCCGGCCGCGCAGCCGCTCGCCGAAGAACAGCAGGAAGCCGTTCAGGATCAGGAAGATGGCGGCGTTGGCCGGGTCGCTGAAGGCGGCGCGCAGCACCTTCTCGAAGGCCAGGCCCAGGATGGCGGCGGGGATGGTGCCCACCACCAGCAGGGCCAGGACGCGGCGGTCCGGGCCGCCCTTGATCACGCCCGCCAGCAGGTTGATCCAGTCGCGCCAGAAGAACACCAGCAGGGCCGCCGCCGTGCCCAGGTGCAGCATCACCAGATAAGGCAGGAAGTGTTCCTTAAGGAAGGCCTGGTCCAGGCCCCAGCCCAGCAGGAAGGGCGTCAGCACCCCGTGGGCGACGCTGCTGATGGGGAAAAGCTCGGTGATGCCCTGGATGATCGCGAAGATCAGGGTCTGCAAAAAAGACATGGCGCCTCAACGTCTAGGGGCGATTGGCGGCCGGACGGGACCCGGCCGCTGGATGGCAGCCTGCTTATAGCAGCGGCCGCGCCGGGCCGCGACAGCCGCTTGGGCAAACAGGTGCCGCCGCGCAACCGGGATTCGCTTTTGGTGGTTCAGGCAAAATCAACGGCTTATTTGTATATGGTAAACATATGCGTACAATATACTGCGGGTGCGAATGGGGCGGTCACCGCTTTTCCACACCCGAGTCACCGGCCAGAGGCGCAATAGGTCATATAAGCTGACCTAACGTGAAAAAAGTGCTGGAGCGACGGGTTGTAACGACTTATATGAACTCGGCGCACCCGCTTGTGCGCAAGCCCGTGACCCGGCGGTCTTCGCCGCGGCGCGGGCGAGACGGGGAACATCTCCGACGGCCACCGCACGGGCCGTCGGGGCCGAGCACGAAGGATCAAGGCCATGGCGCAGAAGCAGCAGATGCTCCAGTTCGTCCACACGGACCAGCAGATGCCTGACAAACGCGAGCCCGCGCTGCGCCGGCAGGATTTCGATGAGATCTACGCCCGCTTCGCGGACGACCAGGCGGTCACCCAGGCCTCGCGCTGCTCCCAATGCGGCGTGCCCTTCTGCCAGGTGCACTGCCCCGTCTCCAACAACATCCCCGATTGGCTGAAGCTGACCGCCGAGGGCCGCCTGGAAGAGGCCTATGAGGTCTCGCAGGCCACCAACAATTTCCCGGAGATTTGCGGACGCATCTGCCCGCAGGACCGCCTGTGCGAGGGCAACTGCACCATCGAGCAGTCGACCCACGGCACCGTCACCATCGGCGCCGTCGAGAAGTACATCACCGACACCGCCTGGGAACGCGGTTGGGTGAAGCCAGCCGCCCCGGTGCGTGAGCGGCCGCAGAGCGTCGGCATCATCGGCGCCGGCCCCGCCGGCCTGGCCGCCGCCGACCAACTGCGCCGCAAGGGCTACCAGGTGCATGTCTACGACCGCTACGACCGTGTGGGCGGCCTGCTGATCTACGGCATCCCCGGCTTCAAGCTGGAGAAGGAGGTGGTGGAGCGCCGGGCCAAGCTGCTGGCCGACGCCGGCGTCGTCTTCCACCTGGGCTTCGAGGTCGGCCGCCACGCCACGTTGGGCCAGCTGCGCGTCCAGCATGACGCCATCCTGATCGCCACCGGCGTCTACAAGGCGCGTGAACTGGAAGGCCCGGGCAGCGGCGTGGACGGCATCGTCCCGGCGCTGGACTATCTGACCGCCAGCAACCGCACCGGCCTGGGCGACACGGTGGTGGATTTCGAGAACGGCCGCCTGAACGCCAAGGGCAAGAACGTCGTCGTCATCGGCGGCGGCGACACCGCCATGGACTGCGTGCGCACCGCCATCCGCCAGGGCGCCAAGTCGGTGAAGTGCCTGTACCGCCGCAACCGCGCCAACATGCCGGGCAGCCAGCGCGAGGTCGCCCATGCCGAGGAAGAGGGCGTGGAGTTCGTGTGGCAGGCCGCGCCAGACGCCTTCCTGGGCGACCGCCAGGTGACCGGCGTGCGCGCCCACCGCATGCACATGGGCGTGGCCGACGCCTCCGGCCGCCAGACGCCGCAGGCCATCGAGGGTTCCGCCTTCACGCTGGAGGCCGACCTGGTGATCAAGGCGCTGGGCTTCGATCCCGAGCCGCTGCCCACCCTGTTCGGCGAGCCGGGCCTGAAGGTCAGCCGCTGGGGCACCGTCATGGCCGACCCGCGCACCCTGATGACCAACCTGGAGGGCGTGTTCGCCGCCGGCGACATCGTGCGCGGCGCCTCCCTGGTCGTCTGGGGCATCCGCGACGGCCGCGACGCCGCCGCCGGCATCCATAACCATATCACCGCCCGCGCCGCCGCCGCGCCGCTGGCCGCCGAGTAAGGGGGATTGAAGATGAGCGAGATGATCGAGAACGGCAGCCCCCTTTCCATTTCCAATGGAACCGAAACCGGCGCCGAGTTCGTCGAGCGCTACCGCGCCAGCGCCGCCCGCCTGGAAGCGGCGCACGTCTGGTCGCCGGAGATGGAGCATGACGCCTGCGGCGTGGGCTTCGTAGCGGCCATCGACGGCAAGCCCCGCCGCTCCGTCGTGGAGAAGGCGGTGGAGGCGCTCAGCGCCCTGTGGCACCGCGGCGCCGTCGACGCCGACGGCAAGACCGGCGACGGCGCCGGCATCCACCTGCAAATCCCGCAGAGCTTCTTCCGTGAGCACGTGGCCCGCAGCGGCCACCTGCCGCCCGAGGGGCTGATCTCCGTCGGCCAGGTCTTCCTGCCCCGCACCGACATGGAGGCGCAGGAGCGCTGCCGCTGCATCGTCGAGACGGAAATCCTGAAGTTCGGCTACACCATCTATGGCTGGCGCCAGGTTCCTATCAACATCGAGATCATCGGCGAGAAGGCCAACGCCACCCGCCCCGAGATCGAACAGATCATGGTGGGCAACCCGCGCAACATCCCGGAAGACCAGCTGGAACGTGACCTCTACGTCATCCGCCGCCGCATCGAGAAGGCGGTGAAGGCGGAGAGCATCAGCGACTTCTACATCTGCACGCTGTCCTGCCGCTCCATCATCTACAAGGGCATGTTCCTGGCCGAGCAGCTGACGTCCTTCTACCCGGACCTGCTGGACGAGCGCTTCGAGTCCAACTTCGCCATCTACCACCAGCGCTATTCCACCAACACCTTCCCCACCTGGTGGCTGGCCCAGCCCTTCCGCATGCTGGCGCACAACGGTGAGGTCAACACGCTGCGCGGCAATGTCAACTGGATGAAGGCGCACGAGACCCGCATGGGTCACGAGATCTTCGGCAACCTGATCGAGGACGTGAAGCCCATCATTCCCGCCGGCGGGTCGGACAGCGCCTGCCTGGACGCCGTGTTCGAGGTGCTGGTGCGCTCCGGCCGCTCCGCCCCCATGGTCAAGACCATGCTGGTGCCGGAGGCCTGGTCCGACCGCGAAACCATGCCGCAGAACCACCGCGACCTCTACAGCTACGCCAACGCCGTCATGGAGCCGTGGGACGGTCCGGCCGCCCTGGCCATGTATGACGGCCGTTGGGTCGTGGGCGGCATGGACCGCAACGGCCTGCGCCCCATGCGCTACGTCGTCACCGGCGACGGCCTGCTGATCGCCGGTTCCGAGACGGGCATGACCAAGGTCGAGGAATATTCGGTGCAGGAAAAGGGCCGCCTCGGGCCCGGGCAGATGATCGCCTTGGACCTGGCAGAGGGCCGCCTCTACAAGGACCGCGAGATCAAGGACACCCTGGCCGCCGGCAAGCCCTACGGCAGCTGGGTGCGCCACATTACGGTGCTGGACGACCTGGTGAAGGGGGCGCCCGCCGCCACGGCCGAGCTCAGCCGCGACCAGCTGCGCCGCCGCCAGGTGGCTTACGGCATCTCCATGGAGGATGTGGAGACCATCCTGCACCCCATGGTGGAGGACGCGAAGGAGGCCGTGGGCTCCATGGGCGACGACAGCCCGCTGGCCGTGCTGTCCGACCGCTACCGGGGCCTGCACCACTATTTCCGGCAGAACTTCAGCCAAGTCACCAACCCGCCCATCGACAGCCTGCGCGAGCAGCGGGTGATGAGCCTGAAGACCCGCCTGGGCAACCTGGGCAACATCCTGGACGAGGATGACAGCCAGACCCGCCTGCTGCAGCTGGAGACCCCCGTCCTGACGACGGCGGAATTCATCGCCATGCGCCGCTACATGGGCGACACGGCGGCGGAGATCGACTGCACCTTCGATCCCGAGGGCGGCGAGTTCGCCATGACCGACGCCCTGCGCCGCGTGCGGCAGGAGGCGGAGGACGCCGTGCGCGGCGGCGCCACCCACCTGATCCTGACGGATGAGGCCATGGGCCCGGGCCGCGCCGCCCTGCCCATGATCCTGGTGACGGGCGCGGTCCACACCCACCTGATCCGCCAGCAGCTGCGCACCTTCACCTCGGTGAACGTGCGGGCGGGCGAGTGCCTGGACGTGCACTATGTCGCCGTGCTGATCGGCGTGGGCGCCACGACGGTCAACGCCTACCTGGCGCAGGAGGCCATCGCCGACCGCCAGCGGCGCGGCCTGTTCGGCGACATGCCCCTTGAAAAGTGCCTGGAGCGGTACAAGAAGGCCATCAACGAAGGCCTGCTGAAGATCATGTCCAAGATGGGCATCTCCATCGTCTCCAGCTATCGCGGCGGCCTGAACTTCGAGGCGGTGGGCCTGTCCCGCTCGCTGGTGGCCGAGCACTTCCCCGGCATGATCAGCCGCATCTCCGGCCTAGGCCTGGTCGGCATCCAGAAGGACGTGCTGGAACAGCATGCGTTGGCCTGGAACGAGGAGGTCGTGGCCCTGCCCATCGGCGGCTTCTACAAGTTCCGCAAGGGCGGCGACCGCCACGCCTGGGAAGGCGGCCTGATCCACCTGCTGCAGCAGGCGGTGTCCAACGACAGCTATTCCACCTTCAAGCGCTACTCCGAAGGCGTGCACAAGCGCCCGCCCCTGCAGTTGCGCGACCTGCTGGACTTCCGCCCGTCGAAGGGCAAGGTCGCGGTGGACGAGGTGGAGAGCATCACCGCCATCCGCAAGCGCTTCATCACCCCGGCCATGTCGCTGGGCGCCCTCAGCCCCGAGGCGCACGGCACGCTGAACGTCGCCATGAACCGCATCGGCGCCAAGTCCGACAGCGGCGAGGGTGGTGAGGATCCGGCGCGCTTCAAGCCGGACGCCAACGGCGACAACTGGAACTCCGCCATCAAGCAGGTGGCGTCGGGCCGCTTCGGCGTCACCGCCGAGTACCTGAACCAGTGCCGCGAGATCGAGATCAAGGTGGCCCAGGGCGCCAAGCCCGGCGAGGGCGGGCAGCTGCCCGGCTTCAAGGTGACGGAACTGATCGCCCGCCTGCGCCACAGCACGCCCGGCGTCATGCTGATCAGCCCGCCGCCGCACCACGACATCTATTCGATCGAGGATCTGGCGCAGCTGATCTACGACCTGAAGCAGATCAACCCCGACGCCAAGGTCTGCGTGAAGCTGGTCAGCCGCTCCGGCATCGGCACCATCGCCGCCGGCGTGGCCAAGGCCGGCGCCGACGTCATCCTGGTGTCGGGCAATGTCGGCGGCACCGGCGCCTCGCCCCAGACCAGCGTGAAGTTCGCGGGCCTGCCGTGGGAAATGGGCCTCAGCGAGGTGCAGCAGGTGCTGACGCTGAACCGTCTGCGCCACCGCGTCACCCTGCGCACCGACGGCGGCCTGAAGACCGGGCGCGACATCGTCATGGCGGCGATGCTGGGGGCGGAGGAGTTCGGCGTGGGCACCGCCAGCCTGATCGCCATGGGCTGCATCATGGTGCGCCAGTGCCACAGCAACACCTGCCCGGTGGGCGTCTGCGTGCAGGATGAAAGCCTGCGGCAGAAGTTTGTGGGCACGCCGGAAAAGGTGGTGAACCTGTTCAGCTTCATGGCGGAAGAGGTGCGCGAGATCCTGGCCAGCCTGGGCTTCCGCACCCTGCGCGAGGTCATCGGCCGTACCGACCTTCTGCACCAGGTCAGCCGCGGCGCCGTGCACCTGGACGACCTGGACCTGAACCCGCTGCTGGCCCAGGCCGACCCGGCCGGCGACAGCGCCCGCTACTGCACCCAGGTGGGCCGCAACGAGGTGCCGGACACGCTGGACGCCCAGATGATCCGCGACGCCCGCCAGCTGTTCGACGACGGCGAGAAGATGCAGCTGGCCTACAACGTCCAGAACACGCACCGCGCCATCGGCACCCGGATGTCGGCCATGATCACCCGCAAGTTCGGGATGAGCGGCCTGCAGCCCGGCCACTGCACGGTGCGGCTGCGCGGCTCCGCCGGTCAGTCGCTGGGCGCCTTCGCGGTCCAGGGCCTGACCCTGGAGGTGTTCGGCGACGCCAACGACTATGTCGGCAAGGGCCTGTCGGGCGGCACCATCATCGTCCGGCCCATGACGGCCACGCCGCTGAAGTCGAACGAGAACACCATCATCGGCAACACGGTGCTGTACGGGGCCACGGCCGGCAAGCTGTTCGCCGCCGGCCAGGCGGGTGAGCGCTTCGCCGTTCGCAACTCCGGCGCCACCGTGGTGGTGGAGGGCTGCGGCTCCAACGGCTGCGAGTACATGACCGGCGGCATGGTGGTCATCCTGGGCGGCGTGGGCGACAACTTCGCGGCAGGCATGACCGGCGGCATGGCCTTCGTCTACGACCAGACGGGCACCCTGCCGCTGCACATCAACCCCGACAGCGTCATCTACCAGCGCATCGAGGTCCAGCATTACGAGGACATGCTGGTGTCCCTGATCGAGGAGCATGTGGCCCGGACACAGAGCCGTTGGGCCATGACCCTGCTGAACGACTGGCCGCTGGTGCGCGGCCACTTCTGGCAGGTCGTGCCCAAGGAGATGCTGCACCGACTGGCGGTGCCGGTCGTCCCGCCGCAGGCGCTCAGCGCGGAGTAAGGTAACGAGCACGCCTTTGGGCGCCCCGGTCCTCGGGCCGGGGCGCCTCCCGCGAAGGGAGCCCCACGAAGAGGGACGAAGGAGAGGGGGCACGGGGGTGCCGACCGGCGCCCACCACCGCCCCCCGGAAAACGCGACCGCCGCCGGATAGCTCCCGGTGGCGGTTTTTGTTTCTGGCCCTTATTGTTGGGACTCGATCATCGGTTCAGCCGGGCGGTCGCCGTGCCTGTCGCGCACCATGGCTTCGCCCTTGGTTTGAAAGACCGGGCCGCCGGCGTAAGTGAAGTAGATTTTGCGTTGGCTGAAAGCCACGTAGACGCGGTGGGACCGCAAAAAATCGGCGCCTAAGATCATGTCGATGTTGCTGCCGAGGATATCATCCAGCTTGCGGTCGCTCACCAGTTGGCCCGCGCTGTCTTGGTACGCCAGGTAGCGCATCTTGGCGTTCTTGATGGTTTCATCGCCGATGTTAACGCTTCCGAACGTACTGATCAGGGTCGGGATGTATCGCCCGATGAGGCCTCGCATGGCGCCCCCCGGCGTCGCGTCCGCCTCTGGCCCCGTCCCGACGGCGGCTGTGTCACGCGCCAAGCGACGCATGGCCTTGGCGTCCAGCAGGCTGACGGTGGCGCCGCTATCGACAAAGGCGTGAAGGGGCTGGCCGTCCACGGTGATGACTAGGCGGATGGAGTCATGGGTGCGCCATTTATCGTCCATATCCACCATGCTGTATGAATTGGTCCAATAGGCCAGTTCCACCTTGTCACAGCCTTCCGGCTTGTAGAGGCTCAGCAGGTTATGGGCGAAGTCAAATTCCAAGTCGTGTCCTGATAGGAAATCCATCCCCAGCACGCCCACGACATCGTCGCCAGCCCCGACGTCGTTGTCGCCGCCCACCAGCACTCGAATATCTTCGCCCCGGTAGGTCCCCATTTCCAGGGTGTCTATGGTGGTCCGTCGCAACGGCGCGGCCCCATCGATGCCGATTAGCAATCCGCCCGTCTTGTGGGTGTGCAGATTCAGGCGCGTGGCGGCCGGACGGCTGAGGATCGAGCTGTCCGCCCCAGTATCCAGCAGGAAATGCACAGACGTGCCATTGACGGTGGCGTTGATCAGCGGCTGGTTGCCATCCATGGTGACGGGCACGACGCCGACCTTGGCCAGCTTGCACGACGACGCGGCGGAGGCGCCCGCCGACCACATGGCGGCGACTAGGGCACAAGCGCTCAGCGCAAGGGCCGGGCGTCGACGCGAGTGACGTGAAATCATGTAAAGCTCTTCCCCCCGAACGATCCCGGCCCCCGCCGCGATGCGCTACTCATAGCGCAGATGATCATACACGGATGCGGTGAAGGCGGGGACGGGGTCAGTCCTTCGAAGCCGGTGTGCCGCCGCCTCTCTGCAAGGCCGGGCCGGTGACCTGGAATACCGGGCCGCCGTTGTAGGTGAAGTACAGCCTGTTCTGGCTGTGGGCGATCAAGACATGGTGGGCCTTCAGGAAGTCGGCACCCAGCAGCATCTCCGGCCCTGTCTCGGCGCGCGCGATCCGAGACCCCGTTTCCATAAGGGTCCCGCTACCGAAAAGGTCGCCGAAGCGCAGCTTGGCGCGCTTGATGGTCTCATCGCCCAGAGTGAAACCGTCGAAGACGCCCACCCAGTCCTGCACGAGCTTGGCACCGATGCCCTCGCTCTTCTCGGCCATGATCACGCCCGGTGTGTCGGGGGTGACGCCGGCGCGGCTGGCCGCTTCCAGGGACACGACCGAATGGGTCGCTCCGCTGTCCAGAATGGCCCTGACCGGTTTGCCGCCCACGGCGACATCCAGGACGATGCTGGGCGCCTGCCAGTCCAGGGGCCGGAAGTCGGCGGTCATGGCGCTTTCCGACCAGAAGCCGAGGAAGGCGGAGTCGCAGCCGCGCGGCTGGTACAGGTTGATGACGTTGTTCGCCAAGTCGATCTCCACGTCGAACTTGCGGAAGACGTCCTCGCCCAACAGGCCAACGACGTCGTCGCGGCCTAGGCTGCGTTCCCCTGCCAATTTCAGGGGCATGTCGGTGACCGTCTGTTTGCCCAGGGTGAAGGTTTTAATGCGGGTGCCCTGGATGTCGCTGCGTCCGCCGACGCCCACCAGCGTCCCGTTGCGGCCACTGAAACTGGGCAATTCCAGCTGCTCCGCCTTGCTGCGCAGGATCATGCTGAGCGAGGCGCCGGTATCGACCAGGAAATACACAGGGTGGCCGTTGACCTCCACCTTCACCAGCGGCTGGTTGCCGTCCATGATCACCGGCAGGCTGTCCGACTTGATCATCTGGCAGGTGTTCGCCGCTCGGGCGGTCCCCACCCCACCGATCATGGACAGGGCCGCGAGGGTGAACCCTGCTAGCGCCGCCCCCGCAAGTGCGGCCCTGGTTATGACGCGCATCCGTTTCCCACCCTGTCAGCCAACGGTATTCGCATTTATGCGCCAACAGGAGTGCACGCAAACAGTGTGGGGATCAAGCGCCCCCGACGGGAAATGGGTCGCCGTCGCTATTGTCCTTGGGCCTTTTTGGCGGGGCCGGCGGACGGCTCCGTCTCCTCGTCCGCCTGGACGCCGCGGGCCGCCGAACTCAGTGCCGGGCCGACCACCTGGAACACGGGGCCGCCCTGGTAGGTGAAGTAGACCTTGCGCTGGCTGGACGCGATATAGACGCGGTGGCTGCGCAGGAAATCCGCGCCCAGGTACATGTCGGTATCGCCGTACGAAGTGCTCAGGCGGCTGCCGACATAGGTCGTGCCCACACGGTTGTAGAGGTCGGTCACACGCAGCTTGGCATGGCGGATGGTCTCATCGCCGATGCTGAAGCTGTCGAAGGTGCCGATATGGGTTTCGATGGCATAGCCGTTGGCGCCCTGCATGTTCCCCGCTTTCGCGCCATCACCGGCGACGACGTCAACGCCCACGCGCCGGGCTACCCCCTCATCCAGCACGGTGATGCTGGCGCCGCTGTCCAGCTCGGCGTGCACGGTTTGGCCGTTGACCAGCACGGGAACGCGGATGCGGGCGCGGTTGCCGCGCACGTCGTCCATGTCGGTGACGTTGTAGCTGTTCGACCAATAGGCCAGGACGTCCTGCTCGCACTTCTCCGGCTTGAACAGGTTCAGCAGGCTGTGGCCCAGGTCGAACTCCATGTCGTAGCGTTCCAGCAGGTCCATGCCCAGGGCGCCGACGGTATCGCTCCCCAGGGACCCATAGCCGCCGACATAGACGCGGACATCACGGCCACGCCAAGAGCCCAGTTCCAGGCTGTCCATCGTGGTCTGCAGCAACCGGCTGGTTCCGTCGACGCCAATCATCTCGCCTTGGGCGTCCACCGCCTTCAGGCCCAAGGGGGCCAGCGACGACCGGTTCAGCACCGACATCCAGGCCCCGGTGTCGACCAGCATGTGGACAGGCTTGCCGTTGATGGCGACGCGGGCCAGCAGTGTATTGCCGTCCATTTCCAGGGGAATGGCCGCGACCTGGGCCAGCTTGCAGGAGGAGGCCGCCTGGGCGGGGGCGGCCAAGGCGGCAAGGCTCAGCGCCAGGGCCGATATGCCCGCGCGGATTTTCGTCGACGTGCGAATCCCCATCCCCATCACCGCCCCCTTATCCTCTGTTGGGTTCACATCGCTGTAACGGTCGTGCCCCCAAGGCGGTCCGTCCCAACGAGCCACGATACTATCCTTGGCATTTGTCAGCATAAGAATATCGTCGCAAATGTGCGCGTAAAGCGATAGCGCGGTGCAACGACCAGTAACGCTCAGCCTGCCGTCCGCACCCGGCCCACCGCCCGTTTCCAGCCGTCATACAAGCGCTCCCGCGCCGCTGGGTCGGCCGCGGGTTCGAAGCGCCGTTCTTCCCGCCACAGGGTGGATATGGCCCCCAGGCTGGGGAACAGGCCCGCCGCCAGGCCGGCCAGGAAGGCGGCGCCCAGGGCCGTGGTCTCCGTCACGGCCGGGCGCTCGACCGTCAGGTCCAGCTGGTCGGCCAGGAACTGCATCAGCCAGTCGTTGGCGACCATGCCGCCATCCACGCGCAGGGCTGTCAGGGCGCAGCCGCTGTCGGCCGCCATGGCGTCCATCAGGTCGCGGGTCTGGTAGCAGACGGACTCCAGCGCCGCGCGCACGATGTGGCTGATGCCGCTGTCACGCGTCAGGCCCAGGATGGCGCCACGCGCGTCAGGATCCCAATAGGGGGCGCCCAGGCCGGTGAAGGCCGGCACCAGGTAGACGCCGCCGGTGTCGGCCAGCGCCTGGGCATGGCCCTGGCTCGACGCCGCGTCGGGGATCAGCTTCAGCCCGTCGCGCAGCCACTGCACCGCCGCCCCCGCCACGAAGATCGACCCTTCCAGCGCGTAGCTGGCGCGGCCGTCCAGGCGATAGGCCAGGGTGGTCAGCAGGCGATGGTTGGACGGGCGCGGCGTGTCGCCGATGTTCATCAGGGCGAAACAGCCGGTGCCATAGGTGCTCTTGATCATGCCGGGGCCTAGGCAGGCCTGGCCGATGGCGGCGGCCTGCTGGTCGCCCGCCATGCCCAGCACGGGCACGGGCCGGCCCAGCAGGTCGGCGGTGGCGACGCCGAAGGCGCCGGCGTTGTCCAGCACCCGGGGCAGGACCGCCGCCGGGATGCCGAACAGGCGTAGCAGCTCCGGATCCCAGTCCAGGGTCTGCAGGTTGAACAGCAGGGTGCGGGCGGCGTTGGTGGCGTCGGTCGCGTGCACCTGGCCGCCCGTCAGGCGCCACAGCAGGAAGCAGTCGATGGTGCCGAAGGCCAACTCCCCCGCCTCGGCCCGCGCCCGGGCGCCGGGGACGGTATCCAGGATCCAGGCCAACTTGGTGGCGGAGAAATAGGGGTCCAGCAGCAGGCCGGTGCGTTGCCTCACCATGGCCTCCGCTCCCTCCCGGCGCAGGGCCTGGCACAGGCCGGCGGTGCGGCGGTCCTGCCAGACGATGGCGGGGTGCAGGGCTTCCCCCGTCCGGCGGTCCCACACCAGTGTGGTTTCGCGCTGGTTGGTGATGCCGATGGCGGCCACGCGGGCGGCATCCACCCCGGCCTTGTCCACCGCCCCCCGGCAAACCGCCACCGTGTCGCGCCAAATGTCCTCCGGGTCATGCTCCACCTGGCCGTCGGCGGGGTAATGCTGCGGCAGCTCGCGCTGGGCCGTGGCCAGGGGCCGGCCGGCGTCGTCGAACAGGATGGCGCGGGTGGAGGTGGTACCCTGGTCGATGGCCAGGATCAGGTCGGCGGGCATGGCGGGCCCCTCCCTCAAGGTCTTGTTATCGCGGCGGTCGGCCGCCCGTGCGCGGTACGCCGACGGTGCGGCGCGGGCACCGACCTGTCAACGGTCGGACCCGGAAAAGCTATCCAGAAGGGGGGCGAAAAGTCCTGCGCAATGGGGTTGACGCGGAACTGTAACAGGCGCACCATCTGTCTTACAGAAGCACTCAGGAGGCATCAGAAACCAGATTAGCCCACCAGATCAGGTAAATCGTCGAATGCATGCAGTATTCGATGTGTTGCCCGTAACCAGGAGGGTGTGTCAAATCATGACTCCACCGACGCGTACTGTATGAGCTGTGTGACAGCTCCACACATATAGCGGTAGCTGATGCCGGTTTCTGACCGGTGTATCGCTCGATGGACTATCTGAGCTTCGCTGAAGCCAACAGAACCCCCGTTGCCCTGACCGGCACGGGGGTTCGCTTTTGTGGGGCCGGCCCCGGGCGCGTCAATCCCCCTTTCCATTCCCCCGTCGCGTCGCGGCGATCATCCGCCCAGCCCCTGTCACGCCAGCGGCGGCGCATATGGGGTGCGTCCCGTGGCGGGACCCCGTATATAGAGGGTAAGCGGTGGCCCCATGGTGCGGCCACCTAAGGAGTTGAGGGCCGGGACCAAATGGGGTTGATGGGCCTGTTGCGCGGCATGGGGCTGACGGCCCCGAAAAAGCCGGCGCCGAGAACCAGAACGAAGGCGCGGGTGGCGCCGACCACCGTGTCGCAATTGCGCGTCGCCGGCATCGACCAACCGGTCGAGGTGCGGCGCAGCCCGCGCGCCCGCCGCCTGTCGCTGAAGGTCGACGGCGCCACCGACACCGTGCGCGTCACCGTGCCGCCGCGCGTGGGCGACGCCGAGGTCGCGGGCTTCGTCGGCCGCCATCTGGATTGGGTGAACGCCCGCCTGGCCGCCCTGCCGCCGCGCCAGCCCTTCATCGACGGCATGGCGGTACCCCTGCTGGGCCGGTCCGCCCTCATCCACCACGATCCTGGCCGCCGGGGCGGCGCCCGCCTAGTGGACGGGCCGGCCGGCCTGGAATTGCACGTGGGCGGAGAGACGGCGTTCCTGAACCGCCGGGTGACCGACTTCCTGAAGGCGGAGGCGCGTCGCCACCTGTCGGCCCTGACGGCCGAAACGGCGGCCCGCGCCGGCCTGCGCGCCAGCGGCGTTTCCGTGCGCGACACCCGCAGCCGCTGGGGCAGCTGCTCCGCCACCGGCCGCATCAGCTATTCCTGGCGCCTGATCCTGGCCCCGCCGCAGATCGTCGCGTACGTCGTGGCGCACGAGGTGGCGCACCTGAAGGAGATGAACCACGGCCCCAACTTCTGGGCCCTGTGCGCGGCGCTGGCCGGCGACGTGGACAAGCCCCGCGCGTGGTTGAAAGCGCACGGGGGTCGGCTTCACCGCTATGGGTGAAACCTGTTTCGTGTTCCATAGCCGCCGGCAGCCCCGTCCGGGCTTACCACGGCATGAGCCTGACCTCATGCCGTGGGCCCTGCTTCTCCTGACGCCTTAAGCGGCGGCCTCCAAAGCCTTCACGCCGGGCAGCTCCTTGCCTTCCAGCCATTCCAGGAAGGCGCCGCCGGCGGTGGAGATGTAGCTGAAGGCGTCGGCCACGCCGGCATGCTCCAGGGCCGCGACGGTGTCGCCGCCGCCGGCCACCGACAGGACGGTGCCGGCCTTGGTCAGGTCGGCCACGATCTTGGCCACGGCGTTGGTGGCGGCGTCGAAGGGCTCGATCTCGAAGGCGCCCATGGGGCCGTTCCACACCACGGTCTTGGCGGTGGCCAGCTTCTCACCGTAGTAGGCGACGGTGGCGGGGCCGGCGTCCAGGATCATCTCATCGGCGGCGATGTCGCCGGGGGCGGCGATGCGCGAGGGGGCGTGGGCCTTGAACTGTTTGGCCACCGCGCCGTCCTTCGGCAGCAGGATCTGGCAGCCGCCAGCCTCGGCCTTGGCCAGGATGGCGCGGGCCTGGTCGGCCATGTCCTTCTCCGCCAGCGAGGCGCCGACGTCCACGCCCTGGGCGTAGAGGAAGGTGTTGGCCATGCCGCCGCCCAGCGCCAGGATGTCGACCTTGCCCACCAGGTTCAGCAGCAGGTCCAGCTTGGTGCTGATCTTGGCGCCCCCGACCACGGCGGCCACCGGCCGCTGCGGCTGGCCCAGGGCCTTGGACAGTGCCACCAGCTCGGCCTGCATCAGGCGGCCGGCGGCCGCCGGCAGCAGGCGGGCCAGCGCCTCGGTCGAGGCATGGGCGCGGTGGGCGGCGGAGAAGGCGTCGTTGACGTAGATGTCGCCCAGCTTGGCCAGCTCGGCGGCGAAGGCGGGGTCGTTCTTCTCCTCACCGGCGTGGAAGCGCAGGTTCTCCAGCACCAGCACCTGGCCCTTTTCCAGGGCGCGGATGGCGTCCTGCGCCGGCTTGCCGATGCAGTCGCCGGCGAAGGCCACCGGGGCGCCCAGGGCGTCCGAGAGCGCCGGCACCACCTGGCGCAGGGAGTTCTTCTCGTCCGGGCCGTTCTTGGGCCGGCCGAAATGCGACAACACGACGACCTTGGCGCCCTTGGACGCCAGTTCCTTCAAGGTGGGGACCAGACGGACCAGGCGGGTGGCGTCCGTGACCTGGCCGTCCTGCACGGGGACGTTGAGGTCGGCGCGGACCAGCACGGTGCGGCTGGCGGGGGCGATATCGTCTAGGGTCTTGAAAGTCATGGCGTCGGTTCCCGGCCCGTATCAAGGTGGAATGGCGTGAGACGGAGGCCAAGGAAGCATAGGCGGGACCCTGTTGCAACCGCACAAGGCGCCCCGCTACACCTCTCTGGCCGAAAGGCGGAGCCCGCGTTACCTCATCAGGGCTCAAGTGTCAGCGGCACGAGATTACAACTCATGCCGCTGTAGGCCGCGACTGCGGCCGCCGGAAATTTCCGGGGAGCGTCAGCGGACTGGAAATTGAGGAAGCCAAGCCAGCGGATGCTGGCGCCCGGCGACTGAGGGGGCATTTGATCATGACCGATGAAATGCCACGTACTGAAACGGCATGGGGGAGCGTTCGTGATCTATTACATCCTGTTCCTGATCTTCCTGGCCTTGGTGACCCTGGTGCTGGCGCGGCGCGGCGTGCTGGAGGGCCGGGTGCTGGCCGCCGGCCTGCTGGTTTTGCCCGGCGTGACGGCCATGGAGGATTGGGCCGCCCGCGACATGGGGGCCCTGGGCCTGTCCGGCGGCCATGTCGGACCCGTGACCCTGCTGCTGATCCTGGGGGCCTGCGTGGAGGAGGCGGGGCGCTACCTGCTGCTGTCGCTCAGCAATCGCGACACCCGGGCGGCGGTCAGCGCCGGCTACGCCTGGGCGGCATGGGAGCTGGGCGTGGCCGTCTGGGCGCTGGCGCGGGGCATGCTGCCGCTGTGCGCCGCCGGCAATGTCCACTGCCTCAGCCTGGGCTTCCCGCCCCTGCTGGCCCTGGGCACGGTGCTGGTGGCGCGCTCGGTTCCCAGCCTGCTGCACGTGGCGCTGTCCTTCGGCCAGCTGTGGGCGGTGCGGGCCACATATCCGGCGGCGCGCACGCTGTGGTTCGTGCTGACCGTGGTGGTGCACCTGGCCATCAACCTGGCCATCGTGCGGCACGGCCACCTGTGAGCGCTCAAAGTTTAACCATTCACCATATTGTCGCCGCCCGGGGCGTCCTATAGCGTTGGGGGACAAGGGCGCGCCCCAGCGGCCGCCGCCCCTGGCAATGCCGGACCCCGCCTAGATGCCCGAATCCCCGTCGACGTCATCCGTTCCCCCCGCCGATCCGGTGGAGGGTGCGCCCGTTTCCGTACCCGCGGCCGCCCCGCAGGAGATCGAGCTGAAGCTGGCGGTCGATCCCCGGCACCTCGGCCGGTTGAAGACGGCGGCGGTCCTGGCCGGCCCGCGCGCCGTCACCAAGACGCTGCGCAACACCTATTTCGACACGCCGGAGGGCGATCTCGCCGCCCGGGGCGTCAGCCTGCGCCTGCGTCATTCGGGCGCCCAGGGGGCGGGAAAGATACTGCAGACGCTGAAGGGGCCCTCCGCCGGCGGCGGCATGGCCATGGCCCGGTCGGAATGGGAAATACCGGCGCCGGATGGGCACCTGGTGCCCCAGGCCTTCACCGACCCCGCCGCCCAGGCCCTGCTGGAGGGCGTGGACCTGCGCCGGCTGGGTCCCGTTTTCAGCAACGAGGTCAAGCGCTGGACCCGCACCCTGCATCTCGCCGCCGGCCTGGCGGTGGACGTGGCGGTGGACCAGGGCGTCACCCGCGCGGCCGATGGCCGGGAAGAGCCCATCGCGGAGCTGGAGCTGGAGCTGGCCGCCGGGCAGGACCGCCGCGTGCTGTACGACCTGGCGCTGGCCCTGCACCGCGGCGTACCCCTGCGTCTGGAACTGCGCACGAAGGCGGAGCGCGGCTACGCCCTGGCGCGGGGCGAGGGCGGCGCGCCCAAGGCGGTGAAGGCCGGCCCCCTGAACTTCCATCCCGACGACACGGTGGAGGCGGCGCTGGCCGGCGTGGCCCGCGCTTGCCTGCACCACATGGCGGCGAACGAGGGCGCGGTGCTGGCCGGCGACCCGTCGGGCGTGCACCAGCTGCGGGTGGCGGTGCGGCGCCTGCGCTCCGCCCTCACCCTGTTCAAGGCCATCCTGCCCGAGGCCCAGGCGGCCACCCTGAAGGTGGCGCTGAAGGGCCTGGCCGACGCCGTGGGGCCCGCGCGGTCCTGGGACGTGTTCCTGGAAGAGTTGCTGGCGCCCGTGGCGGCGGCCATGCCGGATCAGGAAAGCCTGCTGGCGCTGGCCGTGGCGGCGCAGGGCGCGCGCGGCCGGGGCCATACCGCGGCGCGCGCCGCCGTGTCGGGCCCGGGCTATACCGAGCTGCTGCTGACCCTGGGCCGCTGGGTGGATGGGCGCTGCTGGCGCGATGACGCCCCGGCCGACCGCCTGGCCTGGCTGGGCCAGCCGCTGCTGCCCTTCGCCGACGCCGTGCTGACCCGCCAGCGCCACCGCGCCGCCAAGCGCAGCCGCCATTTCGCCCGGCTGGACGCGCCCGCCCGCCACGGCCTGCGCATCGCCATGAAGAAGCTGCGCTACGCCGTGGATTTCTTCCGCGAGCTGTACCCGCAGAAGGCCGTGCGAAAGTACCTGGAGCGGCTGTCCGGCCTGCAGGACGGGCTGGGCCACCTGAATGACGTCGCCACCATGGACGGGCTGATCCGCGAGCTGCGGGCCGACCTGGCCGCCGCCCGGGGTGCGGCGCCCCTTGATGACGCCATGGGCGGCTGGGACATGGGCGCCGGCTTGGTGCTGGGCTGGCATGCCGCCCACATGGCCGTGGGGGAGGAGGCGCTCTGCCGCGCGGTGGAGGACTTCCTGGACGCCGACCCTTTCTGGACGCCGGTCGACCACTGGCCGCATCCGCCCTCCTGATCTTCCTCACCGCTGCATTTCAAGGAACTGGCACCCCATGCTTTCCATCCTCGTGGCCAACATCAAGGGCGGCGTCGGCAAGACCACGGTCGCCACCCACCTGGCCGCCGCCTTCGCCGCCACCGGCCGGCAGACCGTCCTGGCCGACGTGGACCGGCAGAAGTCGTCGCTGGGCTGGCTGGCCCGCCGGCCGGTGACCGCCCCGGTCATCGCAGCATTGGACTGGACCAAGGAGATCGACGGCGTGCCCAAGGGGGCGGAGGTGCTGGTCATCGACGCGCCCGCCGCCCTGAAGCCCAAGGAGGTGGAGCAGCTGGTGGCCGAGGCCGACGTGATCGTGCTGCCCCTGCTGCCCGGCGCGTTCGACGAGCAGGCGACGGAACGCTTCCTGAAGAAGCTGGACGAGCTGAAGCCCATCCGCAAAAGCCGCAAGGCCGTGGCGGTAGTGGGCAACCGCGTGCGCGCCCGCACCCGCGCCGCCGACCGGCTGGACACTTTCCTGGGCACGGTGGGCCACCGCGTGGTGACCCGCCTGCGCGACAGCCAGGCCTACCCCGACGCGGCCGCCGCCGGCCTCACCCTGTTCGACCAGAAGGCCAAGCGCCTGGCCGACCTGCGCCAGGACTGGGCCCCGCTGATCGCGTTCATCGAGGACCCGAGCTGAGGGGCGGGGGCGTCACGCCCCCACTGGCAGGCCCGTGCCGCCGTCCAGCTTGGTGATCCGCCACCGGTCCAGATCATCCCAGTCGAACTGGATATCGTATTGAGCGCCGGCGTCCACCGTCAGTAGGAAGACACCGGTTTCCCTCTCCAGGGCGCGGAGCAATGCAGCCGCCATTTCGTTCATCGTGGTGTAAAGTGCGCTGGCCCTCACCGCGCCGATGAGCAGGACATCCGAGGCGGTGGTGTAGGAGGCGTTGGCACCATGCCGGCCCTCCTCCGCCCGAAACCGGTAATAGCCTTTGATCCAGCCGGGGGGGCTGTGGCTGTTCAGGAAGGCGATGAATTCCCGCGCGAGGTCGATGACCAGCGCCGATGCCGCGTCGTTCATTCCGGGGCCTGCGTGATTCTCTGGCGGTAGTTCTCGAACACCGTTCGAATGAACCTCCCGGTCCGCCGATCGGTTGACGCCGTCACCAAGGTCAGCGGGCAGGATGCCGTCCGCTGCCCCTTCATGCCCGACAGCTGGGGGAGGCCGTGGAGACGCCCGATGGCGTCCTCCATGTCCATTAGCCAAACTTGGAATTGATCGTCATCCGCCGCCATTCAGCCGGTTCAAGTTATAGATGTCGGTATCGCGTTCGGCGAACAGCTTTTCCAGCTTAGCGGGGCCGTTTGCTGCCGCGTACTCGATCTCTTTCTTCGAGAATCAAACACTATTAGTCTCCAATTGTGACATTGCCGAGACCCGAACAGCTGAGACGGCAACGGCTGGGAACGCATCCGTCATCCGGCCGCCAGCAGGGCCTCCACCCGCTGAATTCGCTGTAGCGCCTCGGTGTCGCCGTTGCCCGGTGGGGTCGGCTGAACCACGATGATGGAGCCTAACGAGGCCACCGCCGCCACTGTCGATGGCGCTGGCGGGGATGTCATGGTCCGGGGCACGTAGACCAGCCAGTCCACGAAGGGTCGTCGGCCGCTGAAGTCCCGCGACTCCATCGCCTGGCGCGTCATAACGCCGGCCCAGTCGGGGTTCCAGGCCTTGGCTGTGGCGGCTAAGAGGGCGGCTGCGCCCTCGGCGGTCAGCGCGCCGGAAAAGCTGCGGGGTAGGTCCAGCACCACATTGTTCCGGACGCGTTCGTGATATCCGCCGCACAGGATGCTTAGGCCGGCCTCACCTTCTTCCGTCGCCGCACCATTCCAAAGTCCGATGCGGAAGCCGAGGTCGGCGATCACCTCCTGGTTGGCGTCCTTCCTATTTTGGCCTTTCAGCAGCAGCTTTCGCAGCGCATCCCTGTTCGACACGTCGACGGCAAGCGCCAGCGCGTCCTTACGGGAGCGGCCGCGCTCATACCAACGGGCAAGAAGAGGGGCGGTCTGAACTAGGTCGTCAAAAAAGATGGCCGCGCGGCTTGCGCAATCCTCTGCGGTCTCGCGACGGGGCCCCCAGTAGGCGCCAATGACAAGATCCTGTTGTGCCATATAATTCCTACGGATTCATCGGGGTATGGACGACGGTTATTCCTTCGATGTCATTCTGCTTCAGCAGATTGCGCATCGCCGTGGCTGCTTCCGGCTCGGCGACATGCCAGGTGATCGGGGTGCCATCCGCCGCCCGAGTCTGACGCAGCGCCTGATCTAATAAACTATCCTGGCCGCGGAAGAAGCTTCTGAATTTGCCGTCCTTGACAAAGCTAGCGTAGCCAGGCCCCTTGGCATCGAGCAGGGTGCCGTCGGCGAATCCGTCGAACTTCACGCCGTCTACCATGTAGGCTTCGCCGGGTCGTCCGGTGATCTGCGCCTGGTAAGACGAAGCCCGTTCAGACATGGATTCGTTAACACTCTTCCAAAATCCCGGGCCCTTGGGCGGTGGTGGCGGCGGCTCAACCGGCTTCACTGGCGGGTCCGGCGGCGGCGGGGGTGGCGGTGGTTCCTCCTCAACCACGGGCGGGCGCTTGCCGCCGGAGGCCGGCTTCACCTTGGCGATCAGGACGATCAGGGCGTTGATGGTCAGCACCGTGAGGCCGGCGGCGGTGCGTTTCGCCGCCTCGTCCAGGTCGTGCTCAGTCTTGGCGGTGGTGGCCATGGCCACGCCGTGGCCCAGGTCGTTCAGGCCGCCGAACACCGACCAGCCCACCATGGCATAGCCCACGCCCAGCAGGATGACGTCGATGGCCTCGCCATAGCCGGCGGCGTGTCCCACCGCCCAGGCGGCCAGGAAACCCGCCAGCCAGTACAGCGTCTCCAGCGTGAACAGGCTTCTCGCCGCCTGCTGCATGTCGCGCGGCAGATAGGGGATGGTGCGGCGCAGCATGCCCACCACGCGCTGGATCATCGACCACTGCGCCGGCTGGCCCGGCGGGTCGCCCTCCTGCTCCCCGTGCGCTGCGGGGTGGGGCGGGGGCGTGGTGGGCGGAGATATGGGCGGCGTGGCGTGGGGGATGAGATAGGCGGTGAGGCTGCCGTTGGCGAAGTCGGCCATGACGCGGGCCATCAACTGCCCGGTGCTGCAGCGATGGTCCACGCCGTCCACCACCAGGCGCAACCGCTGGCGCCCGATGTCATCCAGGCTGTTCAGGGCGTGGACGACGCGGCCGTCCTGCCAGGGGCGGAAGGGCACGGTGATGGCGTAGCGGCGCATGCCGGCCGGCACGGCCAGGGTGGGGCCGATCAGCAGGCGGCCTTCGGGCACGGTGGCCTCCACCCAGCCGGGCATGGCCTGGCCGGACGCCGCCGCGAAGGGTGCGTGGCTGGAAAAACTGTCAGGCACCGCCCCTCCCGCCTCTGGTTCAGCCGGCCTCGGCGGTTGAACTAAGGCGGCGACGGGGGATGGAAAGGGGCGGGAAGAGGGGATTTCCCACAGGGGTAAGCCGCCCGGTATAGGACTCGGCGGCGCCCCCTTACCTCAGTACACGCTGCGCCACAGCTGGTCCTTGGTGGTCAGCATCTTCAGGAATTCCAGGATGGCCCACAACTGGTCATCGGTCAGCGAACTGCCGTCGGCGCGGCGATAATCGTCGTGGCCGCGGTTGCAGTTGCCGGGCAGGGTGGTGTCGTAGACCCAAGTTTGCGCGGTGCCGGGCGTGCCCACGGCGTTGACATAACCCACCTGCACGGGGTCGAACTCCCGGGCGCCCACGGCGAAGGCCTGGGGCCGGGCGGAGGATTTCAGCACGCCCCACAGGGTGGGGACGGACCCGTTGTGCAGGTAGGGGGCGGTGGCCCAGATGCCGAACAGGGGCCGCGCCTCGTAGACCGGCGGCGTCTGGTCGCCGGCGGCACCGTCGCTGGTGACGCAGGATGTCTTGTGCGCCGGCGGGCCGGCGGGCGGCACCGCCTTGAAGGCCGGGCCCATGGCCTGTTCGACATCGTTGACCGACCCCGTCTTCTGGTCGATGGCCAGCTTGATCAGGCTCAGTGGCGTCAGTCCCAGGTTGGCGTAGTCGTCATGGTTCAGCGTGCCGCCCTTCTGGTTCAGCAGGCCGTCGACCACGCTGCCGATGACGCCGTTGGTCAGGACGCTGACGGCCTGGGCCTCCGCCGGCATGTCGCCCTCGCTGACCGATCCGCCGTCGCCGAACAGCAGGGCGCGGGTGCCTTGCAGCGGCCCGGTCTTCGCCCAGCGCAGGGCGTTGCGGTACACGGTGGGGTCGGTGTCGGTGGGGCGCTGGTCCATCACCGGCCAGACGTCCTGGCTCAGGGCCGCCCGGGTCATGTGGTGGCAGTCGGCGCAGACCTCGTTGAACAGCTGGCGCCCCTGTTCCGCCTTGCCGGCGTCGATCGCGCCGAAGACGGTGGACGGCCAGGCGGGTGGTGCCAGCTGGGTGATGGCCCATTCCAGCTTCATCAGGCCCGGTACGCTGACCGAGGTGTCGTAGAAGGGGATGTGGGGGAACAGCCTGGAGGCGAAGCGCCGCCGGTCGCCCGGGCAGGCCTTGCCCGCGATGTCCTTGCCGGCGACGCAGACGTTCAGCGCGCCGAACACGCCCAGCACCTCACCCGTGTTGCGGGCCAGCGCCTTGATGTAGTTGCCGTTGGGGGCGGACAGGTTCCACTGCACCGCATCCTGCTGGTGGGCGTTCCACAGGAAGGGGTAGCTGACCGGGGCATGGGCCGGCAGCACGTTGGACGGCACGCGGAAATCCAGGCCGGTCAGGCGGTTGAAGATCATGCTGAAGGCGTCCAGCCGCGCCGGGCCCCACGCTTGCCCGTCCAGGGCGGCGCTGAAGAACGTCCCCCAGGCGGTGGAGAAGGCGGCCAGGCTGGCCTTCAGCGCGGCTTTGTCCCCGCCAACCCGGGCGGCGAAGCGGCTGAACTTGGCCGGGTCCGACACCGTGTCGGCCAGGGCGGCCGACAGCTCCACCAGGAAGCCCTGGAAGTCGGCGTCGGCCGGGCCGCCGTCCACGCGCAGGGCCGTGCCCTTGTAGGTGATCTGCCCGGTGTGGCAGGCGGCGCAGGTCATGCCGATGTACGTTGGGCCTGTACCCCGATCCAGGGCGAAGCCCACGGGCAGCCCTTCGGGGTTCTGCGCCGAGACGTCGTTGGGCAGGTAGTTGAAGCGCGCCAGCCGGTCGGCGAAGAACAGCTCGGTCGAGGCCGGCCGCTCCAGCGCCTTGAACCAGCTGTACAACATGAGCTGCGAGCCTTGGCTGGTGGTGTAGAAGCCCTGGCGCACTGACTGCGGCCAATTCTGGTCCAGCAGGTGGACCACCTCGGGCGCCGCCCCCGTGGGGAAGGGGGCGGGCGTGGCCGCCCGCGCCCGGGGCGCCCCGGCATGGCCGGCCGCCAGTAAGCCCAGGCCGGCCAAGGCCGCCACCATGCGCCGCCGCGCGTTGAAAACCCGCATGGCACCCGTCCCCCATCGCCGTCGTCGCGCTTTGATCCCCCGATCGTGCCTTTGCGCCGTGCCGTACGGAATGGCAAGGGGTTTTTTCAACCACGCGTACGCATGGGCCCCGTCGCCCACGGTGACGCATGTGGTCCCGCGCACAGCCGGCGTGCCGGATGCCCGCTGGACGCGGCCGCCCATCCTTGCCAGAAAGGCGAGTAAAAGCCGGGGAAGACTGGTCACCCGCCTAACCATTGGGAGAGAAGCATGCAGGTTCAAGGTGTTGCCGCCATCATCACCGGCGGTGGTTCGGGTCTGGGCGCCGCCACGGCGCGCCGCCTGGCGGCCGAGGGCGCCAAGGTGGCCCTGCTGGACGTGAACCTGGCCGCGGCCGAGGCGGTCGCCGCCGAGATCGGCGGCCTGGCGCTCAGCTGCGACGTCACCAGCGCCGACAGCGCCACCGCCGCCATCGCCGCCGCGCGCGAGGCCCATGGCGCCGCCCGCATCGCCGTGAACTGCGCCGGTGTCGCCACGGCCGGCCGCGTGCTGGGCCGCGAGGGCCCGCTGGCCCTGGACGCCTTCCGCAAGGTCATCGAGATCAACCTGATCGGCAGCTTCAACATCCTGCGCCTGGCCGCCGCCGACATGAGCACGCTGGATCCGCTGGAGGATGGCGAGCGCGGCGTGATCATCAACACCGCATCCGTCGCCGCCTTCGACGGCCAGGTGGGGCAGGCCGCCTACAGCGCGTCCAAGGGCGGCGTGCACGCCATGGCCCTGCCCATCGCCCGTGAACTGGCCCGCGTGGGCGTGCGCGTCATGACCATCGCCCCCGGCATCTTCTGGACCCCCATGGTGGCGGGCTTCACGCAAGAGGTGCAGGACAGCCTGGCGGCTTCCATCCCCTTCCCCAAACGCCTGGGCAAGCCGGAGGAATACGCGGAACTGGCCCTGACCATTGTCCGCAACGTCATGCTGAATGGCGAGACCATCCGCCTGGATGGCGCCGTGCGCATGAATGCGAAGTGATTAGGGTGCCCTCGGCCGCCGGGCGCCGCCGTCCGGCGGCCCCGGTCGGGGGCTAAGAGGAAAAATGGGCGGGCCGACCGGTGGCTAACCCCGCCGCTGACGGAACGCTTCCAATGCCTTCTCCATCTCGCGCGCGATGGGGGTGACCAGGGGGTGGGCGGCGTAGGCGGTCCACAGGGCCGCCAGCGCCGGTCGCTTTTCCAGCATGTCCTGCGGCGTGTAGCGGGGCAGGAAGCGCGCCAGGAAGATCAGCGTGGGGGCCAGCGCGCAATCGGCCAGGCTCAGCGTGCCGGGCGAGGGCGCCGGCAGGGGCCCCCGCGCCACCACCACCTCCAGCGCGTCCAGACCCCGGGTCAACTCCGCCAGGCGGGCGGCGCTGGCGGCGGGGTCGGCGGTTTGGGCCGTCCCCCGCTGTGCCATCAAAGACAGCAGCGGCGGCAGGACATACAGGTCCAGCAGGCGCGCCACCGTGCGCTGGGCCGCCCGCGCCACCGGGTCGGCCGGCAGCAACGCCGGCCTGGGGAACGCATCCTCCAAAAATTCACAAATGACGGCGGACTCCAGGATGTGGGCGCCGCCGGCGTCCAGCACCGGGGTCTTCCCCAGCGGGTTGATGGCCTGGAACGCGGCCGATCTCTGGCCGTCCGGGGGATCCACCAAGGGAATTTTCAGGCCCTTGGCGCGAATGGCCAACACCACGCGGGCGGAATAGGGGGACAGGGCGGCGCTGTAAAGTTTCAAGGGCTGTCTCCTCTAACCGTAAAGGTGGACCAGGCATGATGGTCTTGCGGCTGGCGGTCGACGGGGCCGGACGGTATGGTCATTCATCATGCCATTGAATGCCTGCCAACCCTTGCCGGATATCGCGGGTTTCATCCGTGCCGATGAATTGCCCGACGGCCCCATCGCCCACGCCTACGCGTGGTGGCGGGGGCTGGGGGGCGGGGCCGTGCCGCCGCCCTCGGCGGCATTGGACGTGGCGGCGGTGCCGGACAGTTTCCTGCCCCATCTGGCGGTGACCACGGCTTTCCGTGCCGATGGCCGGGTGCGGGTGGTGTTCTGCGGCTCCCTTTCCGCGCTGGCCGCCGGCAGCGACCCCACGGGCCGCTATTTCGATGAATTCTATCCGCCCGACATGCTGGAGGCGGCTCTGGGGTTCCAGGCGGCCATCGTGCGCGACGCCCAGCCCATCTTCGGCCAGGACCAGGTGGGCACGGACGAGGGCGTGATGTACCATGTGCCCCGCATCGGCCTGCCCTTCCAGGGCGCCGACGGCAGCCTGGACCGGCTGGCCATCGTCATGCACTACCAACCGACGCCGGAGAACTTCAAGGTGCGGTTGCGGGTGTTCCAGGACCGCGCCCGGCTGCTGCGGCGCGAACTGCGGCTGGTGGCGCTTTAAGGCCACAGTGGCGGAAGGAAGTGTGCAGGCGCGGCATTCGAACGTTGCGCGAAACGCACCCCCGGCGCGATAATAATTACCCGGACAGCACCCCATGTGGGGCGCCGCCGCGCCGTCCCCCGAAGGATGTCTTCCCGTGTCTGAGGCACCGCACACCCGGTCCCCCCTTCCGCCGCCGGACGGGGTCTTGTCACCGGGGGAGGGCCGCGAGGCCTCCACGGCGCCTTCGCCTGGCCCAGTGCCGCGCCGCCCTCTGCCGCGCCGCCATGTGTTGGTGGGCGTCGCCAGCGCCCTGGCGGCGGCCGGTTTGGGCTGGGGCGGCGGCGGCCGGGGCGGCCACGCCGAATCCATCCGCTTCCTGACCATCGGCACCGGCACCACCGGCGGTACCTACTTCCCCATCGGCGGCATCCTGGCCAACGCCATCAGCAACCCGCCGGGCAGCCCGGGCTGCGACCGGGGCGGCAGCTGCGGCATACCCGGCGTCATCGCCGTGGCGCAGACCACCTCGGGTGCTGTGGAGAATATCGAGGCCCTGCGCGCCGCGCGGTATGAGACGGGGCTGGTGCAGGCCGACATCGGCTTCCTGGCCTACAAGGGCAAGGGCCCCTACGCCGGCAAGCCGCCCTTCACCGAGCTGCGGGCCCTGGCCAACCTGTACAGCGAGACGGTGCACCTGGTGGTGCGGGGCGACAGCCCCATCAAGACGGTGAACGACCTGAAGGGCCGGCGCGTGGCCCTGGGTGAGAAGGGCTCCGGCACCCTGCCCACCGCCCTGCTGATCCTGCAGGCGCACGATTTGTCGGAAAAGACGGTGCAGCCTTTCTACCTGAACCCCGGCACGGCGGGGGACCGCTTGGCCTCGGGCCAGCTGGACGCCTTCTTCATCATCGGCGGCTATCCCCTGCCGGCGGTGGCCGACGTGGCGGCGCGCCTGCCGGTGCGCCTCATCTCCATCATCGACGCCCGCCTGCCGCGCCTCAGCCCCGGCCTGCCCCTGTTCACCGAGACCACCATCGGCGGCGACGGCGCCTATGTCGGCGTGCCGGAGACCAAGACCCTGGGCGTGGGCGCCCAGTGGCTGGCCACCACCGCCCTGCCGGATGAGCTGGCCTACGGCATCGTCAAGGCGCTGTGGCACCCCAACACCCACCGCCTGCTGGTGGCTGGCCACCCCCGGGGCGACAGCATCCGCAAGGAAGCGGCGCTGACCGGCCTGGCCGTGCCCCTGCACCCGGGTGCAGCCCGCTATTACCGGGAGCAGGGCTTCGACGTGACGCTGGCCACGTCAGGCTGAGCCCTTAATCCAGCAACATGTCCAAGACCACCGTCTCCCGCGCCGCGTCCGCGCGCCAGTCCTTCATGGCGGGCAGGCCCTCGATGGCGGCGGCATAGGCCTGGGACGTTTCGGTCAGCGGCACCTTCCAGGTTTGGAAACGGGTGACGACCGGGGCGTACATGGCGTCGGCGATGGTGAAGGCGCCGAACAGGAAGGGGCCGCCATGCCGGTCCAGGCAATCGGTCCAGATGGCCTGGATGCGGGTGATGTCGCCGGCGGCCTTGGCCAGCCGCTCCGGACGGTCGATGGTGCGGCCCAGGTCCATGAACAGGTTGCGGCGCACGTCCATGAAGCCGGCGTGCATCTCGGCGCTGATGGACCGCGCGTGGGCGCGGGCGGCGCGGTCTTGCGGCCACAGCCGGGCCTCGGGCGCCAGCTCGGCGGCGTATTCGCAAATGGCCAGGCTGTCCCACACCGTGACATCGCCGCCGGCGGTGCTGTGGATCAGCGCCGGCACCTTGCCCGCCGGGCTGTGGGCCAGCATGCGCGCCTTGCTGTCCGCCTGCCGCAGGGGAATTACCACCTCCTCGAAGGCCAGGCCGGCGTGGCGCAGCGCCAGGTAGGGGCGCAGCGACCAGGAGGAATAGGTCTTGCTGCCCAGGATCAGGGTCAGGTCGGCGGACATGGGGCTGGTCCCTCGGGATCGGTGGCGACGGGCGGGTGAGGGTAGCGGGGGATGTCCTTCCGCGCCAGCGGTGTCGCCACCCGTGTGACGCCGCCGCGTTTGAAACCGAGCTCCGGATGTGGAACCCTGCGCGCCTGACTTTCCGAAGCCGAAAGGTTCCGCCTGTGCTGCCCTGCTTCCTGGCCCAGAAGGCCGCCGACACCGTCACCCTGGTCCCTGTGCGCAAGGATGGGCTGGACGCCTGGCTGGAAACGGCCCCAGCCGCCACCGCCGCCTGGGTGCGCAGCGTCGGCTTCACGGCCGAGCCGGGCGCCACCGCGCTGCTGCCCTCGGCCGACGGTCAGTTGGACCGGGTGCTGGTGGGCGTGGGCGAGACGGTGGATCTGTGGAGTTTCGCCGGCCTGCCGACGACGCTGCCGGCGGGTCCTAAAACGTCCAAGGGCGGCGGCGCCAGCTACGCCCTCGACCACAGCCTGACGCCCGAGCAGGCGACGGCTGCCGCCACGGGCTGGGCGCTGGCCAGCTACCGCTTCACCCGCTATCGCAAGGCGACGAAGGACCTGCCGCGCCTGGTGCTGCCGGCCGGTGCCGACACCGATGCCGTGGACAGCATGGCCCGCGCCGTCTACCTGGTGCGCGACCTGATCAACACCCCGGCGGAGGACATGGGGCCGGCCGATCTGGCGGCCACGGCGAAGGAACTGGGGGCCGAGTTCGGCGCCGAGGTCTCGGTCATCGTCGGCGACGACCTGCTGGCCCACAACTACCCCACCGTCCATGCCGTGGGCAGGGCAGCGGACAAGAAGCCCCACTTCATCGACCTCACCTGGGGGGATGCCGCCCACCCGCTGGTCTGCCTGGTGGGCAAGGGTGTGTGCTTCGACAGCGGCGGCCTGGACATCAAGGCGGCGGGCGGCATGCTGCTGATGAAGAAGGACATGGGCGGTGCCGCCCATGTGCTGGGCCTGGCGCGCCTGGTCATGGCGGCCAAGCTGCCGGTGCGCCTGCGCGTGCTGGTGCCGGCGGTGGAGAACGCCATCTCCGGCAACGCCTTCCGCCCCATGGACATCATCACCACCCGCAAGGGCCTGACGGTGGAGATCGGCAACACCGATGCCGAGGGCCGGCTGATCCTGTGCGACGCCCTGACGGAGGCCGACAGCGCCAAGCCCGCCCTGATCCTGGACTTCGCCACCCTGACGGGCGCCGCCCGCATCGCACTGGGCACCGACCTGCCGGCCCTGTTCGCCAACGACGACCAGCTGGCCGACGACATCCTGGCCGCCGCCAAGGAAACGGGAGACCCGCTGTGGCGCATGCCGCTGTGGCAGGGCTACGCCAAGCAGCTGGACAGCAAGATCGCCGACCTGAACAACGCGCCGGGCGGTGGCTATGGCGGCGCCATCACCGCGGCCCTGTACCTGGAGCGCTTCATCACCAAGGGCACGCCCTGGGCCCACATCGACCTGATGGCCTGGAACGCCAGTGCCAAGCCTGGCCGGCCGGAGGGGGGCGAGGCCATGGGCCTGCGCGCCGCCTTCGCCATGCTGAGCCGCCGGTACCCCGCCCAGGCCTGAAATCCCCCGGCGCTTCCCGGGAAACGACCGGGAAGCGCCGGCTTGGATAAAAAATAATTATGTAGCGTCCCGCTACCCCTTCGGGGGTGGCAGGCCCTTGCCGCTGGGCTGGACTTTCGGCACACTCCCGACAGTTGCGGCTGGCCGATACGCTGTCGGAATGACGGCGGGGCCGGAACAACGGGCGGGCCGGATGAACGTTTCCGGGTGCGGGGGGCATCATGTCGCGTAATCTCGAAGCCCTGGAACTCTGGCGCGGCGCGCTGGTGGCCAGCGTGCGGGCCGCCAGCCCGGACCTCTCGGCCCGCCAGCTGGCCTTGCTGCTGACCGTCTACATGACCCCGCCGCCCCATACGGTGCGTGGCCTGGCGGCGACGCTGAACGTGTCCAAGCCCGCCATCACCCGCGCCCTGGACCGCCTGGGCCGCCTGGGCTTCACCAAGCGCAAGCGGGATGCGGAGGATCGGCGCAATGTCCTGGTGCAGCGCACGGTCAAGGGCTCCGTCTTCCTGCATGAGTTCGGGCAGATGGTGATTGACGCGGGCGCCGTGCAGGGCGCATTGGACGGGGCACGCGCCGCGGCCCCCCGGCCGGCCGCAGCGACCCCGGTCGCCCCCCCGTCAGCTTCGGAGCCGGTGTCAGCGCCGGTATGATGTGAGATGTCCAGCAAGCCCAAGACCACGCCGGTGCTAGACCCGCGCGTGAACCCCTACCGTTCCGACCTCGCCTCCGCCCACCTTTACGGCAAGGTCACGGCCGAGCGCTATGTCGACGGTGTGCCCTGCCAGGTGCGCGCCGGCTACGTCAGCCTGAAGGAAGAGCCCACCTTCACCGCCCGCCAGTCCAGCCAGCTGCTGTTCGGCGAAGTGTTCACGGTGTTCGAGGAGAAGGACGGCTGGGTCTGGGGCCAGAACGCCACCGACGGCTATGTCGGCTATCTGCAGCTGGAGGCCCTGGATGACGAGTTGGCGGAGCCGACGCACAAGCTGACGGCCCTGCGCAGCTTCTTCCATCCCGAGCCGGACCTGAAAACCCCGCCGCTGGACATGATCAGCCTGGGCGCGCCCCTGTGCGTGGTGGAGGTGGAGAACGGCTTCGCCGGCGTGGCCGGCGGCGGCTGGGTCCCGCTGGTCCATGTGGCGGAGATCGGTTCCCTGAAGGCCGACCCGGTGGAGACGGCCCTGCGCCTGCTGGGCACGCCCTATCTGTGGGGTGGCCGCACCAGCGTGGGCATCGATTGCTCCGGCCTGATCCAGCTGGCGCTGGATGCCGCCGGCCTGCCGTGTCCGCGCGACAGCGACCAGCAGCAGGCGGCCCTGGGCACCCTGGTTTCGGCCGATGGCGTCGGCCATACCTACCAGCGCGGCGACCTGGTGTTCTTCCCCGGCCATGTCGGCATCATGGCGGATGAGACCCATCTGGTGCACGCAAACGCCCATCACATGGCCACGGTGCGCGAACCCCTGGCCGATGTCCTGGCGCGGGCGGCGGCGGGCAAGGGCGTCACGGCGGTGAAGCGCCTGGGGTGAGCTGGCGGCGGCCTCCGTGATGTCCGCGAACATCCCGGCGCATTTCAACCTGCATCGGCGGGTCGGGAATTGTTAGGTATGGGAAACGTTCGGGTCGCGACATATGGTGTGACGAACGGAGACCCCCATGCTGTCACCCCATTTCCGCGCGTTGATGGACACTGTGCCCGATGGCGTGATCGTCATCGACGGCCAGGGCACGATCCAGTCCTTCAATCCCGCCTGCGAACGCCTGTTTGGCTGGACGGCGGCGGAGGTGATCGGCCGTAACGTCAAGATGCTGATGCCCGCCCCCTACCAGGGCGAGCACGACCAGTATCTGGCCCGCTACCGCGCCACCGGGGAAAAGCGAATCATCGGCATCGGCCGCGAGGTCACGGGCCTGCGCCGCGACGGCACCACCTTCCCCATGGAACTGTCGGTGGGCGAGGCGCTGCAGGACGGGCCACCGGCCTATATCGGCATCATCCGCGACATCAGCGACCGGCGGGCGGCGGAAGAGGCCCTGCGCAACCGCGAGGCGCGCCTGGCCTCCATCATCGAGACCATCCCGGACGCCCTCATCGTCATCGACGGGCAGGGGCTGATCCGCTCGTTCAGCCCGGCCGCCCAGCGCCTGTTCGGCTACACCGAGGCCGAGGTGCAGGGGCTGAACGTCAGCATGCTGATGCCCTCGCCCTACCGGGAACAGCACGACCAGTACATCGCCCGCTACCTCGCCACGGGGGAGAAGCGCATCATCGGCGTCGGCCGCATCGTCTCCGGCCAGCGCCGCGACGGAAGCGTGTTCCCCATGGAACTGGCGGTCGGCGCCGTGGACCTGGAGGGGGAGCGCCTGTTCACCGGCTTCATCCACGACCTGACGGAACACCAGGCGGTGGAGCGGCGGCTGCAGCAGTTGCAGGCCGAACTGCTGCACGTCAGCCGGGTCAGTGTCATGGGGCAGTTGGCGTCGGCCCTGGCGCATGAGCTGAACCAGCCGCTGACGGCGGTGGTCAACTACATCAAGGCGTCCCTGCGGCTGCTGGAGCGGCCGGAGACCGTTGACATGCCCCTGGCGCGCGAGGCCATGGAAAAGGCGTCGGCGCAGGCGTTGCGGGCCGGGCAGATCATCCGGCGGCTGCGCGACTTCATCGCCAAGGGCGGCACCGACCGGCGCGCCGAGAGCCTGGACGGCCTGATCGAAGAGGCGGCCGCCCTGGCCTTGGTTGGGGCGCGGGAAAGCGGCGTGCGCATGGACTTGCGCCTGCAGCGGCAGGACCTGCGCGCCGTGATCGACAAAATCCAGATCCAGCAGGTGCTGCTCAACCTCATCCGCAACGCGGTCGAGGCGATGGAGGGCCAGCCGGAACGCATCCTATCCATCACGGCGGCCCCCATGGTGGCCCCGGATGGCGCGAGATTCATGGAGATCGCCGTGGCCGATACCGGGCACGGGCTGGATGACGCCGCCATGGCCCGCCTGTTCCAGCCCTTCGTTTCCGGCAAGGAACGGGGCATGGGGGTGGGGCTGTCGATCAGCCGGTCCATCGTCGAGGCCCACGGTGGCCGGCTGTGGCCGGACCGTAACGAACAGGGTGGCGCGACCTTCCGTTTCACGCTGCCCCTGCTGCCCGAGGCTGAGAGAAGCCATGACGCCTGATCCGGTCATCGCCGTGCTGGATGACGATGCCGCCGTGCGGGATTCGCTGCGGCTGTTGCTGATGGCATCCGGCTACCAGGTCGCGGTCTTTTCCTCGCCCCTGGAATTCTTGGACTCCGACGCGCCGACGCGCTGCGCCTGCCTGGTGGTGGATGTGCGCATGCCCGGCCTGAGCGGGCTGGAGGTCCAGGAACGGCTGGTCGCGCGGGGATCCACCCTGCCGGTCATCATCATGACCGGCCATGGCGACGTCCCCCTGGCGGTGGCGGCGATGAAGGCCGGGGCCCTGGATTTCATCGAAAAGCCGTTCGAGGAGGAGATGTTGCTGGCGTCCCTCCAGTCGGCGCTGTCGCGGCCCCGTACCGTGGCCGACGCGGCCCCCCCGCCTCCCGGGAGCGAGGCGCCGTCGCCGGAGGCGCTGGCCAGCCTGAATGCGCTGACGCCGCGGGAATTGGACGTGTTGCAAGGGCTGGTCGACGGCAAGCCCAACAAGATCATCGCCTTCGATCTGTCCATCAGCCCGCGCACCGTTGAAATCCACCGCGCCCGGGTGATGGAGAAGATGCGCGCCAGCAGCCTGTCCCACCTGGTGCGCCTGGCGCTGGCGGCAGGTATTCGCCCGAACGCGGGTTGATCCGCGTCAAACACGGCCGGAATACGGGGAAACCCTTATTACTCCTGTAGGCGCCGACGCCTTACCTTCACGGGAGGCGACGGGGCCGGCACCTTCGACGCCGGTATGTCGCCTTTGGGAGATTGGATGTGGCCGAGATCGCGGCGGGACGGATCCATGTCGTCGACGACGACGAGTCCGTCCGCGAGTCCCTTAAGTTCCTGCTGCGGCTGTACGGCTTCGAGGTCGACCTTCACGCCTCCTGCCAAGACTTCGCCGCCCATTTCGATGGTGGTCCGGGGTGCCTGCTGCTGGACCAGCATATGCCCGGCATGACGGGCCTCGAGTTCGTCGAGGGGCACCGCGCCCTGTTGCGCGGCCTGCCCATCCTGATGATGTCCGCCAACATGGAGGCGGAGACGCGCGACCGGGCCCTTCGGGCCGGTGTCGCCAGCTTCCTGGACAAGCCGGTCGATACCGGCCGGCTGGTGGATGAGTTGCGGCTGCTGCTGGCGCGCCCCGCCTGACGGGCCATAAGGGGTTTTACAGCCGTAAGGGGTTTTACGTAGGTAGAAGACCGAACTCATCAGGCGGGACGCCGGGCGCTAACGTCCTCTCACGAAACGACGACGGGCTGGTTCAGGCCCGACAGGAACGGGAGCCCCCAGATGACGCCATCGCTCGCCACCGCCCCGACCACTTCCCGCCAACCCAGCCCGGCCGTCTTCAGCGCCCGGCCGATGTCCCCCGCCGGTCGCGCCGCGCTGGCCGGGCCGTTCGCCCCCTGGGGGACGAGGCCTCCGCCTATGACCGGGACCAGGTGATCTTCTCGGAAGGCGACGCGGCCAGCAGCGTGCGCATCGTCACCTCCGGCATGGTGCGCATCCTGCGCATGATGGCCGACGGCCGGCGGCAGATCGTCGGCTTCCTGCAGCCCGGCGACATGCTGGGCCTGGCCATGGGCGGCTCCTACCTCTATTCCGCCGAGGCCGTGACGCCCGTGACCTTGCGGCGCCTGTCCCGCGGCCAGTTCGACACGCTGCTGGAGCGGGATCCGGAATTGCGCCTGCGCCTGCTGGCGGCCACCGCCACCGAATTGCAGGTGGCCCAGGAACAGATGCTGCTGCTGGGCCGCAAGACGGCGCCGGAGCGGCTGGCCAGCTTCCTGTTGCGCCAGGCCCGGCGCGTGACGCCCGAGCCTCAGGACCACTGCCGCGTCCCCTTGCCCATGACCCGCACCGACATCGGGGATTTCCTGGGGCTGACCATGGAAACCGTGTCCCGCGCCTTCACCAAGCTGAAGACCACCCGCCTCATCCGCCTGTTGCCCGACCAGATGGTGGAACTGGTGGATGTCGGTGCCCTGACCGACCTGTCGGAGGGCGGCGGCCGGTCCGGCCTGGTTCAGTAAGAGGGTTCAGTATCCCCGCTGGCGATCCACCAGGTTGATCAGCGGTTGCCCGGCGGCCAGCCGCTTGAGGCCGCCCACCACCTGTTCCACCGCCGTGCGCGCCTGGGTGATGGCGGCGACGTGGGGGGTGATGGTCACCTTGGGATGCGTCCAGAAGGGGTGGCTGGCCGGCAGGGGCTCGGTGCGGAACACATCCAGGGTGGCGCCCGCCAGGTGGCCGCTGTCCAGGGCGGCCAGCAAATCCTCTTCCACCATGTGGCGGCCCCGGGCCGCGTTGATGATCACGGCCCCCCGGGGCAACTGGGCGAACAGGCCCGCGTCCAGGATGTTCTCGGTGTCCGGCGTCAGCGGCAGCAGGCAGACCAGGATGTCCGTGCGCGCCAGGAAGGGCGCCAGGCCCTCCGCCCCGTGATAGGTCGCGATGCCGTCCAGCCGCTTGGGCGACCGGCTCCATCCCGCCACGTCGAAGCGCAGGGCCTTCAGGGCCTGCGCGGCGTCACTGCCCAGGGCGCCCAGGCCCAGGATGCCCACCTTGCGTTCCCGCGCCAGGAGCTGGTGGGTCAGCTGTTTCCATTCCCCGGCCCGCTGCTGCGCCTCGAACAGGGGGGCGTCGCGGTGCCAGCGCAGCACGTGCAGGCAGACATATTCGGTCATGCCCTCGGTCAGGCCCGGCTCCACCATCCGCACCAGCGGCAGGTTGGGCAGGGTAGGATCGGCCAGCAAGGCGTCGACCCCGGCGCCCAGCGAGAAGATGACCTTCAGGTTGGGCAGGCTGGCCAGCAGGCCCGCCGGCGGCTTCCACACCAGGGCGTAGTCGATCTCCGCCGGGTCGCCCATGCCCTCCGGCCAGACGCGCACGTCCATTTCAGGCAGCTGGGCGTGCAGCTCGGCCACCCAGTCGGCGGCATGGTCGTGGGCGGAGACGAACAGCAGGGCCATGGCATCGATCCCGTTACGGAAAGGTATGAACCAGCAGCATAAGGCCCAGCCTTATACTGCTGGAGGCCGGCGACCGCCGGCCCCGGAGCGAGTACCGCAGGGCGCAGCGAGGAAGCCAAGCCGGCGGATGCTGGCGCCCGGCGCTTGAGGGGGCCGTTGATCGGTTACGAGCAACGGTCAGCGTAAAGCTAATCCTGCCCGTCGTCGCGCTGGCTGCTTTCGGAGCGGAACGGGTGGGCGGGGTAGACGCCCAGGATCTTCAGCTCGCGGGCGAAGAAGTCCAGTTCCTCCAAGGCCAGGCGCAGGGGCCGGTCCTCGGGATGGCCCTCCACGTCGGCATAGAACTGGGTGGAGGTGAAGCGCCCACCCACCATGTAGCTTTCCAGCTTGGTCATGTTGACGCCGTTGGTGGCGAAGCCACCCATGGCCTTGTACAGGGCCGCCGGCACGCTGCGCACGCGGAAGACGAAGCTGGTGATGACGGGGCCCGCCCCGCGCGGCGCCGGCTTGGGTTCCCGCGACAGGATCAGGAAGCGGGTGGTGTTGTGCTCCGCGTCCTCGATGCCGCGCGCCAGCACCTCCAGCCCGTAAATCTGCGCCGCCAGTTCCGAGGCGATGGCCCCCTGGGCCAGGTCGCCCCACTTGGCCACGTCGGCGGCCGCACCGGCCGTGTCGGCGTGGGTGATGGGCGCCATGCCGTGGGCGCGCAGGTAGCCACGGCACTGCGACAGCGCCTGGATGTGGGAATGCACCTGGCGCAGGCCGGCGATGGTCGCCCCCTTGGGCGCCACCAGGCAGTGGACCACGCGCTGGAAATGCTCCCCGATGATATGCAGGCCGCCCTGGGGCAGCAGGTGGTGCATGTCGGCGACGCGGCCGGCCACCGAATTCTCGATGGGGATCATGGCCAGGCGGGCGCGCCCCTCCGTCACGGCGGCGAAGGCGTCCTCGAACGAGTGGCAGGGCAGGGGTACCATGTCCGGAAACACCTGGCGGCACGCCATGTCGGAATTGGCGCCCGGCGCCCCCTGGTAGGCGATGGTGTTCTCGGCGCCCCGCTCACTGCTGGACATTGTTTTCCCCTTCTTGGACCGCCCCTTGACGGCGCGGCCGCATCCTACAACGGCCTGAGCTGGAATCTCATGCCGTTGGTTTTAGGGGGCGCCTATGCGGCCGATGAGGGCGCGGGCGCGTTCCAGGTCCTCCGGCGTGTCCACGCCCAGGGGAACGGCGTCCACCACCGCCACATCGATGCGCATGCCGTTGGCCAGCGCGCGCAACTGCTCCAGCTTCTCGCGCCGCTCCAGGGCGGCAGGGGGCAGGGCGACGAAGCGGGCCAGGGCCTCCCGGCGATAGGCGTAAAGGCCGATGTGGTGATGGTGCGGGCCGGCACCCCAGGGGCTGGTGGTCCGGGTGAAGTACAGGGCGCGGCCGACGCGGGCGCCGGGCGCCAGCTCGATCACCGCCTTGACCACGTTGGGGTTGTGCCGCTCCTCCTCCACCGTGATCTCCACCGCCAGGGTGGCGATGTCCACCGCGGGATTGGCCAGCGGGCCGAAGGCGGCGCGCACCGTCGCCGGCTCCACCGTCGGCAGGTCGCCCTGGACGTTGACCACGGCGTCGTGCCGCCCCTCCGCATCCACCAGGCGCAGCGCCTCGTGAATGCGGTCGGAGCCCGAGGGGTGGTTGGGGTCGGTCAGCACCGCCTGGCCGCCGGCGTCCCGCACCGCCTCGACGATCTCCTGCTCCGCCGCCGCCACCAGCACCGGGCCGATGTCGGCCTCCGCCGCGCGGCGCCACACCTGCACGATCATGGGCGCGCCGCCGATGTCGGCCAGCGGCTTGTTCGGCAGGCGGGTGGAGGCCATCCGCGCCGGGATGATCACGATGGGGGCTTTGGGGGCGCCGGCGGGGCTTGAAGACATCGGGCTTCGGCCTACGATTTGATTTGGCTCATGGCTGGGGCAGGCGTGCGACATTTACCTCCCATGGTCAAGCCGGTTTGCAGGCAGGGCGCCGAACTATCTTGCCCTGGTTGAACAGGCCGCTTATCGTCGCCCGGAATTTGGGAGAATGATGGCCGGACCATAACGGCCCCGGGCATCGACAAGCGTCACCACCTGGCGTTAACCTGGACGCGCAGGAACCATAACCAGCACGCGAACGGCAAACAGCGTGGGACATGAGGGCTTGATCTGATGGCGGGTAGCTTCTTCAACAAGATTTCCATGGCCATTCTGTTGGGCGCGTTGATCGCCCTGTTGGCGGGGTTCATCGCCAAGAAGGCCGTGCACCCGACGATGTTGACCGAGAACGTGTACAAGATCGAAGGCGTGGAGGCGGCCCCGGCCGCGGGTGGCGAGCCGGCGGCGCCGGCCAAGCCGGATCCGGTCAGCCCGCTGCTGGCCAGCGCCAGCGCCGATAACGGCGCCAAGCTGACCAAGGTCTGCCAGGCCTGCCACACCTTCGACAAGGGCGGCCCGGCCAAGGTGGGCCCCAACCTGTGGGGCATCATCGGCAACAAGCAGGGCCATATGGAGGGCTTCGCCTACTCCGACGCCATCAAGAAGCTGGGCGGCACCTGGGACTACGAAAAGCTGAACGAGTTCCTGGCCAGCCCCAAGACCTATGCCCCGGGCACCAAGATGACCTTCGCCGGCTTCAAGTCGGTCAAGGACCGCGCCGACGTCATCGCCTACCTGCGGGCCCAGGCCGACAGCCCGGCTCCGCTGCCTTGATGTCATGAGGACGCCGCCCGGATTGCCCCGGGCGGCGAATCACGGACGGACGGCTTGCCAAAGGCCCATTCACTGCAACAGCTGGGCCGCCTGTCCTTGGGCCAGAAGGCGGCTCACCGCTCTTTTGTCGAACGAGACAAAACGTTCGCCGCCCAACCACTTCCCCTCATAGGCGACAACGCCATCGGCGAAATCGCCGCCTGCATCCAGCATGGCCAACCCGGCCTCGGCGGTTGGGCGATTGACCACGACGTTGCTTGTGCCGATCAGCGTGCGGATCGCCGCCGCGATGTCGGCGCGCGCCACGCCGTAATGCCGGTCCAGCACCCACACCAGTTCACAGAGGGCATGGATGCTGACGGCCACGACGCTGGCCTTTTCCACGACCGCGATGGCCAGGGCGCTTTGCGTCTCGTCATCCGCCATGATCAGCCTTACCAGCACGTTCGTATCGGCGGTGATCTTCATTCCCGGCCCAGTCCGGCGGCGGTCCCCGCCTCGGCGATGGCGTCGTTCAGCGCGTCGATGGAAAGCCGGGCGCCGTTGCCTTTGTCCTTCAGCATGCCCCGCAGCGCGCGCCAGGTGCCTTTCGGCTGTTCGGCCCTGAGTTCCGCCCGGCCATCCGGCAGGAGGTCCAGCGTGACTTTGCCGCCCGGCTCAATGCCGAGATGCTTCAGGATTTCCTTCCTGAACGTGACCTGACCCCGGGTCGTCACGGTGAGTGTCGTCGTCATGTCGTCCTCCGATGTTCATAACGTAATGCAAAATCGCATTACTTCAAGCTTGGCGACGATGACGGCACCCGCACCCAAGTGGGCGTCAAATTGGGCGCCAATTCCGGTATAAGAGCCGGGCGCCCCCGGCAGGGGCTCTCTTTCCGTCCGCTCATTGATCAGGAAGTGCCCCCATGACGACGCCCATTCCGGAAGAGTTCATCGCCCTCGCCCACCGCATGGCCGAGTCGGCGGGCGCCGTCATCCGCCGCTATTTCCGGGCAGATGTGGAGATCGACGCCAAGTCCAACCTGACGCCGGTCACCATCGCCGACCGCCAGGCGGAAGAGGCCCTGCGCGCCATCCTGGCGGCCGAGCGCCCCGACGACGGCATCCTGGGGGAGGAGCTGGGGACCCACGGCCTGGAGCGGGAATACGTCTGGGTGCTGGATCCCATCGACGGCACCAAGAGCTTCATGACCGGCCGGCCCATCTTCGGCACCCTGATCGGCCTGCTGCGCCACGGCCGCCCGGTGCTGGGCGTCATCGACCAGCCCATCCTGGGCGAACGCTGGATCGGCGGCGCGGGATATCCCACCCGCTTCAACGGCACGCCCGTGCGCACCCGCGCCTGCCCCACCTTGGCGGAGGCGACGGTGACCACCACCAGCCCCGACATGTTCAAGGGCGTGGAGGCGGAACGCTTCGCCCGGCTCAAGGCCGCCTCGCGCTACGTCGTCTACGGCAGCGACTGCTACGGCTACGCCCAGGTGGCCAACGGCTGGCTGGACATCTCGGTGGAGCGCGACCTGGCGCCCTGGGACTGGGCCGCCCTGGTGCCGGTGGTGGAGGGGGCGGGCGGCCGCATGACCGACTGGCAGGGCCGCGACCTGGTTCTAGGCGCGGTGGGTGAGGTCGTGGCCTCCGGCGACGCCCGGGCGCACGCCCAGGCGCTGGCCATCATGGGTGGGGCCGCCTGAGTCCGTGCCTTAAGGCGCGGAGATCACCATCGTCTCATAGGCGACCTCCACCGACTCCACGGCCACCTCGTTGCCGTCGGACTTCAGGTCCGTGCCGGTGAACGTGGTCGGCCAGGCGTTGTCCAGGGTCCAGACCATTTTGGGCGCGCCGGTTTCGTCCAACAGACTGATCACCACCGTCTGGCGCGCGATGGTGTTCAGCTTGATCTGGTTGAACCAGTCCGACAGGGCGGAGTCGTTCGCGAAGAGGCCCTTGTGCAGGGTGACGTTTCCGACCTTGCGTGAGCCCGGCATTGTGGCGGCGGGGGCGGCCCCGGTGTCCAGCCCGGTCACTTCCTGGAACGTGGCCGTGACGGTGCCGCCCAGCTGGGCCGAGAAATAGAACTTGGGCAGCGGCCAAGTGCTGGTTTGCGTCTCGCCCGACATGATGCCTTTACCCCCGAATCGGTTCGCGTTTCACACGTCGCCCTCCAGCCAATCCTCGATCAGGCGGCGGGCGATGCTGTCGGCGCCGGGCAGGCGCAAGGACCCGTCCGGCGGCCCACGGCGCAGGCTGGCCTGGTACACCTCATCCCGGGTGAACCAGCGCGCGTCCTCCAGCTCCTCCAAATCCACCTTCAGCTCGGTGGTCACGGCGCGGGCGTGGAAGCCCAGCATGAGGGAGGAGGGGAAGGGCCAGGGCTGGGAGGATTGATAGCGCACGTCCGTCACTTGGATGCCCGCCTCCTCCATCACCTCGCGCGCCACCGCCTCCTCCAGGCTTTCGCCCGGTTCGACGAAGCCGGCCAGGGTGGAATACATGCCTTGGCCGAATCGGGCCTGCCGGCCCATGACGCAGCGGTCGCCGTCATGCACCAGCATGATCACGGCCGGATCGGTGCGGGGGAAGTGCAGGGTCTTGCAGTCGGGGTTGGTGCAGCGGCGGACGTGCCCGCCCTCGATCACCTCGGTCACGGTGCCGCAGACGCCGCAGAAGCGGTGGCGCTGATGCCAGCCCAAGAGGCCGCGCACATAGGCCAGCAGGCTGGCCGTGGGCCGGTCCACCTGGTGGGCCAGGGTGCGCAGCTCCGTCGGCGTGCCCAGGCCCAGCAGCTCCGGATGGTCTTCCTCAAGGCCGGACAGGTCGACGGCGAAATGGGCGATGTCGCCCTCCACCCCCAGGAAGGCGGGGGCCAGGGTCGCGGCCTCGCGCCACCAAGGGCTGGTGGGATCCAGGTAGACGGGCCGTACTGGCGTCCCGTCCAGCGCTTCCGCCCCCTCCTGCGGCGATGCCACCAGGAACTGGCCGCGCCAGACGGCCAGGAAACGGCTTTCGGGTGCCGCCAGGCGCTGGGCCAGCCAGTCGGCCTGCTTGCGGGCGACGGTGGCGCGGTCGAGGCCGGCGCCGGTGTAGAAGTTCTTCTGGGACCGGTTCGTCATGATCACCATTCGTCTCATGATGGGACCGGAGGGGGCAAGGCCACCCCGGGTCGCGGGCGCATCGGAACAGGCGGGGCGGCCCTGCCGCCTTTTCGCTTGCTATGGGGTGGGTCGATGCCGATATATGGCGGCGGGAGGTTGGCGGCGGACGTGTCCCTCGCCAACCCGGTCAGGTCCGGAAGGAAGCAGCCGTAACGAGTTTCGGCGCGGGTCGCATGTCCAGCCTCCCACCTCATAAAATCTGAACGCCGCCTTTTGGCCGGTCACAAGGTCCGGCCCGCACAGGGCTGGCGGCCAGCCAGTGCCGGAAGGGTTGAGCGATCCCGTGACCGATCAGAGCACGCTTTCCCCCGACGTTCAGTCCCCCGCCCCCGCCGGGAACGCCGTCTACCGCGTCCTGGCCCGCAAGTACCGCCCCCGCAATTTCGATGAGCTGATCGGCCAGGACGCCCTGGTGCGCACCCTGCGCAACGCCATCCAGTCGGGGCGCATCCACCAGGCCTACATGCTGACCGGCGTGCGGGGCGTTGGCAAGACCACCACCGCCCGCATCATCGCCCGCGCGCTGAACTGCGTCGGCCCCGACGGCCAGGGCGGCCCCACGGTCAGCCCCTGCGGCGTGTGCGAGCAGTGCGTGTCAATCTCGCAGGACCGCAACGTCGACGTCATCGAGATGGACGCGGCCAGCAACACCTCGGTCGACAACATCCGCGAGATCATCGAGGGCGTGCGCTACGCCCCGGCCGGCGCCCGCTACAAGGTCTACGTCATCGACGAGGTCCACATGCTGTCGCGCAGCGCGTTCAACGCGCTGCTGAAGACACTGGAGGAGCCGCCGCCCCATGTGAAGTTCGTCTTCGCCACCACCGAGATCCGCAAGGTGCCGGTGACGGTGCTGTCGCGCTGCCAGCGCTTCGACCTGCGCCGGGTTGACCAGGGCACCTTGCAGGCCCATTTCGGCCGCATCGCCGACCAGGAATCGGTGCCGGTGGAGGCGGAGGCCTTGAGCCTCATCGCCCGCGCCGCCGACGGTTCGGTGCGTGACGGCCTGTCGCTGCTGGACCAGGCCATCGCGCTGGGCGGCGGTGCCGTGACCGGGCTTCAGGTCCGCGACATGCTGGGCCTGGCCGACCGCACCCTGGTGGTGGACCTGTTCGAATCGACCATGTCCGGCAAGCCGGCCGACGCCTTGGCCGTGCTGGACGATTTGCACAAGCGCGGCGCCGACCCGGTGGTCATCGCCCAGGACCTGCTGGACTTCACCCATTTCCTGACCCGCGCCCGCGTGGTTCCCGGCACCGCCCAGGACCAGGGCATCCCAGAGATGGAGCGGGTGCGCGGCGGCGACCTGGCGGCCAAGCTGGGCATGCCCGCCCTGGCCCGCGCCTGGCAGGTCCTGCTGAAGGGCCTGGCGGAGGTGCAGCAGGCGCCGGTACCCATGCAGGCCCTGGAAATGGTGCTGATCCGCCTGGCCTACGCCGCCGACCTGCCCAGCCCCGGCGATCTGGTGCGCAAGGTGATGGAGGGCGGCGTGCCCGCCACGGGTGGGAATGGCGGCGGCGCCCCGATGGGCGGTGGTGGCGCTCCCTCCGGCGGCGGCAACGGTGGCGCCACGGCCCGGGGCATGGCCCTGTCCAGCGGCGGGTCGAACGGCGGCGGGGCCCCCATGGCCGTGCTCCGTGGCGGCTTGGGGGGCGGCTTGGCCGGCGCGGTCAAGGCGGCGCCCGTGGCGGCTCCGGCACCAGTGGTGGAACCGGCGCCCGACCTGCCCCCGGCCGATCCCAAATCCTTCCGCGAGGTGGCGGAGCTGTTCGGCGCCCGGCGCGAGGGCATGCTGCAGGGCAACCTGTTGAGCATGGTCCACCTGGTGAAGTTCGAGCCGGGGCTGATCGAGCTGCGGCCCACCGCCATGGCCGTGCCCAACCTGGCCGGCCGCGTGGGCCAGCTGCTGACGGAATGGACCGGGCGGCGCTGGATCGTCACCGTCTCCAGCGCGCCCGGCGAGCCCACGCTCAGCGACCAGGACCGCGCGGCGGAGAACCGCACCCGCGAACAGGCCGCCGCCAACCCCCTGGTGCAGGCCCTCATGGCCGCCTTTCCCGGCGCCAAGATGGCGGCGGTGCGCGACCTGGACCAGGTGGCCGCGGCGGCAGCCAAGGCCGCCGCCGAAGAGGCCGCCCTCACCCCCGCCTTCCCTTCTTACGAGGATGGCGGTATGGATGCCCCGGACAACCCGTATTTCGACGCGCCGCCCGATATGAGCGACGGCGACTGGGAAGGAGATTTTTAGGCCATGAAGAACATCGGCCAGATGATGAAGCAGGCCCAGCAGATGCAGGCCAAGATGCAGGAAATGCAGGGCAAGCTGGGCGAGATCGAGGCCGATGGCCAGTCCGGCGCCGGCATGGTCCGCGTCGTGGTCAACGGCAAGGGCGAGCTGAAGAAGGTGAAGCTCGACAAGTCCGTCGTCGACCCCGAGGACATCGAGGTGCTGGAGGACCTGCTGGTCGCCGCCTTCAACGACGCCAAGAGCAAGGTCGAGGCGCACATCGCCGAAGAGACCAACAAGCTCATGGGCGGCCTGAAGCTGCCGCCGGGCATGAAGCTGCCGTTCTGATCGGCACCGCCCTTCAGGGTGTGGTTTTGAACGCCGGGCCTGGCGACGGGCCCGGCGTTCTTATTTTCCCCGCTGGAACAAAGCCGGCACAGCCCCTATCTTGGGGCCATGATCGGCCCTGAAATCGACCGCCTGATACAGCTGTTGTCGCGCCTGCCGGGCCTGGGCCCGCGCTCGGCCCGCCGCGCCGCCCTGCATCTGATCAAGAAGCGCGAGCAGCTGATGGACCCGCTGGCCGAGGCGCTGGCCGGGGCCGCCGCCCGCATCCGCACCTGCCCCGTCTGCGGCAACCTGGACACGGTGGACCCCTGCGGCGTCTGCCGCGACCCCGCCCGCGACCGTGCCACCCTGTGCGTGGTGGAGGAGGTGGGCGACCTCTGGGCGCTGGAGCGCACGGGCGCCTATCGCGGCCTCTACCATGTGCTGGGCGGCACCCTGTCGGCGCTGGACGGCATCGGCCCCGACGACCTGGCCGTGCCGGGATTGCTGGCCCGCGTGGCCCAGGGTTCGGATGGCACGCCGGTGCGCGAGGTCATCCTGGCCCTGAACGCCACCGCCGGCGGCCAGACCACCGCCCACTACCTGACCGACCGCCTCTCGGGCCTGAACGTCGCCATCAGCCGCCTGGCCCACGGCGTCCCCGTGGGCGGCGAACTGGACTACCTGGACGACGGCACCCTCACCGCCGCCTTACGGGCGCGGCGGACGTTGGGGTGAGGTGGGGGCCACGCCCCGCGAATCGGCTCTCACCGGGTTGGTTTCCTCAATAATTGAACGGTGGCGGCGGGTAGAGGTTGCCGTCGGCATCCAGCTGATTCGGCGGCAGATCGCCCGGGAGAACGCGGTATGCCGCCTTTGCCCATGTGTCATGGGCGCGGCCCTTTGCCGAAAGAGGCTTGCATCGCCAGCGGTGCGACCGGGCGGTATCCAGCACCGCCCGGTCCAGTGGTTCGTAGCCGCTGCTTTCCAGGATGACCGCGTCGGAAACCAGGTAATCAGTGCCGCAACGGGCAAGGAAGACCACCCGGCCCTGTCCGTTCATTTGGCCCGATTCCACGGGGAAGGCCGGACGAAACTTGCGAAGGGAAGCCAAGTCGATCTTGGCCGTGACGGGCCCGGCCTTCGATGGCGAGGATGTCTCCAGCGGCGACCCAGTGTCCGGATTGTCGCCCTCAAGCACGACGGGGGCGCCGATGGGCGGTAGCATCGTGATCGGCAGGGACAGCTTCTCCGCGGCGGTTGCGGACGGGGTGGGTGGGGCGAACGGCCAACAGGCCAGCACCACCAGGACGCCACTGAGAATCGCATGCGCCGCGCTTGTCCGCATGACTTCCTCCAGGCCATGAAACTATGAGGGCGATGGTTGCAGAAATGGCCCCGGTCGTCGCCTTACTTTTTCCGTCCGCTCAAGCTTGGTGGCGTTCCTTAAGTACTTGGCACTGTCGCCTATGAAATCTCCCGCATACCCCCCGGGCGCAACCCGCCCTTGCCCTGGCGGGCCGCTTCCCCTATCTCGCAGGGGAACAAGCGTTTATACTTGCCGCCCTTCGCCTTAGCCGCCTGATCCGGACACGACACCCATGGCCCTCCTGCCCATCCTGACCGTTCCCGACGCCCGCCTGAAGAAGAAGTGCGCGCCCATCGCCAATGTCGACGGCCGCGTGGTTAAGCTGATGGATGACATGCTGGAGACTATGTACAAGGCTCCCGGCATCGGCCTGGCCGCCCCGCAGATCGGCCTGCTGGAGCGCATCATCGTGGTGGACGTGTCCGAGCATAAGGAAGGCGCCAAGGAACCCATCGCCATGGCCAATCCGGAGCTGCTGTGGCTGTCGGATGAGACCTGCGTGCACAACGAGGGCTGCCTCTCCATCCCCGAGATCTACGCCGACGTGGTGCGGCCCAAGCAGATCCGCGTGCGCTATGTCGACCGCGACGGCAGCGTGCAGGAACGCGATTGCGACGACCTACTGGCCCGTTGCATCCAGCACGAGGTCGACCACCTGAACGGCGTGCTGTTCATCGACCACCTGTCCTCCCTGAAGCGCAACATGATCCTGCGCAAGGTGACCAAGGCGGCTCGTTGACGCTGTTCCTCAGGCGCCGGCGTTTTCGTTTTTCCCTCAAGCGCCGGGCGCCGCCATCCGGCGGCTTGGCTGTCCTCGCTCCGCCCTGCGGTACTCGCTCCGGGGCCTGCGGTCGCAGGCCTGGTTTATAGGGTGCGCGTTTTATTTCCCGTTGGAGGCTAGCCCCATGATCCGCCTGCGCCTTGCCTTCATGGGCACGCCCGACTTTTCCGTTCCGGTGCTGGACGCGCTGGTGGCGGCGGGGCACGAGGTCGCCTGCGTGTACAGCCAGCCGCCCCGCCCCGCCGGGCGGGGGCATAAGGAACAGCTGACGCCGGTGCATGCGCGGGCGCAGGCGCTGGGCATTCCCGTCCGCACGCCGCGCACCCTGCGCAAGGAAGAGGCGCAGGCGGAGTTCCGGGACCTCAACCTGGATGTGGCGGTGGTGGTGGCCTATGGCCTGATCCTGCCGCAGGCGGTGCTGGACGCGCCGCGCCTGGGCTGCCTCAACATCCATGCCTCGCTGCTGCCCCGCTGGCGCGGCGCCGCCCCCATCCAGCGCGCCATCCTGGCCGGCGACGCCGAGAGCGGCGTCACCATCATGCAGATGGAGGCGGGCCTCGACACCGGCCCCATGCTGCTGGAAAAGCGCATCACCATCACCCCGCGCATGACCGCCAGCCAACTGCACGACGGCCTCTCCGCCATGGGCGCCCGCCTGATCGTCACGGCGCTGGACCGCCTGGCCGCCGGCGACCTGCCTGCCACCGTACAGCCGGAGGACGGCGTGACCTACGCCGCCAAGCTGGCCAAGGAGGAAGGGCTGCTGGACTTCACCAAGCCGGCGGTCGAGCTGGACCGGCAGGTGCGGGCGCTGACCCCCTGGCCCGGCACCTGGTTCGAGGCCCCGGTCGAGGGCGGCGCCGCCACGGGGGGAGCGGTCGAGAAGATCAAGGTGCTGGCGGCCGAACCTGTCGCCGGTTCCGGCGCGCCCGGCACCTTGCTGGACAGCGCCCTGACCGTGGCCTGCGGCGAGGGCGCCCTGCGCCTCACGACCGTGCAGCGTCCGGGCAAGGGCCCGGTGGAGGGGGCGGCCTTCCTGCGCGGCTTCCCGCACGCGGTGGGCAAGCCCATCGCCGCCGTCTGACCCCCATGCCGCGCTGGAAGCTCACCGTCGAATATGACGGCCGGCCCTACCAGGGCTGGCAGTTGCAGCCGCATGGCCCCTCCGTCCAGGCCTGCCTGGAGGAAGCCATCCGGCGCTTCTCGGGGGAGGCGGTGCGCGTGCATGCCGCCGGCCGCACCGACGCTGGCGTCCATGCCCTGGGCCAGGTCTGCCACTTCGACCTGGAGAAACCGACCAAGGCCGATACGGTGCGCGACGCCCTGAATTTCCATCTGCGGCCCGAGCCCGTGGCGGTGGTGAGGGCGGAGGCGGTGGACGACGACTTCCACGCCCGCCTGTCCTGCAAGGGCCGCGCCTACCTCTACCGCATCGTCAACCGCCGGGCGCCCTTGGCGCTGGACATCGGCCGCGCCTGGCATGTGCCCACGATCCTGGATGCCGACGCCATGAACGCGGGCGCCCAGCGCTTGGTGGGCAATCACGACTTCACCAGCTTCCGCGCCAGCATCTGCCAGGCCAAGAGCCCGGTGAAGACGCTGAGCCTGCTGACGGTGACGCGGGTGGGGGAAGAGATCCACATGGTGGCCCGCGCCCGCTCTTTCCTGCACCACCAGATCCGCAACATGATCGGCACCCTGCGCCTGGTGGGGGAGGGCAAGTGGACGCCGGACGACGTGACCCGGGCCCTGGAGGCGCGCGACCGCGCCGCCGCCGGCCAGACGGCGCCGCCGGATGGGCTGTACTTCACCGAGGCGTGGTACGATTAGCCCTACGGAATGAGCCAGGGCCTTATCCCGTAATGGGACGCGACCGCGTCCGCCGGAAGTTTCCGGGGAACGCAGTGGACTGGAAGCTGAGGAAGCCAAGGCCACGGAGGTGGCCGCCCGGCGATTGAGGGAAAACTAGCTGACAGCCATCAGCGGCCCGTGGACCAGGGTGGTGATCAGGTCGCTGACGACCACGTCCAGCAGCACGAAGCCGGTGGCGGTCAGCCAGCCGCAGCCCAGCACGGCGCGGGTCACGTAGGCTTCGTAAAACAGGCTCCAGAAATAGGTGACCGCCATGATGGCGGCCCCCATGGGCATGGACACGACGCCGCTGTGCGCCAGCACGGCCAGGGGCAGCGCCACGATCAGGGCGATGACGCCGCTCCAGTTGAAGGCGGCGATGAAGCGGGGGAACAAGGCGCCATTGCCCTGCAGGTGCAGGATACGCTCCACCATCAGGAAATAGCCGAAGGTGCCGATCAGGTAGGCCAGCAGGGTGGCCGGAAGGGCCCGCGCCAGGGGAATGGTGGCGAGCGCGGTACCGTCGCCCAGCGGCGTCAGCGGATGGCCCATCCAGCGCTCCACCGTGTCCAGTGCCACCACGCCCGGCAGCAAGGCCAGGAAGACCCAGAAGCTGCGCAGGGCGCCGGCCCGGTCGGACGGGAAGCGTCCAGCGGCCGTCTTGTCCAGGAAGACCAGGCGCAGGGCGCCGACCAGGCTGCCGGCCATTCCGCCCATCACGCGGCGACGCCGGCGGTGGCGCCTTGAGGCGCGCCGTGGGCGGCGAACCAGTCGGCCAGCACGCGGGCGTAGATATCGGTCAGGCGGATCAGGTCGTCCACGGCGATGTGCTCATCCACCTTGTGCATGCTGGCGCCCACGCCGCCGAACTCCACCACCGGGCAGTGGTTCTTGATGAAGCGCGCGTCGGAGGTGCCGCCGCTGGTGCTCAACTCCGGCTCCAGCCCCGTCACAGATCGTACCGCTTGCGCAACGATGCCACTCAGCTGGCCTGGCGGGGTTAGGAAGGCGTCGCCGCTGACGGCGACCTTCACGTCCCACGATCCGCCCACCTCGGTCAGGACGCCGCGCACGTGGGCCTCCAGGCTGGCGGGGCTGTGCAGGTCGTTGAAGCGGATGTTGAACACCGCCGTGCCCTTGGCCGGGATGATGTTGGTGGTGGGATTGCCCACGTCGATGGTGGTGATCTGCAGGCTGCTGGGCTGGAAGTGGGGCGTGCCCTGGTCCAGCGGCTCCCCCGACAGGCGGGCCAGGGCCCGAGCCAGGCGGGGCAGGGGGTTGTCGGCCAGGTGGGGATAGGCCACGTGGCCTTGGGCGCCCAGGCTGGTGATGGTGAAGGTGATGCTGCCGCGCCGGCCGATCTTCATCATCTGGCCCAGGCGCTGCGGGTTGGTGGGTTCCCCCACCAGGCAGGCGTCCAGGGTCTCCCCCCGCTCCGCCAGCCAGCCCAGCACCTTGCGCGTGCCGTTGATGGACGGGCCTTCCTCATCCCCGGTGATCAGCAGGCTGAGGCTGCCGGTCCTGGGCAGTCCGGCGGCCTTGTGCCGGGCGACGGCGGCGATGAAGGCGGCGATGGCCCCCTTCATGTCCGAGGCGCCCCGGCCGAACAGCCGGCCGTCGATGATGTCGCCGGCGAAGGGCGCCACCGTCCACGCCGCCTCATCCCCCACCGGTACCACGTCGGTGTGGCCGGCGAAGCAGAAGTTGGGGCCGGCGTCGCCCAGGCGGGCGTACAGGTTCTCCACCGGCGCCGTCCCTTCCTCCGTGAAGGTCAGGCGGTGGCAGGTGAAACCCAGGGGCGCCAGCACCCCCTCCAGCACGCCCAGGGCGCCGGCGTCGGCCGGCGTGACGCTGGCGCAGCGGATCAGCGCCTGGGTCAGCGCCACCGGATCCGAGGGGTCCGGCGCGGCGTTCCGGGGCGTGGGGGAGGCGTGGGCCATGGGCGATCAGTCCCGCAGCAGGTCGTTGATCGAGGTCTTGGCCCGGGTCTGCTCATCCACGCGCTTGACGATGACGGCGCAGTACAGGCTGGGGCCCGGGGTGCCGTCGGGCAGGGGCTTGCCGGGCATGCTGCCGGGCACGACGACGGAATAGGCGGGCACGCGGCCGATAAAGACTTCACCGGTGGCGCGGTCGATGATCTTGGTGCTGGCGCCGATGTAGACGCCCATGGACAGGACGGCGCCTTCCTCGACCACCACGCCCTCCACCACCTCGGACCGGGCGCCGATGAAGCAGTTGTCCTCGATGATCACCGGGCCGGCCTGCAGCGGCTCCAGCACGCCGCCGATGCCGACACCGCCCGACAGGTGGACGTTGGCGCCGATCTGGGCGCAAGAACCGACCGTGGCCCAAGTGTCCACCATGGTGCCCTTGCCCACGCGGGCGCCGATGTTGACGAAGCTGGGCATCAGCACCACGCCGGGGGCGATGTAGGCGCTGCGGCGCACGATGGCGCCCGGCACGGCGCGGAAGCCGGCGGCGCGGAAGCGGGCGTCGTCCCAGCCCTCGAACTTGGTGGGCACCTTGTCGAACCAGGTGCTGCCCCCCGGCGCGCCGGGCATCGGCGCGCTGTCCGTCAGGCGGAAGGACAGCAGCACGGCCTTCTTCAGCCACTGGTTCACCACCCAGGCGCCGTCCACCTTCTCCGCCACCCGCAGCTCACCCCGGTCCAGGGCCGACAGTGCCTCGTTCACCGCGTCGCGGGTGGCGCCGGTGGTGCCGGCGTTCAGGGTGTCGCGGGTTTCCCACGCTTGCTCGATATGGCTCTGCAGGTCGGTGAAAGCGGTCATGGGGCGTCGTCCGGATGGCGCCTGGTCGGCGGCTTTGGGGGCGGAGGATCTGATTAGGCGGGGGGACAATGGCGGGGGCCTTCGACCCCTGTCAACGCCCCCGGCGGCAGGCCAGACCCTACTTTAGCAGCCTCTCCCGGACATATTCTTGCGCGGACGGGGCTATTTGGATGCGGTCAGGTCGGCCACCACCTGGGCCAGCCAGGCGGGCACGTCGGTGATGCGGTGCTGCACATAAGGCAGCGCCTCGGGCGGCGCGTCGGGATTGGGCAGGGAGAAGGGCGAGTCCGTCTCCACCAGCACGGTGGCCATGCCCAGCGCCCGGGCCGGCGCCAGGTTGCGGGCGATGTCCTCCACCATCACGGCGCGGGTGGGGTCGATGCCGTGGCGCTGGATCAGGGTGGTGTAGGGCAAGGCGTCGGGCTTGGGCGTGAAATCGGCGGCCACGATGTCGAACACGGCGTGGAACTGGTCGGCCACGCCCAGGCGCCGCATCACATTCTCCGCGTGGCCGGCGGAGCCGTTGGTGTAGATGATCTTGCGCCCCGGCAGGGCCGCCAGGCTTTCCGCCATGGCCGGCTGCGGCAGGATGGCGCTGACGTCGATGTCGTGGACATAGTCCAGGAAGGGCCCCGGCTGCACCCCATGGTTCAGCATCAGGCCACGCAGGCTGGTGCCGTACTGGCGGAAATAGTCCTTTTGCAGGCGCTTGGCCGCATCGGCGTCCAGGCCCAGGGCGTCGGCGATGTAGGCGCCGATGCGCACGTCGACCTGGGCGAACAGGTTGCACGCCGCCGGATACAGCGTGTTGTCCAGGTCGAAAATCCAGGTGTCGACGTGGGCGAAGGGGCTGCCCATGGGCGCATGGCCGGCGGCGGTGACGGTCAGGGGGGCGGTGTCGGTCATCATGGCCCCCACCATGGGCCCGCCGCCCGTTCCGGGCAAGCCGCGACTGCCCGTTGGCGCCGTCCATCCCCTATCCCGACGCGGCACAGGGTGCCCGTCCGGGCCAGTTGCCGCCATCCGGGGAGTAGGCTACTCCTTTGGTGAGGCGGGCTTGCCGGTCCAGGTGTTTGAGCCCAGGGACTTGGCGGGCGCGGGGCGGCTGTTGGGCGCGCGAGGCGGGGGCATGGGTTCCGATTTGATCGATGGCCAGGCATTGCTGACGGGGTGGGCCGGCCCCGGGCTGGCGGTCGACGCCGAGGGCCGGGTCACCGCCGCCAACCCGGCGGGCGCCCAGCTGCTGATGCGGGACGACGGCTGGCTGGACCTGCTGTCGCGCTGGGTGGCGGATGGCGGCGTGCTGCAGCCCGGCACCCATTCCAGCCCCCTGCCGGACCAGGAGGTGGTGGAATGGACGCCGCTGGCGCTGCCGCCCGACGGGGCGGGCGGCGCGCGGTACCTGCTGCTGGGGCGCATGGCCACCCTGGAGCGCCGCCTGCGCCAGGCGCTGACGGAATCGCGCCAGCGCTATAAGGACCTGGTGGAAATCTCCAGCGACTTCGCCTGGGAAACCGGGCCGGACGGGCGCTTCGCCTTCGTCTCCCCCGCCGGGGCCATCGGTTACCGTCCGGACGACCTGGTGGGCCTCCACCCCAACGACTTCCTGCTGCCGGAGTTCGACGATGGGCTGTCTCCGTTCGAGGCGCGGGACGCCATCGAGCGGGTGGAGGTCTGGCTGCGCGCGGCGGATGGCCGGCCCGCTTGCCTCATCTCATCCGCCCTGCCGCTGACGGGGCCGGAGGGTCAATGGGTGGGGGCGCGCGGCGCCTGCCGCGATATCACCGACGCCCGGCTGCGGGCCATGGAACTGGCGCAGGTGCGCTTGCGCGAGCGCTACCTGGGCTACATCGTCTCCTCCACCCGCGACGACGTCGACCCCGCGCGCACGCTGGAGATCGCGGCCGGCGTGGCGGTGAACGCCACCGGCGCCGCCGGCTCCGCCCTGCGCGCCCGGGCGGAGGGGGCGGACAGCTACGTCCCCGTGGGCGTGGCGGAAAGCATCCCGGCGGAACTGGAGGCCACACTGGCCGAATTGCCCCACCGCGCGGCGGAAAGCGAGGGGCCGGTGACCGTCACGGCGGCGGGTTACGACGTGCTGGCCGCCCGCACCCTGTTCCGGCACGAGGTCAACGGCGCGGTTCTGGTGTGGCGACCCACGCCGGACAACGCCCCCGGCGGTGGCTCTTCCGAGGGGAGCCCTTCCGGCGGCGAAGGGGGCGGCTGGTCGGCCGACGATTTGTCCATGGCCCGCACCATCGCCGACCACGTGGGCGCCGCCATCGCCCAGGCCCGCTATCAGGAACGGCTGAAAACCCTGTCGGAGCGCGACGGCCTGACCGGGCTGTACAACCGCCGCACGGTCATGGAACTGCTGGGCCAGCGGCTGGGCGCCAAGACCGGGGGCGCCTCCGCCCTGCTGTATTTCGACCTGGACAACTTCAAGGCGGTGAACGACCTGCGCGGGCACACCGCCGGCGACGACGTGCTGCGCGCCGTGGGCGACCTGCTGCGCCGCATGGCGCGGCCCGGTGACTTGGCCGGACGCCTGGGCGGCGACGAGTTCGTGCTGTGGATCGACCGCGTGGACGAGGCCCAGGCCCTGTCCGTGGCCGACCGCCTGCTGCGCGAGGCGGCGGAATTCCTGCGGCCGCTGTCCGCCGCGCCGGAGAAGCCGCTGGGCGTCTCCGTGGGCGTGGCCGTCCACCTGGGCGGCGGGGGCGAGCCGGTGCAAAGCCTGGTGGATCGCGGCGACCAGGGCATGTATGCCGCCAAGCGTCTGGGCAAGGGCCATCGCTGCCTGTCGCCCGCCTACAGTGACGACACCGGGAAAGAGGGTCCCGGGGAACCCGGGGAAAAGGATAAGTGATGGGCGGACTGGACTACGATACCGCCAAGAAGCTGGCCACCGGCGACGCGGCCGACCGGCGTTTCGTCGCCTCGCGCACGGAAACCCAGCCTGAGATCCTGTACTTGCTGGCGACCGACAAGAGTGCCGAGGTGCGGCGTGAGATCGCGCTGAACAGTTCCACCCCGCGCCAGGCGGACATGATGCTGTCCACCGACGCGGACGAGGGCGTGCGCAGCGGCCTGGCCACCAAGATCGCGGCCCTGGTGCCCACGCTGTCCGCCGACCGGGTGGGGCAGATCGAGCGCATGACCCTGCAGATCCTGGAAACCCTGGCCCGCGACCGGGCGGTGGCGGTGCGCGGCGTCATGGTGGCGGCACTGAAGGACCTGCCCAACGCCCCGCCCACGGTCATCCAGCAACTGGCCCGCGACCTGGACGCCTCCATCTCCGGTCCCGTCCTGCGCCACTCCCCCATCCTGACCGACGACGACCTGCTGGAGATCATCGCCGGCGCGCCGGAGGATGAGCGGCTGTGCGCCATCGCCGAGCGCGCGGACGTCAGCGTGGCCGTGTCCGACGCCATCGTGCAGACGGAGCGCGAGGCGGCGGTGGCCAGCCTGCTGGGCAACGCCAGCGCCCAGATCCGGGAAGAGACGCTGGACCGTATCCTGGACCTGGCGCCCAAGCATGAGCCCTGGCACGCCCCCCTTGTGCGGCGGCCCCACCTGCCGCCGGCGGCCGCCGCGCGCATCGCCGGCTTCGTCACCGACAGCCTGGTGAAGGTGCTGGAAAGCCGCAGCGACCTGCCGGTGGAAACCCGCCAGGCCATCACCCAGGCCGTGCGCCAGCGCCTGCCCGCCGCCAAGACCGCCGCCGCCGGCAACGGCCTGGTGGATGAGGAGGAGGCGCCCAAGGAGCGCCCGGCCGACCGCGCCCGGCGCCTGCACAAGGAAAAGAAGCTGACGGAGGACACGGTGACCATGGCCCTGGGCCAGGGCGACCGCGGCTTCGTCATGGCCTCGCTGGCGCTGCTGTCCGGCTTGCCCCAGCCCATCGTGGAAAAGATCATCGCCGGCCAGAGCCCGCGCGGCGTCACCGCCCTGTGCTGGAAGGCCAAGCTGACGATGCGCGCCGCCCGCCAGGTGCAGATGCGCTTGGCCCAAATCCCCCCGTCCAACGTGCTGAACGCGCGTGAGGGCACCAAGTACCCCATGACCGACGACGAGATGAAGTGGCAACTTGAGTTCTTCGGGGTGGAGTGATGGCGCGCAGGCCCGCCTTGTCGGTGGAAGCCCTGGTGGCGCTGGGGCCGGAGAAACTGGCGCAGATCATTCTGGACGAGGCCACCGACAGCGCGCCCTTCCGCAAGCGGGTGAACGCGGCGCTGGCGGCTCTGAAGGGGCCGGACGCGGTGGCCAAGCTGGTAGACCGCCGTCTCGCCGCGCTGGAGCGGGCCCAGGCCATCATTCCTTGGGAAAAGGAAAAGGCGTTCGTCGCCGACCTCCAGGCGACGGTGGATACCATCGTCAAGGAACTGGCCCCGGCGGACGCGTTCTCCGCCGTCAATCGCCTGCTGCGCTTCCTGGGAACGCAGCAGGATGTGCTTGAGCGCACGGCCGATTCCGGTGGGCGCGTGAGCAACCTCTATTGGGAGGCCGCGGAGTCCGCCCATGGGTTGCTGGAGCGGCTGAAGCCGATGGAGCGGGCGCAGGTTGCCCAGTGGCTGACCGGCACGCTGCAGTCGGACGATTATTCCTTGTTCCTGCGCGTCGCTCTGGTTCTGGCGTCCCTGTTGTCCGATGCGCAGGGCCGGGACTGGGAAACGGCGCTGGCCAAGGTGGCGGGTGATCTTGCAGCCCCCTTGGAGGTGCGCCAGGCCCTGGCGGAAGCCCGAGGCGACATGGACACGGTGATGGCGCTGGAGGCGCGGTTGCCGTCCTGGCGGCAGAATCCCTTGCGCCTTGCCGAGCGCTTGCTGGCGGCGGGGCGCCATGAGGACGCGCTGCGCTGGGTGCGCACCGAGGACAAGCCCAACCGGCTGATCATGGCGACCAGGGCGGAACTGATGTCCGGTACCTTGCAGCGCCGGTGGTCCAATCCCGAAAAGCTCCAGCTGGAAGCGAAAATCCTGGAGGCCATGAAGGATCGGGCCGCCGCGCAGGCGCTGCGATGGAAGGGCTTCGAGGCCACGTTGAACGCCAGCCTCCTGCGCGAATACATCGACAAGCTGGATGACTTCCAGGAATTCGACGAGTTGGACCGCGCGTTCGCCCTCGTCGCCGCCAGCGAGGATCCACATAAGGCGCTCGACTTTTTCATCCGTTGGCCTCGTCTCGACCTGGCGGCGTCCCTGGTCTTTGCCCGGCGTGGCGACTGGAGGGGGGCTTACTACGACGTGCTCTCCGACGCGGCGTCGGCGCTGGAGGAAGGGTTCCCCTTGGCGGCGATCGTTCTATACCGTGTGCTGCTGGATGACATCCTCGGTCGCGGCGTCTCGGCCGCTTACGGGCATGCTGCGCGTTACCTCCACCGTTTGGGTGCCCTGGCGCGCCGCGTCGACGCCTATGCCGACATGGAAAATCACACCACCTACGCCCTGCGTTTGCGCAAGGACCATGGCCGCAAGTCGTCCTTCTGGAGCCAGGTGACGCCGGACTGACAGCGCGACAAAAGAAAAACGCCGGGCGGATCACTCCACCCGGCGTTCCGCTTTCTTTGACCGCCGTCGGCGCCTACTTGTGGCCGATCAGGGTGCCGGCGCCGCCTTCGGTGAAGATTTCCATGAGGATGGCGTGGGGCACGCGGCCGTCCAGGATGACGGAGGCGTCGACACCCTTTTCCACCGCCTGGATGCAGGTCTCGATCTTGGGGATCATGCCGCCGCTGGCGGTGCCGTCGGTGATCAGGGCCTTGGCCTGGTCCACCGACAGCTCGGGGATCAGGGCCTTGTCCTTGTTCAGCACGCCGGCCACGTCGGTCAGCAGCAGCAGGCGCTTGGCGTTCATGGCGGCGGCCACGGCGCCGGCGGCGGTGTCGGCGTTGATGTTGAACGTCTCGCCATGCGGGCCGAAGCCGATGGGGGCGATGACGGGGATCAGGCCGGCGTCCTGGATGCGGCGGATCATGCCCGGGTTGACGTTGAAGGGGTCACCCACGAAGCCCAGGTCCAGCACCCGCTCGATGTTGCTGTCGGGGTCGCGCTTGGTGCGCATCACCTTGCGGGCCTCGATCAGGTTGCCGTCCTTGCCCGACAGGCCGATGGCCTGGCCGCCCTGGTCGTTGATCAGCTGCACCAGCTGCTTGTTGATGGAGCCGGACAGCACCATCTCGACGATCTCAACCGTCTCCTTGTCGGTGACGCGCAGGCCGTCGATGAATTCCGACTTGATCTTCAGCCGGTCCAGCATCTGGCCGATCTGCGGCCCGCCGCCGTGCACCACGATGGGGTTGATGCCCACCTGCTTCAGCAGGACGATGTCGCGGGCGAACATCTCGCCCAGGCGCTCGTCGCCCATGGCGTGGCCGCCATACTTCACGACGAAGGTCTGGCCGGCGTAACGGCGCATGTAGGGCAGCGCTTCCGACAGGGTCAGGGCCTTGCCCAGCCACTCCTCACGAGAGGCGGCCAGGGAGGGGGAAGCGGCGGTGGCAGCGGTCATCGGCTGGGATCCGTGTCACGGGATGGAAGGGCGGTCCGTATCTATACCCGACCCGGCCCGGGGGCAATCCCCCGTTACGGACGGTGCGACGATGGGGCCAGCATAGCCGCGCCGGCCGGTCATGCGTGTTACGGATTGGCTAAAGCCGCCAGGCTGGCCCGCAGTTCCGGCACGCCCTGGCCCGTCTCGCTGCTGGTGAACAGCACCTCGGGATGGGCGGCCGGGTGCTTCTTGATCGCGGCCTGGGTGGCGGCGTGCACGTGGTTCAGGGCCTGGCGGGTCAGCTTGTCGGTCTTGGTCAGCACCACCTGATAGACGACGGCGGCGTTGTCCAGCATGCCCATGACCTCCATGTCGATGGGCTTGAAGCCGTGGCGGCTGTCGATCAGCAGGCAGCAGCGGCGCAGGGTCACCCGGCCCTTCAGGTAGGCGCGCACGAACTCGTTCCACGCCTCCACCTTTTCCTTGCTCTCCTTGGCGTAGCCGTAGCCGGGCATGTCCACCAGCGACAGCCGGTCGCCCAGGTCGAAGAAGTTCAGCTGCTGCGTCCGCCCAGGGGTATGCGAGGTGCGGGCCAGGGTCTTGCGGCCGGTCAGGGCGTTCACCAGGCTGGACTTGCCCACGTTGGACCGGCCGGCGAAGGCCACCTCCGGCAGGCCCTGCGGCGGCAGGTTGTCCTTGGCCGAGGCGCCCCACTTGAACTCGCACTCCTTGGCGAACAGCAGGCGGCCCTGCTCCAGCGCCTCGGGCGAGATGGGGGTCAGGGCGGGCAGGGGGGGCAGCTGGATGGCCATGGGCCGTACTCTCTCATGATCTGGAAATAGCGCGGGGGCATGGAACCTTGTCCCATGCCCCCGGCGGTATGAAAACCTGGCGTTTGGCGCCTGGTCAGGTGGGTTTAACACCCATGCGGCGCATCAGCACGTACTGCTGCGTCACGCTGAACAGGTTGGACCACACATAGTAGATCACCAGGCCGGCGGGCAGGGAGCCCATCATCCAGGTGAAGACCAGCGGCATGGTCATCATCACCTTTTGCTGCGTCGGATCCATGCCCGGGGTGGGCGTCATCTTCTGCAGCAGGAACATGGTGCAGCCCAGCAGGATGGGCCAAACGCCCAGGTGCAGGAAGGTGGGCGGGGTGAAGGGCAGCAGGCCGAACAGGTTGAACAGGCTGGTCGGGTCGGGCGCCGACAGGTCATGGATCCAGCCGAAGAAGGGCGCGTGCCGCATCTCGATGGTGACCGAAAGGACCTTATACAGCGACCAGAAGATGGGCATCTGGATCAGGACGGGCAGGCAGCCCGTCATGGGGTTGGCGCCTTCCTTCTTGTACAGCGCCATCATCTCGATGGACGCCTTCTGCTTGTCGTCGCCGGCGCGCTTGCGGATGGCCTCCACCTGCGGCTGCAGCTTCTTCATCTTGGCGGCGCTGCGGAACTGCTTCTGCGCCAGCGGGAACATCAGCGTGCGCAGGCAGATGGTGAACAGCATGATGCCCAGGCCGAAGTTGCCCAGCAGGCGGCCGAAGAAGTCCAGCGCCAGCGAGAACGGCATGGTCAGGAACCACAGGTGGCCGAAGTCGATGGCCCGGTTGAACAGCGGGATGTGCTGTTCATCCTGGTAGCTGTCCAGCAGCTTCATCTCCTTGGCGCCGGCGAACAGGCGCTCGCTGCTCTCCGTGCTCTGCCCGGCCTCCAGCGTCACCGAGGGCTCGGCGTAGTCGGTCTGGTACAGGTCGCCCTTTTCCTGGTGGGCGACATGGGCCGTCAGGCTCTTGGCCTGGTCCGGCACCAGGCTGACCAGCCAGTACTTGTCGGTGATGCCCAGCCAGCCGCCCTTGGTGTCGAAGGACTTGGAGGTCTCGCCCGCCACGTCCTTGTAGCTGATCTCCTTCAGCGTGCCGTCCATCAGGCCGATGGGGCCCTCGTGCAGCATGTAGGAACCGACCAGCGTCGGGTGGCTGGCCCGCGCGATGCGGGCGTAGGGGTAGAGGGTGACGGCGGCGGCGCCGGTGTTCGTCACCTTCTGGCTGATGGTGAACATGTAGTTGGCGTCGACCGCCACCGTGCGCTCGAACGTCAGGCCCTGGCCGTTGTCCCAGCGCAGGGTGACCGGGTGGTCCGGTGTCAGTTCCGTCCCGTCGGCCTGCCATTCGGTGGTGGGGCCGGGGACGGCGGCGCCGTTGGCGGTCCAGCCGTATTCGGCGAAGAAGGCGCCGGGGGCGCCGCTGGGCGACAGCAGGGTGACGGCCGGGCTGCTCTTGTCCACCGTCTCGCGGTAGTCCTGCAGGCTTAGGTCGTCGAAGCGGCCGCCGCGCAGGTTCAGGCTGCCGGCCAGGCGCGGGGTGCGGATGGTGATGCGCTGCCCTTCGCCCAGCACCGTGGCGCGGTCACGCAGGGCGTCGGCCACGCCGCCGGACGCGACGGCCCCCGGCGCGCCCGTGGGCGCGGCGCCGGGGGCCGGCGGCGCCGCCAGGGCCTGCGCCGCCTCTTGCCTGGCCTTCGCCTCTTGCAGGGCGCGCTGGCGCGGGGCCTCGTAGAAGAAGTGGAAGCCCAGCAGGATGGCGGCCGACAGGCCGATGGTGATGAACAGGTTCTTCTGATCGCTCATGTATTCACTTCCCACACGACCCCAGTCCTTGATACCGGGGCCTAGGCCCGGCCGGCGACGACGGCAGTCTTAAAACGAATGCGGCAGGACCCTAACGGGCCGCGCGTCCCCCGTCCATATGGCAGCATTGAATGTCAGGCGAATGACGCCGGAAATGCGACGATTCCGGCGGCATATGGTCCGCTGGTGGCACCGGATCCAGCCCCCCGGCGTTCCAGGGGTGGCAGCGGGCGATGCGTCGCGCCGCCAGCCAGCCGCCCTTCAGCCCGCCGTGCGCCGCCAAGGCCTCAAGCGCGTAGGCCGAGCAGCTAGGCTCGAACCGGCAGCGCGGGCCCAGCAGGGGCGCCAGCAACAGCCGGTAGAGATGGATGGGCAGGCGCAGGGCGCGGGCCAGCGGGCTCATGACGCCGGGCCGACGTCCGCCCCCGCTGGCGGGGGCGCGGACATGACGAAAGCCTGGGCGCCCTCGGTCCAGGCGCCCAGCTTTTTCAAGGCCAGGGTCAGGTCAGCCAACAGGTCGGCGTACCGCCGGGTCACGGTCTCGCTGCGCGCGATGACGACGAAATCGGTGTTGGGCTTGCCATGAAGGGCCAGCACGGCGCGAACGGCCGCGCGGAGGCGTCGCCGGGCGCGGTTGCGCTTGACGGAGTTGCCGACCTTCTTGCTGGCGGTGAAGCCCACGCGCACCAAAACGTCGCCGGCGGCGGGCCGCTGGCGATCGTCGTGGGCACGGGCTTGCAAAATCAGGCCGGGGGTTGCCCATTTACGGCGCGCCCCGGCAACGGCCAGAAACTCCGACCGTTTCAAGAGGCGCCCCACCACGGCTATGCGCCGGGGCGCCATCTCCCTGCCTTAGGCGGAGAGACGCTTGCGGCCCTGGGCGCGACGGCGGGCCAGCACCTTGCGACCGCCGGGGGTCGCCATGCGGGCGCGGAAGCCATGGCGGCGGGCACGCACGAGCTTGCTCGGCTGGAACGTACGCTTCACGACTGATACTCCGGATATAAAACTGGAAAATGGAAGGGCGTTGTATAGTGGCGGCCCGGCGCAGAGTCAATGCGCCTGTTTCCCATCGAAAGGATGGCCGCATTGCCTGTGGAGAGGGCGTCCGACGATTATGAAAGCTCTGGCGCTGGCCGTCCACCCTGCCCCTTGCCCCGCCCGCTGGTGTCTTGGATACGGCGCCTGGCGCCCCTTGGCCTTTTGGTGGCGGGTCTTATTGTGGTGTTGGCGGCCGGCGGGCACCATTGGTTGACGGTTGAGACCTTGTCCGGCCGGCTGACGCAACTCTCAGCCCTGGTCGCCGACCATTCCCTCCGGGCCGCGGCGGCGGTGTTCGGCGTGGCGCTGGCCGTGGCCGCCCTGTCCCTGCCGGCGGCCACGGTGGTCAGCCTGGCGGCGGGATACGCCTTTGGCGCCACTCTGGGCGCGCTGCTCTCCGTGGCGGGCGGCACCCTCGGTGGAACCCTGGTCTTCCTGGCCTTGCGCCGGGCCGGCGTGGGCGGACTTGCGGGGCGGCTGCCCGGCTGGCTGAAGCCTGTGGCGGGCCAGCCCTGGGCCGTGATCCTGGTGCTGCGCCTGCTGCCCATCATGCCCTTTTCCGCCATCAACGTGCTGGCGGCGGCGATTCGCATGCCGGTCCCCATCTTCATCATCGGCACGGCCCTGGGCGCCTATCCCCCGCAATTCCTCTATGCCTTGCTGGGTGCGCGGCTGCCGGCGCTGCTGGCGGCGGGGGAGCGGCCGGGCCTGGGGCTGGTGCTGCGGCCCGAGGTGGGCGGGCCCCTGGCCCTGCTGGTGTTGCTGGCCCTGGCGCCGGTGGCGATTCGCCATTGGCGGCGGGGTGCCTGAGTCGCGTTCGGCCGATTCGGCCCCACATATAAGGTGGAACCAAGAGGAAGGAGGAGCCGCCCATGGCCTGGGATCCCGCGCAGTACGGTTTGTTCGAGGCGGCCCGCGCCCGCCCGGGGCATGACCTCATCGCGGCCTTGCCGCCGTGCAAGCCCGCCACCGTGGTGGACCTGGGCTGCGGCGCCGGCAAGCTGACCATGGCGCTGGCCAGCCGCTGGTCGGCGGCGGAGGTGGCGGGCATCGACAGTTCCGCCGCCATGCTGGGGCGCGCCGCCCTGCTGGACGCCCGCGTGGCCTGGGAACTGGGGGACATCCGTCAGTGGACGCCCAAGGCGCCGGTGGACGTGCTGTTCTCCAACGCGGCCCTGCAGTGGGTGGAGGGGCACGGGACCCTGTTCCCCGCCTGTTCAAGGGGGTGTCGCCCGGCGGCGTGATGGCGGTGCAGATGCCGCGCAACTTCGCCTCCCCCTCCCACACCCTGTTGCGCCAGGTTGCGGCGGAGGGGCCCTGGGCGGCGGCGCTGGAGGGCCGGCTGCGCGAGGCGCCGGTGCACGATCCGGCCCAGTATTACGACTGGCTGGCCCCGGCCGCGTCGCACGTGGACGTGTGGGAGACGGAGTATCTGCACGTCCTGGATGGTCCCGACCCGGTGCTGGAATGGACCAAGGCGACGGCCATGCTGCCCGTGCTGGAAACGCTGCGGGGTGCTGAACTGGCGGATTTCATGGAGCGGTATCGCGCGGCCCTGGCCGCCGCCTATCCGCGCCGTGCCGACGGCCGCACCCTGTTCCCCTTCCGCCGGCTGTTCATCGTGGCCACGCGGGCGTCCTGAAATTGACGGGGAATGCGGATAGGCGGAAAATGGCGCGCCCTGCCCCCTTTCTCCCGCAAGAGGCCCCATGACCGTCCTTGAAGTGGCCGTCTACGCCCTGGTGCTGACCGGCGGCAAGACCCCATTCTTCTGCGAGCAGAAGGACGAGGGGATACCCCAGGGGGCGGTGGCCCAAGTGGAATGCACCAACGGCCTGTCGGCGACGGAGGAGAAGGGCGTCATCCACTACGACAACGGCGTGGCGGTCTTCCGCCTGCCGGATGGCAGCCTGTCTTTCTCCAACGGCATCACCGCCCATTGGGGGGCTGGCAGCTGGGTGCAATTCAGCAACGGCGTCAGCATGCGCCGGGTTGCCGGCGGCAACTTCAGATCCTCGACCGGCATGCTGTGCGAGGCCGGCGGCGCGACCAAGGCGTCGTGCCATAAAGACGCGGAATAGGGGTCACACCACGCTGTCCGGCGCCAGGGCGCAGGGCTCGCCATGGCCGGTCTCGATCTGCACGGTGGCGTGGTTGATGCGGAAGCGGGTCTTCAGCTCACGGCAGATTTGGGCCAGTAGCGGGTCGCCATCGCGATTGTCGGGGCGGACCAGATGGGCGGTCAGGGCGGTGTCGGTGGTGCTGAGCGCCCAGACGTGCAGGTCGTGCACCTCCGCCACGCCGGGCAGGGCCGCCAGATAGGCGCGCACGGCGGCCAGATCCACCCCGGCCGGCACGGCGTCCAGGGCCAGGTTCAGCGATTCGCGCAGCAGCGACCAGGTGCCCAGCACGATCACCACGCTGATGACCAGGCTGATGACCGGGTCCAGCCAAGTCCATCCCGTCCACAGGATCAGGGCGCCAGCGATGACCACGCCCAGCGTGACCAGGGCGTCGGACGCCAGGTGCAGGAAGGCGCCGCGCAGGTTCAAGTCATGTTCCGACCCGCGCATGAACAGCAGGGCCGTGCCGCCGTTGACCAGGATGCCACCGGCCGCGACCCACATCATGATGGTGGGGGCGGCGGGCTCGGGCTCGCTGAAGCGACGCACGGCTTCCCAGGCGATGCCGCCCGTGACCAGCAGCAGGGCCACCGCGTTGGCCAGCGCCGCCAGGATGGAGCTGCCGCCCAGGCCGTAGGTGTAGCGGCTTGAGGGCCGGCGCCGCGCCAGGATCACCGCCACCCAGCTGGCGGCCAGGCCCAGCACGTCGGACAGGTTATGGCCGGCGTCCGCCAGCAGGGCCAGCGAGTTGCTGACGAAGCCGTAGAACGCTTCCGCCCCCACATAGGCCAGGTTCAGGGTGATGCCGATGGCGAAGGCCGTGCCGGCGTCGGCCGGGGCGGCATGGTGGTGGCCACCCAGGCCATGGCTGTGGCCATGGTGGTCGTGATCGTGACCGGCATGGTCGTGGCCATGACCATCATCGTGGCTGTGATCGTGAGGCCCGTGATCATGGTGGCCGTGATCATGCGCACCGGGGCCGTGATGATCGTGCCCATGGTCATGCCCGGCGCAGCTGTGGTCATGGCTATGCTCATGCTCATGCTCATGCTCATGCTCATGCCCGTGATCGTGGCCGTGCGCCGGGGCGGACTTGGGATGGTCGTGGTCGTGCGGGGCCATGGGCTTCGGGGACGGGCTCAGGGGTGGTCGGGCGGCAACCATACCGTGGGCGACCCCAGGGGCGCCACCCGCTTGGCCTCCGGCGGGCTTATGCCGCAGGGGCTTACGCGCTGGCGCCGCCGGCGGCGGCCGCCGCCTCGGTGGTCTTGGCCAGGGTCAGCTGGTCCAGGCGGGTGCGATAGCCGGCGACGGCGGCCAGCACCTCGTTCATGCGCTTTTCCGGATCATCCACCCGGCTGGTCAGGCCCATCAGGGCGTGGGCCTCGCGGCGCAACGCCTCCACCTCGTCGGCGGGCAGGGCGCCGCGGGCCTTCAGGATACCCAGCAGGTTTTCCATGCGGCGGACATGGGTGGTGGCCTCCAGCCGCAGGTCCCCCGGGGGCAGGCGCCGCTCCAGGTCTTCCAGCACATGGGCCACCCGCAGGGCGTGGTCCATGGCGCGCTTTTCCGGCGGATGCACCGACAGGCCGGGCAGGGCGAACTCCACCAGGAACGCCACCTGGAAGCCGTGGCGGATCACCTTTTCCGAATCGATGACCTGGGCGGCGTGGGCCGTCAGCTCATGGATGTTCACGCGGTCGAACTCCCCCGTGCACTTCAGGCGCAGGGGGTTGGGCACGTCGATCAACTGCACCACCTGGCCCTCGCGGGGGCTGCGGCGGCGGTCCGGCCCGATATAGTCGCTGGTGACGACGAACTTCTTGCGGTTCTCGATCAGGTTGACCAGCCGGTCCTGCACCTGCTTGGGCGAATAGGGCTTCACCAGGATGTCGTCCGCGCCGGAACCGGCGAAACGGATCATCATCTGTTGGGTGGGATTCCAGGTCATGACGATGGCGCCCACGAAGGGGTTCAGCGTCGTCAGTCCGTGGCGGATGGCGTGGATCCAGCGCAGGGCGGCCCCCTCCGCCTGGTCGGCGTCCAGGATGACCAGGTCAATGGTGGCCGGGCTGCCGGCGGCGTCGGTTAGGTTGGCATGCTCCGTCACCTTGTCCATGCCCATGCGGGCCAGCATGGCGCGCAGGATGCGCCGGGTGTTCAGGTCGGCATCAACCAGCAGGGTCTGGATCTTGCTGAGATCGGTGGCCATGGGGGCGGCAGGCTTCAAGGCGGCGAGGGCCGGCGGGCCGGCGTCTCAGGGGACCAGGGGACGAATCGCGGGTGGTCATTCCGACATCCCAACGACGCCAGCGAATCATGGCCGTTTACCGTCAAGAATGCAATAAATGCGAGAACAGGGGGCCAGATCCGAAAGGATGCCCCCGATAGTGGCGGTCAAGCCGCCAAGACCCGCTGGTATTCTCCTTGGGCGAGTTCTGAAATCAGGGGGACGGTGGGCCCCCTGATACATGTGCGTGACGGCGTCGTGGCCGCTTTAGCCAATGATGGCCGGGGCCTCGCGCCGGGTCATCAACCGACGATACGCTCCGTCACCGTGGGGCCGCGCCGGGCCGGACCGTTGTCCAGCGTGAAGGCCGCCGCCAAGGCCGCCACGGCGGCATCGGCGTCCGCCTCGGTCGCGGCGTGCACGCGCGCCAGCGGCCGGCCGGTGGGATCGACCTGGTCGCCCAGGCCGGCGATGCCGGTGAAGCCGACGCGATGGTCCACGCCATCCTGCGGCCGGGTGCGGCCGCCGCCCAGGGCCACCACGGCGATGCCCACGGCGCGGGTGTCCACGGCGGTGACGATGCCCGCTTCCACCGCATGGATGTCGCGGACCACCGGCGCCGCCGCCAGGTACGTCTCCGACCGTTCCAGGAAGTCGGCCGGGCCGCCCAGGGCGGTCACCATGCGGCTGAAGCGGTCGGCGGCGCTGCCGTCGGCCAGGGCCCGGTCCACCTTGGCCCGCGCCTCATCGAGGTCGGCGGCCAGCTTGCCCAGCAGCACCAGTTCGGCCGTCAGCTCCCGCGTCACGTCCCACAGGCGGGCCTCCGGCGCCTCGCCCTTCAGGATGGCCACGCACTCCGCCACCTCCACCGCGTTGCCGGCGGTGGTGCCCAGCACCTCGTTCATGTCGGTCAGCAGCGACACGGTGGGCAGGCCGGCGCCGCGCGCCACGCTGGCGATGCTGCGGGCCAGGGCCCGGGCGTCATCGTACTGGGCCATGAAGGCGCCGCTGCCGAACTTCACGTCCATGACCAGGCCGTCCAGCCCGGCGGCCAGCTTCTTGGACAGGATGGAGGCGGTGATGAGGTCGATGCTTTCCACCGTCGCGGTCACGTCGCGGATGGAATAGAGGCGGCGGTCGGCGGGCGCCAGGTCGGACGTGGCGCCGATGACGGCGCAGCCCACCTCGCGCACCACCTGGCGCAGTTTCGCCAGGTCCGGCTGCACGACATAGCCGGGGATGCTTTCCATCTTGTCGAAGGTGCCGCCGGTATGGCCCAGGCCCCGGCCGGACAGCATGGGCACGAAGCCGCCGCAGGCCGCCACCAGGGGCGCCAACAGCAGGCTGACCTTGTCGCCGACGCCGCCGGTGGAATGCTTGTCCAGGATGGGGCCGGGCAGGTTTTGCGAGCGCCATTCCATCACCGTGCCGGACTGGGTCATGGCGCGGGTCAGGGCCACCCGCTCCTCCATCTCCAGCCCCTGGAAATAGACGGCCATGGCGAAGGCGGCGGCCTGGCCCTCGGTGACGCGGCCGTCGGTCAGGCCGCGCACGAAGTCGGTGATGTCGGCGGCGGCCAGGCGGCCGCCGTCACGCTTCTGGCGGATGATTTCTTGGGGAAGCATGGGATGGTCCGTTCGCGAATAGGGGCGCCCGCCGATGGGGCGGCGCGGAAAGGGTCGATGGAAGGGGCTCAGTACCCGCTGGATACCGCCGGGTGTCCGTCGCCCTGGCCCAAGGCCGCCAGCAGGGCGTCCAGCAGGCCCGAGGCGCCGAAGCGGAAGGTGGCGGGGCTGACCCAGCCGGGGCCGCAGATCTTGTCCGCCAGCGCCAGGTAGTCCCGCGCCCCGTCCAGGTCGCGGATGCCGCCGGACGCCTTGAAGCCCACGGGCCGGCGGGGGGGGCCGTCGTCGTCCGGCTTCAGGCTGTCGCGGCAGGCTTCCAGCATGATGCGGGCGGCCCCCAGGGTGGCGCCGATCTGCACCTTGCCGGTGGAGGTCTTCAGGAAATCGGCGCCGTTGCGCACGGCGATCTCCACCGCCCTTTCGATGAAGACGGGCTTGGCCAGGCTGCCGGTCTCCAGGATGACCTTCATGACGGCGTCGCCCGCCGCCTCGCGCGTGGCGGCCAGCACCTCATCGGGCTGGGTGCTGTTGGGGTAGTGCATGATGCTGTGGTAGGGGATGACCACGTCGATCTCGTCGGCGCCGTCGGCCAGGGCGGCCAGGGTCTGCTCCGCCACCTTTTCCGGCGACAGGCTGCCGCCGGGGAAGTTCACCACCGTGGCGATGCGCACGCCCGTGCCGGCCAGGCGCGCGCGCGCCTGGGGAACGAAGCTGGGCCACAGGCAGACGGCGGCCACGCGGCCGGCCGGGCTGACGGCCCGGGCGCACAGCGCGTCGGTCGTGGCCTCGTCCTCTTCCTCGTTGAGGCTGGTCAGGTCCAGCAGCGGCAGGGCACGGCGGGCCAATTCCTGGCCCTCTGGCGATTGCGGATCGGTCATGGCGGTCGGCGGCTCAACCCGATTGGGAACGTAACCCGATTAGAAACTTAAGTTGTCCGGCCCGAAGGAGAAGGGCAGCAACTGGTCCATGGTGAAGGTGGCACGCACCCCCTCCGGCCCCGCCACATGGATCAGAGTGTCGGGGGTGGAGAATTCGCGCAGGCGCTGGCGGCAGCCGCCGCAGGGCGTGCACAGGCCCGACGCGTCCGCGGCCGGGTCGGCCGGCGCGCCGATGACCACGATCTCGGCGATGCGCTTCTTTCCGCCCGCGACCATGGCGCCGATGGCGCTGGCCTCCGCGCACTGGCCCTGGGGATAGGCCGCGTTTTCCACGTTGCCGCCGGCGAAGACGGCGCCATCCGGCGTGCGCAGGGCCGCCCCCACCAGGAAACGGGAATAGGGCGCGTGGGCATGGCCACGCGCGGACGCGGCGGCGGCGAACAGCTCGGGCACGGCCGGGGTCGGGGCCGGGGCGGGCGGGGTGGCGGTCATGGCCGTCGGCGTCTCCTGATCCGGTGATGCGGAAGGTGGGATAGGGCGGTACCAACAGGGTGGCATGGCGACACCGCCATAACCTGACCAAATGGTCAAGTCGCAGGGTGTGCCCAAGGCGAAGAAACCGCAAGGCCCGAAAATGCGAAAGCGGCCTTTGACGGACCGCTTTCAACACTTTCAGATGCTGGCGTGCCGCCCCTCGGGCGGCGGTCTTAATCGAACAGGGCGTCGATGTCCGACTGGCTGCTGGGACCGGTGGGCTTGGCGGGCTTGGGCGCCTCGTCACCGGCGGCGTTGAACAGGGCGTCGATGTTGTCCTGGCTGACGTCCGTCAGGGCCGGGCCGTTCAGCAGGTGGGCGTCCGGGCGGGTGTCGCCGGGCTTGGTCGACATCATCGGGTCGCCGTTGCCCTCCACCCCCCAGATGCCGATCATCGCCGCCACGCGATGCTCGATATAGCGCAACGTGTTCACCACCTTGGTGGTGCGCTGGCCGGTGATGTCCTGGAAGCTGCAGGCCAGCAGGATGGACATGACGTGGTTTTCGATATCGGTGGCGATCTCGATCACGTCGATGTGGCCGGTGCGGGCCAGACGTTCGGTGGTGGCCTGGATGGCCTCCGCGGCGGACAGGATATCGCTGGTCGCCCGTTCCGTGGCGGTGACGATGGCGTCCAGTTCCGAGGTGGCGGCCAGGATGCGGCTGTTGGCCGAATCCTTGGGCACCATCTGGGCGATTTCCTGCTTGGTCTGCTCGATGTGCGAGGACAGCTGCCGCAGTTCCTGCCGCATCATGTGCATGTGCGGATGCTGGCCGGCGATGGCGATGCTGCCTTCGCTCAGCTGATGGCTCATGGACTGCAGCTTGCCGACCTCGGCCCGTAGGATGCCCAGCAAATCCCCGCCGGTGGACGCGCCCACGTTCCGCATGTGGGCGTCGCGCTTTTCCAGAAAGGCGCGGGTCCGCGGATCGTTCAGCAACTCGGCCTCAATAGCCGTGTAATCGGCGGCCGTGAGGGCCGCCGTTTCAACCACACCCGTCTTCTGGCCCATGCGGGTTACTCCAGCGTGCCGAGGACGCTCTCGATCTTCTTTTTCAGCGTTTCGGCGTTGAACGGCTTCACGATGTAGTTGTTGACGCCGGCTTCCTTGGCGGCAACGACGTTCTCGGTCTTCGATTCGGCGGTCACCATGATGAAGGGCGTGCTCTTCAGGCGGACGTCCGCGCGCACTTCCTTCAGCAGCTGCAGGCCGGTCATGGGCTCCATGTTCCAGTCGGAAATGACCAGGCCGACGTTGGAGCCGCGCAGCTTGCCCAGGGCCTCGGCGCCGTCGGCGGCCTCTTCGATCTGGGTGAAGCCGATCTGGGTCAGCAGGTTGCGCACGATGCGGCGCATGGTGGCGTAGTCGTCAACAACGAGGACGGGGGTGGCAGAGGCCTTGGCCATAGGAACATGTCTCCGGAGGGTACTTGGCGATGCGGTGGGCGAACCCACCAGGGTGTTTACACGAGCGTGATATCCCGCGGGACCCTAGCACGAGTCTGGGTTCTCGCCCATCACCCACCCGTATGGGGAGCGTCGAAAGAAGAAGTGCCGCCATCGGCGGACAGGAGAGCGGCGGGTGGAATACAGACTGTTGCGTAATGCGTTGCACAAATAAAAGACCCTATCCCAAGGGTGCGATGCGGTAAGCAATGTAGGGCCTTGGAGAAGGCCTATGCAAAAAGGCTTATGACGGCCACGGCTCTGATTTTTCCGCATAATAGATTGAATTCATTGAGATTTGGTGACGGAACGGTGGCGACCTCGTTCCGCTGGCACGATGGGTGCTTATAACGAGGCATGAACCAACCGGGCCGCTGAAGCCGCCCACCGAACCGATAGGACCCACGCCATGATCCGCTTCGCCGCCGCCGCCCTGATCGCCGCCGCTTCCCTGGCCGCCGCCCCCGCCTTCGCCGCCGCCGGCGCGTCGGGCACCATCCAGCTGAACAGCTCCGTCGCCCAGACCTGCACCGTGGCCGTCACCGATGCCGGCGCCACCCTGAACATCCTGTCGGGCTCCAGCAACGTCGCCGTCGGCAGCGTGGTCGAGAACTGCAACGATGGCGCCGGCTACACCATCACCGTCGCCTCTTCCAATAACGGCACGCTGAAGTCCTCGGCCACCGGCGCCCAGGCCATCAGCTACACCACCAGCTACGACGGCACCAACGGCTCGGGCAGCAGCTTCGCGGTCACCCGCTCCAGCGCCCAGTTCAACAAGACCTCCAACGTCTCCGTCACGGTCCCGGCCAACGCCCAGGCGATCGCCGGCAGCTACGCCGACACCCTGACCATCACCATCGCCGGCAAGTAAGCCGCGACGGTCACCTCAGGTTCGGGAGAGGGCGCCCCACGCCGGGGCGCCCTTTCGCGTGCCCGCCATCTGGCGAACCGCAAATCCTAATGCATTGATTCGCTTGCGTTCCTAACCTTTCGCATGGTGCGCAACGCAACGGCCCGGACGGCATGCGCGGGACGGGAGTGTCGCCATAAATCTGATAAATTAACGATATCAATGTATTAACCAGTTCATGCCAACCCGGCCCCGGTTCTGGCACCACGATTGCTTTTACATCTTCCATCAAAGCAATCGGGCAACAAGCCCAGCCGAACCGATAGGACCCTCATCATGATCCGCTCCGCCGCCGCCCTGATCGCCGTCGCCGCCATCTCCCTGGGCACCCCCGCCTTCGCCGCCACGGCCGCCGCCTCCGGCACCATCCAGCTGAACAGCACCGTCGCCCAGACCTGCACCGTCGCCGTCACCGACGCCGGCACCCAGCTGAACATCCTCGCCGGCTCCAGCGCCGTCACCGTCGGCAGCGTCGTCGAGACCTGCAACGACGGCGCCGGCTACCAGATCAGCGTCTCCTCCGCCAACGGCGGCACCCTGAAGTCCTCCGCCACCGGCGCCCAGCCCATCAGCTACACCCCCATCTACGACGGCCAGTCCAGCGGCAGCAGCGTCAACGTCGTCCGCTCCTCCGCCCAGTTCAACAAGACCGCCACCGTCGCCGTCACCGTCCCCGCCAACGCCCAGGCCATCGCCGGCAGCTACACCGACACCCTCACCATCACCATCCAGGGCCGCTGACCCCGCCCCCGACCACCCCACCGGTCCGGCTGACACAACGGCCCCGCCTGGAACACCCGGGCGGGGCCGTCGCCGTTTCGCGGCGGCCTAAATCCTTGATCTTCTGAGCGGGGTGTTTTCGCCGGGGCCACTCGGTTAATCTGTGGCTCACGCCGCCGGGGCAGGCGGCACCTGTACCGTTGTTATTAGGGGCAAGGGCGTGACTGTGAACGAACGCGGCGCGCGCCCGGTGCGCAATGCGCCGGCCGCCAGGCCCGGGTCTGGCAATCGCGGGTCCGGCAATCGGGGGCCCGCCAAGGGGGGCGTCACCTCCCGCTTCATCGGCACGACGCTGGCGGGTGTGCTGGCCACCGTCGCCCTGCTGTGGTTCGTCGTCTCCGCCGGCGGCAATTGGCACTTCTACTACAATCCCGAGGGCCTGCTGATCGTGCTGGGCGGCGTCGTCTGCGTCGCCTTGCTGGCCTTCCGTGGCGATGAAATCCGCGCAGCCCTGGGCGCCCTGGTCGGCATCGTGCGCGACCGCGACAGCATCCGCGCCGACGTCGCCGAACTGATGGAGGTCGCCCGCCACCTGCATGAGAAGCGCATCCAGGCGGCGGATGAACGGGCCCAGCGCGTGGCCCACCCCTTCCTGCGGCTGGGCCTGCAGATGGTGGTGGACGCCCAGCCGCTGGAAGACCTGCTGCAGGTCATGAACTGGCGCATCCAGAAGCAGATGGAGCTGGAGGCCGGGCAGTCGCGATTCTTCCGCACCCTGGCCACCTTCTCCCCCGCCTTCGGCCTGCTGGGCACGCTGGCCGGCATGGTCGGCATGCTGAAGCACCTGGGCGAGGGCGACATCGGCCTCATCGGCGGCAGCATGGCGGTGGCGATGTTGGCCACCCTCTACGGTCTGGTGCTGGCCAACCTGGTATTCAAGCCCATCGCCATCAAGCTGGAACAGCGTACCGGCCGCCGGGTCGCCCTGATGAACGTGCTGCTGGAGGGCGTGGTGCTGACCCATCTCGGCCGCTCCCCCACCATCATCCAGGACAGCCTGGACCATTACCTGCGCGACGCGCGGGAGGAGGACTGGGGTGGCGCCTAGTGACCAGTCCGGCGGCGGGGCCGGCGGTGGCGGCGATCCGCCCCCGCCCCCGCCGCCCAAGCCCCGGCATACCGCCCGCGTCTACGCCTCCGGCCTTCCCGTTCCGCCGCCGGTGATGCCGGGCGCCACGCCGCCCGCGCCGCCGCCGGTCCAGGCCAAGGCCCCCGGCCGGCCGGGTGGCCATGCGCGTGGTCCCGCCCGTGGCGGACGCCCGACCCAGCACCGCACCGTCCCCGGCCGCATGCCGGGCGAGCCGGCGGAGGAGTCCGAGGAATGGGTCATCAGTTACATGGACATGGTCACGCTGCTGATGATCGTGTTCCTGGGCATGGTGGCCATCCTGGGCATCAACGGCCGGCTGAAGCTGAAGTCCGACAACACCCAGCCGGGCGCCGGCCGCGTGGCCGTCTCGGCCAACCCGGTGGGCGCCCCCGCCCGCGACATGGCGAAGAATCCCACGGCCGCCTCCATGTCCAGCCCCACCTTGCCGCCGGCGCCCCCCTATCCGCCGCAGCGGCCGCCCGCCGACGCCCTTCCAGAGGCCGGTCCGGCGGAAGAGCCGACGGAGGAGGCCAAGCGCCTGGCCCAGGACCTGGAGGCGCAGGATCTGCCGCCCGACGTGCAGGTCACGCCCCGGGGCAAGGGCTTGTCCATCGAGATCAAGGACCGGGTGCTGTTCGCCTCCGGCCGCGCCGACTTGGGGGATGAGGGTCAGCAGATCCTGTCGCGCCTGGTGCCGGTGCTACAGTCGCTGAAGGGCATGGTGACGGTGGAGGGCCACACCGACAGCAACGCCATCAGCACCGCCCGCTTCCCCAGCAACTGGGAACTGTCGGCCGCCCGTGCCGCCGCCGTCGTGCGCATGCTGATCAGCGATGGCGTGCCGGCCAACCGCCTGCGGGCGGTGGGCTATGCCGACACCCGGCCGCATGTGTCGCCAACGGGGGCCAATGCCGACCCCACCGCGCCGGACCATGACCGCGCCGCCGACCGGCGCGTCACCTTGATCGTCGAAACGCCTTAGCGGGCGCTTTAGCCGGCGCGGGCCGAGGGGGAGGGGGCACATCGCGCCATTCCCCCGGCGCCAGGTTCTCCAGCGTCCAGTTGCCCACGGCCCAGCGCACAAGGCGCAGGGTGGGGAAGCCGACGGCCGCCGTCATGCGACGGACCTGGCGATTGCGCCCCTCGCGCAGGGTCAGTTCGATCCAGCTGGTGGGGATGGCGGCGCGGTAGCGGATGGGTGGATCGCGGGGCCATAGGGCCGCCGGCTCGTCCATCACGCGCGCGCCCGCCGGCAGGGTGGGACCGTCCTTCAGCGTGACACCCCGGCGCAGGGCCGCCAGCGCCGCCTCGTCCGGCACGCCCTCGACCTGCGCCCAATAGGTCTTGGCCAGCTTGTGCTTGGGGTCGGCGACGCGGTGGATGAAGGGGCCGTCGTCGCTCAGGACCAGCAGGCCCTCGCTGTCCCGGTCCAGCCGTCCCGCCGGGTAGACGCCCGGCACGTCGACGTAATCCTTCACCGTCGCCCGGCCGCCGTCATCGCTGAACTGCGACAGCACGTCGTAGGGCTTGTTGAACAGGATCAGCCGGGGCATCTCAGGCCCGCAGGGGCCCGGCGGGCGTCAAGGCGGGAGCGGCCAAGGCGTGCACCAGGATGGCGGCGGTGGCGGAGACGTTCAGCGATTGCACCTGGCCGCTGCCGCGCAGGGTGACCAGCTGGTTGCAGGCCTGCAGCGTGGTGGCGGGCAGGCCGATCTCCTCATTGCCCAGGATCAGGGCGGCGGGCTTGGCGGGCCCCGCCCCATTTGGGGCGGCCGACAGCACGGCGGCCGGGTCGGGATGGTCGCCCAGAGCGGTGCCCACGATGCGGTAGTGGGCGCGCAAATGGCGCAGGCTTTGGGCGAAGCGCGGCAACTGGTAGAGCGTCACATACTCGAACCCGCCCTCGGCCACGCGGTAGGCCGCTTCGGACGGCAGGGCCTGTTCGGCATGGTCGGACAGCACCAGGCGGTTGATGCCGAAGAAGGCGCAGGTGCGGACGATGGCGCCCAGGTTGTGCGGGTTGCCCACGCCGTCCAGGATCATCAGCGGCTCGCCCGCCGCCGCCCATCGCGCCGCCTCGTCGATGTCCAGGGGCAGGACGGGGCGGGGGGCGGCCACGGCCACCACGCCGCCATGCAGGGGCGTGCCCGCCACCTTCTCCATCTCGTCGGCCGGCAGCAGGCGGTAGACCTTGCGCGCCTGGGCCAGGCCGGCGCAGTAGGCGCCCACCTTCTCCTTCATGCGATCGTCGAAGAACAGCCGCTCCACCCGGTCGGGGTCGCGGGCGAACAGGGCGGTCACGGCCGGCAGGCCCAGGATGCGGAAGGCCTTGCGCCGGATGCTCTCCCCCGCCGCGCCCTCGGTGGCGATGGGCTTGCTGGGGGCGGCCTTGGACGGCCCTTTGGCGCTGCGGGGGTCCGGCATCCCTGGTCCTCGATCGCGAATGGCTGTGATGGGGCCGCATGAAGCGCCGGGGACCCTCATCGGGTCAACCCGTTTTGTGTCAGCCCTGGTGCTGGGCCTGAAGGCGGCCCAGGCGCACGCCCATGCGGTCCAGCACCTGGGGAAAGGCGTCGCCCGACAGATAGGCCTGCTCCACCTGCCGGCTGGCCACCACCGGGTCCAGCCCGGCCAGGACCTCATCCGGCAGGGCCGGGTGCACCATGATCAGCACGCGGTCGCGCGCGGGCGCCAGGAACTTGGCCATCAGCGCCGGGAAGTCGCGGCCGGGGCCGAAGTCGTAGACGCCGCGAAAGCCCCGGTTGGTGGGGATGCCGCGCCGGGCGGCGGCGGCGGCCAGGCCCCGCGCCAGGCTGGCGATGATCAGGGCCTTCACGCTGTCCACCCCACGCGCCAGCACGGTGGCCATCGGCTCGGCGCAGTCGCGAATGTAGACGCTGCCCCGGGAGTAGCGGCGGGCCACGGCGTCCAGCACCAGGCCGCGCACGCCGGGCAGAAGATGCACATGCTGGTGCCCATCGACATGGGACGGGGGCCGGCCGGTGTGGGCCTCGAACAGATCCAGCTGGCGCTCGATCTCGGCCTTCAGGTCGGCCTGCACGGCGGCGCTCCTCAGCTGGCCGGTCAGGGACCGGATCATCAGGTCGCCCACGGTGCCGAAGCGGCCGCCGGGTGCCAGGGTAGGGCAGGGGCCGGCGGGTTCCTGGTCCGTCAGGGTCAGGTGCAGGCCGATGTCCGCCCGGTCCGCCACCTCCGCCAGCCAAGGCGCATGCTGTGGCCAAAAGGGCGTGGCGGTCATGCAGCTGGTGCCCGACAGGCGCCCCTGGCGGATCAGGGCCAGGATGCCCCGCGAGACTCCCGGGGACAAGCCGTAGTCGTCGGCGTTCAGGATGACGGTCGCGGTCATGGCGTGCGTCCCTCGGCCAGCAGCGTGGGGATTTCCGGATTGACGTCCGCGCCGCTGGGCAGGGGGGCGGTCTGGTCGGCGATCCAGGCCAGGATGTCCTGCCACACGATCTGGGCGTGCAGGTCGCGCAGCATCATATGCCAGGCCGTGGGGTAGAAGGCGATGCGCGGGCCGCCCTGGCTGGCGTCCGGCAGGCGGGCCAGGGCCTTGCACATCGGCTCGCGCGGGATCAGCTCCTCATGCTGGCCGTACATCACCAGGGACGTCACCTTGAAGCGGGGGGCCGCGTCCATGGCGGCGTCCATCAGGTCGGTCAGGCCCTCCAGCGCGTCCACGCGCGTCGCCTTCACCACCAGGGGATCGCGGCCCAGCGCGATCATCATGGGGATGTTGTCCGACGCCTGCACGTGGATCAGGCCGCGCGGCGGCGTCAGGCTCAGCCAGGGGACGGTCCAGTTGGCGATAGCCAGGGCCCAGCGCTGGTAAAAGGGCATGGTGCCCCGCGACCACACGGCCGGCGCGGTCAGGATGACGCCCTTGAAGCCCGCCGGCAGGGCGTGCCCCGCGAGGCCTGTCATCAGCACGGCCCCGCCCATGCTTTCCCCCGTCAGGAACAGCGGCGTGTCGGGATAGCGGTCGTGCAGGGCGGCGGCGGCGTCCCACATGTCGCGCACCATGACGTCGCCGCCGGCCCAGACGCCGGGGCGCGGGTTGCGGCCGAAGCCGCGCTGGTCATAGGCGTAAGTCGCAACGCCATGCTGCGCCCACCAGCGGCCGGGCGCGTCATAAGAGTTGGCGTAGTCGTTGAAGCCGTGCAGCGCCAGGATGACGGCGCGGGGCGGACCCTCCGGGGGCAACCAGGACTGCGTGGGCAGGATCGCGCCGTCGCGCGCGGTGATCCCCGCCGCCGTCAGCTGCGGGGTGACCACCACCGGTGGCCCGGCCAGCCGTGCGGTGGGGGCGCAGGCCGTGACGGACAGGCCAAGTGCCACCGCCGCCAGCCAGCGGGGGCGCCAGCGCGGTGCGGTGGGGGAAAGGACGTTGTCGTCAGCCCGCGCCATTACCGGTGGCGGGCGCGCGGGTCAGCTGCAGGAAGATGTCCTCCAGGTCCGATTCCTTGGTGCTGAGGTCCACGATGGTCAGGCCGGCGGCGGCGATGGCGTTCAGCACCTCCCCCACCTTCACGCGGCTGGGCGGGTACTGCACCGTCAGCTGGCGGCCCTTCAGCGTCACCTCGAAACCCGCCAGGGTGGCGGGCACCTCGGTCAGGTCCTGGTCCACCACCGCCACCAGGTCCTTGCGGTCCAGGGTGCGCAGCAGGCGGTCGGTGCTGTCGCACGCCACCACCTGGCCGTGGTTGACGATGGCGATGCTGTCGCACAGCTCCTGCGCCTCTTCCAGGTAGTGGGTGGTCAACACCACGGTGGTGCCGGCGCGGTTCAGCTCGCGCACATGGGCCCACAGCGACTGGCGCAGTTCCACGTCCACACCGGCCGTGGGCTCGTCCAGCACCAGCACCGGCGGGGTGTGCACCATGGCCTTGGCCACCATCAGGCGGCGGCGCATGCCGCCCGACAGGGTGCGGGCATAGGCGTTGGCCTTGTCCTTCAGGCCCACCGCCTCCAGCAGGCGGTCGGTCTGCCGCTCGCGCTTGGGCACGCCGTACAGGCCGGCCTGCAGGTCCAGCAGCTCACGCGGGGTGAAGAAGGGGTCCATGTTCAGTTCTTGGGGCACCACGCCGATGGCGGCGCGGGCGGCCCGCGGGTCCTGGTCGATGTCGATGCCCCAAATCTTGGCCGTGCCGCCGCTCTTGGTCACCAGGCCCGCCAGGATGTTGATCATGGTGGATTTGCCGGCGCCGTTGGGACCCAGCAGGCCATAGACCGAGCCGCGGGGAATGGCCAGGTCGATGCCCTTCAGCGCCAGCTTGGCCGGCGCCTTGCCGGAGGCCTTATAGGTCTTGGTGAGGCCGCGCAGCTCGATCGCCAGCTCGGGCGGGCTGCCGGTGGGGGCGGACGGGATGGGGGCGGGATGGGCGTCGGGCGCGCGCGTGTCGGGCATGGGGTCGAAACGGTCCATGATGACGGGGCCGGGAAACAGGCGGGCCCGAATAAGGGGAAGGCCCGGGAACGCCGGGGCCAAAAAGGCGTACACCCCCGCCTTGACCACGGTCAACCACGGCCGTCACACCCCCCACCAAGGAGGTCCGCCCCCGGGGAGTCAGGCGGGGACTGGGCGGGAACTGGGCGCGGCGCCTCACGCTTGATCCGGCGGCGCGCTTGGCTATGATCCGGGCGTCGGCGGGACGGTCGTCCCGCCCTGGACCTTTATTATGGAGCGCCCGAGGCCATGCAGCCGATTGAGACGATCTATGTCGACACCCCGTCCGTCGGGTGCGATGGCGGGGGCGGCGCCCTGGGCCATCCGCTGGTCTATCTGACCATGGAAAAGGACGGCAAGATCGACTGCCCCTACTGCGGCCGCCATTTCGTCCTGTCCGAGGCGGGCAAGGCCCACGCCGGCCACGGCCACTAAGCACGCCGGCCACGGCCACTAAGACGGCGGTCCCGGCCGGAATTTTCAGCGGCGGCCGGGCCGGTGGGCCCGGCATGTCATGCGCCGGGGAGCGGATGTCCGGCACCCCGGCGCGGGGACCTATTCTTCCGCACTGATAGCGGACCGCGACTCGCCGGGTTATACCAGGGCCAGTAGGTTCGCCGGCTCCGCACCTCAATGCTTGGGGCCTGAACCATTCCTTGTCATGGCAAGCGATGGCCCCCGTCCCACCCTCGTCCAATGCCGCGCCGCCTACCGGCACCCCAGCCCGGCTGCCGCTGGCCAAGCTGCCCTTCGTTGGGCTGCGCCGCGACGGCGCCCTGGGCTATTGGGTCATGCCGACGGACAGCGAGGTTGCCGTCGGCCCCGCCGCCGTGGGCCTGGGTCGCACCTATGCCGCCTGGTTCCTGCTGTATGCCGAGATCAACGGCCGCGACGCGGCGCGCACGCTGCTGGATACGATCGAGCGCGAAATGCCCTCGCGCTATCCCGCCGTCGACCGCGCCTTCCTGAGGGAGATCGCGGGCCGGGGATTCGCACAAAGCGCTGCGTGAGGTAGCGCCATAATCTCACGCCCAGGTTGCTTTCGGCCTAGTCGACCAGTATCGTTAGCCATGATAACCATTTATGAACGGCCGGCCTGATATGCTCGGCGGATTGGCTTGGCGGCATCATCGGCAATTTGTGGAAAATTGTCGGCAATGCTAGGCTCTATGGGAACGCCGAAAGGATCGCCGCGGTCGTGCTTGAGGAATTCAGCATCAGCCTGTTCGTGATCGCGCTGCTGGGCGCGGTCGGCATGGTGGCCATGGTGCTGTTCCGCCAGACCCTGCTCTACGCCACCCGTAACGCGGTGGCGGAACTGGAGGGCAAGGTGGCCAGGACCCGCACCGCCTTGGATGAGGCGGTGAAGGCGCATGACCAGAACCTGGCCCGCGGCCGCGACCTGGCGGAAGAGCGGCGCATGATCCAGAACCAGTTGGCGGAGGCGCAGCGCCGGCTGATCGCCGCCCAGGCCGACAATTTCGAGCTGATCCATGAGGTGGGTGAGCCGGGGACCGGCCGCCGCCTGTACACCGGCAGCCTGGCCCTGGGCCCGACGCTCACCATCAATCAGACGGCCACCACCCACAGCCATCTGCGCGGCTGTCCCCATGTGGTGGAGGTGTGGGCCGAGAACCAGGCGGAGGCCATGCGCCTGGCCCGCCAGGCTTTTCCCGAGTTGGCGGGCTTCATCCTGTCCAGCATGCTGCCGGTGCCGGATGGCGCCGTCCAGCAGGCGGTGGCGTCCTGATGTCGGCGGCCCTTCTCGCCAATATCGGCCTCATCATCCTGTTGCTCTATTCGCTGATCCAGTTCGCGCTGACCGCGCGCAACATTGAGGATGACCGCCGCGTGCGGGAACGCCGCCTGGGCCGGCTGGAGGAGGAACTGGGCCACGCCACCGCCGCCGCCAACGATGCCAAGGCCACGGCCGAGGGCAGTGCGCGCGAGGTCGCCGGTCTGGAGGAGGCGGTCGCCACCCTGCGCGCCACCCGGGCCGAGGCGGATGCCAAGCTGCGGGAATTGCAGTCCGCCCCCCGCCGCCGCCTGATCGTGCCGGACAAGACGGTGTTGGTGCACGGCCGGCTGTGGGAGGTGACGGTTGTTCCGGCGGCAAACAGCGTCGCCGCCAACACCGACGGCGCGGACCCCGCCGGCCTGATCGAGGGGGCCCAGGTGGGGGCCCAGGTCTACCTGTTCGGCGCCACCACCGACCGTGACGCCCGCTTCCGTGCCGAGCAGCGCTTCCCCACCAGCCTGGGCTATCGTGTCCAGAAGGTGGAGCGTTTCAAGCGGGGCTAAATCCCATGTCCGTGCCGTCCGACCCATCGTCGCCGGGCGATGAAGCCGACTTCGTCATTCCCGCCACCGTGCCGCCCTTCTTCGGCCGGCCGGGCATGGAACGCGCCCTGCTGCTGGCGCGCGGCGTGCGCCGCATGCTGGTCCACCATGGCATGCGTTCGATGCTGGAGGTGCCGCTGGCCAACAACCGCCGCGCCGACATCCTGGCCCTGGCCGGTGACGGCACCGTCACCATCATCGAGATCAAGAGCTCCGTCGCCGATTTCCGCGCCGACCACAAATGGGGCGATTACCTGGAGTTCTGCGACCGGTTCTACTTCGCCGTGGGCGAGGACTTCCCCCAGGAACTGATCCCCGAGGAATGCGGGCTGATCGTGGCCGATGGCTACGGCGCCGAAATCCTGCGCCAGGGTCCCGAGGTCAAGCTGAACGCCACCCGGCGCAAGACCCTGCTGCTGCGCGTCGCCATGCAGGCCTTCCAGCGCCTGCACCAGGTGGAAGACCCGAGGCCGACGGCGTTGTGAGGCCAAGAAAAAAGCCGGCCAGGTCGCCCCGGCCGGCTTTCCCAAATCAACGCTTCGACCCTCAGCCCCGGTTCATGCGGCTGTCCACCAGGTCGGTGACCACGGTGGGGTCGGCCAGGGTGGAGGTGTCGCCCAGCGCCTCATGCTCGTTGGCGGCGATCTTGCGCAGGATGCGGCGCATGATCTTGCCGGAGCGGGTCTTGGGCAGGCCCGGCGCCCACTGGATCAGGTCGGGCGTCGCGATGGGCCCGATCTCCTTGCGCACCCAGGCCACCAGTTCCTTGCGCAACTCCTCCGACGGGTTTTCCCCGGCGTTCAGGGTGACGTAGGCGTAGATGCCCTGGCCCTTGATGTCGTGCGGGTAGCCCACCACGGCGGCCTCGGCCACCTTGGGATGGGCGACCAGGGCGCTTTCCACCTCGGCCGTGCCCAGGCGGTGGCCGGAGACGTTGATGACATCGTCCACGCGGCCGGTGATCCAGTAATAGCCGTCCTCGTCCCGGCGGCAGCCGTCGCCGGTGAAGTACTTGCCCTGGAAGGTGGAGAAGTAGGTCTGCTTGAAGCGCTCGTGGTCGCCGAACACGGTGCGCATCTGGCCCGGCCAACTGTCGGCGATGCAGAGGTTGCCCTCGGTGGCGCCTTCCAGCACGTGGCCCTCGTTGTCGACGATGACCGGCTTCACCCCGAAGAAGGGCAGGGTGGCGGAGCCGGGCTTCAGGTCGGTGGCGCCGGGCAGGGGGGTGATCAGGATGCCGCCCGTCTCCGTCTGCCACCAGGTATCCACCACCGGGCAGCGGTCGTCGCCCACGACGGAGTGGTACCACAGCCAGGCTTCGGGATTGATGGGCTCACCCACCGAGCCCAGCAGGCGCAGGCTCTTGCGGCTATGGCGCTTCACCGGCCCCTCGCCCTCGCGCATCAGGGCGCGGATGGCGGTGGGGGCGGTGTAGAAGATGTTGACCTTGTGCTTGTCGATGACCTGCCAGAACCGGCCGCTGTCCGGGTAATTGGGCACGCCCTCGAACATCAGGGTGACGGCGCCATTGGCCAAGGGGCCGTACAGGATGTAGCTGTGCCCCGTGACCCAGCCCACGTCCGCCGTGCACCAGTAGACGTCGCCCTCGTGGTAATCGAAGACGTACTGGTGCGTCATGCTGGCATAGACGAGGTAGCCGCCGGTGGTGTGCAGCACGCCCTTGGGCTTGCCGGTGGAGCCGGAGGTGTACAGGATGAACAGCGGGTCTTCCGCGCTCATCGGCTCCGGCGGGCAGTCGGGCGAGGCGGCGGCCACGGCCTCGTGGTACCAGATGTCCCGGCCCTCGACCCAGTTCACCGCGCCGCCGGTGCGGCGCACGACGATGACGGTGTCCACGCCGGGGCAGGCCTTCAGCGCCTGGTCGGCGTTGACCTTCAGGCCGACCTTGCGGCCGCCGCGTAGGCCCTCGTCCGCGGTGATGACCACGGTGCTGCCGCAGTCCTGCACCCGGTCCTTCAGGCTGTCGGGGGAGAAGCCGCCGAACACCACGGAATGGACGGCGCCGATGCGGGCGCAGGCCAGCATGGCGTAGGCCGCCTCCGGGATCATGGGCAGGTAGATGGTGACCCGGTCACCCTTCTTCACGCCGCGCGCCTTCAGCACGTTGGCCAGGCGGGTGACGTTGTCGTACAGCTCGGAATAGGTGATGTGCTTGTGTTCGGACGGGCTGTCGCCCTCCCACAGGATGGCGGTCTGGTCGGCGCGCGCGGGCAGGTGGCGGTCCACGCAGTTGGCGCAGGCGTTCAGCACCCCGTCCTCGTACCAGCGGATGGACACGTCACCGGTGAAGCTGGTGTTCTTCACCTTGGTGTAGGGCTTGATCCAATCCAGCCGGCGGCCATGCTCGCCCCAGAACCCGTCCGGATCGCTGATCGAACGGTCGTACATCTGCTGGTATTTCGTCGCGTCGACCCAGGCGTCTGCCGCCACCGCGTCGGGAACGGGGAACAGGGTGTTGTTGCTCATGGGACCTTGGTTTCCTTCCCTGATGTGTTGTCGCCGGCCGGGGCCTGCCGAGGCCGCCACCCGTGTCCGGCCTGGCCCCTCCGCACCCGGGGGGCTCTGGCCGGCCCTATCCGTCGGGCCTGGCGCGGCGATCGCCATCGCTTGCCGGGCCGAGTATCCCTCTTGCCCCCGCATTCCACAAGCACGGGGCCGTTGCGGCCACCGGTAAATTCGCGGCAATTCACGGGTTTGCCGACTTTTCCAGGGCCGAAGATCATGAAAAACCAGGGCGGGACGGCCGGTCCATGACATGGATCACCCCGCCAACCATTCAGGGTGATGCGAAAGGATGGTTTTTCCGCGTCCTTTCCCCTTCGGCGCCGCTCCCGCCCGTGTTCATCTTGTGTTATTGATAATGCCGCTATTGTCATTAGGGGCGGGCCATTATTCCGGCCCCAGGCTTTGCGCGGATAGGGATGCCCATGACCACGGGTGTTGGGGACAACGGTGCGGGACATGACACGACGGATCTGATCGGCCGGCTGAGCCAGATCAGCAGCCGCACCAGCCTTATGGCCATCGACAGCGTGCTGCGCGCCCTGTCCCATCCGGCGGTGAACCGCACCACCGCGGGCCTGGCCACGGTGGAGGGGGGCTCGTCCTCGGCGGCCGTCGCCAATGACGCCGCCGACGCGCTGTCCGCCCCCACTGTCGCAGACGTGGCGCGTGAGGTGGGTGTGATCGCCCGCCGCATGGTCACCACCACCGAAGATTTCGCAGCTACCATGAAGACCCGGTCGGCCTGATCGGCCCGGCGCGCCGTCAGCCGGTGATCAGTGGGGCCTGGTGCAGCCAAGTGTCGCCGCGCACCTGCTCCAGAACGAAGCGCGCGACGTCCGCCCGCGCTATGGTTCCGCCGTGGACACCGGTCAGGTCGGTCAGCGCGCGGACGGTACCCCCACCCGGCTTGTTGTTAAGAATGGACGGGCGGACGAGAACCCAGTCCAGCCCGCTTTCCCTGACGATGGCCTCCTGCCGGTTCTTGTCGGCGTAGACCTTGCGCAGCAGCAGCGGGAAAATCAGCCTGTCGAAAAGGAAACCGCCGTGCCCGGCGCTGTCGCCGGCGCCCATTCCCGTGATGCAGACCAGGCGCCGCACCCCCTCCGCCTTCATCGCGGCCACCAGCGCCCGGGTCGCCGTGGATAGGGTGGTCACCTCCCGGAACGGGCTGGCCGGCGTGCCCAGGGCGCTGATGACGGCGTCCCGCCCCTTGAGGGCCTGGCGCAGTACGGCGTCGTCCCGGGCGTCCCCGATGACGATCATGGCCCCCTCAAGCCCGCGCGCCTTTTCCGCGGAACGCGCCAGCACGGTGACGTCATACCCTTGCGCGACCGCCTGGCGGACGATCAGGCGGCCGGTGGGGCCGGTGGCACCCAGGACCAGGACCTTGGGCTGGGTGGTGTGCGCTACGAATTCTTGCATGATGGCTGCCTCGGCAAGGGAGAGGCCGGCAGGGCCCGGCGTCCTCTCGTTTCGTTTCATGGGGTGTCATAGGGTGTTATGGGGTGATCAGAGCCGGCCTTCCGCCAGCAGCTCGCGGGTCCGCTTCAGCGTCGACAGCAGGGCGGCCTTGTAGCCCCGGTCGCTGTCGAACTGCGTCTGCTCGGCCTGTTCCTCGGGCCCGTTGGGTTCCTTGCCGCGCAGGCCGATGTAGCAATAGAAGCGAAGCTGAAGCGTGCCGTCGGCGTCCTCGAACACCTCGTTGACGATGGCGCCCTCGCGCGGGCCGGTGGCCTGGAAGAAGGTCATCTTGGTCTCAGGCTCGAAGGTGATGATCTCGCGCAGGTCGGCACCGCCGATCGTGGCCTCCCGCACGATGTGTGTGGCGCTCTCCTCCACCACGTCACAGCGGGTGCACAGGTTGGGCGGCAGGAACAGGCGGGCGTCGCGGGCCTTCAGCACCAGGCCCTTCCAGACCTGGGCGCGGGTCAGCGGGGCCTCGCCCTGCGGGTTCACGGGAACGGTGGCGCTCGAATAGATCATGATGGCGCTCCTTTGATCGGGGGGATTTGCCCGGGCGTCCGGCCGGGGCCGTGCCTGGCGTCCGAAGACACCCCCAATTTAATGATCCACAGATGGGCCGATAGACGGTAGATTTGGACATACTGTCTCTATGGTGGAACAGATGGATCTGCTCGCCCTCGCCGATTTCAATCTTGTCGCCCGGCATGGCGGGTTCGGGCGGGCGGCCCGCGCCTCGGGCCGGCCCAAGGCGACCCTGTCCCGCCGGGTGGCCGAGCTGGAGGCCGCCCTGGATCTCCGCTTGTTCGAGCGGGGGGGCCGGGTTTTGAAACTGACGGAGGAGGGGCGGGCCCTGTTCGAACGGACGGGCGCGCTGCTGACCGAACTGGATGAGACGGCGGCGGCGATCGCCTCGGGCGGGGATCGACCGCGGGGGCGCCTGCGGATCAGCGCGCCCCTGCTGTTCTCGCAGACGGCCATGGGCAAGATCGCTGCTGGCTTCGCGCTGAAATACCCGGACGTCCGGCTGGAGGTGACGACGGAGGACCGGCCCGTCGACATGGTGGAGGAAGGCTACGACCTGGTGATCCGGGTGAACCCCGATCCGGACGAAAGCCTGGTGGGGCGCAGCTTCCTGCGCGACCGCCTGGTCGTCGTCGCCGGCCCGCACTTCCCCCGGCCGGTGGACGGCCGCCCGGTTCCGGTCGTGGTGCGGGGCCCGGGGGGCGGGCCGCCGGGCTGGGACGTCGTGGGGCCGACGGGACGGGTGCGCATGGCGGTGGACCCGGTGCTGCGCCTGTCATCGCTGGTGATGGTCCGCGACGCCGTCCGGGCGGGCGTCGGCGCCGCGCGCCTGCCCATCTCATTGGTAAGCCACGACCTGGCCGCCGGCACGCTGGCGCATTGGGGGGACGTGGATGGGCCGGAGATCGCCCTGTGGGCGCTTTATCCCTCGCGACGGCTGCTCAGCGCCCGCGTCTCCGCCTTCCTGGATTACTTGAAGGAGGCTTTCCCCGCCGGCACGCCGGAGGAACTGGCGGCTTATATCGGGGGCGCCTGATCAATCACCAGATGTACGGCGCCGTCCTCGACCCGCACCCGCACCGGCGTCAGGCTGCGGCCGGCGCAGGGGCCGTGGATACACAGGCCATCCTCCACCCGGAACAGGGCGCCGTGGGTGGCGCAGTGCAGGTGACGGCCGTCGGCGCTCATGAACTGGTCGGGCGTCCAGTCCAGGGTGGTGCCGACATGGGGACAGCGGTTGTGATAGGCGAAGGCCCGGTCACCCCGCCGGGCCACCAGGATTTCCTCGCGCGCGCTGCCGCTGCCCCAGGTGATCCCCTTGGCCTGGCCGTCCGCGATGTCGGCCAGGCGGCATAGGGGGCTCGGCCAAGGGGGCGTAGGAGTCGCCTCAGGCATCGACGCCCATGCGCTGGCAGGCGCCTTTCCACTCCGCGTCAGTGATGGGGCATACGGACAGGCGCGACTGGCGCACCAGCGCCATGGTGGATAGGTTCGGATCGGCCTTGATGTCCTTCAGCGTCAGGGGCGTCTTCACCGGCGTCACCGGCTTCAGATCCACCATGACGAAGCGGCCGCTTTCATCCGAGGGGTCGGGATAGGCCTCGCGCACCACCTCGGCGATGCCCACGATCTCCAGCCCCTCGTTGGAATGATAGAAGAAGGCGCGGTCGCCCACCTTCATGGCCTTCAGGTTGTTGGCGGCCTGGTAGTTGCGCACGCCGTCCCAATGGGTGCGGCCGTCCGCCACGAACTTGTCCCAGGAATACTTGAAGGGTTCCGACTTCACCAGCCAGTAGGACATGTTTTCTTGTTCCCTCAAACGCCGGGCGCGGCCGTCCGGCCGCTTGGTTATCCTCGATTTCCAGTCCGCTGCGCTCCCCGGAAATCTCCGGCGGACGCGCTCGCGTCCTAGGGAAATTGGGGGGAACTGCTGGGGCGCTGTTGCCTCAAGCCTTCGGATAAACGACGCGGAAGGGCTGGATCGTTACGGATGCGAAAAGGCCGACTTCGGCATAGGGATCGGCGGCGGCGAAGGCCTGGGCGGCGGCCTCGTCGGGGAAATCCACCACCAGCAGGCTGCCCACGGGCTTGCCCTCGGCGTCCAGCAGGGGGCCGGCCACGACGATGTGGGCCACCTGGGTGTCCAGGTACTCCAGGTGCCGCGGGCGGGTGGCCAGGCGCAGGTCCAGGTGGCCGGGCTTGTCGGTGCAGGTGATGGCGAAGTGCATGGGGAACGGCTCTCCGGTAAGGGTCACGCGCCCTCGGGCTTGAGGGGTCGGGACAGCAGGGACTGGATGGTGGCGTTGACGTCGGCTCCGTGGTTCAGGATGGCGTCCACCGCCTGGCAGATGGGCATGTCCACGCCCCGGCGGGCCGCCAGGCGCACCACCGCCTCGGCGGTGTAGACACCCTCGGCCACGGAATTGCGGCCGGCCAGGATGGTGGCCAGCGGTTGGCCCTGGCCCAAGGCGTGGCCCAGCGACATGTTGCGCGACTGTAGGCTGCCGCAGGTCAGGGTCAGGTCGCCCAGGCCGGACAGCCCCATGAAGGTCTCCGGCCTGGCGCCCAGCGATTGGCCCAGGCGGGCGATCTCCGCCAGGCCGCGGGTGATCAAGGCCGCGCGGGCGTTGTCGCCCAGGGCGCGGCCGGCGACGATGCCGCAGGCGATGGCCAGCACGTTCTTGACCGCCCCGCCGATCTCCGCCCCCACCAGGTCGTCGCTGGCATAGGGGCGGAAGGTCAGGCTGCCCAGGGCCTGGGCCAGGCGCTGGCCCAAGTGCCCGTCGCGGCAGGCCAGGGTCACGGCGGTGGGCAGGCCGCGCGCCACCTCGGCGGCGAAGGTCGGACCGGACAGCACGGCCAGCGGCGTGTCGGGCAATTCGCCCGCCGTCACCTCGGTCATCAGGCTGCCGGTGGCGATCTCGATGCCCTTGGCGCACAGCACCACCGGCGTGCCGGTGGCCAGCAGGGGCTTCAGCTTGGCCGTGGTGGCGCGGATGTGCTGCGCCGGCGTCACCAGCAGCACGGCGTCGGCCCGCACGGCCTCCGCCAAGTCGCCGGTGGCGCGGATGGCGGGATCCAGGGCCACGCCGGCCAGGAAAGGGGTGTTCTCGTGGGCGCCGTTGACGGCGGCCACCACCTCGGGCTCCCGCGCCCACAGCGCCACGTCGCGCCCGGCCCGGCGGGCGGCCATGGCCAGCGCCGTGCCCCAGGCGCCCGCCCCGATGACACCGATCCGCTGCATCTCCATCCCCTCCGGGCCTTATAAACGATTGCCGGGCTTTGGCTTACCCCGGATGCCCCGCCCTCCGCAACGGTCCGGTGGCGGGCGGGCGGGAGCGATGGTACCGTGGCGCCCAGCCGACCGGTCGGGGAACCGGCGGATGAAACAGGGACATGCTTCTGAATAAGGGGATGCCGAAATGGCTGTTGGTACCATGACGACGGCGGGCCGCCGCGCCCGTCGCGCCGCCCTTTCCTTTGCCTTGCTGGCCGGTTGCGCGCTGATCTCTTTCGGAGCCCCGCTTGTGGCTCACGCGCAGGATGCGGCCCCGGCGGCCAAGCCGGTGGTGCTGCATTGCCCGGCGCTGCTGGACTCCGTGGCTGGCAAGATGCTGGGCCAGACCAGTGTGGTCATCCAGGGCGACCGCGTGACCGAGGTGGTCGCCGGCTATGTCACCCGGCCCGAGGCCGACATGGTGGAACTGGCGGGGGAAACCTGCCTGCCCGGCCTGATCGACGCCCACGTCCACCTCAGCAACGAATTCACCCCCACTGTCTACAGCGACATGCTGCACTTCAATCTGGCCGACTGGGTGGTGCGCAGCACGGTGTGGGCCAAGCGCACCCTGCTGGGCGGCTTCACCACCGTGCGCAACCTGGGCGACAGCCATTATGAGACGGTGGCCTTGCGCGACCAGATCAACAAGGGTTGGGTCGCCGGCCCGCGCATCCTGACGGCCGGGCCCGCCATCGGGTCCACCGGCGGCCATGCCGACGACGGCGACGGCCTGCGCATGGACCTGCAGCCCGATGTGGGCGCGCACGACAGCATCATCAACGGCACGGCCGACGCCTGGAAAGCGGTGCGCGAGCACTACAAGCAGAACGTCGATACCATCAAGATCATGACCACGGGCGGCGTGCTGGACCTGTCGGGCAGCGTCGACAACAGCCAGCTGACGGAGGAGGAGACCAAGGCCCTGGTCGCGGCGGCGCATGAGTACGGCTACATCGTCGGCGTTCACGCCCACGGGGCGGAGGGCATCCGCCGCGCCGTCGTCGCCGGCGCCGACAGCATCGAGCACGGCACCTTCATGGACGCCCAGGACATGAAGCTGATGAAGGAGCACGGCACCTACTACGTTCCCACCATCTACACCGGCACCTATGTGACCGAAAAGGCCAAGGGCAACCCCCACGCCTATCCGCCGGCGGTGCAGGCCAAGGCCCTGCTGGTGGGGCCGCAGCTGATGAAGACGGTGGGCGACGCCTACAAGGCCGGGGTGAAGTTCGCCTACGGCACCGATGCCGGCGTCTATCCCCACGGCGACAACTGGAAGGACTTCCCCCTGCTGGTCCAGGTGGGCATGCCGGCGATGTACGCCCTGCAGATGGCCACCATCAACGCGGCCACCCTGTTGAAGAAGGACAAGGACATCGGCAGCGTCGCCGCCGGCAAGTACGCCGACATCGTCGCCGTCCCCGGCGACCCGACCAAGGACATCACCCTGATGGGCAAGGTCGACTTCGTGATGAAGGGCGGCGTCGTCTTCAAGAAGGGCGGGGCCGAACAGGTGTTCACCAGCACGGCGCATTGAGAGGGCTCGGCCCCCGGCCGGTGACGGCTGGGGCAAACCCGTTTCCGCTGCGGGAACGCCTCTTGTTCCCGGATCGGGAACGGACTATGGTTGAATCATGCAAGTCATAGCCCTGCGTACGCTTCGCCAGTTCTGGGTAAAGCATCCCCGGGCGGAGGCTTCCGTTCGGGGATGGTACGCGCTGGCCGCCAGGGCTGAGTGGGCCGGCCCCGCTGACATCAAGGCGCAGTTCGGTTCGACGGTGGATTTTGTGGGAGATAACCGGGTGATCTTTGACCTTGGCGGCAACAAATTCCGCCTGATCGTCCATGTGTCCTACACGTTCAGGCGCGTTCTGGTGAAATTCATCGGAACGCATGCCGAATACGACAAGATTGACGCGGAGAGCGTGTGATGAACATCCGCCCCCTGCGGTCCGAAGCGGACTATGAAAAGGCCTTGGCCGATATTGAGCGCTTCTTTGAAAACGAACCCACCCCGGGTACGGCGGAAGCAGACGACTTTGATTTGCTTGCCTTGGTCATTGCCGACTACGAGGCGAAGCATTGGCCCATCGAGGTTCCCGACCCGGTGGATGCCATCAAGTTCCAGATGCAGGCTCGCGGCTACAGCCAGCGCGACCTGTCCGCCCTTTTAGGGTCACGATCCCGGGCATCGGAAATCCTATCCCGCAAACGGTCTTTGACCATGGAAATGGCATGGAAGCTCAATCGCGAATGGGGCATCCCGGCGGAATGTCTGATTCGTCCAAGCAATAGCGCCAGCTGACGCGCCGCTTACGCCTTGACCCCCGCGAACTTCATCGGCTTCGCGGTGGGGTCCAGGGGCCAGCGGGGGCGCGGGGCGAAGTCCAGGCTGTCGGTCTGGCCCAGGCGGAACCGCTCCAACCCCGCCCAGGCGATCATGGCGGCGTTGTCTGTGCAGAGGGCCAGAGGCGGGGCGGTGAAGGTCAGGCCACGCTTGGCCGCCAGCTTGGCCAACTGCTCGCGCAGGTATTTGTTGGCGGCCACGCCGCCGGCCACCACCAGGTGCTGGCCCCCTCCTTGTTCATTGACTGAATGCCGGCCCTTGAAGGCCTTGATGGCGCGGTCGCAGCGGTCCAGCAGTGACTGGCCCACGGCGTGATGGAAGGCGGCGGCGAGGTCCGCCACGTCCGCCTCGGTTGGCGTACTCAGCTGTTCCACATGCCGGCGCACGGCGGTCTTGAGACCGGAGAAGGAGAAGTCGCAGTCCGGCCGCCCCTTCATCGGGGCTGGCAGGTCAAAGCGGCTGGGATTGGTGGCCTTCTGCGCGGCCTTCTCCAGCAGCGGCCCGCCGGGATAGCCCAGGCCCAGCAGCTTGGCCGTCTTGTCGAAGGCCTCGCCCACCGCGTCGTCAATGGTGGTGCCCAGGCGCCGGTAGCGGCCCACGCCCTCCACCTCCAGCAACTGGCAATGCCCGCCGGACACCAGCAGCAGCAGGTAGGGGAAGGGCACGTCATCGGTCAGGCGCGCCGTCAGGGCGTGGCCTTCCAGATGGTTCACGGCGACGAAGGGCAGGCCGCGCGCCGCCGCCATGGCCTTGGCCGTCATGACGCCCACGATCACCCCGCCGATCAGGCCGGGCCCGCCGGTGGCGGCGATCGCGTCCACCTGGCCCAGATCCAGGCGCGCCTCATCCAGCGCCTGCCGGATCAGGCCATCCAGGTAATGCAGGTGGGCGCGGGCCGCCACTTCCGGCACGACCCCGCCATAGGGGCGGTGCTCGTCCAGCTGCGACAGCACGACGTTGGCGCGAATGCCCCGCGCGTCATCGACGATGGCGCAGGCGGTCTCATCACAACTGGTCTCGATACCCAGGACGATCATCACTCAAAACCCTTGGCCCCTCCGGCGGACGCCGGACCTAAGCCATATCAAATCGGCATCATTTCCGCCGTTGTCACCGACCGGGCCCTTTCCCGCAACCGCAAAGGGGGATAGACAGGCAAGCATGACGACCGCGACGCCCTCCCATACCCCGCAGGCCCCCCTCCGCATCGGCACGCCCCTGCGTATCGGAACAAGGGGCAGCCCCTTGGCCCTGGCCCAGGCGCAAGAGACGCGCGACCGGCTGAGGGCGGCCCATCCCCACCTCGCCGTGCCGGACGCCATTGAGATCGTCGTCATCAAGACGACGGGCGACCGCATCCTGGACCGCACCCTGGCGGAGGCCGGCGGCAAGGGCCTGTTCACCAAGGAGATCGAGGACGCCCTGCTGGCGGGGGACATCGACCTGGCCGTCCATTCCATGAAGGACGTGCCCACCGTGCTGCCCCAGGGGCTGGACATCACCTGCCTGCTGCCGCGCGAGGACCCGCGCGACGCCTGGTTCAGCCGCGACGGCGCCACGCTGATGGACCTGCCGGCCGGCGCCGTCGTCGGCACCGCCAGCCTGCGGCGCCAGGCGCAAGTGCTGGCCCGCCGCCCCGACCTGACCGTCGTGCCCCTGCGCGGCAACGTCCAGACCCGCCTGCGCAAGCTGGCGGAGGGGGAGGTGGACGCGACCCTTTTGGCCATGGCCGGCCTGCGCCGCCTGGATTTGGCCGACAAGGTGACGGCGGTGCTGGAGGCCGACGTGATGCTGCCCGCCGTGGCCCAGGGCGCCATCGGCATCGAGACGCGGGTTGCCGACGCCGTGACCAACGGCCTGCTGGCGCCGCTGAACTGCGCCGACACCGCCCTGCGCGTGACGGCGGAGCGGGGGGTGCTGACCGCCCTGGATGGCTCCTGCCGCACCCCCATCGCCGCGCTGGCCCGCGTGTTGGCCGACGGCGCCATGGACCTGGAGGCCATGGCGCTCAGCCCCGACGGCCGCACCATCGTCACCACCAGCCGCCGCTTCGCCGCCGCCGATGCGCTGGTGGCCGGCCTGGACGCGGGCGCCGAGTTGAAGGGCCGCCTGCCGCCCGGCATCTTCGCCGTGTCCTGACGGCGGGACGGGCGGCACCCATGGCCACCGTCCTCGTCACCCGCCCCCAGCCGGAGGCCGACCGCACGGCGGCGGCCGTGGCGGCGTTGGGCCACGACGTTCTGATCGACCCGCTGCTGACGGTGGAGGATGTGATGGCCACCCTGCCGCCGCCGGACGCGGTGCAGGCCGTCCTGATCACCAGCGTCAACGGCGTACGGGCCTTGGCCTGGCAGGGTGCACCCCGTACGTGGCCCCTGTACGCGGTGGGCGACCGCACCGCCGCCGCGGCGCGCGAACTGGGCTTCACCGCCGTGCGCTCCGCCGCCGGCGACGCCGACGACCTGGTTCGCCTGGTGGCGGCCGAGGCGCGGCCCGATGCTGGCCTGCTGCTGCACGCCGCGGGCGCCGATGTGGCGGGCGATCCCGCCGGCGCCTTGGCGGCCCAGGGCTTCACCACCCGGCGCCTGGTCCTGTACCGCGCGGTGGCGGCGGATGCCCTGCTGCCCGGTGTCCGCGACGCGTTGGCGGCCGGGTCGGTTAATCATGTGCTGCTTTTTTCTCCCCGGTCGGCACGTACGTTTGTTAACCTTGCGGTACAGGGCGGTGCCGATCTGGGTGCCGTTTCAGCCCTGTGCCTCAGCCCGGCGGTGGCGGGCGCCCTGGGGAATGGCCCCCTGTTCCGCCACGTGGCCGTGGCCGCCCATCCCAACCAGGCCGCCCTGTTGGACCTGCTGGCCCTGACGCCCGACGGGCCCTGAAGCGTTTTTAGGATGAAAGGATCGCCGTATGAGCGGTGAAGGTTCGGACGCCCCGTCCCCCACCCCCAATCTGGCGGGCACCAACCTGCCGGGCGCCAATCCGCAGGTGGACGCCATCGTCGAACGGTTCGGCGGCATCCGGCCCATGGCGGCCAAGCTGGGCATTCCCGTGACCACGGTCCAGGGCTGGAAAAAGCGCGGTCACATCCCGCCGAACCGCCGGGCCGACCTTGAGGCGGCGGCGTCGCGCCTGGGGCTGGCCCTCTCAGCCGCCGAACTGGACGCCGTCATGGGCGCGCTGGAGGCGCCTGCCAGTCTAGCTCCCACCCTGCCTGCCACCGCGGTCATCGCCCTGCCGGGGCCGGAAGATCGTCTCCTGTCGCCCGGTCCCGGTTCCCTCGCCGGCGCGCCCTCCCTGGATAGGGAGCCGCCCGCCCCCGCCAGCAGCTATCGCCTGGGCGCCCGGCCCGACGACGCTCCGCCCCCGCCGTTCCCTCCGCCTCCGGGAGAGACCTTCCGCGCCGATCGCCCCCGCATGGAATTGCCGAAGACGGACGTTCCCATCGCGGAACCGCCCCGGCCCAAGGCGGAACCGCCCCGCGCCGATGCCCCGCGTATGGATATGCCCAAGCCTGATGCCCTTCGCCGGGAGCCGCCCCGGCCGGCCGCCCCGCCGCCGCGTCGGGGGGAAGGGGCCGTTTCGGTCCTGGCCCTGTTGGTGTCCCTGGCGGCGCTGGGGGCCGGCGGCTGGTCATTGTACCGCGCCGGCGCCCTGGACCCGTGGCTGAGCCGTGCCGGCCTGCCCGCCGGCGCCTTGCCGTCCGCCCAGCCGTCACCCATCCAGCCGGCGCAGTCGGCGGAGCAGGCGGGGACGGAAGCGACCTTGGCCGAGATGGCCCGCCGCCTGAACGTCGCCGGCCAGCGCCAGCAGGCGCTGGAACAGGAGGTGGCCGACCTGAAGGCCAGGCTGGCCGCCGCGCCGGCCGTGGGTGGCGATGGCACCACGGCGCCGGCCGTCCCCGACCCCGCCCTGGCCGCCCGGCTGGAGCAGATGACCGACCAGTTCAACCGCCTGACCGACCGGCAGCGGGCGCTGGAGCAGGCGCTGGCCCAGTCGGCGCAGCAGCGTGAGGAGTTGTCCGGCCGGCTGGCGGCGCAAACGGCCGCCGCCGGTCGCGGCCAGGCCCTGCTGGTGGCGACCAACCAGCTGCAGGCCGCCCTGTTATCCGGCCGGCCCTATGGGGTGGAGCTGTCGGCCGTGCGCAGCCTGGCGCCGGAAGACGACGCCCTGCGCCAGGCCCTGGACCGGCTGGCGCAAAGCCAGGCCACCGGACTTGCCGGCCCCGTTGCCCTGCGCGAAGGCTTCGACCGCGCCGCCACCGCCGCGCAGCAGGCGGCCCAGGTGCCGGAGGGCGCCGACTGGCTGCAACAGCTATGGGGTCGTATCAAGGCCCTGGTCACCATCCGCCGCAAGGACGGCCGGGTGGAGGGCAACGCGCCCGACGCCGTGGTGTCGCGCGCCGGCGCCGCGCTGGACCGGGGCGACATCGGTACGGCGGTGGCGGAGATGTCGGCCCTGTCCGGCCCACCGGCGGCGGCCCCCGAGGTCCAGGCCTGGCTGCGCGACGCCCAGGCGCGGCTGAGCGCCGACGACGCCATGAACCGGCTCTCGCGCCGCGCCGTCAGCGACGTGCAAGCCGGCCTGCCTGCCCCTAAGGAACGGCCGGCCGAAAGCGCACCCACCCCGTCGCCCGAGGAGGCCAAGCCGGCCGAACCGGTGCCGCCCGAGGGCGGCGCCCCTTCGCAGCCCCAGCCGGCTGATGGGGGCCATCCATGAGGCGGACGCTGTGGTTCCTGCTGCGCCTGGGCCTGGTCGTCGCGCTGGCGGTCTGGGTGGCGCAGCGGCCGGGCACCCTGCGGCTGGATTGGCAGGGGTACATCATCCAGACCCAGGTGGGCGTGGTGGCCGTGGCCCTGCTGCTGCTGGCCGTCGTGGCCTACATCCTGGTGCGCCTGTTCGTGCTGGTGTGGCGCAGCCCCGGGCGCTTCGGCGCGGGGCGCCGCACCAGCCGTCGCGCGCGGGGATACCAGGCCCTCAGCCGGGGCTTCCTGGCGGTGGCCAGCGGGGATGGCGCCGGTGCCAGTCGCCTGGCCGCCAAGGCTGATGGCCTGCTGAACGAACCATCGCTGACCCTGCTGCTGTCCGCCCAGGCGGCGCAACTGGCCGGGGACGAGGCGGCGGCGGCCGGCCATTACACCGCCATGCGTGAGCGGGGCGCGGCGCTGAAGCAGCCGGACATGGCCTTCGTCGGCCTGCGCGGCCTGGCCCTGCAGGCGCTGGCCGCCGGCGAGACGCGGCGGGCGCTGGGCCTGGTGCGGGAAGCGGCGGCCCTGAAGCCCAAGGCGCGTTGGCCGCTGCTGACCCAGTTCGACCTGCAGGCGCGCGCCGGCGACTGGATGGCCGCGGCGGTCACGCTGGACGCCCTGACGGCGGCCAAGGCCCTGCCGGCCGACACTCTGCGCCGCCACCGCGCCGCCTTGCTGGTGGAACGCAGCCGCGCGGCGGAGGCCGACGGCAATCAGGACCAGGCGCTGGCGCTGGCGCGCAAGGCCCACGACCTGGAGCCCGCCTCCGTGCCGGCGGCGGTGCAGGCGGCGCGCCTGCTGGCCGCCACCGGATCCGTCCGCGCCGCCACCCGCGCCCTGGAACAGTCGTGGCGGTTGGCGCCCCATCCCGAGCTGGCCGCCGCCTGGGGCGTGGCGGGGGAGAAGGCCGGCGCCGCCGCCGACCCGCTGGCCCGGGTGAAACGGCTGGAGGCCCTGGTGGCCTTGGATGCCAACGTGCCGGAGGCTCACGTCGCCCTGGCCGACGCGGCGACCGAGGCGCGCCTGTGGGGCCTGGCGCGCGGCCACTTGACCCGCGCCCTGGCCCTCCGGCCCTCAGCCCGCGTTTATCGGCGCCTGGCGGCGCTGGCGACGGCCGAGCATGGACAGGGCCCGGAAGAGCGCGGCCACCTGGCCCAGGCGGGCAAGGCCGCCCCCGATCCCGCCTGGGTGTGCCAGGCCTGCGGCGGCGTGAACCCCGCCTGGGGGGCGCTGTGCAGCCATTGCGGTGGCTTCGACACGCTGTCATGGCGCGTGCCGGGTGCCGCCGCACGAAGTGCCGCCGCTGAGACGCTGGGCTTCCTGCCGCCGCCGGAACCGCCGGCGGGCGGCGGGAAGGGCGGTGGGACGGAGGGCGGTGGCCTGCGCCGCTTGTCGAACCGGCTGCCGACGTTCACCCTGGCCAGCCTCAGGCCCGGTAGACGGACATGATTCCCCTACCGTTCGCCCCGCCCCGGGCGGAATCGCTGCTGCTGCTGGCGCTGGCCCTGGTGCTGAACGCCTTCATCGCCGGCTTCCCCGCCGTGGACCGCTGGCTGGCGACGCCGCAGGGGCAGCTGGCCACTGCCGTGCGCTGGGCCGACAAGCGCCTGAACCGGATCGAGCGGTTGGACAGCGTGCGCCTGGCGCGCGGCGCCCTGCTGGTGCTGGTCCTGGCGGGCGGGGTGGGGCTGGCGGCCCTGGTGCTGACCATCGCCGCCGCGCATTTGCGCGTGGCTTGGCTGCTGTCGCTGCTGCTGGTGACGCGGGCGCTGCTTTTCGGCCGCCTGCTGGTCACCATGCGGGGCCTGCTGGCGGCGGCCACGGCGGCGGATGAGGAGGCGCTGCGCCAGGCGGTGGCGCCGCTGACGCACAAGCCCGTCTGGTCCATGGACCACCACGCCGTGCTGCGGGCGGGGATGGAGGCGCTGGTGGGCCAGGTCAGCCGGGGCCTGGTGGCGCCCCTGTTCTGGTTCGCGCTGTTCGACCTGCCCGGCCTGATGATTTGGGTGACGGTGGAAACGGTGGCGGTGACGGTGGGCCACACCTCGCCCCGCTATGCCGCCTTCGGTCGGCCGGCGCGCCGCGCCCTGCTGGTCATGGATTGGATCCCGGCGCGCCTGACCGTGCTGTTCCTGGCGGCGGGCTGCCTGATGGTGCCCGGCAGCCGCCCGGGCACGGCCCTGGCCGCCCTGCGCACCCAGCACATCCAGGGCACGGCCGCCCTGCCTGTGGCCGCCGTGGCCCGCGCCCTAAACCTGGCCCTGGCCGGCCCCCGCAAGGAGGGCGAAATGGTGGTCTATGAGGATTGGCTGGGCACCGGCCGCGCCCGCGTCGACGCCAGCGACATGCGGGCCGTCGTGGCCCTGACCGCCGCCGCCGGCCTGCTGGCGACCTGCATCGCGCTGCTGGCGCTCGTCTGGGCTTGAGTGCTTATTATTCGGTGTTCCTCAAGCGCCGGCGAGGCATCCGCCCCTTGGCTATCCTCGATTTCCAGTCCGCCTTCGGCTCCCCGTAAACCTCCGGCGGACGCGGTCGCGTCCTCGTCGCTGCGCTCCGTAAAGCAGATCGCCCGGCGACGAAGGGCCGCTTGAGGGGGCGCTTTACTGACTTAAAACACTCGCCAGAGCCTGGGCTTCCGGCCGGTAGAAGGCGCGGTCCAGCAGGATTTGCTCCGGCGTGGTCTGCTGGCCGTAGAAGATGTCGTTCCATTCCTTGCGCGGGGTGATGACAGAGCCGTCGACGGCCAGGCCGCCGAACAGGCCGGCGGTCTTGGCATAGACGTACATGTCGGCGTCCACGCCGACGCCATAGCCGGCGCCCACCTGGGTGCCCAGCTCACCCACCGCCACCTTGGCGTCGGCGCCCAGCTTCACACTGCGGTCCATGACGGCGTTCAGGCCCTTGTCGGTCATGATCACCAGCATCATCTGCGCCTGCTGGCCGCCGAACTGCAGGCCGAAGCTGGCCTCGGCCATGGTGTAGAAGGCCGGGCCGCTCCACGACCCGTCGGTGCCGCGCGCCACCAGCACGCCGGTGCCGCCGCCCCCGCCCAGGAAGAAGCCCGCCTGGATGACGTTGGGCAGGATCAGCACGCCCTTGGCCCGGCCCAGCAGGTTCTTCAGCGGGGCGTATTGCGGGTCGCCCAACAGGGACATGGCGGTCAGGCGCGCGCGCTCCACCATCAGCTGCGCCTCCGTCACCTCCGCCCGCGCCGGCATCGCGGTTCCCAGCGCGAGCGCCACGCCTGCCACCGCACCCGCCAACACCTGCCGCCGATCGATCATCTTCCTTATCCTCATTAGTCGGGGTTCAGCGGGGCTGAACCAGCCTTTGACGTTGTTGGCAAAATTCCTACCATATCTGGATGCCGCCGCCCATGGCCCAGACGGGCACGCCTCGTTGAACCCTATGCCGCCGGCACCTTGGGGGTGACCCTAAAGGCGAAGTAAGGCGGCCGTGCGGCAAGGTTCGGTCAGGGGATGCGGTTGATCCAGCGCACGGCCCAGACGGGGCCATTGGCGGTGGTGATGCGATCCAGGCGGGTCAACGACAGGGGCGCCACGTCCAGCGACAGGGCCATGGCGGGGGGCAGGGCCAGGGCCTGGGCGATGGCGGCGCGCACCGGGCCGGCGTGGCTGACGCAGATGATGTCGCGGTCGCCGGCCTGCCGGGCGCTCCACTCCTCCACCGCCCGCGCCACACGGCGGCAAAGGTCGGCGAAGCTTTCACCGCCGGGCGGGGCCATGCCCGCCGGGTCGGCCCAGAAGGGGGCCAGGTGCGGGTCGCCCGCGTCCTCCAGCTCGGCATAGCTGTGGCCCTGCCAGGCGCCGAAATGCTGTTCCATCAGCCGGGGGTCGGTCGCCGGCTCGGGCGGGGCGGCGGGGACCAGGGCCGCCAGGCGCGTGGCCGTCTCGCGCGTGCGGCCCAGGGGGCTGGCCAGCCAGAGGGCGCTGGTGGGCAGGCGCGCCGCCGTCAGCTGGGCGCTGGAGCCCGGCCACAGGGCCAGCTCCACATCCGCCTGGCCGGCGATCCGGTGCGGCTGCGCCAGGGGGGCGTGGCGCACCCACCACCACCGCACCGTCGTTGCCAAGGGGGGCGTCGCCAAGGGGGGCATCGACAAAGGCGGGGGTGCCGAGGGGGGAAGGACGTGCTCATGGCATGGCGACGGTGCCGCCCAGGGCGCCGGTCACGGCCACCAGGAATAGGATCTCCACCACCTGTTCCGTCGCCCCCAGCACATCGCCGGTGATGCCGCCCACCTGGCGCCGGGCCAGCTGCCCCATGACCAGGACGCCGCCGGCCGCCACCGCCAGGATGGCGATGCGGGTGGTGCCACCGTCCAGCGGCAGCTTGGTCAGGGTGGTGGCCGCCAGGACGAAACCGGCCAACAGCGCCGCCAGCGCGCGGGCGCTGTTGGGTTTGCCCACGCCGGCGCTGTGGCCCACCAGCCGCGCCTCCGGCAGCAGCAGCTTCATGCCCGGCAGGAAGGCGCGGGAATAGGCGTGCGCGCCCATCAGGGCCACGGCCACATGGTGCGGGCTGGCGATCGCCGCCAGGGCCAGCGTGCGCGCGGCGACGCTCAACACCAGGGCGGCGGCGCCGTAGGTGCCCACCCGGCTGTCCTTCATGATGGTCAGCTTGGCCTCGCGGTCGCGACCGCCGCCGAAGCCGTCGGCCACGTCGGCCAGTCCGTCCTCATGCAGTGCGCCGGTCAGGCCCATCAGCGCGCCCACGGTCAGCAGGGCGGCCAGCAGGGGCGGGACGTTGACGCTGCTGAGGCCCCAGTAGACCAGGCCGCCGATGGCGCCGATCAGGGTGCCGACGATGGGAAACCAGGTCAACGCCCGGGAATCCAGGTCTTGCGGCCAGTCGCCACGCCAACGGATGGGCAGCCGCGTCAAAAAGATCACGGCGGCTATGAATTCGGCGAAGACACCGCCCAGGCGCGGCCCCGTTGCATCAGTCATGGTTCCGGTATACGGGAAGTCCCGTCCGCCCGCCAGCGCCAGTCCGGCGCCCGACCGCGGGTCCCATTATCGGGCCGGAGCATCATGAGCGACATTCCCTCCTTCGACGAATTCCGCCGCGTCCTGGCCGACCTGCCGGGCCCGGATCTGGAGGCCGCCACCACCGTCATGCAGCGCGAGGTGCAGTTGACCAAGCCGCGCGGCGCGCTGGGCCGGCTGGAAAGCCTGACCGAATGGTTGGCGACCTGGCAGGGCCGCACGCCCCCCCGTGTGCAGCATCCGCGCGTGGCGGTGTTCGCCGGCAACCATGGCGTGGCGGCCCTGGGCGTGTCGGCCTATCCGCCGGCGGTGACGGCCCAGATGGTGCACAACTTCACCCAGGGCGGTGCCGCCGTGAACCAGCTGTGCGGCCAGGCCGACGCCGACCTGCGCGTCTATGAGCTGGACCTGGACAACCCCACCGCCGACTTCACCCACGGCCCCGCCATGAGCGAGGAGGCCTGCGCCCGCGCCATGGCCTATGGCATGATGGCGGTGGAGACGGGCATCGACGTCCTGTGCCTGGGGGAGATGGGCATCGGTAATTCAACATCCGCCGCCGCCCTGTGCCTGGCCCTGTTCGGCGGCAATGCCGAGGACTGGGTGGGCCCCGGCACCGGCCTGGATGCCGAGGGCATGGCCCGCAAGGCGGCCGTGGTCGCGGCCGGCGTGGCCGCCAACGCCGATCTGCTGAGCGATCCCTTCCACGTGTTGCGCGCCCTGGGTGGCTATGAGCTGGCCGCCATCGTCGGTGCCATCATGGCGGCCCGCATGGCCCGCACCCCGGTGGTGCTGGACGGCTACGCCTGCACCGCCGCCGCCGCCGTGCTGTTCAAGCTGGACCCCCGCGCCCTGGACCATTGCATCGTCGGCCACCTGTCGGCCGAGCCGGCGCACCGCCGCCTGCTGGACATCCTGGGCCAGGAACCGCTGCTGACCCTGGGCATGCGCCTGGGCGAGGGCTCCGGCGCCGCCCTGGCCCTGCCCATCCTGCAGGCCGCCGTGGCTTGCCACACCGGCATGGCCACCTTCGCCGAAGCCGGCGTGTCGACGCGGGGTGGCGAGGGCCGTTCCAAGCACTGACGTTTTCCTCAAGCGCCGGGGCCGGCATCCGCTGGCTTGAGGGCCCGGTGGCCCGCCGGCGCCTGGGGCGGACGAACAAACTTAGGGCCGGTGATACGTCACCACCCACATGACGCCCACGGCCACCGCCAACAGGCAGGCCAGCATCCAGGTCTTGATGGGCACGGCCACCTTTTCACCCGGGCCCTTGCCCTTCTTGGGCTTCACGGGGCGTTCGGAGCCGGCCACCACCGTGGGCTTGGGCCGGCCCTTGCCCTTGTAGGGGTCGTGCAGTTCCACCAGGCGCCAGTCGTAGTTGGACAGCGCCTCCTCACTCTCGAAATCCACCTGGATCAGCCGGACATAGCCCCGGCCGTGGCTGCGCACCGCTTCGCTGAATTCCCGCTTGCCGGCCGACAAATTGTCGACCAGGGCCAGGGTTTCCCATTTCTTGCCCTGGGGTTTCTGCACCGCGAATTTGCGCTGGCTTTCCAAGGATCGTTCTCCAACGGCATGGGCGACGGCATCCAGTCCCACGGGGGCACTCCCACAGGGGCACTCCCACGGGGGCCGCCGCCCCCCAGCAATTATCAACGCCGGGCGGCCGGGGGCAAGGGGTAGCAAGACGCTGTTCCAGCCGACAGGTGCGACGCCGTGACCCCATGCGCTATAGCTTGACGCCCGGCATGGTTGCCGCTGGCCTACCCAGGCCCATCTTCACCCACCCAGGACGATCAGGTCGATGACGCGGCAGGCGTGGACAGCAATGAGGGATGACGGCGCGGACGAGGCGCGGCCGGAAGGTGGCCGATGGGCCACCGCGCGCATCAACCTGCGCACGCTCAACACCATCCGCTGGATCGCCATCGCCGGCCAGACCGTCACCCTGCTGACGGTGGAGGATCTGGTCGGCATCGACATCCCGCTGCTGCCGGCCCTGGCGGTGACGGCGGTGTCGCTGCTGATCAACCTCTACGCCATCGCGCGGCGCCGGCGCAGCCCCTTCCTGACCGAACGGGGCGCGGTGCTGTTCCTGGGCTATGACACGGTGCAGCTGACCGTGCTGCTGATGCTCACCGGCGGACTGGAAAATCCCTTCGCCGTGCTGGTGCTGGCGCCCTTGATGGTGGGGGCCAGCATGCTGGGCCGGCGGCTGGTCACCGGGCTGACCACGCTGACCACCGCCTGCCTGACCCTGGTTTGGGTCCTGGCCATGCCCCTGTCGTGGCCCGCCAGCAACGGCGTCACCCTGCCGCCCATCTACCTGGGCGGCATCTGGGCGGCGCTGACCCTGTCCGCCATCTTCATCGCCACCTACGTCTACAAGGTGGCGCAGTCCGGACGCGACCTGTCGCAGGCCCTGATCGCCAGCCAGGTGTCGCTGGCCCGCGCGCAGAAGGCCTCCGCCCTGGGCGCGTTGGCCGCCGCCGCGGCGCATGAGCTGGGCAGCCCGCTGGGCACCATCGCCGTGGTGGCCAAGGAACTGGCCCGCGACATGCCGCCCGACAGCCCCTGGGTGGAGGACATCCATCTGCTGCAGAGCCAGTCGGACCGCTGCCGCGTCATATTGGCCGACCTGGCCCGCCGCCCGGACGCGGAGGGCGAGATGGAGCCCTACGCCCCCCTGGGCCCCGTGCAGGTGATCGAGGCGGTGGCCGCCCCCCACCGCCGGGCCGACGTGGCGCTGGAGATCACCGTGACCGGGGCGGAGGAGGGCGCGCCCTCCCCGCTGCCGTTGTCGCCGGAACTGCAGCACGGCCTGGGGAACATCCTTCAGAACGCCATGCAGTTCGCCACCACCCGGGTGGACGTGACGCTGCACTGCGACCCCGCCGCCCTGGTGCTGACCGTGGCCGACGACGGCCCCGGCTTCCCCGTCAGCCTGTTGGAACGCCTGGGCGAACCCTACGTTTCCGACCGGGATGAGCGGCTGGAGCAGGTGCCGGTGCGCGCCGGCGGCGGCGGCACCATGGGGCTGGGCCTGTTCATCGCCCAGATCCTGCTGGAACGCACCGGCGCGGTCGTCTCCTACGCCAACGGCCGTCCGGGCAGCACGCCCGTGGGCGCAGGCGCCCATGTCACCGTGAACTGGAGCGGACTACTGCCGGGTGCCCAATGACTTGTCCGCGCAAGACGAGGCCGTCGGCCGTCGGAACGGCGCAAAAGAATGGGAAACCTTCGTATGGTGGACAATGGCGTGTTGCCGCCCTTGGATGGACATAATCGCGTGTCCATCTCTCCGGCCATCACGGGGCGTCCTTTTGCCGCGTGTCGGAATCGCACGGAAGCGTCCACACACGGCGTAGTAAGGTCGTTGGTAAGTTTGCAACCGTCCTGCGGCATGGCCGGAAAATAAGGGGTTTTCGAGAATGAGCGTTGAGACCGGTGACGTGATCGATCCCATGCGCCTCGGCTTCACCGGGGACGCGTCGCGCAGCCTGCTGGTGGTGGACGATGACGCCCCCTTCCGCATCCGCCTGGCCCGCGCGCTGGAAAAGCGCGGCTTCGACGTGGTGGCGGTGGACAGCGTCGCGCTGGGCGTGGACGTGGCGCAGGAGGCGGCCCCCCGCTACGCCGTGGTCGACCTGCGCCTGGCGGATGGCAGCGGCCTGGACGTGGTGAAGGCGTTGCGCGATGCCCGGCCAGAGGCGCGCATCGTCATGCTGACCGGCTATGGCAACATCGCCACCGCCGTCGCGGCCGTGAAGGCCGGCGCCGTCGACTACCTGCCCAAGCCCGCCGACGCCGACGCGGTCGAGGCCGCCCTGCTGACCGACGGCCCCCTGCCGCCGCCGCCGGAACACCCCATGTCGGCCGACCGCGTCCGCTGGGAACACATCCAGCGGGTGTTCGAGCAGTGCGACCGCAACGTTTCGGAAACCGCGCGCCGCCTGAAGATGCACCGCCGCACCCTGCAGCGCATCCTGAACAAGCACGCGCCCCGGACCTGAGCGCGGTTTCCCCAAGGCAGCCGGATCAATCGGCTGGACGGCTCAGGCGCTGCGCCTGAGCCCCTTCAGGCCCTGGCGCAGGCGCGTCCAGGGCCGTTCGTTGGGGGTGAGGTCGATGCCGACCTCGGTCACCCGCGCCTCGTCCATGGACGCCACGATCAGCGCGACCTCGCCCACCTTCAGGCGCACGCCGACGGAGGCGCGGCGGCCCAGGCGGCGGGCCAGGTGCTCACCGATGGCGATGTCGCCGTCGACGGGCGGCGCCTCGAACCCATAAAGCCCGGCCACGGTGGCCAGGGGCGTGTCGCCCTTGACTTGGAAATCGCCCAGCCCGGCGGCGCGGCGGCCGTGGTCGCGGCGGCCGAACAGGCGTTCCATGGCAGTCAGGGCCGCCGGCTCGCCCAGCACCAGCACGGCGTCGCCGGGGTAGAGCACGCGCACCTCCTCCGGCGCCACGGGGTGGCCCTCACGGATCATGGCCAGCACGCGCACGGATTCCGGCACCACCAGCCGGCCCAGGCCGCGCACCGCCGCCTCGCTCTCCGGCGCCACGGTCAGCATGGCCAGTTGCTGCGGCCCGTCCACCGGCAGGTCGATGTCGGCACGGCCGGGCGGTTCGGGATCGGCCGGGATTTCCACGTCCAGCAGCCGCGCCGCCGGGCCTATGGTCCAACCCTGGGCCAGCAGGGACAGCAGCACCACGGCGAAGGCGATGCCGAAATAGGTTTCGGCCCCCGGCAGGCCGGACAGCACCGGCAGCAGGCCCAGGAAGATAGGCACCGCGCCGCGCAGGCCGACCCAGGAGATGAACAGCCGCTCGTTCCAGGCGAAGCCGAAGAAGGACAGGCACAGCGTGACCGCCAGGGGCCGCGCCACCACCATCAGGGCGACGGCGACCACCAGGGCCGGCAGCGCCACCCGCACCAGCGTGTCGGGCGAGACCAGAACGCCCAGCATGAGGAACAGCGAGATCTGGCTGAGCCACGCCAGCCCGTCGTGGAAGCGCTCAATGATCTGCCGCGCCTTGACCCGGCGGTTGCCCATGATGAAGCCGGCGAGGTAGACGGCCAGGAAGCCGGAGGCGCCGATGGTCTGGGTGGCGCCGAAGATGAACAGCGTGCCGGCCAGCGCCAGGATGGGATAGAGGCCGGCCGACAGCTCCAGCCGGTTGATGATGGCCGACAGGGCGAAGCCGCCGGCCACGCCGATGACGCCGCCGCCGCCCATCTCCAGCGCGAACTGCCCCAGTTGCGCCCAGCCGAAGCCCGCCCCCTGCACCGCATGGATGGACAGGAGGGTCAGGAACACGGCCATGGGGTCGTTCAGGCCCGACTCCACCTCCAGCAGGGCGGAGACGCGGGGGCGCAGGCGCAGGCCCCGCTGGTGCAGCAGCAGGAACACGGCCGCCGCATCGGTGGAGGCGACGATGCTGCCGATAAGGAAACCCTGGGCCCAGCCCACGCCCAGCAGCCAGCGCGCCACGACGCAGGTGACGCCGGCCGTGATCAGCACGCCGATGGTGGACAGCACCAGGGCCGGCCAGCGCGCCACCTTGAACACCGCCTTGGGCGTGCGCAGCCCGCCGTCGAACAGGATGACCGCGATGGCGATGGACCCGACCAGCGAGGCCAGGCGGTAATCGTTGAACTGGAAGTTGGCCAGCTTGTCGACGGCGATTCCCAGCGCCAGGAACACCAGCAGCAGGGGCGCGCCGACACGCGAGGAGGCGCGGCCGGCCAGGATGGCCAGCATCAGCAGCGACCCGAGCGCGAAGATGATGGTGTCGACGTGATGCACTGGCCGACTTGCTCCCCCCGGGCGACCGCTTCAGGCGCCCCGTTGACCCGAACCGCCTGAGGCTTACCCTAGCCCCAAGCCCTTGGACTAGCTGTCCGTTGGGCCAGCGTCCCTTTCGGGTCCCATCCGCCGGCCACCTGGTTCTTCTCGCCGCCCATTGTGTCCGCCATGCGGCGCCCGCTGGCAAATTTGGGGGCGGAGAATCCGGGGCGGGCTAGAAGGCGGCGTCCACCGACAGGTGGTGAACGTCGAAGCCCCAGCCCGCCGCCATGTCGGCCGCGACGCGGGAGCGGTGGCAGATGTGCGGGTCGTCCTCCAGGCACAGCAGGCAGGCGGGGCCCTGGTTCAGCGCGGTGGCGGCGGCCACCCCCAGCTCATATTGGGCTTCGGGGCGGGCCAGGGCCTTGTCGACGATGGACCAGAACAGCGGCTGGTTGCCGGCACGGCCGGCCAGGCGCCCCTCCTTGGGCGTGCCCAGCGCCTTCAGGTGCAGATACTCGATGCCGGCTTGGCGCAGGGCCGCCGACAGGGGCCCCTTGGAAAAGCCGGCGCGGCGCGACAACGGCAGCTCGCGCACGTCGATCAGGGTGCGCACGCCGGCCCGCACCAGGCGCTCCACCAGCGCCGGCTGGCCCGCCTTCTCATACCCTATGGTGTATAGCTCGGGCACGGGCGGGCGCCTCCTGGCGGGGAAGTCGGTGGTTTGCGTTGGGCGTTTTCCAGAAGTGGGCCCCAGCCCTGTGTCCGGCAAGGGGCGGATGTGCCTGGAAATGAGTCATTCCGCCGCGCTCGGCCCTTGCCATACGTCCCGCCCCCGTGTACAAACCGCGCTTCATTTTGGCGGCGAGGCCGGACCGAAAGGTCCAGGGCATGCCCACCCGCTCAAATGGATCCACCGCCGTCCCCAGGGGTGTCCCCCAGGGGCGGTTATTCTTTCGTGAGGAACCAAAATGCCCAAGCTGAAGAATCACAGCGGGACGAAGAAGCGGTTCAAGCTGACCGCCTCCGGTCTCGTTCGCGCCCAGGCCGCCGGCAAGCGCCACGGCATGCGCAAGCGTCCGCAGAAGATGAAGCGGAACGCCCGCGGCATGATGACCCTGTCCAAGCAGGACGGTATCATCATCACCAAGAATTTCATCCGGGTACCGTAAGGAGGGCTGAACCATGGCTCGCGTTAAGCGGGGCGTGACCACCCACGCCCGTCACAAGAAGATCCTGAAGCTGGCCAAGGGCTACCGGGGTCGTTCCAACAACTGCTTCCGGATCGCGATCGAGAAGGTCGAGAAGGCGCTGCGTTACGCCTACCGCGACCGTCGCGCCAAGAAGCGTAACTTCCGCGCCCTGTGGATCCAGCGCATCAACGCCGGTGCCCGCATCCACGGCCTGACCTACAGCCAGTTCATGCACGGCCTGAAGCGCGCCGCCATCGACGTTGACCGCAAGGTCCTCGCCGACATCGCCGCGCGCGAGCCGGAGGCGTTTAAGGTCCTGGTCGATCAAGCCCAGGCCGCTCTCAAGGCCGCTTGATCCTACCCGGATCAACGGCTACCGAAAGAAGGGGAGCAGGCCCGGCGGGCCCGCTCCCCTTTTTTCTGCCTGATTTCTGGTACCCCTGCCCCACTTGCCCCCGCTGAACGGGCCCCAAAAGACGGATCGTCGCGATGAACATCCTCGACAGCCTCAAGGCCGACCTGCTGGCCGCCGCTGCCGCCGCCCCCGACCTGGCCGCCCTGGAAGAGGTGCGGGTGGACGCCCTGGGCAAGAAGGGCCGCATCACCGGCCTGATGAAGGACATGGGATCGCTGACGCCGGATGAGCGGCGGGAACGCGGCCAGGCCCTGAACGCCGTGAAGGAAGAGATCAGCCAGGCGCTGGACGCCCGCCGCCAGGTGCTGAAGGCCGAGGCGCTGGCGCAAAAGCTGGAGGCGGAGCGCATCGACGTCAGCCTCCCGCCCCGCCCCGAGGTCGAGGGCCGCGTCCACCCCATCAGCCAGACGGTGGAGGAGATGATCGCCATCTTCGCCGACATGGGCTTCACCGTGGCGGAGGGGCCGGACATCGAGACCGACTTCAACAACTTCACCGCCCTGAACATCCCGCCAGAGCACCCCGCCCGGCAGATGCACGACACCTTCTACCTGCCCAACGGGCCGGACGGGGGCACCCGCGTGCTGCGCACCCACACCAGCCCGGTGCAGATCCGCACGATGCTGGCGGGGGAGCCGCCCATCCGCATCATCGCGCCGGGCCGCACCTACCGGTCCGACTACGACCAGACCCACACCCCCATGTTCCACCAGATCGAAGGTCTGGTGATTGGCGAGAACATCCACATGGGCCACCTGAAGGGCACGCTGCTGGAGTTCTGCCGCGCCTTCTTCCAGGTGGACGACCTGCCGCTGCGCTTCCGCCCCAGCTTCTTCCCCTTCACCGAACCGTCGGCGGAGGTGGACATCGGCTGCTCGCGCAAGGGCGGCGAGCTGAAGCTGGGCAACCATGGCGACTGGCTGGAGATCCTGGGCTGCGGCATGGTCCATCCCAAGGTGCTGGAGAACTGCGGCATCGACAGCACCCGCTGGCAGGGCTTCGCCTTCGGCATGGGCATCGAGCGCGTGGCCATGCTGAAGTACGGCATTCCCGACCTGCGCACCTTCTTCGAGGCCGACCTGCGCTGGCTGAAGCACTACGGCTTCGTGCCGCTGGACGTGCCCAGCTTGGCCCAAGGTCTGACCCGCTAACGGGCCTAGCCCGATAACCCATCCCAAGAGCGGCAGCCGGCTTTAAACGCCAGGCGCCCCACCCGAAGAACGGCAGGTAGCGATGAAGTTCACCCTTTCCTGGCTGAAGCAGCACCTTGAAACCGGCGCCCCGCTGGACGTCATCACCGACAAGCTGACCGCCCTGGGCCTGGAGGTCGAGGGCGTGGAGGACACCGGCAAGGCGCTGGCGCCCTTCGTCATCGCCAAGGTGCTGTCGGCGGAGAAGCACCCCAACGCCGACAAGCTGCGCGTCGCCATGGTCGACACCGGCACGGGCGAACCCGTCCAGGTGGTGTGCGGCGCCCCCAACTGCCGCGCCGGCATCACCGTGGTGTTCGCCAGCCCCGGCGCGGTCATCCCCGCCACGGGCGACACGCTGAAGGTGGGCGCCATCCGCGGCGTGGAAAGCCGAGGCATGCTGTGCTCCGAGCGTGAACTGAACCTGTCGGACGAGCACAACGGCATCATCGAGCTGCCGGAGGAGGCGCCGGTGGGTGCCAGCTTCGCCGCCTGGCGCAAGCTGGACGACGCCGTCATCGAGATCTCGCTGACCCCCGACCGCGTGGACTGCGCCGGTGTCCACGGCATCGCCCGCGATCTCGCCGCCGCCGGCGTCGGCACGCTGAAGCCCCTGAACACCGCGCCCGTGCCCGGCGTCTTCCCCGCCCCGGTGAAGGTGATACTGGAAACGGCCGCCTGCCCGCAGTTCGCCGCCCGCGTGGTGCGGGGCGTGCGCAACGGCTCCAGCCCGCAGTGGCTGCAGGACAAGCTGACCGCCGTCGGCCTGCGCCCCATCTCGGCCCTGGTGGACATCACCAACCTGATGACCCTGGACCAGGTGCGCCCCCTGCACGTCTTCGACGCGGCCAAGGTCCAGGGCGACCTGACCGTGCGCGAGAGCAAGGCGGGAGAGACGCTGCTGGCCCTGAACGGCAAGGAATACACCCTGCCGGCTGGCCTGACCGTCATCGCCGACGCCAGCGGCGCCGTCCTGTCCCTGGGCGGCGTCATGGGGGGCGAGAGCACCGGCGTGTCGGAGACGACCACCGACGTCATCATCGAGGCGGCGCTGTTCGAGCCCGCCAAGGTGGCGGAAACCGGCCGCGCCCTGCAGATCGACAGCGACGCCCGCTACCGCTTCGAGCGCGGCGTGGACCCGGCCACGGTGGTCAGCGGCATCGAGCAGGCGACCCGCCTGGTGCTGGACCTCTGCGGCGGCCAGGCCGGGGAGGTGTTCGTGGCCGGTGCCGAGCCGGCCTGGCGCCGTCCCTTGACCCTGCGTCCGGCCCGCGTGGCCCATCTGGGCGGCGTGGACGTTCCAGAGGCCGACCAGTTGCGCATCCTGGCCGCCCTGGGCTTCGAGACCAGCCGGACGGACGGCCTGATCCACGCCGTGCCGCCGTCCTGGCGCGCCGACGTGCAGGGCGAGGCCGACCTGGTGGAGGAGGTGCTGCGCATCCACGGATTCGACACCATCCCCACCACCAGCCTGCCCCGGGACGAGGGCCTGCCAAAGGTCGCCGTAACGCCCAAGCAGCGCCGCACCGCCACCGTGCGCCGCCTGCTGGCCGGCCGCGGCATGCTGGAAGCCATCACCTGGTCCTTCCTGGCGCCCGAGACGGCCAAGCTGTTCGGTGGCGCCCCGGATGAGCTGGCCCTGCTGAACCCCATCAGCGCCGACCTGGCCATCATGCGCCCGTCGGTGCTGGCCAACCTGGCCGCCGCCGCCGGCCGCAACGCCGCGCGCGGCTATGCCGACCTGGCGCTGTTCGAGGTGGGCCCCGCCTTCCGCGACGGCAGCGAGAAGGGGCAGGACCTGGTGGCCGCCGGTGTGCGCGCCGGCCTGGCCGTGGCCCGCCACTGGGCCAAGGGCACCCGCCCCGTGGACGCCTATGACGCCAAGGCCGACGCCCTCGCGGCGCTGGAGGCCGCCGGCGCCCCCACGGCCAACCTGATCGTCTCCACCGATGCGCCCGGCTGGTACCACCCGGGCCGCTCCGGCTGCCTGCGGCTGGGGCCCACCGTGCTGGCCCGCTTCGGCGAGCTGCATCCGGCGGTGCTAGAGGCCTTGGACCTGACCGGCCCGCTGGTGGCGTTCGAGGTGTTCCTGGACCTGATCCCGCAGCCGAAGAAGAAGGGCGGGACGGAGAAGCCGAAGCTGGAGCTGTCGGCCTTCCAGCCCATCAGCCGCGACTTCGCCTTCGTGGTGGAGGCCGGGGTGGAGGCGGATCGTCTGGTCCGCGCCGCCAAGGGGGCCGACAAGGCCCTGATCACCGGCGTGCAGCTGTTCGATGTCTACCAGGGGCCTGGAGTCGAAACCGGCTTCAAGTCCATCGCCCTGTCGGTCACGTTGCAACCGGTGGACAAGACCCTGACAGATGCGGAAATCGAGGCCGTGGCCGCCAAAGTCGTCGCCGCCGTCACCAAAGCGACCGGCGCCGTGTTGCGCGGCTGACACAGAGGCCGCAAGCCTGCAGTAGGCGCCCCTTGGCTTTCAGGGGGCGCCTTTCCTTTTAACCAATTTATTGTGAATTTTAGACTACTTTAACCGCTTGCACCGCCCGTACCCCCACCCCTTACTATCTTTCCAAAGATAAAAAGCGGAAACTGACGCCTACACTTATGGCGTCACCCGTTGGGGGAGGACAGACGGCATGAAGTTTTTCCGGGATCTGCCCATCATCCAGAAGCTGCTGCTGCCCCTGATCCTGATGGGGCTGGTGACGCTCGGCACCTCCCTCTACACCCTGTCGCAGATGAACACCGGTGCTGCGCAGTACCAGCACTTGCTGCGCGGCGAGGCGGAGGCCCTGAAGGCCATCGACCGGGCCAATGGCGCCGCCGCCAACATCGGCCGCATCAGCTACATGATGCTGGCGGAAACCGACAAGTTCATCATCGACAGCATGAAGGATGAGATCGGGCAGCAAGCCGGCGACCTCTCCAAGTACCTGGACAGCGTGGCCAAGCTGAACCCCGGGTCCAAGGACGACCTGGCCATGGCCCGGGACGAGTTCAAGGCCATGATGAAGTTCGCGGAAGAGGCGCGCGAACAGATGGCGGCCGGCAACACCAAGGCCGGCGCCGCCACCCTGACCGATGAGTTCGACATCCGCCTGTCCAAGCTGCTGGACCGGCTGACCGTCATCACCAAGGCGGTGGACGAGAATCTGAGCAAGGGCGAGGCTGCCGCCAAGGCCCGCAACGAGCGCACCTATTGGGTGACGCTGGTGGCCGGCCTGTCGGGCGCCGTGCTGATCATGGCGCTGGCGCTGTGGATCGCCTGGGCCAGCGTGTCGCGCCCGCTGAAGCGCATCGTCGACACCATGACGGCCCTGGCCGACGGCGACCAGAACGTGGAGGTGCGGGCGACCGACCGGCGGGATGAGATCGGCGCCACCGTGCGGGCGCTGCGTATCTTCCAGCGCACCATGGTGGAGGCCGACACCCTGCGCCATGAGCAGGAGACGATGAAGGCCCAGGCCCAGGCCGAGCGTCTGGCCGCCCTGGCCCAGTTGGCCGACGAGTTCGAAGCCAGCATGAACCAGGTGGTGGAGGGGGTGGCCGGCGCCGCCGACCGCATGCAGGGCAACGCCAAGGGCCTGTCGGCCATCGCCGAGCAGACCAACCACCAAACCCTGGCGGTCGCCGGCGCGGCGGAGGCCGCGGCCGGCAACGTCAACACCGTGGCGGCGGCGGCCGAGCAACTGTCCGCCAGCATCCAGGAGATCGGCCGGCGGGTGGAGGAATCCTCACAGATCGCGCAGAACGCCGTGGTGGAGGCGGAGCGCAGCAACCACACCGTGGGCGGCCTGGTGGAGGCGGCGCGCAAGATCGGCGACGTGGTGCGCTTGATCAGCGACATCGCCAGCCAGACCAACCTGCTGGCGCTGAACGCCACCATCGAGGCGGCGCGCGCGGGTGAGGCCGGCAAGGGCTTCGCCGTCGTGGCCAGCGAGGTGAAGACCCTGGCGACGCAGACGGCCAAGGCGACGGAGGAGATCAGCGCCCAGATCGGCGAGATCCAGGCCGTGGCCGGCAGTGCCGCCGGCGCCATCCACGGCGTCAGCGGCACCATCGGCCGCATCAGCGACATCGTCACCACCATCGCCGCGGCGGTGGAGCAGCAGGGTGCGGCCACCAACGAGATCGCCAGCAGCGTGGCCCAGGCCGCCGCCGGCACCTCCGACGTGTCCAGCACCATCGGCCAGGTGACCCGCGCCGCCAGCGAGACCGGCACCATGGCCGTGGACGTGCTGCACGCCGCCCAGGACCTGGTCGCCCAATCCGACCATTTGCGTCATCAGGTGGCGGGCTTCCTGACCAAGGTGCGGGCAGGGTAGGATCGTCCCTCCGGTGAGGGAGGGGCCTGATGACGGCGACACTGGCTTTTGACGTCTACGGCACGCTGATCGACACCCATGGGTTGGTTGCCATGCTGGGTGGCATGGTCGGCGACTGCGCGGCCGACTTCTCGCGCACCTGGCGGGAGCGGCAGCTGGAATACGCCTTCCGCCGGGCCCTGATGCGCACCTACGTTCCCTTCAGCGTCTGCACCGCCCAGGCCCTCGACCATACCAATGCCTTTTATGGGTCGCCGCTGAGCCAGGACCAGCGCACGGCCCTGCTGACCGCCTACCGCACGCTACCGGCCTTCGCCGACGTGGCGGACGGGCTGGCCCAGCTGCGCGCGGCCGGGTTCCGCCTTTACGCCTTTTCCAACGGCGCCGCCGAGGCGGTGCACACCCTGCTGGACGCCGCCGGCATCAGCGGCCTGTTCCTGGGCGTGGTCAGCACGGACGACCTGCGGTCGTTTAAGCCCGACCCCGCCGTCTACGGCCATTTCCTGCGGGCGGCGGCGGCCACGCGGGCCGACACTTGGCTGGTCTCCAGCAACCCCTTCGATGTCATCGGCGCCCTCTCCGCCGGGTGGCCCGCGGCCTGGGTGAAACGCTCGCCCCAGGCGCTGTTCGACCCCTGGGACATTCCGCCGACGGTGACCGTTTCCGGCCTGCGTGACCTGGCGGCGGCCATCGGGTCCTAAGCACCCCGCCCGCACATGAACGCCCCGCCAACCCCGCGGTTGCGCCAGAGCGCGGGGCATCCTATGGTCGCGGGAATTTTTCCAGACCGGCCCGTCATGACCGACCTTTCGCACATCCGCAATTTCTCCATCATCGCCCACATCGACCATGGCAAGTCGACCCTGGCCGATCGCCTGATCCAGTATTGCGGCGGCCTGGACGCCCGCGAGATGCGCGAGCAGGTGCTCGACAGCATGGATATCGAGCGCGAGCGCGGCATCACCATCAAGGCGCAGACCGTGCGCCTGACCTACAAGGCCGATGACGGGCGCACATATCAGCTGAACCTGATGGATACGCCTGGCCACGTCGACTTCGCCTATGAGGTCTCGCGGTCGCTGGCGGCGTGCGAGGGCTCGCTGCTGGTGGTGGACGCCTCGCAGGGGGTGGAGGCGCAGACGCTGGCCAACGTCTACCAGGCCATCGACCACAATCACGAGATCGTCCCGGTCCTGAACAAGATCGACCTGCCGGCGGCCGAGCCCGACCGCATCAAGCAGCAGATCGAGGACGTCATCGGCCTGGACGCCAGCAACGCCGTCATGATCTCGGCCAAGACCGGCCTGAACATCAAGGACGTGCTGGAGGCCATCGTCACCCGCCTGCCGCCGCCCAAGGGCGACCTGGACGCGCCGCTGAAGGCCCTGGTGGTCGACAGCTGGTATGACCCCTACCTGGGCGTGGTCATCCTGGTGCGCGTCGTGGATGGCGAGCTGAAGGTCGGCCAGAAGATCCGCATGATGGCCACGGGTGCCGCGAAGGAAGCCGACCGCGTCGGCCACTTCACGCCCAAGGCCGTGCAGTCGGGCCGCTTGGGCCCGGGCGAGATGGGCTTCATCACCGCCGGCATCAAGGACATCCGCGAGACCAAGGTCGGCGACACCATCACCGAGGAGCGCCGCCCGGCGGCCGAGCCGCTGGAAGGCTTCAAGCCCAGCGTGCCGGTGGTGTTCTGCGGCCTGTTCCCCACGGACGCGGCCGAATTCGAGCATCTGCGCGAGAGCCTGGGCAAGCTGGCCCTGAACGACGCCAGCTTCCAGTTCGAGGCGGAAACGTCGGCCGCCTTGGGCTTCGGCTTCCGTTGCGGCTTCCTGGGCCTGTTGCACCTGGAAATCATCCAGGAACGCCTGGAGCGCGAATTCAATCTGGACCTGATCACGACGGCGCCCAGCGTCATCTACAAGGTCCACATGACCGACAAGTCGGTCATCGACATGCACAATCCGGCCGACATGCCGGACCCCATCCGCATCGACCACATCGATGAGCCGTGGATCCGCGCCACCATCATGCTGCCCGACGAGTACCTGGGCGGCATCCTGGCGCTGTGCACCGAGCGTCGCGGCCAGCAGATCGACCTGACCTATGTCGGCGGTCGCGCCATGCTGGTCTACAAGCTGCCGCTGAACGAGGTGGTGTTCGACTTCTATGACCGGCTGAAGTCCATCAGCCGCGGCTACGCCAGCTTCGACTACCAGATGGACGGGTACGAGACCGGCGACCTGGTCAAGATGTCCATCCTGGTGAACGCCGAGCCGGTGGACGCCCTGTCGACCATCGTCCACCGCAGCCAGGCCGAGCACCGTGGCCGCCTGCTGTGCGAACGGCTGAAGGAACTGATCCCGCGCCAGCTGTTCAAGATCGCGGTGCAGGCCGCCATCGGCAGCCGCGTCATCGCCCGCGAGACCATCAGCGCCATGCGCAAGGACGTGCTGGCCAAGTGCTACGGCGGCGACATCAGCCGCAAGCGCAAGCTGCTGGACAAGCAGAAGGAAGGCAAGAAGCGCATGCGGCAGTTCGGCGAGGTCGAAATCCCGCAGAGCGCCTTCATCGCCGCCCTCAAGATGGGCGATGGCTGATCGCCGTCGCCCTCAAGACGTGCCCATCGCGCCGGCCGCCCTCACGGGCGGCCGGTTTGCGTTTCAGGGGATGTCTTCGGTTGCGCCAGGAATATGCCGTTCAACGTCCATGGCGTCATGAAGGACGCGCAGGATGTTGACTGTGTCAGGTTCAACCAATTCGTAGACAAAGAGATGGCGAGGTTCGAGAACCGCTTGGCCAAATACACGAGCTCGCTTGCGGCTGTGCCTTAGATGATAAGTTCGTATGGATTCCTGGGGCCAATCGACACTTCCCAGCCGACAGGGATCAACACGAAGGTCTCGAATAGCCTGAAGCAATAACGCCTGATACCGACGTAGCGCTTCTTTGCCAAAGGCTTGATGGGAGTGTGCGAGGATGGCCCTGAGGTCAGCTTGAGCGGCAGCCGCGATACGTACCTTGGGCATTGTATTCAATGCCCGCCAATATCTTCTCCACTTAAATTGGCAATGTATTCTTCGAGATCCTCGTCGTTCTCAATCAGATCGAAACGTCCCGCCGCAATATCACGGCGCCCAACATCAGCGGCCTCGCGTAGCGCCTTCAACTTGGCGGCGTGCTCATTTTCCTCCCGCTCGATGAGGCGCAGGCCGGCACGCAGCACTTCGCTGGCATTCTGATAACGCCCTGTCCGGACCAAGTCTTCGATGACCCGCTCATTGTGGTCGGTCAGCACCACGTTGCGTGTCGGCATGGGAATGCTCCTGCCATCAGTTCGGAAACCTTAGCTTAAGCCCCATTGGCATATTATGCCAATGGGGCTCACCCCAGCGGGAACCTCAGCGTGAACCGCGTGCCCGGCATGGCCGCCTCATAAAGGAAGCGGCCACGCAGCTGGCGGGTGAAGGCGTCGATCAGCAGCAGGCCCAGGCTCTTGCGGCCCGCTCCAACGGCGGAGGTGTCCGGCATGCCGACGCCGTCATCGGCGACGATCAGCACGCCTTCCGCCTCCTCCCGCCGCAGGGTAACGGCCAAGGTGCCGGCGCGGCCGTCGGGATAGGCGTGCTTGAAGGCATTGGACAGCACCTCGTTCAGCACCAGGGTCACGGGCACGGACGCCGTCAGGTCGCTCTCCAGCGGCGCGAGGTCCAGCACCACGGTCACGCGACGCGGACCGCCCGCCACGTGTCCTTCCCCTTGGTGGATATTGTCGATCTCGCGCGCCAGGGCGGTGATCACCCGGTCCAGCTGCACCACGTCGACGTCCGACGCGCGGTGCAGCTGCTCGTGCAGGATGCCCATGGCGTGGATGCGGCGCAGGGCGTCGCCCAGGGCGGGGCGCAGCGCCGGGTTCATGCTGGCCTGAAGCTGCAACAGGCTGGAGACGACCTGCAAATTGTTCTTCACCCGGTGGTGGGTGTCGCGCAGCAGTATCTCGCGGTCCGCCAGCGCGCGGTCCAGGTGCCGGGTGCGGTCGGCCACCCGCGCCTCCAGCAGGGTGTTGGCGTGGCGCAGGATCCGGTCGGCGCGCGCCAGGTCGCGCGACCGGCGGATGGCGATCCAGGCCACCAACATCAGCGCCAGCGAGGCCGGAACGGCCACGGCGGCGTAAACCAGGGCCCTGTCCTCCCAATCCTTGGCGATGCTCTCCGTGGTGATGCCGTAAAGGACGAACAGCGGCAGGTTGGGCACCTTGCGCCGGGCGTACAGCCGCTGCATCCCGTCGATGGGCGAGGTCAGGATGAAGGTGCCGGTGGCATCCTCCGGCGTCTTGAGCAGCTCGGGATAGAAGCCCTGCTGCAAGTCGCCATCGGCGGGGGCCGGCTCGCGCAGCAGCAGGGCGCCGTCCTCGCGCACCAGCATCATGGTCTTGGGATCGGCCGAGAACAGCGACCGGTAGAAGCCGATGAAATAGTCCGGCTTCAGCGACAGCTGGGCCACGCCGTTGAACCGGCCGTCCCGCGTTTCCATGCGCTGGCTGATGGGCAGGAACGCCGCGCCGGAGATGCGGCCGCGCAACTGCTGCCCGATGAAGATGCCGGCGCCCGGCTTCAGCTGGGCGCGGAAATACTCACGGTCGCTGACATCCAGCGCCGGTGTGGGCCACTGCACCGTGTTCACGCGGATGATGCCGGCGGGGTCCACCACCCACACGCTCTCCAACTCCGGAGAGGCCTGCCAGATTTCGCGCAGGCGGTCGTAAAAGCGGCTGTCGCCGGCGATGTCCTTCCAGCCGGCGTCCTCCACCAGGCGCTCGACGTAGCGCAGGCTGGTGGCATGGATGCTGAAGATCTTGCCCGCGTGCTCTTCCAGCACGTGGGTCACGTCCACCACCTGCTCGCGGGCGTCGTCCCAGACGCGGCGATGATTGTCCCACGCGGCCCAGGCGAAGACCAACAGCGTCAGCGCCAGACTCATGACCAGCAGGGCCGCCACGGGGCGCCCGGCGGACGGGATCAAGGGAACGGTGGCCACGTCGGGAGGGACGGGGCCATCTGGGACGGGGCCATCTGGGACGGGGCCATCTGGGACGGGAACGCCGCCGGCCAGAAGATCAGGAAGGGGGGCGCCGGCCGAAGCAGCGTGGTCTGGCGCGGAGGCGTTCATACGGGCGGCCCTGGTCCTACTTGGCCCGGACTACCGCATGCCTCGCGGCCCCCGGGCTTACCCCATCGGTCATCGCCATCCCTGAACACCCGCCCTGCACGGATGGGGGGCGGGGTGGAAGGGGGATGGTTCCCTGATACGGAACCGTCCCCCCTGTCCCTGCCGCTGTCAGTGACGGAAATGACGCATGCCGGTAAATACCATGGCCAGGCCGCGTTCGTCCGCAGCGTCGATCACTTCCTGGTCACGCATGGAGCCGCCGGGCTGGATGACGGCCGTCACGCCGGCCTCCGCTGCCGCGATCAGGCCATCGGCGAAGGGGAAGAAGGCGTCGGACGCCACCACGCTGCCCTTGGTGCCCGGCTCGGCCAAGCCGGCGGCCTCGGCGGCCTCTCGGCTTTTGATGGCCGCGATGCGGCTGCTGTCGACTCGGCTCATCTGGCCGGCGCCGATGCCCACCGTGGCCAGGTCCTTGGCATAGACGATGGCGTTGGACTTCACATGCTTGCCCACGCGGAAGGCGAACAGCAGGTCGGCCAGCTCCTTGGGCGTCGGGCCGCGCTTGGTCACCACCTTCAGGTTGCCCGGCAGGACGCGGCCGTCGTCCCGGCTCTGCGCCAGGAAGCCGCCGGCCACGGTCTTGATCAGGGTGCCGGCCTGGGCCGGGTTGGGCAGGTCGCCGGTCAGCAGCACGCGCAGGTTCTTCTTGCCCGCCAGCACGGCCCGGGCGGCCTCGTCCGCGTCGGGGGCGATCACCACCTCGGCGAACAGCCGCGATATGGCCTCGGCCGTCACGGCATCCAGGGTACGGTTGGCGGCGATGATGCCGCCGAAGGCGGACACGGGGTCGCAGGCCAGCGCGCGGGCGTAGGCGGTGGGCAGGTCATCGCCCTCGGCCACGCCGCAGGGGTTGGCGTGCTTGATGATGGCGATGGCCGGGCGGTCGAACTCGGCCACCAGCTCAAAGGCCGCGTCGGTGTCGTTCAGGTTGTTGTACGACAGCTCCTTGCCCTGCAGCTGGGTGGCGGTGGCGATGCCGGGGCGGCGCTCCCCCGTCACGTAGAAGGCGGCCGTCTGGTGCGGGTTCTCGCCATAGCGCAGGGTCTGGCGCAGGGTGCCGGACACGGTCACGCTCTCCGGCCAGGTCTGGCCCAGGCGGTTGGCGAACCAGGCGCCGATGGCGGCGTCATAGGCGCCGGTGCGAGCATAGGCCTTGGCGGCCAGGCGGCGGCGCAGGTCCAGCGTGGTCTGGCCGTCATGGGCGGCCAATTCGGCCAGCAGGGGGGCGTAGTCGGACGGGTCGGTCACCACGGCCACGAAGTCGTGGTTCTTGGCCGCGCCCCGGATCAGGCTGGGGCCGCCGATGTCGATGTTCTCGATGCAGGTCTCGAAGTCGGCGCCCTTCGCCACCGTCGCCTCGAAGGGGTAGAGGTTCACCACCACCAGGTCGATGCCGGGGATGTCGTGGGTGTTCATGGCGGCCACGTGTCCGTCGTCGTCACGGCGAGCCAGGATGCCGCCATGGATGCGCGGGTGCAGGGTCTTCACCCGGCCATCCATCATCTCGGGGAAGCCGGTGTGGTCGCCCACCTCGGTCACGGGCACGCCGGCCTCGGCCAGGCGCTGGGCGGAACCGCCGGTGGACAGGATGTGCACGCCGCGCGCGGCCAGGGCCTGGCCCAGCTCGATCAGGCCGGTCTTGTCGGACACGGAGATGAGGGCGCGGCGCAGGGGAACGAGATCGGGGCTGGTCATGATGGCAATCCGGCTTGGATGGACTTGGGGAAAAGAGAAAGCCCGGCAAAACACCGGGCTTAAGGGAAATTCAGACAGGAGTGGTCAGGGGTCGGCCCCCTCGGTCTTCTTTTCGCGGCGCAGGGCCCACTTCACGGTGGCGCCGCCGGGGGCGGTCGTGCCGCGCACGGTCACTTGCAGGGTGCCGCGCGGCTCGGGCCCATCCCCCAGGTAGACGCTTTCCTCCAGCCCCACCGTGCCGCCCGACAGGCGCAGGCGCCAGCCGGCGCCCGATGGCAGGCGCAGCAGCACGCCGTCCCCGCCCTGGGACAGGCTGGCGTGCACGCCGGGGTGCAGGTGGAAGCGCAGGGTGTAGGACTGGCCGCCGGACCCACCCTCCAGCTTATCCTCGCCGCGCAGGTCCTCACCATTCTCCGCCAGGTACAGGCGGCGGTGGTGGATCAGGCCGAAGCCGTCGCGATAGCCGTCGTGCGCCGCCTCGACCAGCACGGCCCCGCCCGTCTCGCGCCGCTTGGCCTCAACGGGATGCGGGCGGCGGCCCAGGCCGCCATCCTCGCGCACGGATGCGGAATTGGTGTCGGCCACCACCAGGGTGGAGTGGGCGGCGGTGGAGGCCAACGCGCCGCGCCAGGCACCGGTCTCGGACGGGTGGCTGCCGCAGTTCACGATCAGGCGCTCACGCCCCACGCTCATCTCGAACGACAGGCTGCCGGCGTGGGCCCGGGCGTCCAGGCCGGCCGGCGGCGGCGCGCCGGCATCGAACAGCACGCAAGCGCGGCCCGCCGCCAGCCGCTCGAACCCGACATGGGGGGCGGAGCGCAGGGGCCGGCCGCGGGCGTCGGCCTGGCTGAGCACCGTGTCGATGAAGGCCGGGTCTTCCGCCCAGCCGCCGTTGAACAGGGCCAGGCCGCCGTCGCCGTGGCGGAAGAAGCGCAGGGTGGGCGTCAGGCGGTCGATGGAATGCTGCAGGGCGTCGGGCATGTCGGCCCGCGCGGCGCGCAGCACGCCGCGGATGTCGATCAGGTGGCGCAGCACCTGCAACTGCAGGGACGGGCTGCGCTGCACATGGCCGCCGTCCGGCATGACCTGCCGGGTCAGCTCGCGGTTCAGCAGCCACAGGGCCCGCTGGGCGGTGCGGCCCCGGCCCGGCAGGCAGAAGCCGCCATAGACCAGGCCCTTGATGCCCAGGATCAGATCCACGCCCCGCAGGCGGCCGGGCACCAGGCGGGCCAGGTGGCGGATCTGGCGGGCCAGGCTGTCGAAGACGCGGGCGCGCAGGCCGTCATCGGCGCTGGCCAGGAAAAAGTCGTGGGCGCCGATCCAGGCGACGATGCGCTGCGCCGTCACCTCCGGCGCCCAGGCCACGGCATGCCAGGACGAAAAGCCGTCCAGCCAGCTGGTGACCAGCACGCGGGCCTGGCGGCGGGCGGCGTCGCCGCCGGCGGCCTTCAGGTGGCGCAGCCAGTCGAAGCCGTGCAGGGCTGTCAGCCAGGCGGATCCGGCGGACAGGTCCAGCCACGGCGGCAGGTCGGCCTGGCGCTCCTCACCCGCGAAGGCGAAGCGGCCGGCCAGCAGCGCCTCACCCTGGCGGAGATCGCCCGGCCATGGGTCGACCGGCACCACGCCCAGCGCCTGGGGCGCGCGGCTTTTCAGCAGCACGCCGTACAGCGGCGTCCGGTAGACCAGCGCGCCGGGGCCGGCGCGGAACCGTCTCATGCCGGAGTTGACACGGGCCATGCGCCGTTCGACCCCTTAGACCAGCGGGCCGCGCAAGCGGCGGATGTTGTCGGCGTAGGCGTCCGGGCCGCCCTGGAAGGTGGCGGTGCCGGCCACCAGCACGTCGGCGCCGGCGGATATCGCCACAGGCGCCATCTCGGCATTGATGCCACCGTCGACCTCAAGGTCGATGACACGGGAGGTGCCGGCCGTCACGGCGTCGATGCGCTGGCGGATGGCCCTGATCTTGTCCTTCTGGCTGTTGATGAAGGACTGGCCGCCGAAGCCGGGGTTGACCGACATGACCAGGATCATGTCGACGTCGTCCATGATGTAATCCAGGACCGAGACGGGGGTGGCCGGGTTCAGCGCAACGCCGGCCTTCTTCCCAAGGCTGCGGATCAGCTGCAGCGTGCGGTGGGTGTGGGCGCCGGCCTCCGGGTGCACGGTGATGATGTCGGCGCCGGCCTTGGCGAAGGCGGTGACGAAAGTGTCCACCGGCGAGATCATCAGGTGCACGTCGAACACCTTGGCCGAATGCGGGCGCAGGGCCTGCACCACCATGGGGCCTATGGTCAGGTTGGGCACGAAATGCCCGTCCATGACGTCGATGTGGATATAGTCGGCGCCGGCAGTGTCCACGGCCCGCACCTCCGCGCCCAGGTTGGCGAAGTCGGCCGACAGGATGGAGGGGGCGATGCGTACCGGCTGCTGCATGATGACTTTCGTTCCTATCGACTCAATGGCTATCAACTCGAGAAGGCTTTGCCAACCGCTAGGCGGTGCGGCGCAGGCGGGTCATGAAGAATCCGTCGAGGCCGCCCAGCTCGGCCCAGTGGCCGGGCGTGGTGCGCACGTCGCCGCTGTCGGTCACCAGGGGGGCCAGCGCCGTGGCGTCGGCGTCCGCACCATAGGCCAAATCCACCGGGATGACGGGTTCCACCATCACGTCCAGACGGCGCGACAGCAGCTTGGACAACTGCTCCTCGCCTTCCTCCGGCTGCAGGGAGCAGGTGCAGTAGACCACCAGGCCACCGGGCTTCACCATGTCGATGGCGCGGTCCAGCAGGCGGCGCTGCACGCCCGACAGGCGGCCCACGTCTTCCGGCGTCTTCAGCCGCGCCACGTCAGGGTGGCGGCGGATGGTGCCGGTGGCGCTGCACGGCGCATCCAGCAGCACGGCGTCGACCGGTTCGTCCGGCAGCCACTTGGTGGCGTCGGCCACCGCCGTGGCGACCGACAGGCCCAGGCGTTCCATGTTGCGCGACAGCCGGTCCAGCCGGGGGGCGGAGCGGTCGACCGCCGTCACCTTGGCGCCGGCGGCGGCCAGCTGGGCGGTCTTGCCGCCCGGGGCGGCGCACAGGTCGATGACGGTCAGGCCGGCGACGTCGCCGAGCAGGCGGGCGGGCAGGGCGGCGGCGGCGTCCTGCACCCACCAGGCGCCCTCGGTGAAGCCCGGCAGCTCCGTGACCGATCCGCCGGCGGCGCGGCGCAGGGTGCCGGTGGGCAGCACGGTCGCCTCCAGCCGTTCCGCCCAGGCGTGCGGGTCGCCCTTCACCGTGATGTCCAGCGGCGCCTCGACCAGGTGGGCGTCGACGATGGCGCGGGTGTGGCCGGTGCCGTAGTGCTGGCGCCAGGCCAGCCACAGCCAGTCGGGCGTGTTCAGGCGGCCGGCGTCCTGCGCGGCCAGCAGGTCGGCGCCCTCGCGCGCCAGGCGGCGCAGCACGGCGTTGATCAGGCCCTTCATGCCGGCCAGGCCCTTGGCCACGGCCAGTTCCACGCCGGTGTCCACGGCGGCGTGGGCGGGGGTGCCCAGGAACAGCAGCTGGGCGGCGGAGACGCGCAGGATGTCCAGCACGCCGGCCTTGGGCAGGTCCGGGCGGGCCAGCAGCGCCATGACCACGGCGTCGATCTGGCCCAGGCGACGGATGACGGTGGCGGTCAGCAGGCGGACGAAGGCGCGGTCGCGCGGCTCCAGGCCGGGCAGGCCCCGGTGCTGGTCCAACGCGTCATCCAGCGGCACGCGGCGGCGCAGCACGCTTTCCAAGAGATCCAGGACCACCCGGCGGGCGGCCAGCGTTTCGGTATTCATGGGGGCGGGGTGTACCCCGGAACGGGCCCGCTGTCACCGGCCCCTTTCGGCCACCCGCCCCCCGTTTCCGGCATGGATTCGGGCGGGAAAGGCGGTCCTCCGGCAAAAGCCCTTGGCGGCGGCGGGCGGCGGGACCAATTATAGCCCCATGAGCAAGCTGCCCCCCCTGCCCGAGCCCCCTCTGCCCGAAACCAAGGCCCCCGTGTTCAAGACGCACGTGGCGCCCACCACCCCGGCCATGCTTGAGACGAAGCCCGAGCCCGCCAAGGCCCCGGCGGCGGACCAGCCGGCCGTGCGCGAAATCGGCGGCCCCACCGGCCCCGAACCCACCCGCTACGGCGACTGGGAACGCAAGGGCCGCTGCAGCGATTTCTAGACCGCGGGCGCCCCAGGGCTGTCAGAGGGTCTTGAACCGCTCCGTCGCCTGCACCAGGGCCGAGCGGATGCCCGGTTCCATGGCGCTGTGGCCGGCGTCCGGCACGATGATGTAGTCGGCCTCGGGCCAGGCGCGGTGCAGCTCATCCGCCGTGCGGATGGGGCAGACCACGTCGTAGCGGCCCTGGACGATGATGGCCGGGATGTGCCGGATGCGGTCGATGTTCTCCAGCAGGGCCGCTTCCGGCGACAGCTTGTTGTTGCGGAAGTAGTGCGCCTCCATGCGCGCCAGGCCCAGGGCGTGGTTGTCCTCGCCCGACGCCGACACCAGTTCCGGGCTGGGCAGCAGGGTGGAACAGGCGCCCTCGTACACGCTCCACACCCGGGCGGCGGCCATGCGGGTCTGCGGATCGGCGGAGGTCAGGCGGCGGTAGTACGCTTCCAGCAGGTCGCCACGCTCATTCACCGGGATGTGGGCCACGAAGGTGGACCAGGCCTCGGGGAAGAAGGTGCGCATGTCGTAGAGGAACCAGTCGATCTCCTGCTGGCGCATCAGGAAGATGCCGCGCAGGACCAGACCCTTCACCCGCTCCGGATGGGCCTGGGCGTAGGCCAGCGCCAGGGTGGAGCCCCACGAGCCGCCGAACACCAGCCAGCGGTCGATCTCCAGCACCGCCCGCAGTTGTTCCAGATCCGAAATGAGATCGGGAATGCCGTTCTCGCGGATTTCGCCCAGCGGGGTGGACCGGCCGGCGCCGCGCTGGTCCAGGATGACGATGCGGTAATGGCGGGGATCGAAGAAGCGGCGGTGCGTGGGCGAGGCGCCGGCGCCGGGGCCGCCATGCAGGAAGACCACGGGCGCGCCGTCGGGGTTGCCGGCTTCCTCCCAATAGATGGTATGCAGGCCGCTGACGGCCAGCGTGCCCGTCCGGTAGGGTTCCAGGGGTGGGAAGAGATCGCCGCGCGCCATGGGTCGGTACACCAGTTTGCTCGAATAAGGGCCGAAGTGTAGGCCAAGGCCGGCCCCCAGCGCAAACCCAACCAAGCCCGGCCGGTTCCGCCCAGCCTGTTTCGCGGGAGTTTTTACAGCGATGTCACAACCATTCGCCGCCTTCACAGAGGAGTCGCTGGCCGTCCTGGTGCGGGTCTTCTACGACCGGGCGCGCCAGGACGCGCTGCTGGGGCCGGTCTTCGAGGGCGCCCTCGGCACCACCGAGGGGGCATGGGACCGCCACCGCGCGCGCATCGTGGATTTCTGGTCCTCCGTCCTATTGTCCACCGGCCGTTACGAGGGCCGGCCCATGGTGGTGCATGCCGCCCTGCCCATGATTGGGCCGGACCACTTCCGCCGCTGGCTGGCCCTGTTCCAGGAGACGGCCCAGGGCCTGTTCACGGCGGCGGCGGCGGACCGCCTGGCCGAGGTCAGCGCCCGCATCGGCCGCGGCCTGCAGATGGGCCTGGCGGTGGCGCGCGGTGAGGACGCTGGCGCCTTCCTCCGTTAATCGCGGGCGTGGGCCACGACGAAGGCGTCGTGGGCATCCTCCGTCGCCTCGTCCGCCGGGAACAGGCATTCCAGGCGCAACTCCTGCGCCGCCACCGTCTGCGGCGTGCCCACCGTCGTGACCATCGAGAAGTAGCGCAACGTGGTCCCGCCCTTGGTGAATGTCAGCGGGATCAACGGCAGGTCGCCGCCCGGCAGGGGCGTCCGCCAGGCCGGATCCACCCCCGGGTAACGCATGAGCTGCCCCAGCAGGGCGCGGGTGCCGGCGTCCACCACCTGGCCCAGCGCCTCGCGATGGACGCGGGCGATCAGGCTGGGGGCGGCCTCCTCCCAGTTGGCGAGGTGGGGGCGCAGGCCGGCCGGATCGAACATCAGGTGCAGCAGGTTGCGCGGCTTGGGCCAGGCCGCCAGGTCGATAAAACAACTGAAGAAGCGCGGCGCCGCCTCATTGGTCAGTTGCACGGTCCAGCGCCGGTCCATGACCAGGGCGGGGAAGGGTTCCTGCTGGCGCAGCATGCGGCCCAGGGCCTTGGCCACCGGCGCCATGCCGGGATCATCCAGGCTGTCGCCGGCATAGACGGGGGCGTAGCCGGCCGCCATCAGCAGGGTGTTGCGGTCGCGCAAGGGCACGTCCAGCGCCTGGGCCAGGTCCAGCAGCATCTGCCGGCTGGGCGCGCTGCGACCGCTCTCCACGAAACTGATGTGTTTCTGCGACACGCCCGCGTCGAAGGACAGGTCCAGCTGCGTCTTGCCGCGCGCCCCCCGCCAGTGTCGCAGCAGGCTGCCGGCGGTGGCGGAGGCAAGGGACTGGTTCACGACGGGCATCCTTGAGGAAAAGGGCCTTGAAGGGCGGGGCCTTCCGCGGCGGAAAGGCCCCGTTTGGGTTCAGGCGTGAGCGGCGAAGGCGGGTTCCAGCGGCGGGCGGGTCACGCTGCCGCTGTAGTTGGTGAGGGTGGAGGCCGCGACGACGGCGATGACCTCCAGCAGGTGGTCCTGGCTAAAGCCTGCGGCAAGGAAGGCGTCCTTGTCCGCGTCATCCAGCCGCCCGCGCGTCTCGATCAGGGTGCGGGCCAGGCGCGACAGGGCGCCGCCGGTGGGGCAGGCGGGGACCCCGCCCGCCCGGATGGCCGCGACGTCGGCGGGGGCGATGCCTTCCTTCAACGCCAGCGCGCGGTGGAAGGCGATGGCCCAGTCGCAGCGGTTGGTCACGGCGTTGGTCAGCAGCAGCACCTGGATTTGCGCCTCGCTGAAGCTGCCGCCGTGCACCTGCTGGAACAGGCCGGTCAGGCTGTTGATCAGCACGGGCGAGGTGGCCATGGCGCCGGCGATGTTGGGAATGAAGCCGAAGGCCGATTGCAGGGCGTGCAGCGCCGGTTGGGCGGCGGCCGGCGCGGTGTCCAGGGTGTGGATGGGGAAGGTCGTCATGGGATGTGCTCCGAAAGCGGATGATGGGACGCCCTCAAAATCCCGCCCAGCCGTCCGGCTCTCAACTACCTGCCAGGTAATAATCGGCGCTCACGGATCCGACGCCGCCGGGGTCGCGTCGCCCCCGTCCTTGTCCTCTTTCTTGCCCTTGCCCCGGATGGGGCGGCGGCGGGGCCAGCGGCCGTCGGTGGTGATGATCTGGTCGGGGTTGGTGACGCGGATCATGGGGCCGTTGTGCTCCTCCACCCAGCCACGCACTTCCACCGCCCGGTCCTTCAGGTCCAGCGGGTCCAGGTGGCGGGCGCGGAAGGCGGCCATGTCGCGGCGGTCGATCTCCACCGTGAAGTCGGTGCGCCGGTCGGCGCCGAAGTTGAGGTAGACGCGGTCGCGGGCGTCGGCCGCGTCCAGCACCCTGCCGGTGACGACGGCGTAGCGGCCCTGGGCCCGGAAGACCGTGTCGGGGTCGCGCACGGCGTAGAAGCCGTCGGCCCACAGGCCCAGCTGGCCGTCGCGGGCGTGATCCTCCGCGCGGCGCAGGGCGGCCAGACCCTTGGGCGCGTCGGGATGGGGCGCCAATTCCACCCACCCCCGGCGCAGCAGGGCGTCCTGCACCCACACCAGGCGGCGCCCGTCGCGCACCATCAGGTGGGCCAGGACGCGGCCGTAGCGGTCATGGTCCACCCCACCCAGCATCAGGCTGACCGTGCGGTTCAGCACCAGCGCTTCCAGCGCATGCCGCGATTCTTCCGCCAGGGGCCAGGCGGCGCGGCCGGCGATCTCGTCCTGGGAACCCTCAACGTGGGCGGTGCGGGGGGCCTTGGACACCCCCGTTTTGGGCGCCAGGATGCCCGCCAGGCGCACCACCCGGCCATCGCGCAGGGTGACGGTGTCGCCGCTGAGCACGCCGATGACCACGCCGCTGCCGGCGCGGACAAGGCCGTGGGTCCCCTTCGCGGCGTGTTCCTTGTGCGGCTTGTGGTGCGCGCCATGCGTCCGGGCCTCGGCCGGCTGGAGGGCCGCCGTCAGGATCAGCAGTGGCAACAGGGCGAGTCGCCAAGCGTGCATCGCGATGGGCTTCCGGCAACCAGGGCGCGATGACGATACGGCACGGGGGATGCGAAGAAAAGAGACGGCGCGGACCACCTGGATCCGCGCCGTTGGATAGTTTACGCGTTCTGCCAGAACCGATTGATGGCACGGCCGCGTATGCCGGTGATGGGGCGTCAGGTGTTCCTGCCTTTCCTCCAGGGTCGCCTCGACCCCGGACTGTCAGGGACGCGAAGCCAAAAACGCTGAAGGGGCAAATTCCGTCGGTTCCATCGTCTGCGGGTCCCTTACTGGGTTGTTCTGCTAGACATGCCAACCTATGCAAAGGGTGGGCCAGGATGCGGCGGCTTGTCGCGTTAACTATTTATTGGCTTTTTCCGGCCATTTTCCCAACCGGCGTCAGGTCTGGTGCGGACCGGTTGTGGGTACAGCATCCGCCAATCGATGCATTATGTATTGCGTAATGCAATATGCGCCAGATCACAGCGCGCTGTTTGCACTATGCAATATGCTAAGATGGAATTAGGCCCATACCAGTCGCAAGGGGCCTGCCCGCTTGCCGCAGTTGCCGTCGGCCCGCCCGACGGCTACCGTGCGGCCATGAGCGAAACGACACAGGCCCTGGAAAGCCCGGCGGGGGCATGTCCCATCCGGCGGTCCGCCGTGCGCGTCTCCATCGCCACCGCGCTGCTGCTGGGTTTCGGCACGCTGGTCCTGGTGGCGGTGGCCAGCGTTCTGATCCTGGGCTTCAGCACCTCCACCCGCAACACCGCGGCGCTGCTGACCGACAAGGTCATCCTGGCCATGGACGGGATGACGGTGCGGGTGCGCGCCCAGCTGGACCCGGCGCAATACCAAGCGGAATTCCTGGTGGCGTCCATCCAGCGGGGGGAGATCGACACCAGCGATGAGACGCGGCTGGGCCAGAACCTGCGCTCGGCCCTGGCGGCCTCGCCCCAGATCACCGCGGTCAGCTTCCTGTCCGCCGACAGCCATTGGACCGTGGCGCGCCGCACGGGGCCCAACGACGCCGAAGTCATCACCATGCCGCCGCCGCCCAACAGCGATTTCCTGATGCAGGAGATGAAGGCGGCGCCCGTCGCCCGCTGGGTGGACCCCGTGTGGTCGGAGGAGGAGGGCACCAGCTTCCTCACCGTGCGCGCACCGGTGCGGTCCAAAAGCGGCAAGTTCCTGGGCGCCGTGCTGGTGGGCGTCAGCTTCGCCGACCTGTCGGGCTTCCTGGGCGAACTGGACAGCAGCCAGGGCGTCACCGCCTTCATCCTGTTCGACGCCGACCACGTGCTGGCCCACCCGGCCCTGATCGGCCGCACCTTCAACCTGGCCGGCCGCAACCCGCCCCTGCCCACGCTGTCGGACCTGGGCGATCCCGTCGCCGCCGGCATCTGGCAGCGCCAGCCCCCCGGCCGCGTGGTGGCCCGCGACGGCATGGGTGGCAAGCTGCGCGACCTGGATTTTCGCCAGGCCAGCGTCGGCGACGTCGACTATGTCTATCTCCTGCGGGACCTCAGCGGCTACGGCGCCCAGAACTGGACCCTGGTCATGGCCCTGCCGCAGCGCGAGGTGGACCAGGAAATCCGCCGCGTGCGCTGGTTCGGTCTGGGTGGCGTGGCCATCCTGCTGGTGTCGGTCGCCCTCAGCCTGATCCTGGGCAAGACCATCAGCCGGCAGATCCGGGGCCTGTCGCATGCGGCGTCGTCGCTGCGCGACCTGGACTTCCACGCCGTGCCCTACCTGCCCGACAGCCGCCTGCGCGAACTGTCGGACGCGGCCGCCGCCTTCAACACCATGCTGACCGGCCTGCGCTGGTTCGAGTCCTACGTGCCCAAGGCCCTGGTGCTGCGCCTCATCCGCCGCGGCGACCATGCCGGCTCGATCTTGTCGGAGGAGCGCGACGTCACCGTCATGTTCACCGACATCAAGGGCTTCAGCACCCTGGCCCAGAACATGACCCCGGCGCAGACCGCATCGCTGCTGAACGAGCATTTCACGCTGCTGTCCGCCTGCATCGAGGCGGAAGGCGGCACGGTGGACAAGTTCATCGGCGACGCCGTGATGGCCTTCTGGGGCGCCCCGGATGAACAGGCGGACCATGCCGCCCGCGCCTTGCGCGCCGCCGCCGCCATCAACCGCTGTATCCGCCAGAGCTATGACGAGGCGGTGGCCCAGGGCCGGCCCGCCATCCGCCTGCGCGTCGGGATCCATTCCGGCCCGGTGGTCGTGGGCAACATCGGCACCAGCAGCCGTATCAACTACACCATCGTGGGCGACACGGTGAACGCCGCCGCCCGGCTGGAGGCGCTGGGCGCCGACCTGGCCGACCCGGCCGCGGCCTGCATCGTGCTGGCCAGCGCCGACACGGTGGACGCCGCCGCCGACTGCGGCGTGCCCATGACCGACGTGGGTGAGTTCAGCCTGCGCGGCCGCACCGGGCAGGTGCGGGTGTGGCAGCTGGCCGACGGCGTGCACGGTCCCCGGGACCCGGTGGGCCCCACGGGCCAGACCATCGGCGAACCGGGCCTGGAACCGGTCTGCCCCGAGCTGCCCGCGGGCCGTTGATCATAAACGCCCCCGTCAAACGCCGGGCACCTGCGGTCGTGGGCTGAGCGGCACCACGCGACGCCTCCTGCCGCGGGTGTAAAATTTTTATGACGGGTGGGGGAAAGTCCCCCGCCGGCGCATCCACCCCCTAGTATCCCGGCGCCGCCCCACCCCGAGGCGGCCGTTGAGGGATGCACCTCCAGTGGATGACGCCCCCGTGCAGGATCGACACGACGCGATCGCCCGCCCGCAGGACGGGCCGCAACCCGCGCCCCTTGGCGATGCCCCGTTCAGGGACGCCCCGTTCAGTGACGAGAGGGCGCGGTGGCTGGCCGCCCACATCCTGCCGCATGAGCACGGGCTCAGGGCCTGGCTGCGGTCGAAGTCCTTCCTGGGCTTCGATGCCGATGACGTGGTGCAGGAAACCTACGCCATCCTGGTGGCCAAGGCCTGTGTCGCCGGGATCGAGAACCCGCGCGCCTATGCCTTCCAGACCGCCTATTCGGTCGTGCTGCGCCTGGTGCGGCAATCACGCGTGGTGCCCATCGCCGCCGTGGCCGACCTGTCGACGCTGGAGGCGGTGGTGGATGCCCCCTCGCCGGAAGAGGTGACGTCGGCGCGCCAGGAACTGCGTCTGATCCAGGACGCCATCGCCGATCTGCCGCGCCAGACCCGCCGCGCCTTCGTCATGCGCCGGGTGGAGGGCCTGCCGCAGCAGGAGATCGCGCGGCGGATGCGCCTGTCGGAGAACACCGTGGAAAAACACATCACCCGGGGGCTGAAGCTGCTGGCGGAGCGCTTCGGCCGGGGGGAGCGGTGATCGGTTGGCAAGGGACCCGATGAGCGTGAGCGCACGACAAGCCGCCGGGGCGATCGACCTGGCCGCCGCCGCCTGGGTGGCGCGGATGGACGCGCGCGCCCTGACCGCCGACGAACGGGGGGAGCTGGACGCCTGGCTGGCCGCCGACCCCCGCCACCTGGGCGCGCTGGCCCGCGCCCGCGCCCTATTGCTGAGCCGGCAGGACGGGACAACCGCCTCCATCGAGCAGGCTGTCGCCCCCCGCGACAGCGCGCCCCTGCCCAGCCGCCGTCGCCTGCTGGCGGCGGCGGCCAGCGTGGCCGGCCTGGCGGCGCTGGGGGCCGGGATGCGCCAGCCGGCGGCCCGGCAGACCTACAGCTCCGCCGTGGGCGAGGTGCGGCACATTCCGCTGGACGACGGCTCCACCCTGACGCTGAACACCGACACCTCCGTCACCCTGGCCTATGCGGCCGGGCGGCGGCTGCTGTACCTGGATCGGGGCGAGGCGTTCTTCGATGTGGCCGCCGTTTCCGACCGTCCCTTCGTCGTGCGCAGCCCGCTGGCCCAGCTGTCCACCACGGGCGGCGCCTGCTGCGCCCGCCTGAACGGCGATGGCGTCATGACCGTGGCCGTGCTGTCGGGCAGGGTGGCGGTGGAGGGCGCGCCCTCGCCCCTGGCGGAAACGCTGGACCGCGTCACCGGCCGCGACTGGACCCTGCGCCTGGGGGCGCGGGACGCCGTGCTGGTGAGCGGCGGGCAGGAGGTCAGCGTGCGTCCCGGCGGCGCCGGCCACGGCAGCCTGGTCAGTTTCGAGGCGGTGGCCCCCGGCGCCCTTGATCGCGCCCTGATGTGGCGGGAAGGGCGCCTGGCCTTCGAAGGCGAGACGCTGGCCCAGGCGGCGGCGCAGTTCGCCCGCTATTCCCACCGGCGCATCGTCCTGGCCAGCGATCGGCTGGCGCAGCGCCACATTTCCGGCCTGTTCCAGGCCACCGATCTGGCCGGCTTCGCCCGGGCCGTGGCCGTCGGCTTCAGCGCCAAGTATCGGGAAGAGGGTGATTCCATAGTTCTTTATGATTGAGTTGGCCGTGGCCAGTTCGCGGCAGCTCAAGGTGGCCTGTTAAACTTAAATGACGCAGTGGCGGAAAGATAATCCGACTGCTCTCTCCCCAGTATGAACGCGGAAACGAGTGCGATAGGCGGCAACGACCGGCCAAATCGCCAACCATTGTTGGGGAATGATCGTCATGATTAAGAAATATGGCAGTTTCTTTGCTCTGTGCAGTACGGCGTTGATGGGGTGGGCGGTTCCGGCCTGGGCGCAGAGCGCGCACTTCGACCTGGCGGCCCAGCCGGCCGTTCGCTCCATCCCGCTGTTCGCCCAGCAGGCGGGCATCCAGATCCTGGCGCCCACCGACCAGCTGGACGGCATCTCCACGGCGGCGCTGCAGGGGGACCTGGACCGGCACCAGGCCCTGGCGCGCCTGCTGAAGGGCACGCCCCTGGTGGTGGCGTCGGACGATGGCCACACCGTGGTGCTGAAGCTGGCGCCCACGCCGGTTTCCACCGGTGCCCCGCCGCGCAAGGCCCAGGCGGCGCCCGCGCCGGCCGAGGTGCAGGTGGCCGATGCCGCCGGTGGCAGCCTGGATGAGGTGGTGGTGACCGGCACCCGCGACCGCGGCCGCACCCAGTTCACCACCATGACCCCGGTCGACGTGCTGTCGGCCAAGGATCTGCAGGACGGCGCCTCCAACCAGTTGCTGGAGAACCTGACCCAGGTCATTCCCGGCTTCAACGTGCAGAAGCTGCCCAGTTCCGACGGCGGGCAGTTCATCCGCCCGGCCCATTTGCGCGGCCTGTCGCCCGACCAGACCCTGGTGCTGATCAACGGCAAGCGCTTCCACCGCACCGCCTACCTGGGCACCCGGGGCGCCCAGGGCCCCGACCTGGCGCAGATCCCGGACTTCGCCATCGGCCGGGTCGAGGTGCTGCGCGACGGCGCCTCGGCCCAGTACGGCTCCGATGCCATCGCCGGCGTCATCAACATCCAGCTGGACGACCGGCCCGGCGTCTACGGCTACATGCAGGGCTCGCAGTACTACGCCGGTGACGGCACCACCTGGAACGGCGGCCTGCGGGGCGCCACCGAGATCGGCGATGGCGGCCACCTCATGGCCACGGCCGAATGGTCGGACGGCACGCTGACCTCGCGCACCCATCAGCGCGACGACGCCAAGGCCTTCCAGGCCGCCAACCCGCAGCTGACCATCGCCAACCCGGTGCAGCGCTGGGGTCGGCCGGACGAGACCAGCTACCATTACGCCGTGGACGGTCTGCTGCCCGTGGGCGCCGTGGAGCTCTATGGCTTCATGACCATCTCCACCGGCGAGGGCATGAACGACATCAACTGGCGTATCCCCGACCCCAAGAGCAACGCCAGCGTCTACGGCCTTGCGCCCAAGGTCTTCCCCGGCTGGGACCTGCGCAGCGTCTACCCCAACGGCTTCACGCCCAAGGAAGGCATCAAGTACACCGACTACCAGGCCGCCTGGGGCGCCCGGGGTCATGTTGGCGGCGACCTGGATTGGGACCTGAGCGGCACCTATGGCGAGAACGAGAGCCGGTTTTTCCTGAACAATTCCATCAACGCGTCCCTGGGGCCGACCAGCCCCTACAACTTCAACCTGGGTACCCAGCGGCAGGATGAGTTCAACCTGAACGCCGATGGTGTCTATCGCCTGGACGCTGGCCTGGATGAGCCGCTGAACATCGCCTTCGGCGCCGAGCGCCGGCTGGAGATCTACACGGTGGAGGCGGGCGACACGGCCTCCTACCAGGTGGGGCCGGGTGCCGCCGCCGGCCTGGCCTCGGGCGCCAACGGTTTTCCCGGCTTCAGCAACCTGCAGGCCGGGTCCTGGTACCAGACCAGCTATGCCGGCTACCTCGACATGGAAGCGAAGCTGACCCCGGACTGGACCGTGGGCGCCGCCGGCCGGTACGAGACCTATTCCGGCTTCGGCGACAAGATGACCTACAAGGCCTCCACCCGGTATGAGATCACGCCGGACCTGGCCCTGCGCGCCTCCTACTCCACGGGCTTCCGCGCGCCCACGCCGGGGCAGATCAACTCGCTCAGCACCTCACAGGGGCTGGACACCAAGACCCTGCAGCTTTTCACCAGCGGCCGCCTGTCGCCGGACAACCCGCTGGCTGTGGCGCTGGGCGCCCAGCCGCTGCGGCCCGAGACGTCGCGGAACTACAGCGTGGGGGGCGTGTGGCGCACCGACATCGGCCTGTCGGGCTCGGTCGACGCCTACCAGGTGGATGTCGACAACCGCTTCTCCAGCTCGCCCACCATCAACCTGACCGCGGCGCAGAAGGCGCAGCTGGTGGCCCAGGGCGTGCCGGGGGCGGACAACTTCACCTCGGTCTATTGGTTCACCAACGACTTCAACACCCGCACCCAAGGCCTGGACGTGGTGCTGGACTATACCCAGCCGGTGTTCGACACCGCCCGCATCGACATGAAGCTGGCCTACAACCACAACCTGACCATGGTGACGGGCGGCAGCCTGAACGCCAACCCCACGCAGAAGGTGCTGTATGAACAGGGCCTGCCCAAGAACAACATCACCGGCAGCCTGACCTACAGCGACAACCCCTTCGATTACCAGGTGCGCGTCCGCTACTACGGCGGCTGGACGGACAGCAGCGGCAATTCCACCGGCGACATCTTCCAGACCTTCGACGGCATCACCTTCGTCGACCTGTCGGTGACCTATCACATCACCGACAACCTGGCGGTCAAGGTGGCGGGCGAGAACATCTTCGACACCTATCCGGCCAAGGCCATCTACCAGGCCAGCCGCGGCATCGAATATTCGCGCAACGCCCCCTATGACACCTATGGCGGCCGCTACTACGTGCGCTTCAACGCCGCCTTCTGATTTGTCACCTTCAAGCCGCTGTTTGATGTCTGCAGGGGGTGCCGTCCCGACCTCCCATCCGGGGCGGCACCCAGGGAGTGGTCCTTATGCGTCGACGTACCTTGCTTCAGGCGGCCCTGGCCGGTGGCGCCGGCGGCTTGCTCAGCGGTTCCGCCGTGCCGGTGTCCGCCCAGTCCGGCCCTTTGCCAGGCCCCTTGCCCAGCCCCCTGGCCCCCGGCGCCGCCCCGCCGGCGGCGGATGACGAGACCGGCTGGGCCGCCGTCGCGGCCGCCTATCCCGCCCGGCTGCAGACCGGCGTCATCAACCTGGAATACGGCGCCTTCGGCCAGATGCCGCTGGCCATCCAGGCGGCGTATGAGCGCTACACCGCCAAGGTGAACCAGGAAGGCGCCACCTTCGTGCGCCGGGATTTCGTGGGCTATTACCAGGCGCTGCGCCAGCGCATCGCCGCCATGGTCCATGCCGACCCGGCCGAGATCGTCATCACCCGCAACGCCACCGAGTCGCTGCAGGCGGTCATCGGCGGCTATGCCCGGCTCAAGCCCGGCGACGCCGTGCTGATGAGCGACCATGACTATGACAGCGCCCGCATGGCGGCCTCTTGGCTGGAACGGCGGCGGGGCGTCACGGTCATCAGCATCGATCTGCCGTATCCGGCGACGCACCAGGGCCTGATCGACGCCTATGACCAGGCGCTGGCGGCCCATCCCACCGTGCGCCTGATGCTGCTGACCCATCTCAGCCACCGCGACGGCCTGCGCCAGCCGGTGCGCGAGATCGTGGCCATGGCCCGCCGGCGCGGCGTGGACGTGGTGGTGGACAGCGCCCAGGCCTGGGGCCAGGGCCCCGTGGACGTGCACGGCGACGGCGTCGATTTCGCCGTCTTCAATCTGCACAAATGGATCGGCGCCCCGCTGGGCGTCGGCGCCCTCTACATCGCCAAGGACCGCATCGCCGACATCGAGCCCTTCATGGGCGAGGAACCGTCGGAGCGCGACCCTATCCTGGGCCGGGTGCACACCGGCATGGCCAATTTCGCCGTGCAGATGGCGGCCATCGACGCGCTGGACTTCCACCAGGCCCTGGGCACCCCCGTCGTCGGCGCCCGCCTGCGCCACCTGCGCGACCTGTGGGCCCTGCCGGCACGCGACTTGGCCAACATCGAGGTGCTGACCCCCGACGACCCGCGCCTGTGCGCCGGCATGACCAGCTTCCGGGTGAAGGGTCAGACGACGCCGGCGGCCAACACCGCCCTGGCCGCCCGCCTGCTGGAGAGGCACGGTCTGTTCACCGTGGTGCGCACCGGCCTCGGCACCGGCGCCTGCCTGCGCGTGACCCCCGGCTTCAGTACCACACCGGACGACATGGCCAGGCTGGTGCAGGCGCTGAGGGAAATCTGAGACTTCAAATAAAACGGCCGGGCATCCAGGGCCCGGCCGTTACCTGTTTCGGAGCGGAGCGACTAGCCCGCGACCGCGGGCGCCGGAGCCTTTCGGGGAACGCAGTGGACTGAAAGGCCAGGATGAGCCGAGGCCACGGATGTGGCTGCCCGGTGTTTGAGGGCCCGGATCAAGCCTCCACGAACAGCTCTTCCGGCCGGCCCACGTGGCGCATGATGCTCTGGCGTAGCTTGCCCATGGCGCGGTGCTCCAGTTGGCGCACGCGCTCCTTGCTGACGCCCAGGGTGTGGCCCAGCTCCTCCAGCGTCGCGCCGTCCTCGCGCAGGCGGCGGGCGGCGATGATGGTGCGCTCGCGGGGCGACAGGGTGTCCATGGCCTCGCTCAGCCAGGCGGTGCGGCTGCGGCTGTCCTTCAGCCCGATGACGATCTGTTCGGGCGAGGGGCCGTCGTCCGCCAGGAAATCCTGCCACTCGCCGCCATCCTCGCTCAACGGGTGGTTCAGCGACTGGTCGGTGGCGGTCAGGCGGATTTCCATGGTCTCCACCTCATGCTCGCTCACGTCCAGCTCCTCGGCCACGCTGCGGCGGCCCTCGGCGGTCAGCGAGGTGGCGGAGGGGTTGTTGTCGATGCGGGCGCGCAGGCGGCGCAGGTTGAAGAACAGCGACTTCTGCCCTGCCGTGGTGCCGGTGCGCACGATGGACCAGTTGCGCAGCACGAATTCCTGGATGGTGGAGCGGATCCACCAGGCGGCGTAGGTGGAGAAGCGCACCTCCCGCTCCGGCTCGAAGCGGCTGGCCGCCTGCATCAGGCCCAGGTTGCCCTCCTGCACCAGGTCGCCCAGCGGCAGGCCGTAATTGCGGAAGCGGCTGGCGACGGCCACGACCAGGCGGGTGTGGGACGAAACCAGGGCGTGCAGCGCCTTTTCGTCCCGGTTCTGCTGCCAGCGGCGGGCCAGCTCGAACTCATGGTCCCGGCTCAGCAACGGCGCCTTCATGGACGCCTTGATGAAGGACAGGTTGGCCTTCTGGGTCTGAGGATCGTCGATGTGCGCCATGCTCCCCTCCATCTTGGCAGTCCCGGCATCGACCTCTGTCGGGGCACCCGGCGTTGCGCCAAGGCTTCCGTCAGTGTCGGTCCCGGATGGGGCGCCCCGGTGGCCTATTCCTCCGGGTCGGCACCCCACGTGGATTTGCGGGATCGGTGAGACAGTAATGACCGATCGGAGCACTGAAATATCGCGGGAAAAAGTCGATCACCCACAGGGCATAACCCAAGCTTGCCTTAGGCTGGCCCAGGTCCTAGGCGGCTATTACCACCACCAAAGGGTCTAATTTCTCTAATTTGATATAATCGGCCGTCATCGACCGGGCTTATTCGGGGGATAGCCGGCCCCGCCAATAGGCCCTTCGTCACCCTGGCGGAGGGAATAGGCGCACGGCCTAGCTTCCGCTTCTGTTAACATTGGACCCCTGGTATTGGAATGGTCTGGGCCGTCCCATGTTAACAGGCGGCGGGAAGGCGGCCGGCCGCCCCAAGGCCTTGCCCAGGTTGGCGGAAACCTTGGGGTCGGGCGATGTGTCGCACGCCCTCTGGTTGAGCGCCCCACTGCCTCGCAGCGGGGCGTGGTGGCCGGGCGCCGTGCCACCCCGGGTGCGGCCTATGCCTTCCGGCAAAGGCCGGGGCGCGGGCGCGACGCGCCGACGGCACGGGAGAACCGGGCCTCTATCTCTTTCGATCAATGGCCGGCGCGCGCCAGGGACCAGGGGGATCAGCCGCAGCGGGAGTAGCCGCAGGACAGGCAGGTGTCGCACCCCTCCTGATGCACCAGGCTGGCCTGGCCGCAGCGGGGGCATTGGGCCGGGGGGGCCGGTTTTCGGCGCCCGTTTCCGCCTGGGCCGGCGTGCCGGCGGCATCCTCATGCACGGCCGGCAGGCCGCTGGCGCGCATCAGGAATCCGGTCTCCAGCATGTGCCGCTCGATGACCTCGCCGATGGCGGCCAGCAGGGAGGGGACGTAGCGGCCTTTCATCCATTGCCCGCCGCGCGGGTCGAACACGGCCTTCAGCTCCTCCACCACGAAGGCGACGTCCCCGCCCCGCCGAAACACGGCGGAGATCATGCGGGTCAGCGCCACCGTCCAGGCGTAGTGCTCCATGTTCTTGGAGTTGATGAAGACCTCGAACGGCCGTCGCCGCTCCTCGATCACGATGTCGTTGATGGTGATGTAGAGGGCGTGGTCGCTGCCCGGCCAGCGCACCTTGTAGGTCGCCCCCACCAGCGTCTCCGGCCGGTCCAGGGGCACGGCACCGCCGGTGGCTGGTGTTTGGGCAGGAGGGGGCGAAGTGTCGGGCGCCGGTGGGGCGGCGGGTGCGGACAGCACCGACCCGGTGATGGCGTTGGGGCGGTAGGTGGTGCAGCCCTTGCAGCCCAGGTCGTAGGCTTGCAGGTAGACGTCCTTGAACGTCTCGAAGTCAATGTCCGCCGGGCAGTTGATGGTCTTGGAGATGGAACTGTCGACCTCGCCCTGCGCCGCCGCCTGCATCACCAGATGGGCGGCGGGGGGCAGGGTGCCCGCGTCGACGAAGCTGTCGGGCAGGGGCGCGTCGGGGCCGAAGGTCCGGCGGAAGCGGTGATAGGCGTAGTCCGCCACCCGCTCGACCTTGCGGCTGCCGTCGGGCTGCAGGACGGCGCGGTCGTATTCCCAGGTGAACACCGGCTCGATGCCCGAGGACACGTTGCCCGCCAGCAGCGAGATGGTCCCCGTGGGCGCGATGGAGGTCAGCAGGGCGTTGCGCACGCCGTGGCGCTCCACCGCCGCGCGGGTCACGTCGTCCAGGCCCTGGATCATGGGCCGGGCCAGGTATCGCTCCCGGTCATAAAGGGGGAAGGCGCCCTTCTCCGCCGCCAGGCCGGCGCTGGCGCGGTAGGCGTGGCGGCGCACGGCGCCCAGCCACTGCCGCGTCAAATCCACCGCCTTCTGGGTGCCGTAACGCACGCCGCACAGGATCAGGGCATCGGCCAGCCCGGTCACGCCCAGGCCGACGCGGCGCTTGGCCTGCGCCTCCTGCCGTTGGGCCGGCAGGGGGAAGCGCGAGACGTCGATGGCGTTGTCCAGCATGCGCACCGCCACCGGCACCAGGCGGGCCAGGCGGTCCAGGTCCAGCCGCGCGTCGGGGGTGAAGCCGTCCACCACCAGGGCCGCCAGGTTGACGGAACCCAGCAGGCAGGCGCCGTAGGGCGGCAGCGGCTGCTCCCCGCAGGGGTTGGTGGCGCTGATGACCTCCACCCCACCCAGGTTGTTCTGGGCGTTGATGCGGTCGATGAAGATGACGCCGGGCTCGGCATAGTCGTAGGTGGCCCGCATGATGCGGTCCCACAGCTCGCGCGCCCGCACGGTGCGCCACACCTTGCCCTCGAACACCAGATCCCAGGGGCCGTCCTCGCGCACCGCCGTGATGAAGGGGTCGGTCACCAGGACCGACAAGTTGAACATGCGCAACCGGCCGGGGTCGCGCTTGGCGTCGATGAAGGACTCGATATCCGGGTGGTCGCAGCGCAGGGTGGCCATCATGGCGCCCCGGCGGTTGCCGGCGCTCATGATGGTGCGGCACATGGCGTCCCAAACGTCCATGAACGAGATGGGGCCGGAGGCGTCCGCCCCCACGCCCGCCACCGGCGCCCCCCGAGGCCGCAGGGTGGAGAAGTCGTAGCCGATGCCACCCCCCTGCTGCAGGGTCAGCGCCGCCTCGCGCAGCCCGGCGAAGATGCCGCCCATGTCGTCGGGCACCGTGCCCATGACGAAGCAGTTGAACAGGGTGACGGTGCGCCCCGTGCCGGCCCCGGCCAGGATGCGGCCGGCCGGCAGGAAGGCGAAGTCCTTCAGCGCCTCGTAAAACTGGGGCTCCCACAGCGCGGGGTCGCGCTCCGCTTCCGCCAGGGCCTTGGCCACGCGGCGCCAGCTGTCGTCCACGGTCTGGTCGATGGGGGCGCCGTCCGGCTGCTTGAACCGGTACTTCATGTCCCAGACCTGGGACGAGATGGCCGGCCAGTCGGGACGCGTCTCGATGGGGGGGTCCGCCCCGGGAACTGCCGCCGCCTGCCCTTCACGCCCGACCATGCGCACCCTCCGGTCCCGGATGATTGCTCCGGTGAAGGGTAGGCCGGTGGAGGGGGGCGGTCAATCGCGCCCCCAGCGTAGGCTGAAAGGCCCGCTCAGCCGGCGGCGGCCACCTCGACCAGGGGCGGGGCGTTGGGCGGGCGCTCCGTCGCCGGGCCGCCGGCGGCCATGACCAGCCGATCGGTCGCGGGCTCCAGCACCGCCTCCAGGTGGGCCAGCGCCTGGTCCTTGGACAGGCCAGGGGGGATGGGGGGCAGGAACTCGATGACGATGGTGCCGGGGCGGCGTAGGAACTTGTGGCGCGGCCAGAACAGGCCGGAGTTCAGCGCCATGGGCACCAGCGGCACGTCCAGCGCCTCATACAGCAGGGCGATGCCGATCTTGTAGGGCCGCCAGGCACCCACGGCGGTGCGGGTGCCCTGGGGGAAGATCACGATGGGCCGGCCCTCGGCCACACGCTCCCGGGCACCGCGCAGCAGCGACTGGATGGCGGCGCCGCGCTTGCCCCGGTCCACGGCGATCATGCGCGCCTTGGCGGCGTACCAGCCCCAGATGGGGATGTAGGTCAGCTCCTTCTTCAGGACGATGGCGGGATCGTCCATCAGCAGGTGCAGCTTCATCGTCTCCCACATCGACTGATGCTTGGCACCCACCAGGAAGGCGCCGGACTTGGGCAGGTGCTCCAGCCCGCGCACCTCGTACTTCAGGCCGATGATGGTGCGTTCCCAGAAGTTCAGGGTGCGCATGTAGCCGCGGATGGCCCAGATCATGGTGCGATGGGGCACCACCAGGGTCCACAGCAGGCCGAAGCACCAGAGCATCGTCCAGATGTAGAAGACGATGTTGAAGAGCAGGGATCGCAGAACCAGCATCGCCCGTAACCGCCGTGACCAGGGTTGATGGGTGCAGGGATAGTGCCTGCGGCGCGGCCTGTCCACTCCCCCCCAAGCGTCGAAGGGGGTCCGGAGGCGGTCAGAGGTGGTCAGAGGCCAAGGGCGTGGCGCAGGAAGGCCACCAGGTACTTGTCGTATTCGCTGACGATCAGGCCGGCGGTGCCGCGCCAGTGCCACCAGCCGTCCAGGCGCACGTTGGGCGGCTGCACCGCGTGGGGCACGATGCGGGCGTCGGGCAGGGCGTGGCGGAACTCCACCAGGCTGCGCGGCATGTGATAGTTGGCGGTGACCAGGCGCAGGGAATGGAAACCCTCCGCCTGCATCCACCGCGCCGTTTCCGCCGCGTTGCCCACCGTGTCGTCGGCGCTGTAGCCCAGCACCACGCAGCATTCCAGGGCGGCCGGCGTCGCCTGCGACATGCGCAGCAGGGCCCGCACGTCCACCCCGCGATAGACGCCGGAGATGAACAGCTTCCGGGCCCGGCCGGCGGCCAGCAGGTCGAATCCGGCCTCCAGCCGCTCGCTGCCCCCGGTCAGCACGACGATGGCGTCAGTGGCCGCTGTCTCTTCCTCCGGGGCGCGGGGGATGTGGGCGGCGAAGGTCAGCAGGCCCGCCAGCCACAGCGCGCCCAGGGCGGCGCCCACGCTGGTCAGGCGGCGCAGGCGCCCCCAAAGCCGGGCGCCGGATCCCGCCAGGGGGGACGGTTCCGCCTGCGGCGGACGCGTCCCGAGGGGCGCCCCGGGCAAGGTCACGGCAGCCGCTCCAGCGCGCGCAGCACGGTCAGCCGCGCGCTGATGGCGGCCAGGGCGCCGGCCACCACCGGCACGGCGGTCAGTACCAGCCATTGCAGGGGGGCGAGGGTCAGCGGCGGCAGCAGCGTGCCCTCCACCGTGCGGGACAGCAGCGACAGCGCGGCCAGGGTGACCAGCGCCACGGCCGTGCCGCCCACGCCGCCGGTCAGCGACAGGCGCAGGATGTGGCGCTGGAATTGGCTGGCCACATGGCTGTCGGTGGCGCCCATGACGTGCAGCAGGTCGACCTCGTCCTGGTGCATGGCCAGGCCGGCCTTGGCGGCGAACACCACCACGGCCACGGCGGCCCCGCCGATCAGGGCCACGATGACCAGGGCCACGGCCTCCACCAGCCGCGCCAGGCGGCGCAGGTCGCGCAGCCACACGCCCGGCTCCTCCACCGACGTGCCGGGCACGGCGGCCGCCAGGCGTTGGCGCAGCGCCGCGACGTCCACGGCCGGGCCGGCGGTGACGTCGATGAGGGCGGGCAGGGGCAGATCCTGCAGCAGGGCGCCATCACCCAGCCAGGGCTCCACCAGGCGGGCGGCGTCGGCCATAGGCACGGGGCGGGCGTTGATGATGCCGGGCACCCCGCCCAGCGCGTGCAGCACCATCTGCACCCGCTCATCCAGGGGGGCGGTGGTGCCGTCGCCCTTCTTCACGTCCCCGACCGGGCTGACCTGGATGGTCAGGCTGCCGTCCAGGCCGCTGTCCCAGCGCTGCGCCCAGCCGGACAGCAGCTGCGCCGCCGCCACCGCCAGGGTGGACAGGAAGACCATCAGGGCGATCAGCCAGGGCAGGAAGCGGCCCGTGGCATCGCGGCGTAGGGACAGGACGGCGGGGCCGCGCCGGCTCATGGGGACTGCCTCTCCAAGGGAACGGGCCAGGGGAACGGTATCGGTCCTAGTGATGGCACGGCGGGGTGGCGGGCGTCCAGCGCGTCGGCCGGCGGCATCACGGCTGCGGCATCAGGGCCGCCTGCCAGAACGGGATAGGCCGTTTCGCCGTCGGGGCCAGGGCCGGGGCCCACCTTGCGCATCCCCGACCTTTTCGTTTAAGTCTAAGGCGCCTCTTAAGGATTTCGGCCTGGCCCTGCCTCCCATGATAACAACCTGCCCGTCCTGCGCCACGCGCTTCCGGGTCGACGACGCCTTGCTGGGGCGGGGTCGGCGCGTGCGGTGCAGCGCCTGCGGTTCCGTCTGGCATCAGGTGCCGGAAACGGCCGGCCGCCCGGCGGTGGCCGCCCCGCCGGCGGACGATGGTGACGACTGGATGTCGTCCGCCCCGTCCTCGTCCTCCTTCGCCGACCTGGCCGCGGCCATGGAGCGGGAGACGGCCTACGACGTCCTGACCATGGCGGCAGATGAGACGCCGGCCCCGGCGCCCCTGTCGCTGGGCCGCCTGCGCCAGCCCTCGCCCATGGCGATCCCGGAACCGGAGGAGAAGCCCCGCCGCCTGTTCGCGGCCGTGCGCTGGGGTGTCCTGGCCGTGCTCATCGCCGGCGGCATCACCGGCCTGGCGGTGGAACGCGACGCCGTGGTCACTGCCTGGCCCGCCGCCGCCCGTCTCTACGACGCCTTCGGCTTCGGCGTGGAACCGCCCGGCACGGGGCTGGAGATGGTGGACAGCAAGACGGAATTCCGCGACGTCGAAGGCACGTCCATGCTGTTCGTCGACATCACCGTGCAGAACAAGTCCGACCGCCAGCGCGACGTGCCCGACCTCATGGCTTCCGCCTTGGGCGCCGACGGCAAACCTTTCCAGCGCTGGCGCATGCAGCCCAAGGCCCGCCGCCTGTTCCCCGGCGAGAAGACCGTCTACCACGGCAACATCGTGGAAAAGGGCGGCCAGGCGGCGCAGATCCGCCCGGAATTCGTGCTGCCGAACTGAGGGTGGCCTCAGAACCGCTTCAGCAGGCGGTCGATGTAGTCCAGCTCTTCCTTGGGCCGGCCGGCCTCGCTGGCGCGGCGGCGCAGTTCTTCCAGGATCTCCCGGGCGCGCTGCAGGTCGCCATGGTCGGGGATCTTGACGCTGTCGGTGCTGGTGGCGCCCTGGCCCGTCATCTGGCGGCCCAGCGGGTCGGTGTTCTGGCCCCGGCCGTTGGTGGCGTTGCGGGGGGCCACGCGGGTGCCACGGCCCATCTGGCGGGCCATCTGCTGCGCCATGCCCTTCAGCCCGTCCTGCAGGGCCTCCAACGCCCGGCCCTGGGCCTCCACCGCGTCCTCGGGCGATCCTTCCGACAGGGCGCGGCCGGCCTGGCCCATGGCGCGGTCCGCCTTGTCCAGGGGGGAGGGCGCCTGGCCGGGGCCCTGGCCGCCGCCGTTGCCATTCTCCTGCCCGCCAGGCTGGTCCTGGCCCTGCTGGGCGTCCCCCTGCTGGTCCTGGCCTTCATCGGATTGCGGGCCGGCCTGCGCCCCCTGCTGCTGCATCAGGGCCTGCAACTCGCGGCGCAGGGCGTCCTGCTGCTTGGCCAGGTCGCGGGCCGTGGCTTCGGCGGACGGGTCGCGCTGAGGCTGGCGGGGGGCGGCGCCCTGGCGGTTGGGGGTGGAGCGGTTGGGACCGTCGCCCCGGGTGCCGGGTTGCGGCGGGCTGTCCTCAGCTTCGCCCCGGTCGCCCTGGCGGAAGGTCTGGTCCATCAGCTCGCGCTGGCGCCTGGTCAGGTCCTGCAGCTTTTCCAGCATCTGCAGGTTCTGGCGCATCTGCTGCTGCTCGGCTTCCGTCGGCGGCTTCTGCGGGCCGGTCTGGACGCTTTCCATCAGGTCCTGCATCTGGTCCAGCATCTTGCGCGCGGCGTCGCGGGCGCCCGTCTGGGCCATCTGCTCCAGCTGTTCCATCATCTGGCCCATGTCGATGGTCTGGCCGTTCTGGTCGTCCGGCGGCGGGGCGCCGTTCTGGCCCTGCTGCTGGTCGCTCTTTTCCGCCAGAGCCTGCATGTAGCGGTTCAGCGCCGACTTCAGCGCGTCCAGGTCGCGGCGGATTTCCGCTTCCGGCGCGTTGCGGTCCAGGGCGTCGGCCAGGCGCTGGCGGGCGTCGCGCAGCTCCGTCTCCGCTGAGGCCAGGCTGCCGTCCTCGATCTTCAGCGCCGTGTCCCACAACAGGTCGGCGACGTCGCTTAGCGATTTCGCGTCATCGTTCAGGCCCAGGTGCCGGGCGGCGGCGTACAGCGCCATGAACACGGTGGGATCGCCGGCATAGCCGTCCAGTTCACCCGCCAGGTTCAGCAGGGCGGAGACGGCGGGCTTGCGCGCTTCCTCCCCCTTGTCCAGCAAGGCGCGGCGCTGGGCGATGACGGCCTTGGCCGTGGGGTTGTTGAACACCCGCTCCGGCAGGGTGGTGGTCTGGGTGTCGCTGGTGGCCGTCTGGCCGGCGGTGTCGGTGGCCGTCAGCTGGATGGTCACGGGCTGCCCGGCCCAGGGGCTGGCCGTCAGGTCGAAATAGCCGCTGGCGTTGGCCACCACCGGCGTGCCGGCGCTGGACGCCTCGCGGCTGGGCCGTGCCGGCACGGGCAGGGTTAGAACCAGGGGTTCCACCGTCGCGCCTTCCGCCCGCGTGGTCGGGGTCACGGTGGCGGTCACGCTGGCGATGCCGTAGTCGTCGGCGGCGGTGTAATCCAGGCGCAGGGCGTAGCGCTCGGTGGCGCTGGGCTTTTCGCGGAAGGCGATGGCCGGCGGGTCGTCGGCGACGATGCGGATGGGCCAGCTGCCCAGGGTGCGGCCCCGGTCGGCGATGGTGATGCGCTGTCCCTTGGTCACGGGGCGGCTGGCCTGGAAGCCGCCGGTCGCGGCCGTGTCCAACGCCACGGCGTCCTCATCCAGCGACAGCGTGGGGGCACGGTGGTGGGGTCCCAGACGCGCGGTGACGGTGGCGCCCGCCGGCACGGAAATCGCGCCCTTGGCGTCGCCCCGGGAGTCAACCGCGCCGTCGCCCTGGGGGGCCTTGCCTCGGCGGGTCAGGAACTGAGGCGGCAGGCCGGTCGATTCCGGCGGGGTGATCCAGACATCCAGGTCGGCCTCGGCACCGGCGGGCGGCGCCTCGAATCCCGGATCCAGCGCCTCGATCAGGCGGGGGCGCCAGTCACCCCAGGCCATGACGGCCGCGATCGCCAGCAGCAGCACGGCGACATGCCGCAAGGCCCAGGGGTCGCGGCTGGGCAGATCCAGGACGGGCCAGCCGGCGCGCACCCCCGCCAGCGTGCTGCGCGCGCGGTCCTGCGCGGCGGCCCACAGGGTGGCGGCGGGGCCGCCTTGCTCGCCCTTCGCCTGGGCGACGGGGGTGTCGATCAGCAGGTCGAAGGGACGGTGGCGCAGGTTGTTGTCCCGCTCCAGCCGGCGGAACACGGCGTCGCGGTCGGGCAGGCGCAGGCCGCGCAAACGGCGGACCAGCAGGGCGATGACGGCGGCGGCGAAGGCGGCCAGCGCCAGGCCATGGGCCCAGGGCGGCAGGTGGGGCAGGGCGCCGGACCAGGCCAGCGCCAGGCCCAGCATCAGCAGGCCGGGCAGGGGCCACAGCCGCAGGCCCACCCGCTCAGCCGCCAGCGACAGCCAGGCGGCGCGCAAGGAGCGGCGCCAGGGTTTCAGCGGCGGCGGGACCAGGGGACCGCCCGACAGGCGGGAAAACGGCACGACGATGCCCGCGGGCGCGGCGGCATCGGATGCCCGTCGACCGTCCTTGCGGGAGGTGAGTGCCCTTTCAGCCATGCCGTCGGTGCCCTTTCGGCTGCCCCGTGCCCTCTGGTGTGGGCCCTATGCCCTGCGCCTTAAACGTGGCGCCATTGGGGCGCCACGTCCAGGGCCAGCATTTCCTCGAACGTCTGGCGGCGGCGGATGACCGCCCACTGGCCTTCATCCACCAGCACCTCCGCCACCAGCGGGCGGGAGTTGTAGGTGGACGACATGGCGGCGCCGTAGGCCCCGGCGGTCATGAAAGCCACCAGTTCGCCCTGGCCCACCGGCGGCAGCTCCCGCTGGCGGGCGAAGGTGTCGCCCGTCTCGCAGATGGGGCCCACCACGTCCATGGGGGAAAGCGGGGCGTCGGCCGCGGGTTCCAGCACCGGGCGGATGCCGTGATAGGCGTCGTACAGCGTGGGGCGCATCAGGTCGTTCATGGCCGCGTCCACGATCAGGAAGCGGCGGTGCAGCCCTTCCTTGACGTAGATGACCCGGGCCAGCAGCACGCCGGCGTCGCCCACCAGCGACCGGCCGGGCTCCAGCGTCAGGCGGCACCCCAGGTTACCCAGGCGCTTGCGCACGATGCCGGCATAGGCGTCGTGGTCGGGCGCCGTCTCGCCCTTGTAGGGCACCCCCAGGCCGCCGCCCAGGTCCAGGCGCTCGATCTTCAGGCCGGCCTCACGGGTGGCGATCACCAGGTCCGACAGGTGGCCGTAGGCGTCGTCATAGGGGCTGATGTTCAGCAACTGCGACCCGATGTGGACGGCATAGCCCTTGGGCGCCAGGCCGGGCAGGCCGCTGGCCTTGGCATAGGCCGCCACCGCGTGGCCCAGGTCGATGCCGAACTTGTCCTCCTTGCGGCCCGTGGCGATCTTGCCATGGGTGCCGGCGTCCACGTCCGGATTGATGCGCAGGGCCACCGGGGCGGTGCGGCCCAGCTCCGTCGCCACGGCCGACAGGGCCTCCAGCTCCGGCAGGCTTTCCACGTTGATCTGGTGGATGCCGGCCACCAGCGCCGCCGCCAGCTCGTCCCGGGTCTTGCCCACGCCGGAGAACACCACCTTTTCCGGCGGCACGCCGGCGGCCAGCGCGCGGCGCATCTCCCCCTCCGAGACCACGTCGGCGCCGGCGCCCAGGCGGGCGAACAGGCTGATGATGGATTGGTTGGAATTGGCCTTCAGGGCGAAGCAGACGTCCACCGGATCACGGGCGAAGGCCCGGGCGTAGGCCTGGTAATTGGCCCGCAGGCGGCTGGCGGCATAGACATAGACGGGGGTGCCGACGGCCTCTGCCAACCGGTCCAGGGGAACGCCGTCGGCGGTCAGCACGCCGGAAACATAGGAGAAGGCCATCGAAATCCAAACCGTCGCGTCTGCTGGGGCCCCCTTATTGGGGCGTTGAGGAACCGGAGGAGGAAGGAGTGGTGGTGCCGCCCATCATCGGCCCGCTGTTGGTGATGACGGGGCTGTCCGGCATGACGCCATACGGTGTCCCCGGCTGGATGGTGGCGGGCGACCCGGCCGGCTGGTCGGCCGAGCTGGGCAGCGCCTCCTTCACGTTGGGCTGCGGATCCAGCTTGGGGTTGGGGTAGAAGTTCAGCGGATGATCCTCCCCATCCGGTGTGTCCAGGGTGTGGGCGATCTTGCCGCAACCCGACAGCGCCAGGGCGGCGGCCAGGCCGGCCATCATCAGAACCTTAGACGTCATTTGGCGTACCCTCACAGGAACCGTTCCCGCGCGGCGGCCACGGCCGCGCGCACGCGTTCAGGGGCCGTCCCGCCGAAGCTGGTGCGGCTGGCGACGGAGGCTTCCAGGCTCAGCACGGCGTAGACCTCCCCGGTGATGCGGGCGTCCACGCCGCGCATGACATCCAATGGCACGTCCGACAGGCCGCATCCCCGTTCCTCGGCCAGGCGGACGATGCGGCCGGTGACATGATGCGCCTCGCGGAAGGGCAGGCCAAGGCGGCGCACCAGCCAGTCGGCCAGGTCGGTGGCGGTGGGGAAGCCCGCCTCCACCGCGCGGCGCATGGCCGCCGGGTCGGGCGTCATGTCCTGGATCATGCCGGTGGTGGCCGCCAAACAGAGGGCCAGCGTGTCGTCCGCCTCGAACACCGGTTCCTTGTCTTCCTGCATGTCCTTGGAATAGGCCAGCGGCAGGCCCTTCATCACCACCAGCAGCCCCGACAGGGCGCCGATGACGCGACCGCACTTGGCGCGCACCAGCTCGGCCGCGTCCGGGTTCTTCTTCTGCGGCATGATGGAGCTGCCGCTGGTGAAAGCGTCCGACAGGCGGATGAAGCGGAACTGGGTCGTGCACCACAGCACGATCTCCTCCGCCAGGCGCGACAGGTGCATGGCGCAGATGCTGGCGGTGGCCAGGTAGTCCAGGGCGAAATCGCGGTCGGACACGGCGTCCAGCGAATTGGCCGTCGGCCGGTCGAAGCCCAGGGCGGCGGCGGTGGCGTCGCGGTCGATGGGATAGGGCGTGCCGGCCAGGGCGGCACTGCCCAGCGGGCATTCGTTCAGGCGGGCGATGGCGTCGCGCACCCGGGCGCGGTCGCGGCCCAGCATCTCCACATAAGCCAGCAGATGGTGGCCGAAGGTCACCGGCTGGGCCGTCTGCAGGTGGGTGAAGCCCGGCATGATGGTGTCGACGTTGCGGTCGGCCTGCTCGATCAGGGCGGCCTGCAGGGCCCTCATGTCGCCGTCCAGGCGCTGCAGGGCGCCGCGCACCCACAGCTTGAAGTCGGTCGCCACCTGGTCGTTGCGCGAGCGCGCTGTGTGCAGGCGGCCGGCCGGCTCGCCGATCAGTTCCTTCAGGCGGGACTCCACGTTCATGTGGATGTCCTCATGCTCGGTCTTGAAGACGAAGCGGCCGTCACGAATTTCCTCGGCCACCTGGTCCAGGCCCTTCAGGATGGCGTCGGCGTCGTTCTGCGTGATGATGCCCTGGGCCGCCAGCATGGTGGCGTGCGCCTTGGACCCGGCGATGTCCTGCGCCCACAGCTTCTTGTCGAAGCCGATGGACACGTTGATACGCTCCATGATCTCCGACGGGCCACGGCTGAAGCGGCCGCCCCACAGCTCGTTTACCGCGCCGCTCGCTGCGGCATTCTGGTCGGGCGCGGTGTTTTCCGGGGTCGCGGGAGTTGACGTCATCAGGGGTCGGGGACCAATTGTAGCGGGGCCGGCGTTGGGGCCCGGTGAACGAGGGTGATGGCAAGAATGGCGATTTTGCGGTTTCTCGCAAGGATTGGCGTGGTCGCGTCGGTCGTTTTCTGCGCTGGTGCGGCATGCGCGGCCGGTAATGCGGCCCCCGTGCTGAAGGGCGGCATCACCCCCTTCACCGAAACGCCGGACCATCCCCAGGTTCCCGACCTGGCGCTGACCCGCCCCGATGGCAGCGGCATCCACCTGTCGGATCTGAAGGGCCACCTGGTGTTGCTGAACCTGTGGGCCACCTGGTGCGGCCCCTGCGTCCAGGAACTACCGTCCCTGGACAAGCTGCAGGGCGCGCTGGGGGACAAGAGTTTCGAGGTCGTGGCCCTGTCCCTGGACCGGGGCGGCGCCCGGGTGGTGACGCCCTTCATCCAGAACCATGGCATCACCCACCTGTCGACCTGGCTGGACCCCAAGAGCACGGCCATGTCGGTGCTGAAGCCGCGTGGCCTGCCCACCACCCTGCTGATCGACGCCCAGGGGCGCGAGATCGGCCGCCTGGAAGGCGACGCCGATTGGAATTCGCCCGAGGCGCAGGCCCTGATCAAGTATTACCGGAAATGAAAAAAGCCCGGCGCCGGTGTGATCCGGCGCCGGGCTTTTGTTGTGACCCTTCCAGAGACAGGCCCGTCAGCGTGTCGGGCGCGGCGTGTCGCCGGAATAGTCGTAGAAGCCGCGGCCCACCTTGCGGCCCAGCCAGCCGGCCTCGACATACTTAACCAGCAGGGGGCAGGGCCGGTACTTGCTGTCGGCCAGACCCTCATACAGCACCTGCATCACCGACAGGCAGGTGTCCAGGCCGATGAAATCCGCCAGTTCCAAAGGGCCCATGGGGTGGTTGGCGCCCAGCTTCATGGCGGTGTCGATGGCCTCGACCGAGCCCACGCCCTCATACAGGGTGTAGACCGCCTCGTTGATCATGGGCTGCAGCACGCGGTTGACGATGAAGGCGGGGAAGTCCTCCGACACGGCGGGGGTCTTGCCCAGCTTGAACGTCAGTTCGCGGATGGCCTGGTAGGTTTCCTCATCCGTGGCGATGCCCCGGATGATCTCCACCAGTTGCATCACCGGCACCGGGTTCATGAAATGCATGCCGATGAACTTGTGCGGACGGTCGGTGCAGGCCGCCAGCCGCGTGATGGAGATGGACGAGGTGTTGGTGGCCACCAGCGCGTCGGCCTTCAGGTGCGGCACCAGATCCTTGAAGATGCCGCGCTTGATGTCCTCGTTCTCGGTGGCGGCCTCGATCACCAGGTCGCAATCGGCCAGCGTCGACATCTCCGTGCCGGTGGAGATGCGGGCCAGGGCCTCATCCTTTTCCAGCTCGGTGATCTTGCCCTTGGAGACTTGGCGGTCGAGGTTCTTCTCAAGGGCTTGCATGGCCCGCGAGAGCGATTCCGGGCTGGTGTCCATCAGCCGGACCGTATGGCCGGACAGCGATGTCACGTGGGCGATGCCCGTGCCCATCTGCCCCGAACCGATGATGCCGATCGTGCGTATCATGGTGTCTGTCCTTGCAAGGCCACCCTGGCGGGGTCCCCCGATACCGCCGGGGGACCCTTATCAAGAAGTAGGGTAGGGTGTTGAACGGGCTGGGATCAGCCCGCCTTGCCCAGTTCCTCGGTCAATTCCGGCACGGCCTTGAACAGGTCGGCGACCAGGCCATAGTCGGCGATTTGGAAGATCGGCGCCTCCTCGTCCTTGTTGATGGCGACGATGACCTTGCTGTCCTTCATGCCGGCCAGGTGCTGGATGGCGCCCGAGATGCCCACGGCGATGTACAGCTCCGGCGCCACGATCTTGCCCGTCTGCCCGACCTGGTAGTCGTTGGGCACGAAGCCGGCGTCCACCGCGGCGCGGCTGGCGCCCACGGCGGCACCCAGCTTGTCGGCCAGGGCCTCCAGCAGGGGGAAGTTGTCGCCCGACTGCATGCCGCGACCACCCGAGACGATGACGCGCGCGCTGGTCAGCTCCGGCCGTTCGGACTTCGACACTTCCTGGCTCACGAACTTGGACAGGCCGGCGTCCGAGGCACCCGACACGGCCTCGACCGCCGCGCTGCCGCCCGTGGCGGCCACCGCCTCGAACGCCGTGCCGCGCACCGTCGCCACCTTCACCGGGTCGGACGACTGCACAGTGGCGATGGCGTTGCCAGCGTAGATGGGACGGGTGAAGGTGTCCGCACCCTCCACCCCGGTGATGTCGCTGATCTGCGCCACGTCCAGCAGGGCCGCCACGCGCGGCGCCACGTTCTTGCCGAAGGTGGTGCTGGGCGCCAGCACATGGCTGTAGCCGCCGGCCTTCACCAAGTTCACCACCAGCGGCGCCACGTTCTCCGCCAGCCCGTGCGCCAGTTCGGCGGCGTCGGCCGTCAGCACCTTGGCGATACCGGCCACCTGGGCGGTGGCGTCCGCCACGGCACCCACGCCTTGGCCGATCACCAGCACATGCACGTCGCCGCCCAGCTTGGATGCGGCACCCAGGGTGGTCAGCGTCGGGACCTTCACGCCCTCGACTGAGGGCTCAGCGATAACAAGAGTTGTCATGGTCAGATCACCCGCGCTTCGGTCTTCAGCTTGGCCACCAGCTCCTGGACGGAGCCCACCTTCACCCCACCGGCGCGCTTCGGCGGCTCCGCCACCTTCAGCGTCTTCAGCCGCGGCGTCAGGTCCACGCCCAGGGCGGCGGCGTCCACCGTCTCCAGCGGCTTCTTCTTGGCCTTCATGATGTTGGGCAGCGAGGCGTAGCGCGGCTCGTTCAGGCGCAGGTCGGTGGTCACCACCGCCGGCAGCTTCAGATCCACCGTCTCCAGACCGCCGTCGATCTCGCGCGTCACGGCCACGCTGGCTCCCATTGGCCCCTCGGCCGGCACGACCTTGCTGGCGAAGGTGCCCTGGGCCCAGCCCAGCAGCGCCGCCAGCATCTGGCCGGTCTGGTTGGCGTCGTCGTCGATCGCCTGCTTGCCCAGGATCACCAGGCCGGGCTGTTCCTTCTCCGCCAGCGCCTTCAGCGCCTTGGCCACGCCCAGCGACTGCGTCTCCACATCCGTCTGCACCAGGATGGCGCGATCGGCACCCATGGCCAGCGCCGTGCGCAGCGTCTCTTGAGCCTGCGCCGGGCCCACGCTCACCACCACGATCTCGGTGGCCTTGCCCGCCTCTTTCAGGCGAACCGCCTCCTCAACCGCGATCTCGTCGAACGGGTTCATCGACATCTTGACGTTGGCCGTCTCCACACCCGTGCCGTCCGCCTTCACGCGTACCTTCACGTTGTAGTCAACGACCCGCTTGACCGCGACCAGTATCTTCATGTCTCAAGCCATCCTTTGGCACTTCTTGGGAAGGGCGCCCGCCCGGTGTGACGCTCCACCCTCGATCTGGCGGGTTCTGGTTATTTTCCCCGTCCGGCGGATCGAGCCATCGGACGTGGTCGGCAAAAATAGGATTGTCCCACAAAGCTGTCAACGCTGCCCTGTTGCACTGCAATATGGCCTAAACCCAAGGGTTTACCGCCCCTCGCGGTTGGCGCCGGGCACCCATAGGACGTCGCCGGCCCCCTTGTCATTGACATGGCGCGACAGCACAAACAGAAAATCTGAAAGGCGGTTCAGGTACTTGAAGGCCGCCGGGTTCACCGGCTCGCGTTCCGCCAGGCCGGCTACCAGCCGCTCCGCCCGGCGGGTGACGGTGCGGGCCTGGTGCAGAAAGGCGGCGGCGGGGGTGCCGCCGGGCAGGATGAAGGACGACAGCGGCGCCAGGTCGGCGTTCAGCGCGTCGATTTCCCGTTCCAGCCGGTCGACCTGGGCATCGACGATGCGCAGGGGCGGGTATTGGGGGTTTTCCTGTTCCGGCGTGCACAGGTCGGCACCCAGGTCGAACAGGTCGTTCTGGATTCGGGAAAGGTGGGCGTCCGCCGGCGTCCCGGCGGTGTGCAGGCGGGCCAGGCCGATGGCGGCGTTGGCCTCGTCCACCGTGCCGTAGGCCTCGACCCTCAGGTCGTGCTTGGCCACGCGGCGGCCGTCGCCCAGCGAGGTCTGGCCCCTGTCGCCGCCCCGTGTGTAGATGCGGGTCAGTGTGACCATGCCGCCCCGCGCGCCGTCATGCGTGGTGCCCCAGGGCGAACGCCGTGAGGATGAACAGCACCACCGCCAGAATCTGAAGGCGGATGCGCCACCACATCAGACGGTTACCCGTGGTGCCGGCCTTGTCGCCGCCCCGGGCCATGGTGAACAGGCCCAGGATCAGGGTGCCCAGCACGGCCAGCATGGTGGCGCCCAGGCAAAAGAAGAGGAATGTGCCCATGGACGCGATTATAGCGTGCGCGGGCGTGCTTGCCCATCGGCTTGGGGCCCATTCCCCCTCTGGCGATCACGCGCTTTCCCGCAAGCGGGCGGCGAAGGTTTGCGCCCCCTCGCGCAGGCGCTGGGCCTGAAGTCCCAGGTCGCCGGACGACTGGCTCAGGCGGCCGGCCGCCGCCCCCGTCTGGCGGGCGGCGTCGGCCACATGGCTGATGTTGGCCGAGACGCTGGCGGTGCCCGTGGCCGCCTGGGCGATGCTGCGGGCGATTTCCCGGGTGGCGGTGCTTTGTTCCTCCACCGCGCTGGCGATGGAGGTCGCGATCTCATCCATGCCGGCGATGACGCTGCCGATTTGGCTGATCGCCGAGACCGCTTCTTCCGACACGTGGCGGATGGCGTTCACCTGGGCGGAAATCTCGTCCGTCGCCTTGGCTGTCTGGGTGGCCAGCGCCTTGACCTCACCCGCCACGACGGCGAAGCCCTTGCCCGCCTCGCCGGCCCGCGCCGCCTCGATGGTGGCGTTCAGGGCCAGCAGGTTGGTCTGGCTGGCGATGGTGTTGATCAGGCTCAGCACGTCGCCGATGCGGCCGGCGGCGGCCACCAGGCCGCGCACCGCGCCGTCGGTGCGCCGGGTTGTTTCCATGGCCTGCGCCGAAATCTTGTTGGATTGCACGACGCGGGCGCTGATCTCGGTGATGGAGGCCGACAGTTCCTCGGTGGCGCTGGCCACCGACTGGACGTTGCTGGCGGCGCTGCCGGCGGCCGTGTCAGCCTGCGTGCTTTCCGCCAGCGACTGGTCGGCGGCTTGCGTCAGCAGGCTGGCGTCCTGGCGCAGCCCGCCCACGGCGCCGCCGATGCCATCGATGACGCCGGCCATGGTGTCGGTGAAATTCCGGGCCAAGCCTTCCAGCACCCGCTGCCGGTCCTTGCGCCCCTCCTCGATATAGACGGAGATGGCCAAGTCCATGTCCAGCATGACGGCGCGCAGCAGGGCCTGCTGCAGGCGGGCCACGTCCCGGCGCGGCCGCAGCCAGGCGAAGGGCCCGCGCCGGTCCATGCGCGTGACCATGGCCAGCAGTTCGCCGGTGATGAAGGCATAGCCACCGATGTACCAGCGCGGTTCCAGTCCCAGGCGGTTGTGGGCACGGCCCACGCGGATGACGCTGTCCAGGTAGGTGCCATCGAAGGTGCCGGTGACGATGGCCGCCCAATGGCGCACCTGCATGTCCTTCACGTGCGACAGGTGCTTGTCGCCACCGAAGAGTTTGAAGATTTCCGGCTGGGTGCGCAGCTTGGCGTAGAACCGGTCCAGGATGGCGGGCAACTCGCGTTCGACATGCGGGCGCAAGCTGCGCAGGTCGTCCCGGGTCACGGCGTCGATTTCCAGAAAGGCCAGGCGTTCCTGGAATTGGCGCTGCATGGAGTCGTCACCGGTGGTCATGATTTTCTCCTGGTCGTAAATGCGGCACTGGGGGGACAGCGTACGGTCCGGTCAAAATCACGCCGGGTTGATGAATCATCCGTAAAGACAACTGGTCGCACGGTTCGGCCTAACCCTTTGGAAAAGGTAATTGATGTAGATCAATCGCGCCCTCCGGCCCGCCACCGGCGGCATTGCATCCGCGCGGCGACAGGGCTAAACCGGGGCATGGCCTTCATCCGACACATCCGGGCGTGCAACGCCCACGACGCGGCGGCCTTCTTGCCCTTCGCGGTCAATGGACAGCGGGTGGGGCACGTGCGCCACGCCTTCGCCGACCGGGTGGCCGGCCTCAGCGACGCTTTCCGCCTGACGGGCGGGGCGGCACCCCTGCTGGACCTGCTGCTCCCCGATCCCGCGCGCCGCAGCCAGGCGGTGGCCGAGGTGGTGGCGGTGCTGGCGGCGGAGGGGATGGTGCCGCCCTTGCGCGGGGAGGATTTTCCGGTGCTGGCGCAGTGGGGCCAGCCGGAACTGCTGAAAATCGATCGGGCGGCCGTTCCCGGTTTCGGCGTGCGCGGCTTCGGCCTGCATGTGAACGGCTATGTGCCCGGCCCGGACGGGCGCATCGAGATGTGGGTGGGGCGCCGCGCCCGTGATCGGGGCGTGGCCCCGGGCAAGCTGGACAACATGGTGGCGGGTGGTCAGCCGGCCGGCCTCAGCCTGGCGGAAAACTTGGTGAAGGAGGCGCATGAGGAGGCGGGGCTGGATCCCGGCCTAGCCCGCGCCGCCGTGCCGGTGGGCGCCATCACCTACGTCTTCGACACGATGGCCGGCCTGCGGCGCGACACCTTGTTCTGCTATGACCTGGCGCTCAGCCGCGACATCATCCCGCGCAACACGGACGGCGAGGTCGAAGCCTTCGAGCTCTGGCCCCTGGCCCGCGTGGCCGACAGCGTACGCACCACCGACGACTGGAAGTTCAACGTCAACCTGGTGGTGATCGACTTCCTGATCCGCCACGGCCAACTGAGCCCGGATCATGAGCCGGATTACATGGATTTGGTGACGGGTTTGAGGGCGGTGGATTGAAGCGCGACAGCTTCTCCCGCCCAACGTTCCTTTAGGACGCGACCGCGTCCGCCGGAAGTTTCCGGGGAGCGTAGCGGACTGGAAACTGAGGACAAGCCAAGGGGCGGACGCCCCGCCGGCGCTTGAGGCGCCTAAATAGGACGCGACCGCGTCCGCCGGAAGTTTCCGGGGAGCGTAGCGGACTGGAAACTGAGGATAAGCCAAGGGGCGAACGCCCCGCCGGCGCCTGAGGACTCAGAAAAGCGCGTCGATCGCGTCCTGGTCCAGCGTGGCCTGTTCGGTGGCGCCATGGACGATGGCGCTGCCCCGGTCCACCAGCTTCTGCAGGCGCTGCCAGTAATCCGACGCCATGAAGCCCAACACCTCGGGCGAGCCCAGTTCCGCCTCCAGCACCACCACCGCCTCGGCGATGGTCGCCTCCAGCTCCGCGATGACGCGATCGAAGGGTTCGCGATACTCCGGCGGCACATGGTCGTAGGCATCGATGGCCAGGGCGGCGAAGCCCAGGCCGCTGCCTTCGAAATGCTGCTTATAGGTCTTGGGCTGCCAGGCCCGGATCTCGTCCAGCATCTCCGGCATGTCGCCCAGCATGGACAACAGCATGATCACTTCGTTGAAGTGATTGAAGTAGTCCGTCGACAGCAGGGTGTTGCCGTCTATCGTCGTGTCTTTGACGAGGGTGCGGTAGTGGGCGAGTGTATCGGCATCAGGCATGGCGCGTTCTTACCACGGGGCCTTCCGTCTGGGTGGCGAAAAATTCGCTAAAAAGCGAAGCGTGTGCGCATGGCTAGATGAGCGCGACCCATTGTTGATCAAGTCGTTTCGCGATCAAGGCGTTTCCATGCCCAGGCGATGACAGACCTCGGCCGGTGTGGCGCCACTGTCACGCAAGGCCGCCAGACTGGCGGCGCCGTCGCGCTTGGCCAGCCGTTCGCCCCGCTCGTTCACCAGCAGGCGGTGGTGATGCCAGGTGGGCACGTCCAGGTCCAGCAGGGCTTGCAACAAGCGATGCGCGTGCGTCGCCTCCATCAGGTCCCGCCCCCGGGTCACCAGGGTGACGCCTTGCAGATGGTCGTCCACCGTCACCGCCAGGTGATAGCTGGTGGCGACGTCGCGGCGGGCCAGCACCACGTCGCCGAGGATGCCGGGCTGGGCCGCCTGGGCGCCGGCCTCGCGGTCGGTCCAGGTCAGCGGCCCGGTCTGACGGATGGCGGCCGCGACATCAAGGCGCAGGGCGTGCGGCGCGCCGGCGGCCAGCAGCTCGGCCCGGCGGCCCGGGTCCATGTGACGGCAAGTGCCGGGATAGAGCGGTCCCTCCGGCCCGTGGGGCGCCGCCCCGGCCCGGGCGATCTCATCCTGGATGTCTTTGCGCGAACAGAAGCAGGGGTACAGCACGCCCCGGTCCGCCAGACGGTCCAGGGCGGCGCGGTAGTCGGCCATATGCTCCGATTGGCGGCGCACCGGCTGCGGCCAGCTCAGGCCCAGCCAGCCAAGGTCGCGGATGAACGCCGCCTCGAACTCTGGCCGGCAGCGGTTGGGGTCGATATCCTCGAAGCGCAGCAGGAAGGTGCCGCCCGCTTCCTTCGCGGCATGCCAGCCGAACAGGGCGGAATAGGCGTGGCCCATATGGGGCAGGCCGGTGGGGCTGGGGGCGAAGCGGGTGACGGGCTGGTTCATGTCCCCTGATACCACCGGCGGGCGGCCGATGCCCACCCCCGTCCCGTCATCCCGAGTCGCGGGGGTGATGTGTGGGGGCGGGCCTATAAAAAGGGGTAGGCCGGGACATCGACCCCACATCTTGTGGGTAGCGGTATGACGTTATCGTGAAATAGCGGGCCCCTCACAAAGGCGAGGATTGCCGAGACGGGCGGGAAAGGCTAATAAGACGGTGATTTCTGGCCGTGGGTTCGGCCCGCGGCCGTCCTCGGGAACGGTGCGGGGGTGGTATTGTCTCCACCACTAGACAGTTGTCCGGCCTTGGTGCTGAACGCCGATTTTCGGCCGCTCAGTTACTTCCCCTTGTCCCTCTGGTCCTGGCAAGACACCGTCAAGGCTGTCTTCCTGGACAGGGTGAACATCATTTCCGTGTACGACCGCGTCGTCCGGTCGCCCACCGCGGAAATCCGAATACCCAGCGTCATCAGTTTGAAGGAATACATACCGGCGACACGAAGGCCGGCCTTCACCCGCTTCAACGTTTTCCTGCGCGATCACTTCTGTTGTCAGTATTGCGGTGAGCCTTTCCCCACCCAGGAACTGACCTTCGACCACGTCATCCCACGCTCCCGCGGCGGACGCACCACCTGGGACAACGTCGTCACCTCCTGCTCCGCCTGCAACCTGGCCAAGGGCAACCGGTTGCCCCACGTGTGCGGCATGATCCCCCTCAGCCCCCCCTTCCAGCCCACGGTCTTCCAGCTGCAGGAAAACGGCCGGGCCTTCCCGCCCAACTTCCTGCACGAGAGCTGGCGCGACTTCCTCTATTGGGATACCGAGCTGGACCCGTTCTGATGCCCGGTCATCGGTGGGGCGCCGTGCAGGCCAGGATCCAATCCTGGAAGGCCTTCACGCCCGGCGTCAGCGGCTTGGAAAACAAGCGGGTCAGCCAATAGCACCCGGTATCCACGGTCACCGGGAACGGCTGTGCCAGCCGGCCCTCCGCCAGTTCGCGCCGGAACATGGCGGGCGGCGCCAGGGCGACGCCTTCCCCCAGCATGGCCGCCTGGATCATGAGGGTGGAGGCGTCGAACAGGGGGCCCCGCGCCGGGATGCCGGGCACGCCGGCGGCCTTCAGCCAGGCGGGCCAATCCTGGGACCGATAGGACCGCAGCAGCGGATGCGCGGCCAGGTCGGCCGGCGTTTTCAGGACGGCGGCCAGGGCCGGCGCGCACAGCGCCGCCATGGGCGCGTCCATCAGGCGATGCGCTTCCACCCCGTGCCAGGCGCCATCGCCGAAGCGGATGGCCAAATCCAAGCTCTCCGTCCACAGGTCGACCTTGTTGTTGTTGGTCATGATGCGCAGGTCGACGCGCGGATGGTGGGCCCGGAAGGCGGCCAGGCGCTCGAACAGGAAGCCCACGGCGAAGGTGCCGACCACGCCCAGGTTCACGATCTCCGCCGGGCCGGTCGCGCTGACGGCGTCCAGCGTCCGCCCCATCATGGCGAACGCCTCCAGGATGGTGGGCGCCAGGGCCTGGCCCTCATCCGTCAGGATCAATCCCCGGGTGCTGCGGCGGAACAGGCTGACGCCCAGCTGCTCCTCCAACCCGCGCACCTGATGGCTGACGGCCGACTGCGTGACGTGCAGCTCCGCCGCCGCCCGGGTCAGGCTGAGATGCCGGGCCGCGGCCTCGAAGGCCCGCAGGGCGTTCAAGGAGATGGCGCTGAGCGGCATGGGCCCATCCTTAGAAAAATTCAGGATGACGCTAAGGTATCGTCGTTTGCGTTGGCGATCAAAGGCTGGAATTTTAAGGCATTACCGATTGATAGGGGGCGGGTGGCCCGAGAAAAGCGGGGGATTTTCCCGCTTCTCCGGGAAACACTCCCCTTGTTATCCAGCCACGCGCCGCGCTTGCGACCTTCCGACCCACGCCGTCGGGAGTGTGCATCCGCGTGCCCGCGCCAGACCGCGTGAAGGGTGCCAGTGTGAACGCCAGGGGGTTTCGAAACGCGCTCATCGCCAGCCTCGCCGTCGCCGCGCCATCGGCGCTGGCGCAGACGGAAATCACCATCACCGCCACCCCGCCGGAAGCCACGCGCCTGGACGACCGCACGGTCTACGATTTGGCGAACAACCTCCAGGCCAAGGGGGGCGGCAGCGTCGCCGATGTCCTGACCGCCCTGCCCGCCGTCAGTGTCGATGCAGCGGGCAAGGTCCGCGTGCACGGTGCCGCCGTCACGGTGATGGTGGACGGCAAGCCCTCCCCGGCGTTGCGCGGCATGCCCTTGGCGACGGCCCTGCAATCCATGCCGGCCAACACCATCGCCAAGATCGAGGTCATCACCGATCCGGGGTCGGAGTTCCGGGGGGATGCCGGCATCGTCATCAACCTGGTAACGCGCACGCCGCGCAACCCCGCGGCCAAGGCGGACCTGACGGCGGGTATCGGTCCGCACGGGCGGCGCAGCGGCTCCGCCGCCGGTTCCTTCGGGATGGGGGCCTGGACGTTCAGCGGCTCGGCCGACGTGCGCGACGACATCCGCTACGACCTGCTGGGCATCGACCGGACGGCCAAGAATGCCGATGGGTCGGCCGCCGGTCGCCTGGTGGAGCATCGCGCCACCTTCGTACCTTACACCAACACCACCGGCGCCCTGACCGTGGCCTATGCCGTGTCGGACCACGACACGATCAGCCTCGGCGGGGAAGGGGCCCTGCGCCACCGGCCGCGCCAATACCAGGACGATCTGGACGTCTATGGCCCCGACGGTGGGGTGACCAGCCGCAGCGTCACCCAGGACCGTGCCCCGCAGCATTTCGACCATGCCTCCGTGACCGGCGATTACGTCCGCAAGGGCGTGGTCGGCGGCGACACGCTGACGGTGAAGGCCAGCCATGAGGATCATGAGACGCTGCGCGACCAGACCGACGACCAGCTCTTCCAGGTTCCGGCCCCTGTGGAGGACATCTATCGCCAGCGGCACACGGAACGTGAGCTGATCGATACCGTCAGCGGCGACTATGTCCTGCCGCTGCCCCGGGAGGGGCAGCTCAAGCTGGGCTTTGAGGTCGAGTCGGACCGGGTGCAGTCGGCCTATCTGGCGGGGGCGGTGGGCGATCCGGGCGAAGGTGGGTTCGGCGTCCCCCCTGCCGCGCGCTTCGGCCTCAATCGCACCCTCAGCGCCGGATACGCCAGCTATCAGCGTTTGCTGGGCCCTTGGCTGGTCAAGGCCGGGCTGCGGGTGGAGTCGATGGCCATGCGGTTCCTGGCGACGGCGGACGGCATGCCGGATTCGGATGACCTACGCTGGCTGCCCAGCCTGTCCCTGGGCCGGGACCTCAGTCCCGAGAGCCGCCTGACGTTCAGCTATACCCGGCGCATCGACCGGCCGACGACGGAGCAACTGAATCCGCTTCAGACCATCGTCGGGGCGACCACCATCCTGGGCAATACCGGCTTGCGGCCCAGCCGCACGGACTCGGTGGAGGCCGGCTACACCTATACGGCGGCGATGGTGACGGCCAGCGGCACCCTGTACGCCCGCCAACTGACCGACGATATCGTGGACTACCGCTATGCCGCGGCACCGGGCGACACGGCCCTGGTCTCCACGGTGGAAAACGCGGGCAGCGGCACGTCGGCCGGCCTGGACCTGGCGGTGGATTTCCACCTGGGGGCGGACTGGGCGGTCGGCCTCAGTTCCGACCTGTCCCACCTGCGGGAATCCATGCCCGTTGGTGGCGGGGAATACAGCGGCGCCCTGTTCACGCACCTGACCAAGGTCAACCTGACCTGGACGCCGGAGCAGGGCGACAGCCTGCAACTGCAGGCGCAACTGCATGGCCGGTCGCTGGAAGCGGGCGGCACGCGGTCCGGCTATCAGTCGCTGACCCTGTCCTATGGCCATGACGTGACATCCCGGCTGAAACTGATCGTCACCGCCAACGACGTGTTCAATGGCGTGCGCCATGTCACGTGGATCGACACGCCGCAGTACCTGGAACGGTCCGAATTGGCCGTGCCGGGGCGGATCGTCTATCTCAGGCTGACCTACAAGCTGGGCGGCGACGATGCCGCCGCGCCCTGATTCCCGCCGGGATCAAACCCGTTCCGCCACCCAGATGACGGCGCGGGTGCCCGCCTTGATCAGGGTGTACAGCACGGGGTAGCCGGTCGTCAGCTCGGCGTCATGGGCCAGCCCGATGTCGCGGTGCTCCAGTTCTTCCGCCCGGAATTTCTCGATGGTGGCCTTCAGCTCCGCCTCGCCCGGGCCCAGGCGCTCCGCCTGCTCGGCATAGTGGGCGTCGATCGCCTCCTCCACCGCCACGGTGCAGGCCATGGCCGCCCGTTCGCCCATCAGGGCGGTGGCAGCACCCAGGGCGTAGCCGGCCAACTTCCACAACGGCTGCAGCGCGGTGGGGCGCACCCGGCGCTTCACCATCATCTGGTTGAAGGTGTCGAGATGGACGCGCTCCTGCTCCTCCATATGGCGGATGGTGGCGCCCACGGGGCTCTTGCCCAGCACCGACAGCTGGCCGGCATAGATGCGGGCGGCGCCGTACTCGCCCGCCTGGTCCACACGGATGATGCGGGCGATCTGCGCCTCGGTGCCCAGATCGCCCGGCAGGGGGCGGCGGGCTAGGCGCTCGGCGGGTTTCGTGTCGGTGGTGGCGGTCATGGGTGCCTCCCTCAGGCCCGCTTGGCGCCGGCGCGGGCGGCGGCCCAGGCCAGCAGGCCCAGGATCAGCGAGGCCGGGAAGTTGAAGGCGGCCATGGAGATGCCGTGGAAGGTCCACTGCGCCTCGTCACAGCGCACCAGCGGGGCGGACAGTAGGCGCTCGCGCAGCTGATCCAGCGTCAGGTTCTTGGGCATGCTGCTGCTGCAGGTGGTGAACCCCTCCCACCAGTGCTGCTCCACCCCGGTGTGGAAGCCGGCGATGGCGGCACCACCCAAGAAGGCCAGGCCGCCCAGGACCAGCGAGGCGGTGCGCAAGCGCGGATTCGCCAGGCCGGGCAGCAACGCCACGATGGCGGCGACATAGGCCCAGCGCTGCCAAATGCAGAACTCGCACGGGTGCAGGCCGCCGACATATTGCGACAGCAGCGCCGTGCCCAGGGCGCCGACCGACGCCAGCACCAGCGCCGCCTGCGGCAGGCGGGGATGGGCCAGCGGGGACGGGGCGGCGGTGGGGCTGGGCGCGTATGCGGTCATGGGGCGGCTTCCGGTTCGGGCGGCGGGGGCTCAGAGATGCAGGTACTTCACCAGGATGAAGCCGCTGATGATCAGCAGCAGGGCCACGGTGGTGACCAGCGTCAGGCGCTTTTCCACGAATGTGCGGATAGGCTCGCCGAATTTCCAGAGGAGTGCGGCGACAAGGAAGAAGCGCAGCGCGCGGGAGATGAGCGAGGCGCCGGCGAAGGTGGCCAGGTCGAACTGGAAGGCGCCGCTGGCGATGGTCACCAGCTTGTAGGGGATGGGGGTCATCCCCTTCAGGATGATGATCCAGGCGCCCTTCTCGTCGAAGCCTTGCTTGAATTCCATGTACTTGCCCATCAGGCCGTAGGCCTCGATGACGCGATGGCCGATGGTGTCCCAGAAATAATAGCCGATGGCGTAGCCCAGGAAGCCGCCCAGGACCGAGGCGACGGTGCAGACCGTGGCCAGGAAGAAGGCCCGGCGCCGGTCGGCCAGGATCAGCGGGATCAGCAGCAGATCCGGGGGAATCGGAAAGACCGAGCTTTCGATGAAGGAAATACCCGCCAGGGCCCAGACGGCATGGCGGTGGCCGGCGAGGGCGAGGGTGCGGTCATAAAGGCTACGCAGCAACGGGCATCTCCGACAGCGGGGCCCCATTCCCTGTGGCGACAGGCCAAAGGGCGGCGGGGCCGGGCGCTACCCGTCTATCAGGTGCGCACCGCGCCCGCAACCGCCGCCCCCGCCTCGCCGCGTGTCAACCGCGTGGCCTGCGCATGATCCGCCGGCCTCATGCGGCGCTTGACCCCCGGCTTTCTATCGCTATGATCCGCCGCACGCTTGAAAGCGCCCGGTGCCTCCGTGGCGAAATGGTAGACGCGGCAAACTCAAAATCTGTTGGCCGCAAGGTCGTGTTGGTTCGAGTCCGACCGGGGGCACCAAAAAACCCTGCAAAATCAAAGGGTTAGCTGTTGATCGGCTTGGGTGAAGAACTCACCAAAAGCCCGTGTCCGCACCATGTCCGAAATCGGGACCGTTCTAAATCCAGGTTGTGTCCGCATAAGCGTTATTGTCTGCAGACACGAATCTCGACCTCTCCCTTACCAAGGGAGGGCTCTATCTGGAATGAAGGAGGGGTAACCTGGGAGCCAAACGTCCCAGCCCTGCCTGAAGGTTATCCACGGGTAAGGGCGGCCCTTGCGAGCCGCCCCGCCCAATGCCTATGTTGCCTTTTGTTCGCATTGCCTTATGAGGTCCAGCGCCATCTGTGTCACCTCGAAGTCACTGCCGTAATCCATCTTCCGGCGCTCCATGTCCGCCCGTTCGTTGTCCAGCCGCATGGGCTTGCCGTAGATTACCCAATCGGTAATCCACGGACGGGACACGCCACGGCGAAGGAAATGTCGGAGTTTCAGGGCGAAGCCGGGCGGGGTAGTCGCCGGCGTATGTTCAAATTCCCGCTCCAACCCGTCCATTTGCAGGTAGAGGGTGGTTTCCTCAGGCGTGTGGTCGTCCGGATTTTCCCAAGCATTTGGGCAGGCGTCATAATCCCGGTATGCCTGAAGATAGCGGTTCCATAGATCGACCAAATGCGTGTCATTAGCATTTGCCGTGCTCATGCCGTCCTCCCTTCGCATTGCTCGATCATGCTCAGAAACGTTAGCGCAATAAGATGTTGATCATGGCTATCAGCCTTTATCTGCGCCAAATCCACCGGCTCACCGTCGTAGACGTACCGTTCAACGGAGGCCAAACAACATAAGTCCAGAAACATCCATCTGAGCTTCAGCGCAAATCCGGCGGTCGTATACGGAGTGAGCGCCTCGAATTCGCCCAGAGCGGCTTCCGATGCTTCCCAGATTGCCGCAGCCGCAGCGGACTCACTGCGGGTGTCCGTCTCGTGGTCGGGAAGGGCCCGCCAAGCACGGTAGGCGCGTGCGTGGCGGTTCCAAGCGTCCAGCAGCGCGGCGTCTGCTTCATGGGTTAGCTGAACGTCCGGCGCGGCCATCACCGTGCTCGTGGCGGATACGGCTACCGCTGCCGCAGCCAAGGCCGGCAACAAGGCGCGGCGGGTCGTGCCGCGCGGCTCCATTTGCTGCGAAGATGCAGTTTTTTCAGGCAAAGCTCGGGTATTCTGGGAAACAGCCATTGCTGCCCTCCTAACCAGGGTGATGGTGGTCAGGCCGAGCGGGGTTGTGCAAACACTTCACTCGGCCGTTTCTATTGCCCCTCAATCACAACACTGTTAACATTTTCCGTCAATGGAAATCACAACAGGGTTGTGAATATGATCCCGGTTCAATGTCGCATGGCGCGGGTGGCGCTAGGCTTAGGGGTTCGCGAACTAGCTGAAGCGGCTGACGTCTCAACGCAGACGATCTCCAGGTTCGAGCGCGGCGAAGAGCTAAAGCCTGCGACCCTGTTCGCTATCCGCACCGCCCTGGAAGCCGCCGGCGTGGAGTTCATCCCTGAGAATGGGGCTGGGGCTGGGGTGAGGTTACGCAAGGCCGTTTCAGGCCAAGAAGAGTGAGGGCGATATGAGCTTGGCTTCCATAAAAGCTGACAGGGTATCGGTGCTCCCAAATTGCCCACCCCGGGCGACCCTGCATGGAAGCTCGCGACCCAATACATCGGCGTTGCACGAATGCCACGCGCCCAGCGCCATCATAGCCATAAGGATGATGGGGGGTTGACCCATCATGAGAACGTATCATATCGATACATAAGGTGGCGCCGGGCGGCCAGTGATGACGAAGAACGAACAAGACCCAAAGATCATCCGGCCAATCCGTTGGAATGGCTTGCGCGAAGATGAAGCTCAGAAGGTGATCAGGGAGCGCGTTTCGGACGCCTCATCGGTCATCTTCGGAGACCATGCGTTCGAGCGCGTCGAGCAGCGGTCTATCACCGCCAACGACGCGCTTCGCATCCTGGCTTCTGGCAGTGTGATTGGGATTCCTGTCCTATGCGCGAACGGCGTTGACTGGAAAGCCCTGGTCCAACTGAGGATGCCTGGTGGCCGGAATGCCGGTGTGGTCACCGTCATATTCAGGCCACCAAGCAAGAGCCTATTTGTAGTTACCGTGGAATGGATGGATAAGTGATCATGAGCGACGGATTTCACTACACCCAGTGTGGGCTGGACTACGTGTATCTGCGCAACGGCTACACGATCCATGACACCGAATATGGCAAGGGCTTCTCCATCGAGAAGATGGATGAGCTGCACGAAGTCATTGCCCGCGCCATCATCCTTTCCCCCGATCGTCTCCGGGGTCAGGAGGTACGCTTCCTTCGGTCTATGCTGCACCTTTCCCAGAGCGGGATCGCAGCAATTGTGGGCTCATCCCGCCCGGCGGTGGCTCGTTGGGAAGGGCGACCCAACACGCCGATCCCCGCGGGCCAAGACCGCGTCCTGCGGCTCTACTATGCCCTGAACCGTGCCGGCGATGAGACCGCACGACGGATATCCGAACTCCTGACGGAGATCGATGGACAGCAGCACGGCATCGAGACCTTTGAGGAACGCGACGGCGACTGGCACGCCGCCGAAGCGGCGTAAGGTATCCCCACCAAGATTCACGCCACCGAGAAGTTTTCTTTCAAAAGCGGCATGGTGTCGCTTTTGCGCTCCCCGGATTTAGGGAACCAAGACTGGGGTCTATGTTCACCATAGACCCTTTGCCGAGGGTGTCGGTTAAAGCGATACCCCTGTAGGTCAGGAGGAGTGCTCAATTTTGGGCAGCCCCCATTCCCTCGGCTTATCGTGCGGAGTCCTAGGTAAGACGATTTTAATTATTTTCCGTTACATCGATTATAAGTTGTGCTTCAGTTTGGGGAGGGATTCCATGGATCTTGACCCTAAATTGAACAGGCTTAAAGATGCCATATTCTGGGGGCATTCCTCTAGCTGAGCACGTGCCGCCGCCGCCAAGCCTCCCTGGGTTTCCAGGTGTCTGGCAGATTCGGAGCAAGACGCGGGTTGCCGGCGCAGGATTGAGGAGACGATGGACGGACGGGAAACGGCTATACGAGTGGGACAGCCAACACGGGACCGTTGAAGCGTATAATCTGAGGGGCGAACACCAGGGTGAATTCGACCCTCGGACGGGGAAAATACTCAATGGGCCTGATCGCACACGTACAGTGGAGCCATGAGATGCGAGTACATCACCAGCTTGTGGGCTACAATCTCGGAACGGGCCGCGCGGAAATTGCCTACAACATCGCTGACTTAAAATTTGATGAAGTGGCAAAGATTGCCGGTGTAGATGATACCGACCCCGAGGGGGCACTCACATATCCGCTCGAGCGCGATCAGGCACGCGCTATTGCTGAGATGGTCAATCTCAGGCTGGATTTCGATCATTATGATTTCTGCTTCGAGCCGATGACTGCGATTCAAGTCCGCAACTAAGGGAGTTCCCCTCAGTTTGCCGGCAGAAGTCTTTGCCCCCAATTCCCCGTTTCCAGGAATGGTCCGCCGAAAGAGGGGATGAAGGTCCAACTTGGGCCTTCGGTTCAAGTGGCCCGGCGCTGGCGGCGGTTGCCCTCGGCGCGGTCCGGGGTTTTCACCAGGGATACGCACGCGGTGCCACAGGTGATAATCTGCGCCCGCGAGCGCTCGACGTGGCGCGGACGCGCCGCAGCAGTTCCGGCTTCATGCCCTTGATGGCCTCCCGCTTTGCCGCTCATGACCGCCGGCGGGAGGGGCCGGGGCCGCCTTCGCTATGGCGGCGGCCCCGTTCAGCGGGCGGTCTTGATGCAGCACTCGGCCAATCCCGCAGGATCAAAATGACCCCAAAGCAGACCGCTTCCATGTGTTCGTCGCGGTGCAGACGTAGAGGTAGTTGCTGTCCCAATAGAGCGAGCCGGCTGCACAAGCGGCGGACGAACTAGAGGGCGTGGTGGAGGTCGGTAGACGGATACTCGCCCCGCCATAATTGAGGCAGGTGCCCGCAGTGACGCTAGAGGGCGTGCCGCCAGCAGTGCCTGATGGGGCGTAGCTCATGCAAAGGTTGCCGCTACTATCCTGTCCCCAAATGGCGCCGTACCCGTTGCTGTCGGCGTATTTCCATCCACCATTGTAGTAGAGGTTGAAGCCGTAGTAGGAGCCGGCGAAGTTTAGGAAGTGGCCGCCGTCGCCAATAAGAGAGGAGTGACCGGACGGGTTGCCGCCGGGATAGCTTAACCCCATGAACTGGGCCATTTGGGTCGCGGTGCAGCTTCCCGGTGCGGCGACGGAACCGGAGATGTTGCACAGCGCGGTGCCATTGGCGATTGGAGTTGTAGGGCCGGGGTTATTGGGTGCGCTCGATTTGTCGGTATAGATGGTGGAGTAGTAGATATTACCACCAGACGATGTGTTGCTCAGGTCGGCGGTGCCGGCACCGGCGTACTTGGCATTTTTGATGCTGATCTGATCGGCGGAACCAGAGATGGCTACGTTGTAGCCGACCGCGTAGGGACTGCCGTTCCGCACGAAGCTGGCGGCGTCCAAGTTGATGTCGGCTGCAGTGTTGCTCAAGACAACATGGTTGCCGCTAGCATTCAGGAGGTTATTGTCGATGAAATATGAGCCGGTGAACTTGTAGCCAGTACCGGCGGAGACATTGATGCCATGGCGCCCGTTCAGAAAAAACTGCGAACCCACCGCCGTGACGTACTTCAGATTTGGATCGTCGTTGTAGAAGCCATCCAGGCTGGATAGCTCGCACAACACGCCGTCGAAATTCCACGAACTGCGGCCGCCCGTCTCGCCGGCCAGGCCGGTCGAATAGATGCAGTACTGAGCCGTGTCGAAACCGCCGTTGGAGAACGTCAGGCCGAAGATCACATCCGAAGTGTATTCCGGCCGAACCATGAGCGCCGGACCTGAGGTGAAACCGACATGGTAGTTGGCCATGTTGAAGCCATCAGTGTCCTGGATGAGAATTCCGTACGTGTAACCCCCAGCCGAACCAGCCCGCGAGTTCGTATTGCTTATGAAGTTCTCAGAGGGATTGGTGTCGGTGGCGCTTGAGCGATGGACCCACCAAAGCCGAGATCCCGAAACGGTGTTGATGCCTCCTGGGGTAATGTCATCAAAATTCAGGCTGATGCTGCTCTCAATCTCGATACCGACGTACATGCCGCTGACATCCACATGCGTGGCGCCACCAATAGCGACATGTTCGAAATGGATGCCAGCACCAGAGGAAGGGTTGTCAGCCCGGTAAATCCGGAAATCCTTGAAATTCTTGCCATAAGAATACGGCGTCGAGGGCGACCAGCTGGGATTATAGGCGTAGAATACATCACCGTTGTTGGTCGGGTAAATCACCGTCACGTTTCGCCCCGCTCCGGCGACGGTGACGTTGTCGCAGCCGATGGTGATAGTGGCAGTCGTCTTGTAGCTGCCGCCCGGTAGGTAGATTTGCCCTGGTGAAGTCTTTGTGCGCGTCACGCAGGCGGCGTTGATCGCATGCTGAATTGCCGCTGTGCTATCGTTGATCCCGGCGGGATCAGCGCCGAAATCAAGGACATTGATCGTGCGTGCGAAGCGATCCGCCAAGTTGGCTGCTGTAGTTGTGCCGGTAGCGGTCACCCCCAACGCCGAACCAGTCCCGTTATAACCATTTGCATCGACTGAAGCCGGCGCATCGCTCCCGCCGACCTTTGCTTGGAGCGCGCCCGCGCCGGACGCCCACCCAGTTTGCGCCAGCGTCGATGGAGAAAAGAGGGTTGCGGCAACTGCTGCCCCCATAATCAAACTGACCAGAGCGCGCTTCATTGAAAAACTCCATCTGAGGGACTGCGGCGTCATCGCGACGGCATCGGATTGATAGGATTTGCCCTTACTCAGCGGGCAGCGCTTCAAGGGCTGCCAGCCGGCGGCGCAGAACCTTATTTTCAGCCGCCAATGCCTGTATGCCTGCCAGCATGGCGACGCCCCAAGCGCTGCCACCGTAGGCGACCTGTTGCATCTGGATGTCGCTCTTTTGGCCGGTGACTGCTCCGGCTAAGAAAGATCGGGCCTGCACCTCGTGTGCGGCCACCATGGGCCGGAGGGGGGTATTCGGCGATTGCCTACGCCGCCCCATATGAATAGGCACAGCGCAGAGCTGAGCCAAAATATCGGCTACGTTGGCATTGCCCTCGAATTCCTTTGTACGGGCGTCAGATAACTCGCCAGCGAAGAAGGCGCCTCCGACTAAAGCCAGGCCTCCCACCACAGTTCCTCCGCTCTTGCACTCCAGAAGGTGGGCGTCGGTGGCGCCTGTATCTTCCCTGAGGGTTAACGCCTTAAATTGTGGCGTTGGATAGGTTCCGGACATAAAGGGCTCCATCTGAGGGCTTACGGCGTCATCGCGACGGCGCTGGGGTGAGCCTTGCCCAAGGACTCGGTCGGGGTAGGGGCGGCTTCGGGTTCGAGGACTGGACCGGGCCGCTGCCGGTGTTGTTCGCGACACCGCCGGCTGGTCGCTCCGCGCGGTGAAATGCGCGGGTGTCGACATGCGACGGTCATTGACCACCCGCATGTCGCGTCTCGGTTTAGGTTGCGGGCAACGGCGTGTTTGCGTCCTTCTTCAGGGCGTCCAGCGCTGCCTGCCAAGTGGCGGCGGGGTCCACTTCATCCTTGGTGTCGACGTTGTTGTAGCCCTCGGCGATCCGACGACAGCGCTGCTGTTCATCAGTCCACGGCCAAGCGCACTGATTGAACAGAAACGCCAGTTCGCGGCGGGCACGAATCCAATCTCGCTGGGCTGCAAGCGCCCTTTCCGCCACGGGGCCCATCTGCGCGATCAGGATATCGGTGGCGGCACGATCAACCGCCCGAGCGGTGATCTGGGCCGCGTCCCTCGCGCTCTCTTCTTCCGCCTCCAGTTGGGTTAGGGCAGCCCGCGCGGCGTCTCGCATATCCTGGGCTTCGGCCAAGCGCTGGCGGTCGCCGGTCGAGTGGCCGCCCGGCATGTCACCGCCCGCCGCCGCAGCGGTAACGATGCGGTAGGTCATTTCCGCCTTTGCCTGATCGATGGCGTTGGCCGCCTCCTCGACCTGGGCGGACGCGGCATACAGCGCTTCCCTGGCTCGGCTAGCGGCAGTGGTGGCGGCCCGCAGGCGGGCGTCGGCTTCGTTGGCTTCCTTGATGGCGGCGGCTAAGGCTGTGCGCGCGGGATCGTTCGGCGGCCGGCGGCCGATGGTGGCGAGCTTCATCAGACGGTCCTCTTGGCTTCGGGGAAACGGGTATAGAAGTCGGCAGCGGCGGCAGGCTTGACGACGGCAGGGCGGGGCGCGGGTTGGATTCCCGTTGTATCGATGGCGATCCGCCCAAGTTCACGGCCCATCAAGCCGCGCATCGCGGCATCCATGGCCGGCGGCCGGTCACGCTCATCAGCCTGCGTGTCGGGGTTGTCGTTATCGACGGCGCCCTCATCACCACGCAACAACCGGTGGAATTCAGCCCACTCCTCGGGGCTGCACCGCTTGGCGAGGCGGGTTAGGATTCCCATAGGGGTGGGGCGCGCGGCCGGGAACGCGGCATCCATGGCCATGCGCGGCCGGGCGCCCTTGGTGCGGAGCGGGACTCGTTCGCGGCAAAGCTGAGGCATGGGGGACGGCATTCGAACCTCTCAATAGTGGCGGTGGGCACCGAGCCGACGGTTGGCGTAGGGGCCGGGCAACGCGGCGCGCTGAAGCACGGCGTCAGGGATAACCATCGGCTTGCGGGATTCGGCGGCGAGCCAGATAGCGCCCGCTGCGGCGTTGGCCCAGTCGTCATGATCACCCGGTTGGTGGTCGATCTTGTTCCCGCGCCAGACCAGCGTTAGGAGCTGTTCCTGCAGGGTGGGGATATCCAGCAACTCGACTTCGCCAGCGTTCAGGCGCGGTTCCAGGGCATCGTAAAGGTCGCTTTTTGGCACGCCCGCAACGGTGTAGGTGATACCAGCATCCTGGAAGTCGGCGCGGAAGGTCTGACCGGCGTAGGCGTCACCGGTGACGCTGGTGACACCGTATTGCTTCAGCACGCCAACGAACTTGGCGACCGCATGGCGCGGGTTGAAAGGGACCGGCCCGTTCTGGGGCACCAGGCAAGCCAGGACCGCGCGCTTAGTCGCTTCGTCCTGGTAGCTGATCGCCAGCACGGCGTCGTCGCTGCTGCCGCCCGACATATCCACGAAGGCGGAGTAGCGCCGGCCCTGCTCGGGGGTGAGTTGCTTGCGACCGGTGACGATGGCGGACATTACGCCATCGGCGGAGAGCGCCGCGCCATCGGGTGCGCCGGGCAGGTTCAGATGGAGGCGGCGGTACTTATGCGTCGGCAGGCGCTTGCGCTGCTGTTCCAGATAGCCGGGGTTGCCCCACGACATCATGGACGGGTTGGCGCGTTCCTGGGGTGGCAGGTCGGCAAAGTCGGGATCGGTGCAGTATTCCCCGCTGTACCAGGTGAAGACCATGCGCGGGTCCTCTCCCTTCTTGCCGGCCTGCATCAGGTCATACAGGGGGATGCCCGGGGCATGGCGGATGCCGGCGTAGCTCGTAATCCACTGGAGGGCATCCAGCCGCGTGGGATCGGGCGCCAGGGCCTCAAATAGATCATGGTTCCGGTAGCCGTGGATCTCATCGTACCCGACAAACAGATAGGTCTTGCCGTGCTGGCCCACCACGTCGCGGGCCGGCAGGATTTCCAGAGTGCCGCGCCCGTCGTTGCGGATGATTTCCTTCGTCCGCACCGTCACTTCGGCGTCCAGGATCGGATTCACCGCAATCAACTTCTTAGCCAGGTCGAGATCGTCGCCGGCTTGGTCGGCGTCGTTGGCGAGGATGAAGCAGTCGTTGCCCTGGGACGACGGCCACGCGAGGAACCTGTACAGGCCGGCCAGAATCAGGTCGGACGTCTTGAAGTTCTTCTTCGCCCGACCGCTCAGCACCAGGTTGGCCACCGGCAGCCCCTTGCCGTCGAAGGTGTAGAGCGCGCGTTCGAAGATGGCGCGGCGGTAGGGCTCGATCGTGTCGACCAGCGGCCGGCCGTCCAGCCAAATAAGGTGGTCAAAGAAGGCCATGGGATGTGGAGCATCGCGGAACATGGTTATGCCGCCACCCCACGACCCGAGAGAACGTCTTTGAGGGTAGGGGCCTTACCGGGCGTCGCGTGCAGACCCAGCTTATCCAGCGAGCGCGCCAGGCTGTTTGCGTAAACGGTCCAATAGCGGTGGTCCGTCTCGCAAGGCGCCGCGTCGGTGCCAATCTTCTCGCTCAACAGCAGCAGGCGCAGGGCAGTCGCGGCGATCAGGTCGATCAGCATGCGTTGCGGAGCGGTGGGGGTGCCAACATGGGCGGTCAGCTCGGCGCGGATGTCGCGCAGGAAACGGGCGTTGCGCGACCGGCCGTCCTGGGCGGTAAGGCGAGCGGTGCTAGACCGATACCCAACCGGCACTTGAACAGCCTTCGACATGTCCATTTCTCCATCCAATCTCGCTGATATTGTCGAGTATGGGGACATGACGCGGACTGTCAACGATTCAAAATATCTAACACACTGATATAAATGGCAAAATTTGGCAAATCTAACTGATTAACAATCAGTTTCTGCCGTAAATAGGACGCCGAAATTTTTTCGGATGGGGACCGAGATTGCCGCCGATTGGCTGCTGGCTGAACGGGAATGCAAATCGAGGGAAGGGCGCGAAGCACGCGAACGAAAATTGGGCGGCCGGTTTGGCTCAATCTCCACATCTGGCATCCCCCCCTGTCCAAAGGACGCTTTCCGGTTGTCCGGCTCTCCGGGCTTTCCGATTTCTATACCCGCCAGCCGCTCCAAGATGAGGCGGCGGGTATATAGGGGTATGGGGGGCGCGAGAGAGCAACGCCTGAGCAATGATATCAATGACTTAAGAGGCGCCTGAGCACGCCTGAGCAAGGCGCCAGCAATCAATTATATCAATGGCTTAGCGAGACGCCTGAGCAGCGCCTGAGCAACTACTTCTCCCCTCCATCCGGTCGTCTGACGCCCATACGTGGGGTCCTATTAGCGTGGTAGCCAACAACGCCCGTTATCAGTTCGCCTCGATCGAATAGGGCGACCATGGCGCGCTGAAGTTCGGCCTTCTTCAAACCATGGGATAGCCCTTCCTTTGCGATCCTGTTGGGAAGCGAGTTGGCTTGCGCGGGGGCAGCGACCGCCGGGCGCCCCTGGGCGTTGAAGCGATCCACGGCAGCGAGAACGATATCCCTGGCATGGTTGTCGCGATCTAATCGGTCAACGATGTCAGGGCCGTTGGCGCGGTTGGGGACGAAGACGCCGCCTTGCCATGTGAGGCCGATGTCGCTCCCTACCGGGCCATAGTTGGCCTTCTTGGTGGCCAGAACTCGGGCGTCAGGGTCGGCCGGGGCGCCATCGTCATTAGAGGGCTTGGTCAGGTACAAGCGGCTCCGGACCACGGCGTTCCAAGCCGTGGAACCGGACAATCCAGAGCCCTCCGCCATGCCGGCACGGGATGGGTGGCCACACACAAGAACAGCCGCGCCTGTTGACAGAGCCAACGACCGCAGCAGACCACCGAAGCGGTGAACCTCAGTCCTGGCATTCTCATTGCCGGGGAAGAAGTCGTAGAGGCTGTCGAGTACAATCAACTCCGCGCCCAACTCCCTGGCTCGGTTCCGGATGGAATGGAAGAAAGGGGTCGCGTCGGCGCCTTCACCGGGACGGCCGAAGGCTAATAGGGCGTTGTCTTCACCCACCCGGCCGGCGATTTCGATGTGCTCCAGGTCCCCAAGATCCACACCATAAGCGCTCGCGATGTCCGCTAGCCTGCGATGGAGTTCGTCATCTTCATCCTCGCAGAAGATTCCCAGGGTTTTCACTCGTCGGCATTCGCGACCCAGCCAGGGAACGCCCAGCGCGGAGCTGGCGAGCAGTTGGAGGGCGAGCAGGGTCTTGCCCAAACCGCCGTCGCCGGTCAGTAGGGTCACGTTGCGCAAGGGGAGCAAGTCCGGCACCAGCCATTGCCGCTCCGGCACAGGCCTTCCCGCCCATGATGCGGCGCAGACGGTTTCCAGACGTGCGATGAGACCGTTGGGGTTGGCCGGGCCGCTATCGCGACGACGGCGGTTCCCGCCGAAGGGAGTCTCCTCCGGCGGGGCGCTGTAGGGGTTCCGGTTCAAGCCGCAGCCCTCCAGGATTGCGCGACGGTGATGCGTGGCCTGTGCCAGCGAGCGCACTCCTCCATCCGGTTCTGCAGTTGCCGCGCCAGGCCGGGCGTGGCGCAGGTGATGGCGGGCGCCTGGCCGATCCACCGTCGGGGATCGCAACTCCAATCTATGATGCACGCGCCGCTGCCCCGGGCGCGAATCCAGTCCAGGGGGTGGCGGTGGAGTTGGAGCGCATGGCCGTAGACCACCGCGTGCTCAACCTGTTCCAACCCGAGGACGGGGCAGGTCCCATAGACGGGCTGCCAGGTTTCGGGCTTTTCCGGGTCGATCTGCACCATGTCCCGGATCTCAGCCCAGCCGGGCGCGTCCTCTTCCCAGTCCGCCCAGCCGGCCGGCACCACCAGCGTGCCGTCGAGCACGCCCACCAAGGTCGGGCGCCATAGGGCGGTGGCCGGCACGCCAGCGGCCAAAAGCCGCTGGGCGTGGCCCCAGGAGACGCGCACTTCGGCGCGGGCGAACTCGACTTCCAAGGAGGGACGATCCGTCATGCTGCACCTCCTTGGCGCTGACCGTAGAGGGCGATCAGTGCCGCCTCGGCCCGGCCGTCGTGCTTCTTCAGCGGCCACAGGCCGGCGTGGCGGGGCAGGAGTTGCGATGCCCGGGCGCGGGCGCCATCCTTGCCCGCCGGGCAGCCCATGGCGCGCTTCCAGGACTGGGGCGTCACCAGGGTCACAGGAATGAAGTGGGCCGCCAGCAGCCCTTGCAACGCGCCGTAGCAGGTGCCGAACTTGAACATCGAGGCGACGCCTTGGCCCGGCATCGCGCCGACCCGTTCCAGGAAGGCGACGGGCGCAGTCGCCTTGGTCAGGTTGTCGAAGATGGTTGCCAGGGCCGACAGGTCCAGTTCAGTGCGGGTCAACCGGTGGGTGGGCATATCGTGGACGGTGAGCCCGCCGTCCGCCGACAGGATGGCAATCGCCCCGGACAAGCCGGGGTCGATGCCGATGATCAGGGGGGCGGTCATGCGGCACCCCCTGCGTCATCCATGTTGGTCAAGATGATGCGCAACCGGTTCGCATAGCTCGCGATGGTCGCGGCGGCATCGGGCTGGCCGTGGAACGACGCGACATCAGCGTGGATGTCGCGGAGCAGCCCCCGCAAGGCCGCCTCGGTGCTGGGCCGGGGCGGCATCATGCGGACCAGTGGGGCCTGCGGCCGGGCTCGGAAGTGGATCACGTCACCCATGGGCCACCGCCTGGCGGAAGCCGGCCAATTCCGCGATGGTGCGCGCCGTCGCCGCGTTGAAGCCGCAGCGGTGCGCGATACGCCGCGCTGCCAAGTCTTCCAGGATGAGGGGGAGGGTGATATCGTTGCGACCGGTGGAGCGACCAAACTCACCAATCACAACCCCCGGACCCATCTGGCGCGCCAACGCCTGCTTGGGCCGGGGGTTCGTTTTAGGCCGCATACCGGGCACCCCGCGGGGTCTTGCGCCGGCGGGCGGTGGGAGTGGCGGAGCGCGACGTTTCCCGCGACAGCAGCCAGGCCCGAATGGCCTCGATGCGATAGTACTTGCGCCCTCGGAGAGCGATGAATGGGAGCCCCTCTTCGATTAACCGCGCGAAGGTGCGGTCTGACATCGGGTACCCGTTGCGCCCGAGAGCGGCTTTAGCCTGCTCGCGGTCAAGTAGGCCATGGAAAATGTCGATAGACGGCTTAGCCGTTTCACTGTCCAGCACGCTCGTTCTCCTTGACAAAAACACCGCATACGGTGCCAAGACAAGGGGCATTTTTTGGCAGAGCGTCGGATATTGAAAGGAACCGGCCGGAACTGACAGGAACCGGCCTATGAGAGCCTCTATTATTCCAGCTGCAGCTGAGCCTTGATCCAGTTCGTGCCGATTGGTAGCGGATTGTTTTTATGCCGCGTTTTAGCAACCCATTCAGCTAGTGCTCTCGCGATTTCGTCACCGGAAACGCCGTCATAGAGCGGATATTCGCCGTTAATTTTCCTTTTTGCCACTTCTGCCCAGAAAATATCAAATGGAGAGAGATGCGACGTAGTTGGGGTTTTTGCCTTTACGGCGTATCCAGTCATATGTAGGGCATACTTTATCCTTGGTTGGATCATGGTTTCGCCGATTTTTTTGTTACCTTCGACGGTCCAATTATACATATCATCAAAGAATTTCTGCTCGTTGAAGGAATTTTGGCTCATTTCTCCGAGCCGGCGTATTATCTCTTTCCAAAAATCGTTAACATCTTCCCTGTTCTGCCCTCCCCCACGAATTCTTTGATAATCATCGTCCGCCACATGCTCGTATGGTTGCTCTATATCCAACCTATCAAGCTCCCGCTCTGCCATCGGCGAACTCTCAATAAACTTAAGAATTATATCTTGGACGGTTACTTTCAGATTTTCGGCCAACATAATGTAATTTTTTCGTCCAAAGCCAAGATCTGAGGTGAATATGCGCTTTGCTCGCGCCGGATCCTGGTTAATATTCGGCGCGCCCCAGAAGATTTTTATGCTATCAGTACGATCAAGACCAAGCGTGTTTTCGTAGGGGTAGCCAGGAAGACTATTTAAGTCCAACCCAAACTGGCTAACTTCATCAAGTCCATTCCAGGTTCCATATGGAGAAGATCTGCCATCTTCCCAAATGCTAAGCGAATCTGCGGTACATAATATTTCACCTTTTAGTAGAGAGGTTTCAATAAGATTTTGTGCCAGCGCCACATGCACACGCTTTTCGCCAAGGAAGTTGGCGACAAGTGCCCCAGCTTCTTTCAGGCTTATTAAGCGTAGCTTGGGAATCCCATTGGGGCGAACTTCGTCGATCATCCGCTTTGCGAACCATCGGCCAATTGTATCGAGGAATGCCTCCGGGAAATCATCCTCGATATCTTCTGTTCCCAGAACCTCTGAGCGCGTCATTTCACCCGCTCCTGAATGTTCACAACTTCAGCGGTCGGCCGAGCCGTAGATTCCAAAATCGCACCCACGCGCTCCGTAGCCGCCCGCAATGGATCGTCCATCAAATGGGCGTATCGGGCTGTCGTTTGGGCTTGGGTATGCCCCAACAGCGCGCCGATGATCGGCAGGGACAGGCCAGCACTGACCAAGATGCTCGCGTAGGTGTGGCGCAGGTCATGAACCCTCACGTCCGTCAGGCCGGCGGGGATGCTCTCGCCTGGGCGTCCTGCCCATTCCGCCTTGGCGGCGTCCAACCACTCCCTGTATGTCGGCAGACGCCCCAGCTTCGCCTGCAGCGCGGCTGCAATTCGGCCCGCCAGCGTCTCCGGCTGGGCAGCAAACAGGCTGACCGACGCTAGCTCAGTGACGGCGCGCCAGAACGATGAGATGTCCTTCATCGGCCTAGTGGGCGTGTCGCCGGGAAACACGAAAGGGCTGCGCTTGGCCGGCGCGACCTTCTCCGCTTGGGCCCGCATTTCGGCCAAGAGCTGGCGGGCTGGTGCGCTCAAGGGCACGCGGTGTTCCGTCTTCTGTTTGGTGGTGGCGCCTGGCTTCACCCACAGGCCGGCCGTCAGGTCGAATTGATCCCATCGCGCACTCAGCACTTCGCCACGGCGGGCACCGGTGAGAAGGAGGAGGCGCACGACGTTGGCGCTGCTGCGCTCACGGTGGGCCTGCAGCACCTCGGTCAATGCCACCAGTTCGACGCCGGAGAGATAGCGCTTGCGCTTCTCCTCGGCGTTCTTGTCGACACCCTTGACCGGGTTGTCGGTGCGCACCTCCCATTTGATGGCCAGGTTGAACAGCTTCGACAACAGGGACAGGACCCGATTGGCGGCATAAGGGGCCGTCCGGCTGATATCCTGGTGCAGGCGATCCACATCGGAGAATCGGACGTCGGCCACCTTCATCTTACCCAGGCGCGGCAGCACATGAACGCGCAGGTTCCGCTCGTCTTCCTTGGCGCTGCCGGCGCGCTTCTTGGGTAGATGCTCCTCCCGATAGCGCTCCGCCAAGTCCAGCACCGTCGGCGCCGCGCGGCGGGCGTGTCGGTCGCCCATAGGATCCTCCCCCAGGTCGACTTGGCGTTTCAGCTCTTTCGCTCGACTGCGTGCCGTTTCCACCGGCCAGTCTGGCCAGCTCCCGATGGTGATGCGCCGTTCCCTGCCGCCCTCGGCCCGATAATTCAGGACGAAGGACACTTTTCCTAGGGCGGTGACCCGGGCCCCGAACCCGCTGACTTCGCTGTCGTAGGTGATCTTATTTCCGCTTGCCGGGGGCTCCAGCCCCTTGACAACGCGCTCGGTTAATTTGACGGCCATCGCCATCCTTTCGTACCGTGTCCGCACCTGTGTCCGCACAGATGGCGGCAAACTCTGGCAATTAGAGTCGCACCTTTGGCTATGCTTGGCAAGGAAAAGTGCTGTGATGACAATGGGTTCTGAGGTTATATCGCCCAGAGGCGCGGAAAGCCTAGCCGGCAGTTTTCAGACTCAAAATCTGTTGGCCGCAAGGTCGTGTTGGTTCGAGTCCGACCGGGGGCACCACTTCAATCCTTTGAAATCGCCGACTGTCAAAGATGGCCCTCCTGGGGCCATTTTTTGTGTCCGCGCCCAGCGCCCCGCTGTCGCACCCGACATGACAGCGCAATGTTAAGCGGTTAATTTGGCGGCCTTCTCCAGATCGGGACCCTCCATGACCGCCTTTCGCCGCCTCGCCATCGCCGCCGCCATGTCCACCGCCGCCGTCACCCTCACCGCCGGGCCGGCGCTGGCCTGGGGCCCCAACGGGCATGCCATCGTCGGCGACATCGCGCAGGACCGGCTGACGCCCAAGGCCAAGGCGGTGGTGGACCAGCTGCTGTCGCTGGAGGGTCACCACACCCTGGATGAGGTGGCGAGCTGGCCGGACACCGTGGGCCACCTGCCCAAGGACAAGGGCGGCCTGCCCGACACGCTGCCCTGGCACTATGTCGACGTGCCCACCGACCAGCCGGCCTATGACGCCGCCCGCGACTGCGCCGACGACAACTGCGTGCTCGCCCGCCTGCCGGAACAGGCCCGCCTGCTGGCCGACACCAAGGCGGCGCCCGAGGCGCGGCTGGCCGCGCTGAAGTGGGTGGTGCATCTGGTGGGCGACCTGCACCAGCCCCTGCATGCCGCCGAGCGTAACCACGACAAGGGCGGCAACGACGTCAAGGTCCGCTATTTCGATGACGACCGGAACGGTCACCTGAACCTGCATTCGGTGTGGGATGGCTCCATCGTCGACCGTGAGCTGGGCCTGTCCGTGAACAAGGACTATTCCATCGACCTGGCCAAGGCCAAGGCGGCCGCCGCCACGCTGGAGCCCGCCATCACCGCCTATGACGCCAAGGCGTGGACGCCCAAGACGCCGTCCACCAAGCCCCCGTTCAAGGGCGCCGGCCTGGACAAGGCCGTGCAGGCCTGGGGCGAGGAAAGCCACGGCCTGGCCCGCGACGTGGTCTATGGCCTGCTGCGGGCGCCGGAATCCGATGGGGTCGAGCGCCTGGCCCAGGGTTACGAGACTGCCGCCTGGCCGCTGGTCCGCATGCGCCTGGAAATGGCCGGCGTGCGCCTGGCCTGGGTGGTGAACCAGGCGGTCGGGCGCTGAAACCACAGGAGCCATCGTCACCCTGAAGGATGCGGAAAGTCGGTGCGGCGGCGCGGGGTGGGCGCCGCCGTTACCGCCCTTCACGCGATGTTAAACATGCCGGGACCAGGATGCGGCGCATGGGGCCACCCTTGCGCCCTTTCGCCCGGGAAGCAGTGAGTATGAAGCGGATTCAGCGGTATCTGGGATTCGCCTTCGCCAACGCCGACCTGCTGATGGAGGTGGATGGCGACGGCGCGGTGCAGTTCGCCGCCGGTGCCGCCCTGGCGCTGACCGGCCACAGCGACGCCGAACTGGCGGGCCGCGCGCTGGCGGACCTGCTGGCGCCGGCCGACCGCGCCCTGGTGCGCCGCGTGCTGGGCGCCCTGGGCGACAATGGCCGCGGCAGCCCCCGGCCGGTGCGCCTGCGGCGGCGCGACGGGCGGGAGGTGGTCTGCGCCCTGGCCGCCTACCGCATGCAGGGCAGCCCCTTGGTGAGCGTAACCTTCTGTCAGCTGGCCGCCGGCGCGGCGGCGTTGCCGGCGCCCCAGGATGTCGATCCCGCGACCGAGTTGCTGACCCCGGCCGCCTTCGCCCAGGCGGCGGCCGTCAACTTCGCCCCCGGTGGCGTGGAGCCGCCGGCCTGCGGCGCCTTGACCTTGCTGGAGATGAACAACCTGGCCGACGTCCGCACCCGCCTCACGGCCGAGGCGGACGGCCAGCTGATGACGGAGATCGGGGCCGTCTTCCGCCAGCATGGCGGGGCCGTGGCCGGCCGCGTGGCCGACCACCGCTTCGGCGTCATGGCCACCGCCAGCCTGGCGGAGCAGATCACCCGCGACATCGCCCGCGTCGCCGCCGACCTGGGCCTGGACCAGCCGCTGGAGGTGGACGCCCGCACCCTGGACAGCAACAGCTTCGGTCTCAGCCGCGCCGACCGGTCGCGCCTGCTGCTGCACGCCCTGCGCCGCTTCGCCGAGGCGGGTGCTGGCGCGGTGGACATGCTGTCGGGCCAGTCGGCCGCGGCTGGCTTCGTCCAGGACGCGGTGGGTTGCCTGGCCCGCCTGCGCGACGATCTGGGCGGCAACCGCCTCTCCCTGGTGTTTGAGCCCATCGTCGATCTCAAGACCGGGCGCATGCACCATCTGGAGGTGCTAAGCCGCTTCAATGGCGACCGCCCCGGTTCCGTCATCACCCTGGCGGAAGAGCTGGGCGTCATCAACGACGTGGACATGCTGGTGTGCAGCCTGGCGATGCGCGAGCTGGAAACGGCGCCTGCGGACATCATCCTGGCGGTGAACCTATCGGCCGTGTCCGTCGGCTCCGACCTGTTCATGCAATCGTTGCTGGCCCAGCTGAAGACCCAGCCCGGCCTGTCCGGCCGCCTGATGTTCGAGGTGACGGAAACCGGCAACCTGGGCGATCTGGACAGGGCGCGGAACGTGCTGGCGGCCGTGCGCCGCCTGGGCCATCCCCTCTGCCTGGACGATTTCGGCGTGGGCATGGCCTCGTTCACCTATATCCGCGCGCTGGACTTCGACCATGTGAAGCTGGACGGCAGCTTCATCGCCAAAATGTGCGTGAACAAGCGGGAGGAGGCCATCGTGACCGGCATGCTGGCCCTGTGCCGGGGCTTGGGCGTCACCGCCATCGCCGAGCATGTGGAGACACCGGAGCAGATGCTGCGCCTGCGCGGCCTGGGGTGCGCCCTGGGCCAAGGCTGGCTGTTCTCCAAGGCGTTGGACCGGCCGCGGCGGCTGGATGTGGATTTGCGTCCCCTGAGCCGCCCCTCGGGCTGGCGGCCCACGGTGATCGATGCCGGTGGCTGAGGGCATGGTTTGGCGATCCATCTGCTTTATCAGATAAATACTCGTGCCGATTACTTGATGTGCGTCAAATAGGTGGACCAATACCAGAGAACAGTTGCGGAGGAAGTCGCCCGGGATTTTCATGGGACTATCAAGGTGGAGGTGTCCCATGACCCAGTACAGCACCTATTCCCTCGTTTTGAGGGAGCACATCGCGGATCTCGACCCCCTCATCGACCGGTGGACCAGCGGGCATTTCCTGCTGAGCGGCGCCGCCCATGACGAGGCTGAGGAATTTGTGGACCGTCTCAAGGAGTTGCGGGCCGACCTGGTCAGCCGCATGACGCGGCCGGATCTGGACGGCCGCACAGCCTCCCAGGTCGCCGACGGCATGACGGTCCGTTAGCGGCGGCAGGGAAATTCCCGTCACCCGCGCTCCGCCCCGGTGGCGGACGCGGGGCCGGGTGGTTTTGCGCCCGGCGTCCGCACGGCTGGCCAATCGTCAGCGCGCCGGGTCGGCGGTCAGGCCCAGGTAGCGGTCGGCGCGGTGGTTCATGGCCACGATCATGTTGGCGACAACCGCGCCCATGACCGACAGGGCCAGGCGCTGGGGCGTCAGCACGAAGCAGGCGGCCGCCAGGATGGCCGCGTCCAGGCCCAGCTGGACATAACCGGCGCGGATGCCGAAGCGTTCCTGCAGGTACAACGCCAGGATGTTGATGCCGCCCAGGCCGATGCGGTGGCGGAACAGGATCAGCAGGCCGGTGCCGATCAACCCCCCGCCGGCCAACGCCGCGTAGACCGGGTTCAGCAGGGCGAAATCCACCCAACCGGGCGTCAGCCGCGTTTCCACCGTCACCAGACAAACGGCGGCGAAGGTCCGCGCGGTGAAGCGCCAGCCCATGCGCCGCCAGGCCAGGACGTAGAAGGGCAGGTTCAGCACGAAGAAGAACATCCAGAAGCCCTGGTCGGTCACATAATGCAACAGCAGCGCCAAGCCGGCGATGCTGCCCACCAGCAGCGTCGCCTTGGCGTACAGGACGGTCCCCAGCGAGACGAGCAGCGTGCCGATGCCCAGCGCCGCCAGGTCCTCATAAGATTTGTGGCGCTGTTGATTGACCGGATGCATCATTCATCATCCAACAAATACTATGAATTTCCCATCTTATATTGAAATTTCTTGGGGCGTGATCTTCAATAATCACACGGCAGGTCATTCGCTATGACGGGCCGCCGTGAAAGGCACCGGGAGGGGGTGGGACGTCCGCCATAGGTCATCGCCCCCTGGCCAGGATCGTCCGCCGGACGTAGCCGGCCGCACCTAGTCGGACCGCATAGGAGCTGGGGGCGTTACGGGCTTTCGGCGTAGGGGCCTTGAACCATTGCCCCGTTGCCGATCTTCCCCGCGTTTGAAAGGCTTGAGAGACGCATCACAGCAGGAGGAAAGCCATGAGCACGAACCAGAGCGCCGCGTACGCCCGCATCCTGCAGGAGCGCATCGCCGACCTGGATCCCCTGATCGAACGGTGGAGCAGCGACAGCCTGATTTTGACCGATACCGCCGGTGACGAGGCCGAGGAATATCTGGAACGGCTGAAGGTGGTGCGCGCCGAGATGGCCGGCCGCCTGGGCCGCCCCGACCTGGAGGTGCCCACCCCGGGCATCACCAACAGCATGCTGGCGCGCTGACGCCGACAGCGTGTCAAGACGGCAATGAAGCGGCCCGGGCGCCTTCGCCCGGGCCATTCATCTTTCTACAGGCTGGTTTCAGTCACGGGCCGCACGGCCGCCCCCTGCCGACGAAGGACGGTCAGGCGGCAGTACAGCCAACCCAGGGCCAGCAGGGCCACGAAAACCCCGAACAGCACCAGATTGTAATAGATCATCGCCGCCAGGCACAGGCAGGCCAGGCCCAGCGCCACGGCCGGTACCAGGGGGTATCCCGGCGCCCGGAAGGGGCGCTCCATGTCCGGCGCCATACGGCGCAGGCGGAACAGGCTGGCCATGCTGATGATGTACATGACGATGGCGCCGAACACCGACAGGGTGACGATGTTGGCCGTCAGCGGCTGGCCGCCGAAGGCCAGCACCTCATCGGAAAAGATGGCGGCGATGCCCACCACGGCACCCGCCAGGATGGCCCAATGCGGCGTGCGCCGCGTGGGATGCAGGCGGCTCAGGCCCGCCGGCAGGAAGCCCGCGCGGGCCAATGCGAAGATCTGGCGGGAATAGCCCATGATGATGCCGTGGAAGCTGGCCACCAGGCCGAACAGGCCGATCCACACCAGCATGTGCAGCCAGCCGCTGTCCGCCCCCACCACCGCCTTCATGGCCTGGGGCAGGGGGTCGTTGATGTTGGCCAGGTCGCGCCAGTCGCCCACCCCGCCCGCCAGCACCATCGTGCCGAAGGCGAGCGCGACCAGGGTCAGGATGCCGGCGATGTAGGCGCGGGGGATGGTGCGCGCCGGGTCCTTGGCCTCTTCCGCCGCCATGGCCGCGCCCTCGATGGCCAGGAAGAACCAGATGGCGAAGGGGATGGCGGCGAAGATGCCGCCCAGGGCCGGGGCCGAAAGGGGGCCGGCGTCGCCCGACCAGCCGTGGGCGGCGAAGTGGCCCCAGGTGAAGCCTGGCGACACCACGCCCATGAACACCAGCAGCTCGGCGATGGCCAGCAAGGTGACACACAGCTCGAACGTGGCGGCGATGGTGACGCCGGCGATGTTCAGGGCGGCGAAGACGCCATAGGCGCCCACGGCCGCCAGCTTGGGGCTCAGACCGGGGAACTGGACATTGAGGTAGGCGCCGATGGCCAGGGCGATGGCCGGCGGGGCGAAGACGAACTCGATCAGCGTGGCGTAGCCAGCGATGAAGCCGCCCAGCGGCCCGAAGGCGCGATGGCTGTAGGCGAAGGGGCCGCCGGCGTGCGGGATGGCGGTGGTCAGTTCGGTGAAGCTGAAGATGAAGGTGGTGTACAGCACCGCCACCAAGATGGTGGTGGCGAGGAAGCCCAGCGTGCCGGCCTGGGCCCAGCCATAGCTCCACCCGAAATACTCGCCGGAGATCACCAGCCCGACGGCGATGCCCCAGAGATGCCACCCGCCCAGGCTTTTGCTCAGCCCGGCCCCGTCCGTCGCCATGCCCCTTGCCCCCGTTTCGGCCCCGTTTCGCATTCGGGGCCAGTATGCCCAGGAAACCAAGGTGTGGGGGAGGGGGGATTCGCCTGCGTTTTAGGCGAAGGCGAGACTGCCCAAGGATTGGGCGTCGGTGGTGCCCGCCGTCAGTTGCGCCAGCTGTCGCCGCAGGGCGGCGTTCTCCTCCTCCAGCCGCGTCAGGCGGCGACGCAGGTCGGCATCGCCGGGCGCCTGGGCCTGGTCGCGGCGCCAGCGATAATAGGTCATGCGGCTGACGCCCAGGATGCGCGCCACGTCCACCACCTTCGCCCCCTGCTCCAGCAGGCCGTCGGCCTTGGCCAGGCACTGCGCGATCTCCTCGGCGGAATGATTCCGTTTCATTGCCCCTCTCCCGCTCTTGGCCCTGCTCGTCTTCTTTGGCCCTACCGTTCCGCGCCGGCGCTCCACACCCGCCGCACGGTCAGGGCCTGCGACAGCTCCACGAAGTCCGCCCGCGCGCCCGGCGTGATGCGGCCCAGATCGTCCAGCCCCAGGAAGGTGGCCGGCACGCGCGCCGCCATGGTCAGGGCCGTCTCCGGCGCAACGCCCATCAGGCGGATGGCCCCGCGCACGGCCGCCGCCATGTCGATGTCGGCCCCGGCCAGCACGCCGTCCGCCGTCACCAGCCGTCCGTCGCGGCGGTAGATGGTGTGGCCGTAAAGCTCGAAGCTGTCGACGTCGGTGCCGGTGGGCGACATGGCGTCGGTCACCAGGAACACCCGGTCGGGCCCCTTGGCCGCCAGGGCCAGGCGCAGCATGGCGCCGTGGACGTGCACGCCGTCGGCGATGACGCCGCACCAGCCGCGCGGGCTGGACAGGGCCGCCCCGGCGATACCCGGTTCCCGGTTCATCAAGGGGGGCATGGCGTTGAACAGGTGGGTGAAGCCGGTCAGGCCGTGGTTCAGCGCGCTATCGGTGCGGGCGTAGGTGGCGGCGGAATGGCCGCCGGCCAGGATAAGGCCGGCCTCCGCCAGCCTCGCCAGGGTCTCATCACCAACCACTTCGGGCGCCAGCGTCAGCAGCACGCGGCCCCCGGGAAAGCGCGCGGGCAGGCCCAGCAGGAACGCGATGTCCTCGTCCGTGGGGGCGCGGACATAGGCGGCCTCATGCACGCCCCGGCGCTCCATGTTCAGGAAGGGGCCTTCCAGATGGATGCCGACCACGCCGCCGCCGGGGACCTGGGCGGCCTCCGCGGCCGCGTCCACCGCCAGGCGCCACTTGCCGGCGGCGTCGGTGATGAAGGTGGGCAGCAGGGACGTGGTGCCGAAGCGGCGGTGGGCGCTGGCGATGGCCAGGGCCGCCGCCGCCGTCGGCGTCTCATTGAACAGCACGCCGCCGCCGCCGTTCACCTGGGTGTCGACGAAGCCCGGCGCCAACAGGCTGTCGGGCTCCAGGGCCACTTCCTCCACGGCGCCGGCCGGCGGCCGGGGTAGAAGGTCCAGCACGCGGCCCTCCTCCACCAGGACGCCGATGCCCTCCAGTGTCTGATCGCCGGTGAAGACCGGGCACCCGTGGAAGAAAGTCCGCATCACACCGTCTCCGTCACCTTGCGCAGGTTGGGCGGCACGTCGGGGTCCAGGCCCCGGGCGCGCGCCACCTTGTGGATGGCCATGTAGAAGCTGGCGACCGCCGCCAGGGGCCCGACCTCCGCCGGCAGGCCCGCCACCACGGGCAGGGCCTCCACACCGTCGATGCCGGTCTCGGTGGCCAGGATGGGGGCGCCCAGGCCCGCCGCCTTGGCCAGGGTGCCGCGCGTCACCTCCGCCGTCACGTCGTCCTGGGTCAGCGCCAGGATGGGGAAGCCGGGGCCCACCAGGGCGAAGGGGCCGTGCACCACCTCGGCGGCGCTGAAGGCCTCGGCATGCAGGCGCGACGTCTCCTTGCACTTCAGCGCGATTTCGGCGGCCGCCCCACTGCCGATGCCCCGGCCCAGGACATAGAGGCCGGTGGCCAGCTCCAGCCGGCGCAGGCCGGGGTACCAATCCAGGGCCACGGCGGCGTCCAGCCAGCCGGGGACCTTGGCCACCGTGTCCAGCAGGCCGGCATCCTCCCGCCAATGGGCCACCAGCTGCAGGAAGGCGACGCAGGCGGTCAGGTAGGATTTGGTGGCCGCAACACTCTTCTCCGGCCCGGCGCACAGCGGGATGAAGACGTCGGCCAACTCGGCCAGGGGGGAGGTCTCGTCGTTGACGAAGCCTACCACCAGGGCGCCGCCGGCCTTGGCCGCCTCCGCCAGGCGCAGCAGGTCGGGGCTGCGGCCGGACTGCGACACCGCCACGAACAGGGCGCCCTCCATCTGCAGCGGCGCGTTGTAGAGCGAGATGACGGACGGCCCGACGGAGGCGACCGGAACGCCCACCCGGGTTTCGATCAGGTACTTGCCGTAGGCGGCGGCGTGGTCGCTGCTGCCCCGGGCGCAGGTGATGACCACCTTGGGCTTCAGCGCGCGCAGGCGGACGCCCAGATCACGGAACAAGGGGGCGGCGCGCTCGATCTGGCGGGCGCTGGCGGCACCGGACTCGGCGGCCTCGATGGCCATCAACGGGGTGGGATGGGCGGCGGCGGTCATGATGGTTCCTGTGTGGCGATATCGGTGTGTGTCGTCATGCGGCGCGCTCCGCCAGGTGGCGGGCGGCAGCGCGGGCCAGGTGCAGGCCGCCGTCCAACGCGTCGCCCCGGGCCGGCACCAGCAGGCGCCGGGCCCAGGGGGCCATCCACGGCTCGATCACCGGGGCCAGGCCGCCCATCAGGCAGACCTTGGGGGCGCCCAGCTCCACCAGGCGGCGGACATGGGCGGTCAACTGGCCGGCGGCGGCCTCCACCAGCTGGGTGGCGACCGGATCGCCGGCGGCGGCGAAATCCAGGGTCAGGGGCGCCAGCGTGCCATAGTCGCCGGGCCTGGCCATGCCGGCCCAGGCCACCACGGCGGCGGGATCACCCCCCAGTCGCGTCAGCACATGCAGGGTGAAGGGGGTGTGCGGCCCCAGGCCGTCATGGCCGCGCAGGGCGGCGCGCGCCGCCTCCCGCCCCAGATGGGCGCCGCTGCCCTCGTCCGACACCTCGAAGCCCCAGCCGCCCACCGGCCGGCCGATGCCGCCCACCAGGGCGTAGCCGATGCTGCCGGTGCCGGCGATCAGGATGGCGCCGTCGGCCCCATCGAAGGCGCCCAGGCAGGCGGTGTGGGCGTCGTTACGGGCGTTGATGCCGGCGAAGCGCAGGGGGGCGCCGGCCTCCACCGCGCGCTCATCCTCCGCCCGGCAGATGCCGGCCAGGCCCAGGCCGACATGGGCGCGGGGCAGGGCGTCGCGGCCCAGGCCCGCCTGGGCCAGCGCCTGGTCGCACGCGGCCAGGATGGCCGCCCAGCTGACCTCCAGGCCCAGCCGGATGTTGGCGGGACCGCCCCGGCCCTCGCCCAGCCGGTCGCCGGCGGCGTTGGTCAGCCGCGCGCGGCAACCGGTGCCACCGCCATCCACGCCCATGTAGAGAAAGTCGCCCATTGCCGGACCTGTTGTTTGGAGATGTGATAATACCAAATATGGACCAGATCAGAAATCCCGGCTGTGAGATTGGCGGCCACGCCGCCCAACCTTGCCCGGAAAATACCGCCGAAACCGTCAAAGTGACGCACATAAACTATAAGAAACAAAGCACTAACGCCGAATTGGTGAGGGCCGTCGGTCCCGCTACGAAACGCGGCGGTATAAGTCCAGGAAAATACCACATCAGGATGGCGGCGCCGCAAGGGCCGGCCGCAGACGGCCGCCGGACCGCGCCAGGGCGGCTGCGGCGCCCGCCGGCGTGTGCCCGGCCAGCAACAGGGCGGCGGTCTTGATGTCGCCACCGGCGCGGTCCAGGGCGGCCAGGGCCGCGTCTTCCGCGGCACCCGTGATGCGCGTCAGCATGCCGGCCGCGCGCTGACGCAGCTTCACGTTGTCGATGCGGACATTGACCATGAGGTTGTCGTAGGTGGCGCCCAGCCGCACCATCAGGGTGGTGCTGAACAGGTTCAGGACGGCCTTCTGCGCCGTGGCGGCGCCCAGGCGGGGTGGACCCCGCAACCACTTCATCGCCCGTCACCACGGCCACGCGGTGGCGGGCGGGATCGAACAGCGGGGCGGTGGCGGTGCAGGCTACGGCGATGGTCAGGGCGCCGCGCCGGGCCGCCTCCGCCAGGGCCTCGACCACGAAGGCGCTGCGCCCGCCGGCGGACACGGCGATGACCACGTCCCGGGGGCCGCAGCCGGTGGCGGCCAGGCGCCGGGCGCCCTCATCCGGGGCATCCTCCATCGCGCCGTCGAAGCCGACGGTCAGGTCCGAGATGCCGGCCAGCACCAGGCGCAGGCGGTCGCGCGGCCAGCCGAAGGTGGGGCCCAGCTCGAGGCCGTCCAGCGCCGCCAGCACGGCGGAGGTGCCGGCGCCGACATAGACCAGCGCGCCCCCATCCTCCAGCCGGGCCAGGGCCTCCTCCACCGCCGCCGCCAGGGTGGGCAGGGCGGACAGGCAGGCGGCCACGGCCCGGCTCTGCCCGGCCCATAGGGCCTCCAGCACGTCCTGCGTGCTCCAGGTGTCCAGGCCCTTGAAGCGCTGGCCCACGCCTTCCGTCGCGGCGTTCATGCGGCAACCCTTTCATCCACGGTCCGGGCCTTGTGCCCCGGGCCCACATAAACCAGGTTCCCGGGCCCTTCGCTCAGGCGCCGCACGGCGTCGGCGCGGCCGATCAGCGACCCTCCCGTGTCGAACGGCCGGCCGGCGTCGGGCACGGCCGACAGCAGCAGGCGGGTGTAGGGATGCCGGGGGCTATCGATCACCGCCCCCGTGGGGCCGGATTCCACCACGCGGCCCCGGAACAGCACCGCCGTCTCCTCCGCCACATAGCGGGCGGTGGCGATGTCGTGGGTGATGTACAGCAGCGCGATGCCCCGTTCGGCTTTCAGGCGCTGCAAGGTGTCCAGCACGCTTAGGCGGATGGACACATCCAGCATGCTGGTGGGCTCATCGGCGATGATCACGGCCGGGTTCACCGCCAGGGCGCGGGCCAGGTTCACCCGCTGGCGCTGGCCGCCCGACAGCTCATGCGGGAAGCGGTGCAGCAGGGCTTCGGCGTCCAGCTCCACCTGGGTCAGCAGGGCGCGTGCCTCGGCGTCGCGGCCGGCGCGGTCCAGATCCGGCCGGTGCAGGGCCAGGGGGCGGGCCAGATGATGGGCCACGGTGTGGGCGGGGTTCAGGGCGGCGAAGGGGTCCTGGAACACCATCTGCACGACGCGGCGATAGTCCAGCAGCGCCCGCCGGCCGGACAGGCCGGTGACGTCGCGATTCTGGAACAGGATGCGGCCGGACGTGGGCCGCAGCATATGGGTCAGCAGCTTGGCGCAGGTGCTCTTGCCCGATCCCGACTCGCCCACCAGGGCCAGGGCGCGGCCGGGGTGCAGGGTCAGGTCCACGGCATCCAGGGCCTTGTGGCCGCCGTGGGCGTTTTGGGCGGGGAAAACCATGGACAGGCCTTCGGTCTGAAGCACGGGGGCGGTCATGGCATCACCAGGTCGGGTTGGGCGCGGACGGGGGCGGCCGGGTGCAGCGGCGGGATGCTGTCCCACAGGTGGCGGGTATAGGGATGCCCGGCACCCCGCGCGATGGCGGCGGGCGTGGTCAGCTCCACCAGCCGGCCCCGCAGCATCACGCCCACCCGGTCGCAGAACTGGCTCATCAGCGCCAGGTCATGGGTGATGAACAGGACGGAGAAGCCCAGGCGGCGGCGCAGGTCGGCCACCTGTTCCAGGATCTCCCGCTGCACCACCACGTCCAGGGCGGTCGTCGGCTCATCCATGATGACCAGCTTGGGCTTCAGCGCCAGGGCCAGGGCGATCACCAGGCGCTGGCGCATGCCGCCGGAGAGCTGGTGGGGATGGTCGCGCAGCCGATCGGGCGAAATGCCCACCAGGCGCAACAGGTCGGCGCTGCGCTCCGCCACCTCCGCCTTGTGGGTGATACCGTGGGCCCGGAACATGTCGCGGAACTGGTCGGACACGCGCAACACCGGGTTCAGGGCGTTCATGGCGCTTTGCAGCACCACGCTGACCTCGCGCCAGCGCCACTGCCGCAGGTCTTTGGGCGTCAGGGCCAGCACGTCGGTGCCGGCCAGGGTGACGCTGCCGCCAGTGATGTGGGCCGGCGGACGGTGCAGGCGGGCGATCGCGAAGGCCAAGGTGCTCTTGCCCGATCCGGACTCGCCGGCCAGGCCCATGACCTCACCGGCGCCCAGGTCGAAGGACACGCCGTCCACGGCGCGGGTGGCACCGTGCGGCGTGGCGTAGTCGACCGTCAGGCCGCGCACCTGAAGCAGGGGCTGGGGCAGCGGGGATGGGGGCGGCAAGGGCGCGCTCATGCCGTCACCTGCTTCAGCTTCAGGCGCAGGGTGCGCAGGCGGGGGTTGGCGACCTCGTCCATGGCGAAGTTGATCAGCGACAGGCCGCTGCCGAACAGCACCAGGGCCAGGCAGGGGCAGGCGACCTCCCACCAGGCGCCCACCTGCAAGGCCGACGTGGTCTGGGCGTTGTACAGCAGGGTGCCCCAGGAGACCTTGAGCGCGTCGCCCAGCCCCAGGAACTCCAGGGTCGCCTCCGTCACCACGGCGTAGAGCACGCTGCCGATGAAGTTGAAGCCGATGATGGAGACCAGGTTGGGCAGCAACTCGCAGGCCAGGATGCGCCAGGTGGGCTCGCCCAGCAGTTCGGCGGCATGGATGTAGTCGCGGTTGCGCAGGCTTTGGGTCTGGGCGCGGGTGACGCGCGCGCCCCAGCCCCAGGCGGTGCCGGCGATGATCAAGGCGATGGTGGCCGGGCTGGCGGCGCCGATGAAAGCGGCCAGCACCAGCATCAGGGGCAGGTTGGGGATGACCAGCACCACGTTGGTGATCAGGTTCAGCGCCTCATCCACCCGGCCGCCCAGGTAGCCGGCGGTGACGCCCACGGCGGTGCCGATGGCCGTGATCATCAGCCCGGCCGTCAGGCCCACCAGCAGCGAGGTACGGGTGCCGTGGATGGTCTGGGCCAGCACGTCGCGGCCCATGCGGGTGGTGCCCATGAGGTGCGCGGCGCTGGGCGCCTCGTGCGGGCGGCCCACGCGCTGGTTGGGGCCGGCGGGCGCCACCAGGGGCCCGAACACCGCCAGCGCCAGGAAGAACGCCACGATGCCGGCGCCGACGCTGGCCTTGCGGTTGGCGAGAAGCGAGGTGAAGAAGGCGCGCATGGCGCTCAGGCCCTCCGCAAACGGGGATCCAGGGCCAGGCACAGCAGGTCCGCCGCGAAGTTCGCCGTCAGCATGGCCAGCGTCATGAGCATGAGCTGGCCCTGGATCAGGGGATAGTCGCGGGCGGTGATGCCCTGGTACAGGGTGTAGCCCAGGCCCGGATAGTTGAAGACGATTTCGGTGATCAGCGCCCCGCCGAAGGTGGCGCCCAGGGTCATGGCGAAGCTGGTGACGGTGGGCAGCAGGGCGTTGCGCGCGGCGTAGGCGTAGCGCACCCGCCCGTCCGACAGGCCCTTGGCCGTCGCCAGGGTGATGTAATCCTCGCCCAGCAGGTTGATCATGCTGTTGCGCATGGTGACCAGGTAGCCGCCGATCTGGGCCACCACCAGGGTCAGGATGGGCAGGCCCGCGTGCACCAGCACGCTGCCGATGAAGGCCAGGGTGAAGCCGGGGTCCAGCTCCGGCGCCCAGGCGTAGCCGGTGGGCAGCCACTTCAGCCGGATGCTCAGCACGAACAGGGCGACCAGCGAGGTCACCAGCGGGGGCACCGCCTGGATCATCAGGGCCGCCGGCGCGCCGAAACTGTCGAAGGCCCCGCCCCGCCGCCAGGCGGCGCGGACGCCCAGCGCCGAGCCCAGGAGGAAGGCGATGAGGGAGGATGTCAGGACCAGCAGCAGGGTCCAGGGCAGGGCCTGCATCAGCACGGCGTTGACCGTCAGCGGGTGGAAGCGCACCGACAGGCCCAGGTCGAAGGTGAAGACGCTGGCGAGGTAGCGGCCGAACTGCACCGGCCAGGGCCCGTCGACGAAGCCGAAGGTGGCCTTCAACGCTTCCAGGCTTTCCGGCGGCAGCACGGTGCCGGCCTGGGCGAACATGATGTCGACCGGGTTGCCGGGCATGAGCCGCGGCAGCAGGAAGTTGAAGGTCGCGGCCACGATGAAGGCGACGACATAGAATCCGGCCCGGCGAAGCAGGAAGGACATGGGATATCAGCCTTGGCCTTGGGTGTCCGAGGGGCGGCCCGAAAGCGCCCCGGTCTCATCTGACGGGGGGCGGCGGGATCACCCGCCGCCGGCGGAGGGGGACGGTGGCGCCGCCGCCGCGGACTGGCCCTTCACGGGTTCCAGCGCCAGCAGGTGCAGCAGGCGTTCGGGCGTGCCGTCGAAGACATCGGGCCGGGCCACCGGGTTGTCGGCGTTGAACCAGCCCTTGAAGCGACGGGTGTTGTATTCGTACCAGGTGGGGTTGCTGAACAGCGGCACGTAGGGGCTGTTGGCCGCCACGATCATCTGCACCTTGTCCATGGCGCGCCGCTGCTCCGTGGGGTCGATGGTGGCCACGAAGGCGTCCAGCGCGCTGTCCAGGTCGGGATCGGTGAAGCGGGTGGGGGCGAAGCGCGTCTTGCCGCTGTAGCGGGAATGGAAGCCGGTGTCGAAGCTGCGGTAGGGCGTCTCGCCCGGGAACAGGCCGTTGATGGCCATGTCGTAGTCGCCGCTGATCAGCTTCTGCGCCCAGGACGCCGGCTCCACGGTGGAAACGCGCACGTTCAGGCCCAGGGCGTTCAGGCTTTCCGCCACCAGCTGCGTGGAATTGACCCAGTCGGTCCAGCCGGTGGGCACGAGGATGTCGAAGGCGATGGGGCTGCCGTCGGCATTGTCGATGTAGCCGTCGCCGTTGACGTCGCGGAAGCCGCTCTCGGCCAGCAGGGCCTGGGCGCCGTTCTTGTCGAAATGGGCGAACTTGCCGTACTGGCGCTCCGCCTCCGGGTTCACCCAGTCCTGGTAGGTGCGGCCGATGCCGCTGGCGTACTCGTTGACCTCGGGATAGCCGTAGCCGGCGATGTCCACGATGGCGCGCCGGTCCACCGCCATGCTGACGGCGCGGCGGAAATTGACGTTGCGGAAGGCGGCGCGGTTGCCTCGGCTGGGGCTATTCAGGTTGATGTCGATGGCGACCGTGCCGCCCGGCGGGAACCAGTAGCGGTGATGCTTGGGATCGGCCGCCACGTAGGTGCGCTCGATATCCGGCAGGAAGGCGCCGAACCAGTCCAGCCGCCCCTCGGCGGCGGCGGTCAGCAACTGCTCATTGTTGCGCACCTGGGGGAAGCTCATGCAGTCGACCTTCAGGTCGGCGCCGTCCCAGTAATTGGGGTTGCGGCACTGCACGTAGACCTGCGGGGTGAAGCGCCTCACCTCCGTCATGGGGCCGGTGCCGATGGGATTGTCGTTGGTGAAGGTCACGGGGTCCGCGACCTTGGACCAGACATGGCGCGGCACCACGGGCACGCGCACGATCTCGAACACGATGCTGGTGTTCACCTTCTTCAGGGTGAACACCACCGTGTGGGCGTCGATCGCCTCCACGGCGGCGACGCGGTTGCCCATGTCCAGCGTGTCCAGCGCCTTGAACCGGCGCAGCAGGTCGAAGGTGTAGGCGACGTCGGCGGCGGTGAAGGGCTGGCCGTCCGACCATTGCACCCCGTCACGCAGCTTGAAGGTCAGCTTCAACAGGTCGGGGGAGAAGGCGTAGTCGGTGGCCAGGCGGTATTCCGGCCGGCCGCCGTACATGGAGTTGAAGACCACCAGCGGCTCATAGATGAACTCGCGCACGCTGGGCAGGCGGCTCGTCTCGTTGAACGGGTTGAAGTTGCGCACCCAGCCGCTGGACATGGCGGCCAGCACCGTCAGCGTCGTCGGGGGCGCCGGCGCCAGGGCCGGCTGGCTGTCAGACGTGGTGGGCGCCGCCGGGGGCGCCTTCTGGAGCGTCGTCACAGGGGGGGCCGCCACCGCCGTCGCGGCGGCCAGCGCCAGTGCCACACCCGTGATGGAAACGAAACGTCGGATCAAGGCCGTCCCCTAGGGTATCGAAGGATACCGTCAAGCTCCCTGACGGAAGCGCTGATCGACTCTAATCGGTCTCCGGCGCGCCGTCCCGCCCTCACTGTCGCCGCCCGCGACGCCCCAGGCCAGGGCGCAAACTCGTCAGTTTCGTCAGAGCGCCGTTAAGGCGCGTCACGCCAGCTGTGCGGCCAGGTCGCGGGCGGCCGCGGCCACGTCGCCGATCAGGCCGCCGGGGGTGCCGTTGGCGGGCACGGTCGCGCGGGCCAGGCGCGCCAGGCTGGCGGGCGTCAGGGGGCGGGCCGCCGCGGCGATGGGCCGCCACTCCGCCACGTCGCCATGGCTGGACAGGCAGATGTCGATGCCCGACGCCAGCACGGCGGCACAGCGCTGGGCCAGGGTGCCGGCCAGCGCCTCCATATAGATGCAGTCGGAAATCAGCACCCCGTCGAAGCCGATGCGGCCCCGGATCACCTGTTCCACCACGGTGGGGGAGATGGAGGCCGGGCGGGCCGGGTCCACGGTGCTGAACACGATGTGCGCCACCATGGCCCAAGGGGCGGTGGCGGCCAGCCGGCGGAAGGGCAGGAAGTCGCTGTCGGCCAGGGTGTCCAGGTCGGTGTCCACCACCGGCAGGCGCTCATGGCTGTCCACCATGGCGCGGCCGTGGCCGGGGATGTGCTTGATGATGGGGGTGACGCCGGCGGCGATCATGCCGGCCATGAAGGCGCCGGCCAGCTCAGCCACCTCGGCCGGCGTGTCGCTGAAGGCGCGATCGCCGATGACCTCGTGGCTGCCCGGCGCCGGCACGTCGGCCAGGGGGGCGCAATCGACGGAAATGCCATGCTGGCGCAGCAGGCTGCCGATGGCGGCGCCATCCAGGTGGGCCGCCGCCAGCCCGGCCTGGCGGTCGCGGCGGTACAGGGCGCCGATGCGGGCCGGCGGGGGGAAGGCCGGCCACGCCGGCGGGTCCATGCGCTGGTGCTGTCCGCCCTCATGATCGATCAGGATGGGGGCGTCGGCGCGGCCGACGGCGTCGCGGAAATCGTCGCACAGACGGCGCACCTGATCGGGTGTACCGCAGTTGCGCTTGAACAGGATCAGGCCCAGCGGATCGGCGTCGCGGAAGAAGGCCCTCTGCTCGGCCGTCATCTCCAGCCCCGGTACCCCGAAGACGACGGCGAGCGGCGGTTGGCGGGTACTGAGGGTCATGGGACATCACCTTTCAGGAGGGGGCTGGGGGCGCGGGCGCGTGGGCCGGCGCGGGGCCCCGCGAGAGCACGGGCCGGCGTGGATGGCGGAGCCGGAATATCAAGGAAATCCGCGCCTCGGCGGGCCGGTCGCGGGCCCCGGCAGGGGAGCGCGGACGGGCCCCGGCGATCAAGGCCAGCTTTGCGGATTGACGAAATTGACGGTATGCTCGCAGCCGCGCGCCGGTAAAGCCGATTTAAAAACAGTGATGTCGGTGGATTTGGATGTATTCCTGTCCCCATCAAAAAGACAGGGGGTGATCGGGGTGGTCGGGTTTGAGAGGTGGGCTATCAGGGCGCCGGCCGGCCTCGTCACGCTTGGGGTGCTGCTCTGCCTGTCGCTGATGACGGCGCTGTACGCCGTCATGGATCGCACCGACACGGCCGTTGCCACCGCCCGCGACATGGCGGCCCATGACCTGGGCATCCTGTATGAGTCCGCCCGCGATCAGAGCGCCGCCTTCTCCAGCACCAGCTTCATCGGTTACAGCGTGGGCCGCTACTACGGCTTCGCCTCCGCCTTCGCGCAGATTTCGCCCAACCCCGAACGGGCCGCCGCCTTGCTGCGCACGGCCTTCGCGGCCGGCGACGCGCAGCAGCAGGGCGCCTCCTCCGCCCTCGCCCCCTACATGGCGGTGCACGACCGTTTCCACGCCAGCTTCGTGGACATGATCGGCTCGTCCGTCTTCAACGACCTCTACCTCATCGATCGGCTGGGCCGCGTGGTCTACAGCCTGCGCAAGGACGGCGCCTTCGGCCAGGACCTGAACGACGCCCATGCCCGCGACACCCCCCTGGGCGAGGTGTTCCGCGAGATCATGGCCCGGCTGCAGAAGGTGGACGACCCCACGCAGGTGCTGGTGGTGACCCCGCCCAAGGATCTGGACGGCGCCACCGCCAGCGACGGACTCGAGGGCGTGGGCATCCTGGTGGCCCGGCCGGTGGTGCGCCATGGCTCGGTGGAGGGCGTGGTGGCCTTCCGCCTGCCATTGGCCACGGTGGACCGGCGCCTGGGCACGCTGGCGCGGCATGGCATCGGCTTCGCGCTCATCGATGCCGGCGGGCACCCGGCGGACCAGCCGCCCGCCGCCCGCGGCCTCTCCCCTTATGGTGTGTATGGCGTGCCGGGGTCGCCCTGGCAGTTCCAGGTGCTGTCCAGCGGCTGGGCCTTGTCGGGCTGGCTGGGTTGGTGGACCTGGGGCCTGGCGCTCACCAGCGCCGCCGCCGGGGGCTGGACCTGGCGCCAATCGCGTCGCGCCGCGCCCCAGCAACCCCTGGCGGCCGGAGTGCCGGCGCCCGCACCGTCACCCATGCCCGCGCGGGCCGCCATCCTCCCGCCGCCGGTCGCCGCCGTGCCGCCCCCGCCCGAACCGGTGATGGACGTGCCGCCCGCCCCGGCGCCGGCCCCCGCGCCGGTCCCGGAGGGGGAGCCCGCCAACGACCTGGACGCCAATGAGGAGTTCCGCCGCTGCATCGTCGACGTCATGACCCTGGCGCTGGACTTCTGGCATCACGCCAAGCGCAAGGGGAAGATCGAGCTGGCGGAGGAAAGCGGGCTGTGGCGTGTCTATATGGACCGCAGCTCGCTGCAGACCCGCACGCTGGACAAATACCTGCTGGTGGAAACGCTGCCCCGCAACCCCCGCTGGCGCGACGTGGTGCGCACGGCCGAATTCGTGCTGCGGCATTGCCCCGACGCGGGCGTGGAGCGTGAGGGGGTGCGCGAGGCCCTGGGCCGGCTGAAACAGCACCTGCGGCATGCCGAGCGCATATAGCGCCGCCAAACGCGTCACCGAGCCCATAAGTAATACATTGTAATGTTACAGGTTTCATCGGCGCCGACAGTCAAAATCCCCGATTTTGCCGTCATTTTCGACATTCTGCCGGAACCAGCCTTTCGCCCCCGCCCCCCTCTCATGCCTGATATGCCGGAACGCACGGCCACCCCGGGTTGCCCCGGTGGGCTCCCCAATCGGGCAAGAGGGGGTTGGCGGTGTCTGGTTCCAGGCGTGGCGCCGTCGGTTGGGTCTGACGGTTGGCCGCGCCGGTAAACACAAAAGATGGGCCAGAGGAGGGTTTGATGGGATTTGGGAGAAAGATGCTGCGCGGTTCCGCCAGCGTGGTGGCGGTGCTGGCCATGTCGGCCACGGCCTATGCGGCCGACGCGCCCGCCCCGGCGGCGGACTCCAGCCTGGACGAAATCGTCGTAACGGGCTTCCGCAAGTCGATCCAGGACAGCATTGATGTGAAGCGCGACAAGACCGCCGTGGTCGACGTGGTCAGCGCCGAGGACATCGGCAAGCTGCCCGACAAGAACGTGGCCGACGCGCTGCAGCGCGTGCCCGGCGTCATGATCCAATCCGCCGCCTCGGGTGAGGGCGGCTTCGACGAGGCCGACCGCGTCAGCATCCGCGGCTCCAGCCCCTCGCTGACCAACACCACCATCAACGGCCATGGCGTGGCCACCGGCGACTGGTTCCTGCTGGACCAGTTCTCCACCGTGGGCCGCTCGGTCAGCTTCTCGCTGCTGCCGTCGGAAATCGTCTCCCAGACCCTGGTGTACAAGAGCCAGCAGGCGGACCTGGTCGAGGGCGGCGTCGCCGGCTCCATCGACATCATCACCCGCAAGCCGCTGGACTTTAAGGAAAACTTCACCGCCGCCGCCGACATCGAGGGCGTGTACGGTGACATGGCCGAGAAGGTGGCGCCCCAGTTCAACGGCCTGGTGTCGTGGAAGAACAAGTCCAACACCTTCGGCGTCCTGGCGCAGGCCTTCTATGAAGAGCGCGACGTGCAGCGCGAAGGCCAGGAGGTCCTGGGCTATTCGCAGTTCCAGTCCACCGACGCCGCCGTCAAGGCGCACCCGGAACTGAACGGCGTCTATTACCCCACCCTGATCGGTTCCGCCCTGTTCCAGCAGAAGCGCAAGCGCATGGGCGGCGACATCGACGTGGAATTCACGCCGACCGACAAGCTGACGGTGGACGTCAACGGCTTCTACTCCCACATGGACGCCGACAACTCCAACCGCAACTTCATGTACTGGGGTTCCAGCATCTTCTCGACGCAGCAGGCGGTGCCCACCGCCTACACCGTTAAGAACCACACCCTGACCTCGGCCACCACGCCCTCGGTCACCAACGCCATCGTCTACGACCTGATCTCGCGCCCCGGCGCCTCGGCCGAGACGTCCTACATCGATGCCGACCTGACCTATCAGGCGACCGACCGCCTGAGCTTCACCGGCAAGGTCGGCTACACCTACGGCCTGGGCGACACGCCATCCGAGCCGGCGTATGAGGCGGTGGCCGCCTCGTCGGCCAGCTACGCCCTGAACGGCCTGTCGGCCCCTGCCACCGTCAATTTCGGCATTCCCACCGGCACCCAGAACGGCAATTACGCCACCGGCTGGGCCTGGACCGACGTGCTGACGGCGGTGGACCAGGAATATTACGGCCAGTTGGACGCCAAGTACGACGTCAAGTCCGGCATCTGGGACTCGGTGAAGGCCGGCGTGCGCGTCAGCGCCCACCAGCGCAACACCCAGTTCAAGGTCGACGGCGGCTGCTGCGCCAACGGCGGCTGGGGTGTGGCCACGCCCACGTCCAGCGGCACCTATCCCGCCGGCTTCGGTTCCAACCTGGGCGGTCCCGTTCTCAGCAACATATGGAACCTGTCCAACGACCAGATCGCGGCGTTCTTCAATTCCTACGGCATCGGCAACGCCGACCCCATCAATGGCGCCGACGGCACGTCGCGCTATTACTGGCCGGGCTCCTTCAAGGTGTCGGAGACCGACAGTGCCGCCTATGTCATGGCCAATGTCGGCGGCGCCGGCTGGTCGGGCAACTTCGGCGTCCGCTTCGTCGACACCAACCTGACCAGCCTGGTGTACTTCGCCTCCACCGCCGGGGCGCCGGGGGCCATCAACACCTCCGCCTTCGGGCCCTATGTGCCGACCAACATCAGCCACGACTACGTCAACGTCCTGCCCAGCGCCAACCTGAAGCTGGAGGTGACGGACGACGTGGTGGCCCACCTGGCGGTGGCCAAGACCATGGCGCGGCCCGACTACAGCGCCCTGGGCGGTTCGGTCAGCCTGAACGACGTGGCCTCCTCCGGCTCGGGCGGCAACCCCGACCTGAAGCCCATCGAGTCCACCAACTACGACGCGTCGCTGGAATGGTACTACGGCCCGCAGTCCTTGCTGTCGTTCGCCGTGTTCTACAACGACATGAACTCGTACGTGACCTACGGCGTCACGCCGCAGACCTTCTATTCCGACTTCTACAAGGCCAACCACACCTATCAGGTGACCCACCCGTTCAACACCTCGGCCAAGAACCGCGGCTTTGAACTGGCGATCCAGCAGCCGATCTACGGCGGCTTCGGCGTCCAGGCCAACTACACCTACGCCTATGGCACCGAGGAAAGCGGCGCGCCGATGATCGGCAACTCCCGTCACACCTACAACCTGACGGGTTATTACGAGAACGACTGGATCAGCGCCCACCTGTCCTACACCTTCCGCTCGCACTTCGTGGTGGGCCTGGACCGCAGCACCCTGGAAAACCAGGATGACTTCGGCACCCTGGACGCCTCCATCAACGTGCCCGTCAACGATTACATCAGCCTGACCTTCTCGGCCCTGAACATCACGGACGAGCTGATGAAGTACTACGCCAACAACACCGATCAGCCGCGTGCCCTCTACGACAACGGCCGTCAGTTCTACTTCGGTGCCCACTTCAAGTACTGAGGTTCATGAGTGTGTGGCGGCCGGCCCAGGGGACGTTCCCCTGGCCCCCGGCCGCCGCCAGTGCCCCGTCGGCTGGTTCGTCACGGACGGCGGGTTGTTTCCGTGAGGGCGTACTTTCTTTGGATTGTGCTCTCGATCTCCCCGAACTTGGAAAGGGCCCGGGCGTCGGTCCGGGCCCCCTTTTCCCCGGGGAGGCTGACGACGGAATAAGACGCTACGGCGGAGGATTTTAGGGATGCGGGGCCTAGGTCGGCACCACGGGCTGGGGATGGGAACGGCGATGGACGGCGCAGTGCCTCGCCCGCTCTCCGTTCCCGCACGACACCAAGGTCCCTCGGGGCAGGCCGGATGGGGTGGTGGGCGTCACAGCCGCCACGGCCGGCCTGATCGTTTTTGGGTGGGTTGATGTCTGGAACGGCGCCGGCGGCGCCGGGAAAAGAGGAAAAGGCGTGGGCGGTTCGATGGTGGGAAATGGGGCGCCGGCCGATGCGGCGCCGGGCACGGCAAACGTGACGCGGCTCACCTTGCTGGCCCCGCTGGACGGATGGGCGACCCCGCTGGACGAGGTGCCCGATCCCGTCTTCGCCCAGCGCATGATGGGGGAGGGGCTGGCCCTGGACCCGACCGGCGCCAGCCTGCGGGCCCCCTGCGACGGCGTGGTGCTGACCGTCCATCGCGCCCGCCACGCCGTGACCCTGCGCGCCGATTGCGGCGTGGAAATCCTCATGCACGTCGGGCTGGAGACCGTGGCCCTGGGCGGGCGCGGCTTCACCGTCCACGTGGCGGAGGGCGCGGTGGTGCGCGCCGGCGACGCGCTGATCGATTTCGACATGGACCTGCTGGCCCGTGAGGCCAAAAGCCTGCTGACCCCCCTGATCATCGCCGGTGGCCCGGCCACCACGGTGGTGGAGGCCAAGACCGGCACGCCGGTGCGCGCCGGCGAGGTGCTGTTGACCCTGCTGGTCCAGGGCGATGGCGCCGCCAGCGCTCCGTCCACGGAGCGTGTGCCGCGCGCGGAACAGTCGGTGGTGCTGCCCCTGGTGCACGGCCTGCACGCCCGTCCTTCGGCCGTGCTGGCCGCCGCCGCCAAGCCCTATGGCTCCGCCGTCTTCCTGGCGGCGCAGGGCCGCCGCGCCAACGCCAAGAGTGCGGTGGCCGCCATGGCGCTGGGCCTGCGCCACGGCGACGCCCTGACCGTGCTGGCGGAAGGCGAGGACGCCGCCGCCGCCGTGGCCGCCGTGGCCGCCGCGATCTCCGCCGGCCTGGGCGAGAAACCGGTGGCGCTTGCCGAGGCGCTGCCCGTGCCATCGCTGCCCAGCGCCGCCGTGCCGCCGCACGACGAACCGCCGGCGCTGGAGGCCCAGCCGCCCTTCGCCCCCGGTGAGACGGCCGTCATCCGCGCCGTCACCGCCGCCCCGGGCCTGGCGCTGGGTCGCGCCTTCCGCCTGCAGGAAGAGGAGGTGGAGGTGCCGGCCAGCGGCCTGGGGGCGGATGCCGAGCAGGCGGCCCTGGCCGCCGCGCTGGACCGCGTGCGCGCCCGCCTGGCCGCCGCCGTGGCCCACGCGGAGGAGACGCGCCAGACCCAGCGCCGCGACATCTTCCAGGCGCACCTGGCCATCCTGGATGATCCCGACCTGCTGGACGAGGCGCGGGCCACCATCGCCGGTGGCGGGTCCGCCGGAACCGCCTGGCGCGCCGCCACCGACCGGTCCGCCGCCGCCTTGCGCGCCCTGGGCAACCCGCGCATGGCGGAGCGCGCGGCCGACCTGATCGACCTGCGCCGCCAGGTCATGCTGGCCCTGGCCGGGCGGGAACCGCAGCCGGTGATCCTGCCCCAAGGCGCCATCCTGGTGGCGGAGGAGCTGATGCCCAGCCAGCTCAGCAACCTGGACGCCAGCCGCCTGGCGGGTTTCTGCACCGCGCGTGGCGGGCCCACCAGCCATGTCGCCATCCTGGCCGCCTCCATGGGCGTGCCGGCCCTGGTGGCGGGCGGGGCGGCCGTGCTGCGCATCCCCGATGACGCGCGGCTGATCCTGGATGCCGACCGCGGCCTGCTGCATGTGCAGCCGCCGGCCGACGATCTGGCCAAGCTGGAGCGCGAGACGGCGCGGCGCAAGGTGCTGGCCGAGGCCAACCTGAAGGCGGCGGCGGCCGACTGCGTCATGGCCGACGGCACCCGCATCGAGGTCTACACCAATGTCGGCAAGGTGGCTGACGCGGTGAAGGGGGTGGCCAAAGGGGCGGAGGGCTGCGGCCTGCTACGCACCGAATTCCTGTTCCTGGACCGCCAGACGGCGCCCGACGAGGATGAGCAGGCCGCCCAATACCAGGCGGTGGCGACGGCCCTGGCCGGCCGGCCGCTGATCATCCGCACCCTGGACGTGGGCGGCGACAAGCCCTTGCCCTACTTGCCTCTGCCGCGGGAGGAGAACCCCATCCTGGGCCTGCGCGGCGTGCGCATCGGCCTGCGCCGGCCGGAAATCCTGCGCACCCAGCTGCGCGCCATCCTGCGCGTCCGCCCGGTGGGCCAGTGCCGCATCATGGTGCCCATGGTCGCCACCCTGGATGAGGTGCGGGCCGTGCGCGACATGCTGGACCATGAGCGCGAGGCCCTGGGCCACGCCCCGCCGGTGCAGCTGGGCGTCATGGTGGAAACGCCGGCGGCGGCGGTGACGGCCGACCAGCTCGCCACCGAGGCCGATTTCCTGTCCATCGGCACCAATGACCTGACGCAGTACGTGCTGGCCATGGACCGGGGCAACCCCGACCTGGCCGCCCGCCTGGACGCCCTGCACCCCGCCGTGCTGCGCCTGATCCGCCAGACGGCGGAGGGGGCGGCCAAGCACGGCCGCTGGGTGGGCGTGTGCGGCGCGCTGGCCTCCGACCCGGCCGCGGCCCCTTTGCTGGTGGGCCTGGGCGTGACGGAGCTGTCGGCCACGCCGCCCACCATTCCGGAGATCAAGGCCGCCCTGCGCCCGTTGGACAAGGCCGCGTGCGTGGCGCTCGCCACCGAGGCCCTGGCGCAGGAGTCCGCCGCCGCCGTGCGCAGCCTGCTGGCCCGCGCCGGCCTCGCCGTCGCCATCACCGAGGGAGCCGCCTGATGCGCGACCGCTTCGCCCTGATACAGCAGCTGGGCCGTGCCCTCATGCTGCCCATCGCCGTGCTGCCGGTGGCCGGCCTGCTGCTGCGCCTGGGGCAGCCCGACCTGCTGGGCATCCCCTTCATCGCCGCCGCCGGCGAGGCCATCTTCACCAACCTGGGCCTGGTCTTCGCCATCGGCGTGGCGGTGGGCCTGGCGCGGGAGAACAACGGTGCCGCCGGCCTGGCCGGCGTGGTCGGCTTCCTGGTGGCGACGCAGGGGGCGCAGGCCCTGGTGCGCGTGCCGCCCGAGGTGGTGGCCGGCCTTACCGGAACGGCGCTGGACGCCGCCGCCACCAGCTACAAGATCAAGGCGGTGGCCAAGATCGGCGTGCCGGCCGGCATCCTGTCCGGCCTGCTGGCCGGCGGCCTGTACAACCGCTACAGCGAATTGAAGCTGCCGGAGTTCCTGTCCTTCTTCGGCGGCCGCCGCTTCGTGCCCATCGCCACCGGCTTCGCCGGCTTGGGGTTGGCGCTGGTCTTCGGGTTCGGCTGGCCCGTGCTGGAGGCGGGCCTGGACGGGCTCAGCCGCGCCGTGCTGTCCGCCGGTGACGTCGGCCTGTTCCTGTACGGCCTGTTGAACCGCGTGCTGATCATCACCGGCCTGCACCACATCCTGAACAACGTCGCCTGGTTCATCCTGGGCGACTACCAGGGGGCCACCGGCGACCTGAAGCGCTTCTTCGCCGGCGACCCCACGGCCGGCGGCTTCATGGCCGGCTATTTCCCCGTCATGATGTTCGGCCTGCCGGCCGCCTGCCTGGCCATGTACCGCGCGGCCAAGCCGGAACGGCGGGCGGCCATCGGCGGCATGCTGCTATCCATGGCGCTGACCGCTTTCCTGACCGGCGTGACCGAGCCCATCGAGTTCACCTTCATGTTCGTGGCCCCGCCCCTCTATGCCCTGCACGCCGTGCTGACGGGCCTGGCCATGGTGGTGATGGACGTGCTGGGGGTGAAGCTGGGCTTCACCTTCTCCGCCGGGCTGGTCGACTACATCGTCAATTTCGGCAAGGCGACGCGGCCTCTGCTGCTGCTGCCGGTGGGTGCCGCCTACTTCGCCGTCTATTACGCCGCCTTCGCCTTCGTCATCCGCCGCTTCAACCTCAAGACCCTTGGGCGGGAGGATGCGCCGGTGGCGGCCGTTTCCCCCCGGCGCCGGCCGAGGGGGGCCGGGGCGGCGGCTTCGTCGTGGCCCTGGGCGGGGCCGGCAACATCCGCACCGTGGACGCCTGCACCACCCGCCTGCGCCTGGTACTGGCCGACAACCGCGCGGTGGATGAGAGTGCACTGACGGCCCTGGGCTCGCGCGGCGTGGTCCGCCCCAACGCCACCGCCCTGCAGGTGGTGCTGGGGCCCGTGGCCGACCAGGTGGCGGGCGAGATCCGCAAGGCCTTGGCCCGTACGCCGGTGGGGCATTTGGCGACCGGCGGCGCGCTTGCCGTCGCCGTGGCGGCGGAGGAGCCCGCGCCCGTGCCGGCCGCGGCACCCTTGCCCGACGCCGCCGCCGTGCTGGCGGCCCTGGGCGGCACGGCCAACGTCCAGGCGGTGGAGGCCCGCGCCACCCGCCTGTTGCTGGGTGTCGCCGACGCCGCAGGCGTGGACGAGGGGCGCCTGCTGTCCCTGGGACTGCGCGGCGTGGCGCGCGTCGGCTCCGGCCGTCTGCATCTGCTGCTGGGGGGCCCCGCCGCCCCGCTGGCCGACGCCCTGACCCACGCCATGGCCAGGGGCTGACGGCCCATCCCGCTTCCACGCTTCCGCTTTCCTCAAGGGCATTTACCCATGCGACTGAAGGCCTTGCTTGTCTCCGGCGTGACCCTGATGGCCGCCAGTGTCGGTCCCGCCGCCTACGCCCAGCAGGCGACGCTCATGCCCCTGCCGGCGGCCATGAGCGCGGGCACGGGCCTGCTGCTGGTGGATGGCGGCTTCACGGTGGCGCTGGCGGGGCCTGCCGATCCGCACCTGGACGCCGCCGCCCGCACCCTGATCCAGCGCCTGTCGGCCAAGACCGGGCAGTTCCTGGCCGGCGCGCCGGTGACCAAAGGCCAGGCCACCCTGACCCTGACGGTGACGGGCGTCAGCGCCGCCGTGCCGGCGCCCAAGGAGGATGAGGCCTATACCCTGACCGTGACGCCTGGCGGCGCCAGCATCACGGCCGCGACATCCATCGGCATCAACCGGGGTGTCGCCACCTTCGCCCAATTGGTGGCCAATGGTCCCCAGGGCTGGGCCGTGCCGGCGGTGACCGTCCATGACCAGCCGCGCTTCCCCTGGCGCGGGCTGCTGCTGGACGTCTCGCGCCACTTCATGCCCATCGCCACGGTGGAGCGCACCATCGACCTGATGCAGGCGGTGAAGCTGAACGTGCTGCACTGGCACCTCAGCGACAACCAGGGCTTCCGTGTGGAAAGCAAGGTCTTCCCCAGGCTGCACCAGCTGGGCTCGGATGGTGATTTCTACACCCAGGACCAGGTGCGCCAGGTCATCCGCTATGCCGCCGACCGGGGCATCCGCGTCGTACCGGAATTCGACATGCCCGGCCACACCACCGTCTGGCTGGTGGGTTATCCGGAGCTGGCCAGCGCGCCAGGCCCCTACGCCATCGAGCGACACTGGGGCGTCTTCGACCCGGCGCTGGACCCGACGCGCGATAGCACGTACCAATTCCTGGATCGTCTCGTTGGCGAAATGACCGCGCTGTTCCCCGATCCTTACTTCCACATCGGCGGGGACGAGGTGAACGGCGAACAGTGGAAGGCCAGCCCCGCCGTCCAGGCCTACATGAAGACCCATGGGCTGAAGGACACCGCCGCCTTGCAGGCCCTGTTCACCACCAAGGTGCAGGCCATCGTCGCCCACCATGGCAAGCATGCCATCGGCTGGGACGAGATCATGGACGGCGATATGCCCAAGGACGTGGTGGTGCAGTCCTGGCGCGACGCGGAATCGCTGAGGAAGGCGGCGCTGGCGGGCCATGCCGGCATCCTCTCCGCCCCCTATTACCTGGACTTGAGCTGGCCGGCCGGCCGCCACTACGCCGCCGACCCCATGCCGGAGAACCTGCCGGTGGGGCTGGAGGGCCTGATCCTGGGCGGTGAGGCCTGCGCCTGGAGCGAGCGGCTGTCGCCGGAGAACCTGGATATCCGCTTGTGGCCCCGCGCCGCCGTGGTGGCGGAAAAGCTGTGGTCGCCCAAGGATATGACGGGGGACGTTCCCGCCATGTACGCCCGCCTGGCGACCGTGGCCGACGACCTGGCCGCCGCCGGGTCGCGGCACCGGGCGGCGCATGACGCCATGCTGGCCCGGGTGGCGGGACCGGCGGGGGTGGGCGCCGTCTGGCCCCTGGCCCAGGCGGTGGAGCCGCTGAAGGACTACAACCGCTCCACCCAGCGGCCGGACGCCGTGCAGTCCACGCCCCTGAACCGCCTGGTGGATGCCATCCCGGCGGAAAGCGCGGTGGCGCGGGAGTTCGGCCTGGCGGTCGACCGCCTCATCGCCCAGCCCGGCGACACCGTAGCCCGGACGCAGGTGCGCAGCCTGCTGGAGCGTTGGCGGACGGCGGAGACGCTGCTGGCTCCTTTCCGCCAGGCCACACCGTTGCTGGCGGAACTGGCCGGGCCGGCGGCCAAGCTGACCCGCTTGGCCGAGGTTGGGCTGGCCGCCGCCGACGCCGTGGCCACGGGCCAGCCCCTGGCCGGTCGTGCCGCGGCCGAGAAGGCGCTGGCGGAGGCGGCGGAGCCGGGCGCCGAGCTGGAGTTCGCCATCCTGCCGGCGGTGACCAGGCTCGTGAAGGCCGCCCGCTAGGCCTCGATGCCAGCGTCGCCGCCACCGGGCTTCGGCCCACATCTGGGGGGGTGAGTTAAAAGATATCCGGTAGATGCCGGGCACCATGGATGACGCGCACGACTTCGATATTGGGGCCGGCGATGCGATAAAGGATGAGATAAGCGCCGACAACCGTATACCGCAGGCCTGGTGCCAAATCGGGCCGGGCAGGTCCCATGCCCGGGTAAGCCGCCAACCGCCAACAAGCGTGGTCAATCCGGGTGAGCAGCGCGTCCGCCGCCTGGGGATTGTCCTGGGCGATATGGATCCAGATGTCCATCAGGTCTTCTTCGGCCTGCGCCGTGCGGATGACGCGCGCCAAAGGGGCCCTCAGTTCTTGGTCGACGCCGTGCGGCTTTCAAGGCGCCGCCTGGCCTCGCGCTTGATGGCGTCAATATCGTCGAACCGGCCGGCGCCGCTGGCCAAACCCTCCGCCCACAAACGGCGCAGTTCCGTTTCCCCATGCAGAACCGGGGCGCGGCGCTGTTTCCATTCGCGCAGAGCCTCGCGGATGACCTCACTGTCCGACGCGTAGTCGCCGCTGGCGACCGCGCTTTTCACCGCGTCCGCCAGTTCCGGCGTGAGCGCGATGCTGAGTTTGGCGACCGTGCTCGATTTGGTCATGGCACCCTCCATGTCTCCAATATGGTGGTATTCTTTCCCACCAAACGCAAGCCGCAGATTGTTTTCAAATCCTGATCTTCAGCCGCGCCCCGATCTCGCCCACCAGGCCCCGGCGGAAGACCAGGACGCAGGCGATGAAGACGGCGCCGATGAAGGCGGCGACGGGCAGGCCGCTGGTGGCGAGCGCGCTTTCCAGCCCGACGGAGAGGAAGGCGCCCACCGCCGGGCCTGCCATGGTGCCGATGCCGCCCAGCAGGGTCATCAGCACCACCTCGCCCGACATCTGCCACTGCACGTCGGTCAGGGTGGCGATCTGGAAGACCAGGGCCTTGGTGCCGCCGGCCAGGCCGGAAAAGGTGGCCGACAGCACGAAGGCCGCCAGCTTGTAGCGGTCGACCTCATAGCCCAGGGACCGGGCGCGGGCCTCGTTGTCGCGCACCGCCTTCAGCACCTGGCCGAAGGGCGAATGGACGATGCGGTGGAGCGCCAGGTGCCCCAGGGCCACGATGGCCAACACGGCGTAATAGGCGCCGGTGGGCTGGCCGAGGTCGACCAGGCCCAACAGTCGGCCCTGGGGCACGGCCTGGATGCCGTCCTCACCGCCGGTGAAGGGGGCTTGCAGGAACAGGAAGAACAGCATCTGCGCCAGGGCCAGCGTGGTCATGGCGAAATAGATGCCCTGGCGGCGGATGGCCAGCGCGCCCAGGACCAGGCCCAGTGCCGCGGCGGCCAGCGTGCCGCCCAGGATGGCCAGCTCCGGCGGCCAGCCCCAAACCTTGGCGGCGTGGGCGGTGACATAGGCCGCCCCGCCGAAGAAGGCGGCATGGCCGAAAGACAGCAGGCCGGCATAGCCCAGCAACAGGTTGAAGGCGGCGGCGAACAGGGCGAAGCACAGCGCCTTCATCAAAAAGGCGGGATAGACCACCCAGGGGGCGGCCACCAGCAGGGCCAGGGCGACCAGGGCCAGGATGGCGAGGGGGGACGCGCGCATCAGGTGGCCCGCCCGAACAGCCCGGCGGGGCGCACCATCAGCACGCATGCCATGATGACGAACACAACGATGTTGGCGGCGGGGGGATAGAACACCTTGGTCAACCCTTCGGCCAAGCCCAGGCCATAACCGCTGACGATGGCGCCGAACAGCGACCCCATGCCGCCGACGACCACCACGGCGAAGACGACGATGATCAGGTTGCTGCCCATCAGGGGGTTGGCCTGGTAGACGGGGGCGGCCATGACACCGGCGAAGGCGGCCAGCGCCACCGCCACGCCGAAGGTGACGGTGACCAGCAGGGGCACGTTGAGGCCCAGGGCCTGGGCCACGTCCGGCCGTTCCGTCGCCGCGCGCAGGCGGGCGCCCAGGGCCGTGCGCTCGATGGCCAGCCAGGTGGCCAGGCAGACGACGATGGAGGCCGCGACCACCCAGCCGCGATAGAGCGGCAGGAACATGAAGCCCAAATTCACCCCGCCCTGCAACGCGTCCGGCACGGGGTAGGGTTGACCGGAGGAGCCGTAGATTTGCCGGAACGTCCCCTCCAGCACCAGGGCCAGACCGAAGGTGGCCAGCAGGCCGTACAGCGGGTCCAGCCCCGCCAGGCGCTTCAGCATCAGCCGTTCCACCGCCATGCCCAGGACTCCCAGTGTCAGGGGCACCAGCACCAGGGCCGGCCAATAGCCGATGTCGAGATACGTCGCCAGGCCCCAGGCGGCGAAGGCCCCCACCATGTAGAAGGCGCCGTGGGCGAAGTTGATGATGCCCAGCACGCCGAAGATCACGGCCAGCCCCAGGCTCAGCAGGGCGTAGAAGGCGCCGTTGATGAGGCCCAGCAGCAATTGGCCGGACAGGATCTGGACGGACATGCTTTCGTTTCTCCCTCGAACGCCGGGCGCGGGCATCCCCCCGCTTGGCTTATCCTCGTTCCGCCCTTCGGTACTCACGGGGTCGCCGGCCTTGGCCTAAACACCCAGGAAGCGGTCCAGCCGGCCGGGGTCGGCCGCCAGCTCGGCATTGTCCAACGTGTCCACCACCCGGCCGTTTTCCATGACGATATGGCGGTCGGCCACGGACGCGGCGAAATGCACGTTCTGCTCCACCAGCAGCACGGTGTGGCCGCGCGCCTTCAGGTCGCGCAGGATCGCGCCGATCTGCTGCACGATGACGGGGGCCAGCCCCTCCGTCGGTTCATCCAGCAACAACAGGCGGGCGCCGGTGCGAAGGGCGCGGGCGATGGCCAGCATCTGCTGTTCCCCGCCCGACAGCTTGGTGCCGGGGCTGGCGCGGCGTTCCTTCAGGCGGGGGAACAGGGCGTCGATCTCATCGTCGCTGAGGGCCCCGGCCCGGGTGCGGGGTGGCAGGGCCAGATTCTCCGCCACCGACAGGGTGGCGAAAATACCCCGGTCGTCAGGGACGTAGCCGATGCCGGCGCGGGCGATGCGGTGCGGCGGCAGGCCGATCAACTGCCGACCGTTCAATTCGATGGAGCCGCTACGGCGGGGCAACAGGCCCATGATGGCGCGCAGGGTGCTGGTCTTGCCCGCGCCATTGCGGCCGACCAAGGTCACGAGCTCCCCCGTCCGGATGCTGAAGTCGACGCCGTGCAGCACCTGGCTGTCGCCGTAATGGCCGTCCAGGTCGCTGACCGACAGCATCGTCTCAGGCATGCCCGGTCCCCATGTAGGCCTCGCGCACCGCGCGGTCGGCGGCGATGTCGGCGTAGGTCCCCTCGGCCAGGATTTCCCCCCGCTGCAACACGGTGATGCGGTCCGACAGGTCGGCGACCACGCCCAGGTTATGCTCCACCATCACCACCGTGCGCCGGCCGCTTTCCCGTTGCGCCGCGCGGCGGATCAGGGCGGCGGTGCGGGCCACGTCCTCCCGCCCCATGCCGGCCAGCGGCTCATCCAGCAGCAGCACGTCGGGGTCCAGGGCCAGGGTGGTGGCGATCTCCAGCGCCTTCTTGCCGCCGTAGGGCAGGGTGCCAGCCGGTTCTTGGGCGCGCGCCTCCAGCCCGACCTCGGCCAGCAGGGCCAATGCCTGGTCGTTCAGCGCGGCCAATGTGGATTCCGGCCGCCAGAAGTGGAAACGGCCGGGCGTGCGCCGTTGCAGCGCCACGCGTACATTTTCCAGCGCCGTCAGGTGGGGGAAGGTGGCGGAGATCTGGAAGGAGCGGACGATGCCCCGCCGGGCGATGGCGGCCGGGTTGGCGCCGGTGATGTCCACGCCGTCATGCAGGATGTGGCCGGCGGTCGGCGCCAGGAACTTGGTCAGCAGGTTGAACACGGTGGTCTTGCCGGCGCCATTGGGCCCGATCAGGGCGTGGATGGTGCCCCGGCGCACGGTGAAGTCCAGGTCGCGCACGGCGGTAAACCCCCGGAAGGACTTGGTCAGCCCCCGCGTTTCCAGGACCACGTCCATCATCGCCTCGGTCATTGGCCCGCCCTGTCGCGCATCCTCGCCGGCTTTGCCGCCGGCCCTTCCGTCTCCCACGACCATTAGGCCCAGCGCATCAAGATATTTCAAGGTGTTGCATTCCCGGATCGCCCGGGATGGGGCATAGTGATGCCCTGCGGCGCCGGGATCGGCAGGGTCGGGCGCCGACCATAACGATATCGGGAGGAACCGGATGAGCGGAACTCTGACACGGCGCGGCCGCGTGGTTCTCGGGGCAACGCTGGGCGCCGCGGCGCTCGGCCTGCTGGCGCTGGGGGCGGCCCGGGCGGCGCCGGAGGCGGACACGGCGAAGCCGGTGCGCATCGGCATCCTGAACGACCAGTCCGGCACCTATGCCGATTTCGGTGGCCGGGGCTCGGTCGTCGCGGCGCAAATGGCCATCGACGATTTCGGCGGCAGCGTGCTGGGGCGCAAGATCGTGCTGCTCAGCGCCGACCACCAGAACAAGCCGGACACCGGCGTCGCCATCGCGCGCCAGTGGTTCGACGCCGACGCCGTCGACATGATCGGCGAACTCACCACCTCGTCCGTCGCCCTGGCGGTGCAGGATTTGGCCAAGGCCAAGGGCAAGATCGACATCGTGGTGGGGGCGGCGACGTCCAAGCTGACCAATGAGGCCTGCTCGCCCACCGGATTCCACTGGGCCTACGACACCTATGCCCTGGCGCGGGGCACCGGCGGGGCGCTGGTGGAATCGGGCGGCAAGTCCTGGTTCTTCATCACCGCCGACTACGCCTTCGGCCACCAGCTGGAAAAGGACACCACCGACTTCGTGACCGCCAAGGGCGGCACGGTGGTGGGAGCGGTCAACGCGCCCTTCCAGAACAGCGACTTCTCTTCCTTCCTGTTGCAGGCGCAGGCGTCCAAGGCCCAGGTCATCGGCCTCGCCAACGCCGGCACCGACACCACCAACGCCATCAAGCAGGCGGCGGAATTCGGCATCGCCAAGGGCGGGCAGCGGCTGGCCGGCCTGCTGTTCACCCTCAGCGACGTGCATGCCCTGGGCCTGAAGACGGCGCAGGGCTTGGTGCTGACCGAGGCCTTCTATTGGGATCGCGACGACGCCAGCCGGCAATGGGCCGAGCGCTATTTCCAGAAGACGAAGCGCATGCCCAACATGATCCAGGCCGGAACCTATTCCTCGGTCCTGCATTACCTGAAGGCCGTCAAGGCGGCCGGCACCACCGACGCCAAGGCGGTGGCGGCCAAGATGCGCGAGCTGCCGGTGGACGACATGTTCGCCAAGGGCACGGTGCGCGAGGACGGCACCATGGTGCACGACATGTACCTGTTCGAGGTGAAGAAGCCCGAGGAGAGCAAAAAGCCCTGGGACTATTACAAGCTGCTGCGCACCATCCCGGGCGAGGAGGCGTACCAGGCCCAGGACAAGGGCGCCTGTCCGCTGACCAGGAAGGCCTCCTGATCCGGCGTCCGGTTTTTGAAGCCCCATTCGCCGCATTGCCGCCCCGACCGCCCCAACGGTAGAAGGTCGGACGGGGTGGCTTATCTAGGGTAGGCGACCTTTGCGGGGATTGGGGCGGGGACCGGACGAATGAGCAACGCGGAACCGATGGCGAAGGACGGGGGTGCCCCGGCGATCGATGGCCTGCATGAACAGCACGGCCACGGCCATGTCCATGGCAGCCGCGGCATGCTGATGCTCGGGGCGCTGGGCGTGGTCTTCGGCGACATCGGCACCTCCCCCCTCTATGCCATGCAGACGGCGCTGGGCGCCGTCACCCATCACGGCCGCCCGCCCAGCGAGGGCGACGTGCTGGGGGTGGTCAGCCTGATCATCTGGGCGCTGATCCTGATCGTGGCGGTGAAGTACGTGGCCCTGGTGCTGCGCGCCGACAACGACGGCGAGGGCGGCATCCTCTCGCTCCTGTCCCTGGTGCATCCGCCCAGCGCCAAGGAGATGGTGCCCATGGTGGTGTTCCTGGGCATCTGCGGCGCCGCCCTGCTGTTCGGTGACGGCGCCATCACCCCGGCCATCTCGGTCCTGTCGGCCATGGAAGGCCTGGTGGTGGCCGACAGCCACCTGGGCGCCTTCGTCCTGCCCCTGACCGTGGCGGTGCTGGTGGCCCTGTTCGCCATCCAGTATCGCGGCACCGGCGTCATCGGCCGCCTGTTCGGGCCCATCATGGCCCTGTGGTTCGGCGTGCTGGCGGCCGCCGGCCTATGGCACGTGGTGCAGCGGCCGGACATCCTGATGGCCTTCAACCCGCTGTCGGCCGAACACCTGCTGGTGCATGCCCCGGGCGTAGCCTTCGCCGTTTTCGGCGCCGTCTTCCTGGCGCTGACGGGGGCGGAGGCCCTGTATGCCGACATGGGCCACTTCGGCGCCGGCGCCATCCGCCGGGCCTGGTTCGTTGTCGTCTTTCCCGCCCTGATCCTGAATTACCTGGGCCAGGGCGCCCTGCTGCTGGACAAACCCGAGGCGGTGGACAACCCCTTCTACCGCCTGGCGCCGGACTGGGCGCTGGTGCCCCTGGTCATCCTGGCCACCATGGCCACGGTCATCGCCAGCCAGGCGCTGATCTCAGGCGTGTTTTCCATGACGCGGCAGGCCATCACCCTGCGCCTGTTGCCGCGCATGTCCATTTCCCCCACCTCGCGCAAGTCCTACGGCCAGATCTATGTGGGCGTGGTCAACTGGCTGCTGATGCTGGCGACCCTGATGATCGTGCTGGGCTTCCGCCATTCCGAGGCGCTGGCCGCCGCCTACGGCATCGCCGTGTCGGCCACCATGCTGATCACCACCATCCTGCTGCGCCGGGTGATGCGTGAGCTGTGGAACTGGCCAGCCATCCCCACCAACCTGATGATGGGCTTCTTCGCCGCCGTGGACCTGGCCTTCCTGGTGGCCAATAGCACCAAGCTGCTGGAGGGCGGGTGGCTACCGCTGGCCATCGGCGGCTTCATCGCCTTCCTCATGGTGGCTTGGCGCAAGGGCAGCGCCGTCGTGCAGATCAAGCTGAGCGAGGGCGGCACCACCTTCGCCGACTTCATGCGGCAGGTGGAGGAGACGGTGGTTCACCGCCTGCCGGGCACGGCGGTGTTCGTCACCCGCACGGCCGACCGGGTGTCGCCCATGCTGGTGCACCATGTCACCCACAACCGCGTGCTGCACGAGCATGTCATCCTGCTGACCCTGGTGCCGACCAAGCGGCCCCGCGTGCCGGCCGGTGAGCGCCTGGCGGTGGAGCAGGTGGGCAACGGCTTCTGGCGGGTGACGGTGCGCATCGGCTTCATGCAGAAGCCGGACGTGCCCACGGTGATGCGCGGGCTGGCACGCCTGGGCCTGGCCTTCTGCCGGGAGGAGGTGACCTACTACATCTCGCACGAGCGGCTGATCCGCGCCGAGCGGAACCCCGCCCTGTCCGGCCCCATCTGGACCGCCTACCACCTGATGCAGCGCCTGGGCCTGCGAGCGTCGGATTACTTCCACCTGCCGCCGGAGCAGGTGATGGAGGTCGGGTTCAGGTTGGAGGTGTAGGGCCCGTGGGGATTCATTCAGGGCTCAGGCGGCGCAGACCTCGCGCACGCATCCGCGCAGCCAGCGGTGGGCGGGGTCGGCGTCCAGGCGGGGATGCCAGAGCAGTGACACGGTGATCTCCGGCACATCGACCGGCAGGGCGAAGCTGAACAGGCCGTCGCGCAGGTTCAGGGTGTGCCGCTCCGGCACCGTGGCCACCAGGTCGGTGGCGCGGGCCAGGGTTAGCGCCGCGGAGAAGTCGCCGACGATGACCGCCACGTCGCGCGCCAGGCCCAGCGGTTCCAGCGCCGCGTCCACCGGGGCGTGGCGCCGGTCCGGATCATGCTCGCGGCGGGCCACGGCGATGTGGCGGGCGGCGGCGAAGCGGGCGGGGGTCAGGGTGCCTTGGCCCAAGGGGTGGCCGGCCCGTGCCACGCCGACGAAGCGGTCGCGGAACAGGGCCTGGGCGCGAACCTCCGGCCCCATGCTGTCGCCCACCACCCCGGTTTCCAGGTCCACGGCACCGTCGCGCAGCGGCGTGCTGCCCTTGTCCGGCTTGGGGGCGAAGCGCAGGCGTACGCCTGGCGCCTCCCGCGCCACGCGGTTGACGAGTGCCACGCCGAAGCTTTCCACGAATCCTTCTCGTGTGCGCAGGGTGAAGGTGCGGGTCAGGCGCGCCAAATCCAGCCCCTCCGCCGGCCGCAGCACGGCCTCCGCCTCCCGCACCAGGGGCGCCACCCGCTCGCGCAACTCCAGGGCGCGGGGTGTCGGCACCAGGCCCCGGCCCGCCCGCACCAGCAGCGGATCGCCCGTCACCTCGCGCAGGCGGGCCAGCGCCCGGCTCATGGCCGAGGGGCTCAGCCGCAGGCGGCGCGCGGCCTTGGCCACGCTGCCCTCGGTCAGCAGCACGTCCAGGGTGATCAGCAGGTTCAGGTCGGGCAGGGTGGCCATGGGGGTCATCCTAGCATGCCGCGGGACGTAACATAGCGCGCCGCGTGCACGAATATGCTGCAATCCATGCGCGTTCCGCCATGTCACCCCGGTCACTACCTTCCGCCTCGACGGATGAACGGAGGGTGACATGGCCTCAATGCGTATGGATCAACCGATGACGGTGGTGGCGGAGGCGGCGCCGGTGGGGACCCGGTGGGTCCTGGCCGCGTTGTCGCTATGCGTGCTGTTGTCTTCCCTGGGCACCAGCGTGGCCAATGTGGCCCTGCCCACCCTGGCACGGGCCCTGGGCGCGCCCTTCCAGCAGGTGCAATGGGTGGTGCTGGCCTATTTGCTGGCCATGACCACCCTGATCGTCAGCGTGGGGCGGCTGGGGGACTTGACGGGCCGTCGCCGCCTGCTGCTGGCGGGCCTCGCCGTGTTCACCGGCGCCTCGGCCCTCTGTGGGCTGGCGCCCGGCCTGGGCGTCCTGGTGGCGGCGCGGGCGGCGCAGGGCTTGGGGGCGTCCGCCATGATGGCGCTGGCCCTGGCGTTCGTGGGCGGGACGGTGCCCAAGGATCGCATCGGGCGTGCCATGGGCTGGATGGGCACCATGTCCGCCGTGGGCACGGCGTTGGGCCCGTCCCTGGGCGGCGTGCTGATCGCCGCCTGGGGCTGGCGGGCCATTTTCCTGGTCAACCTGCCGCTGGGCGGGCTGGCCCTGCTGCTGGCCTGGCGGGCGCTACCGGCGGACGGGACGCCCGCAACCTCGAACCGACCCCGCTTCGATGCCGTCGGCACGGTGCTGCTGGGCGGCACCCTGGCACTGTATGCCCTGGCCATGACGTTGGGGCGGGGGCACTGGGGGTGGCTGAACCTGGCGCTGCTGGCGGGCGCGGCTGTGGGCGCCGGGCTCTTCGCGGTGGTGGAGGCGCGGGTGGCCTCGCCCCTGGTGCGCCTGGGTCTGCTGCGCGACCCGGTGGTGGGACCCGGCCTGGCGGGCAGTGGCGCCGTGGCGACGGTGATGGCGACCACCTTCGTGGTGGGGCCATTCTATCTGGCCCGCGCCCTGGGCCTAAGCCCCGCCGGGGTGGGGCTGGTGATGTCGGCCGGACCCCTGATGTCCGCCCTGGCCGGTGTGCCGGCGGGCCGGCTGGTCGACCGCTTCGACGCGGCGCGCGTCAGTGTCGCCGGCCTGGCCGCCATGGTGGCGGGGACGGTGCTGATGGCGTTGGCGGGGCTGGTTTTGCGGGGGCCCATCCTGGGCGCCGCCGGCTATGTCGGGCCCATCGCCGTGCTGACCGCCGGGTACGCCCTGTTCCAGGCGGCCAACAACACCGCCGTCATGTCGGGTGTGCCGGCCGACCGGCGAGGCGTCGTCTCCGGCATCCTGAACCTGGCGCGCAACCTGGGCCTGATCACCGGCGCCTCGGCCCTGGGCGCGGTGTTCGCCCTGGCCGCCGGCGTGCCCGATATCACCACCGCCCCGGCGGGAGCGGTCGCCACCGGCATGCGCGTCACCTTCCTGGCGGCGGGCGGCTTGGTCGCCCTTGCCCTGATCGTGACGGCCACGGCGCAGGGGCGTCGGTTTTCGCTCGGGATTTAACCTTATGACGCCGCGTCCAAGGGAACGCAGCACCTGGGCCTTCCATCGAAGGCCTGCCTGAGGCAGGGCGCCACATAACCTTTCGCGTATATATCCCCCTGGAGATGTTAACGGCGCGCGAACATTAGGAAGTTGGCAAGATTTTTGTCATACCTCATAAAGTATCCAATGCTCCTGGATTGCTCCAATCATGGCGTCGACAAACGAGCATTAGGGATATCGTGACTCCGCCGTGGTGGCGGGGTTGGAAATCTTGGATCTCTTTTTGGGAGTGTGAATCGTGCTGGCTGGTTTCCTTCAGAAGTTCCGGGTCATGGCGGCCACCTTGACGGCCCTGGACCGGTCCCAGGCGGTGATCGAGTTCGCCATGGACGGCACGGTGCTGACCGCGAACAAGAACTTCCTGAAGGCCATGGGCTATACCCTGGCGGAGATCCAGGGTAAGTCCCACGGCATGTTCGTGGAAGAGGCGGAGCGGAACGGCGCCGCGTACAAGACATTCTGGGAATCGCTGCGGCGCGGGGAATACCAGGCGGCGCAGTTCAAGCGCATCGGCAAAGGCGGCAAGGAGGTCTGGATCGAGGCCTCGTACAACCCCATCCTCGACACCAAGGGCCGGCCGCTGAAGGTGGTGAAGTACGCCACCGACGTCACCGCGCAAAAGATGGAATACGCCGATCTGCGGGGCCAGATGGACGCCATCCGCAAGTCGCAGGCGGTGATCGAGTTCACCATGGACGGTACCGTCCTGACCGCGAACGAGGGTTTCCTCAACACCCTGGGCTATACGCTGGCGGAGGTGCAGGGCAAGCGGCACGCTATGTTCGTGGACGCCGCCTACCGCGACAGCGCCGATTACCGCGCCTTCTGGGACGCGCTGCGCCGTGGCGAGTACAAGGCGGCGCAGTTCCGCCGCCTGGGCAAGGGCGGCAAGGAGGTCTGGATCGAGGCGTCGTACAACCCGATCTTTGATCTGAATGGCCGGCCGTTCAAGGTGGTGAAGTACGCCACCGACATCACCCGCCAGGTGCAGATGCTGGCCGACCTGAAGGTCTTGATCGACAAGAACTTCGGGGAGATCGACCGCGCCATGGACCAGACGACGCAGCAGTCGGGCGACGCCCTGACCGCCGCCGGCGAAACCTCGGGCGCCGTGCAGATGATGGCGTCCAGCGCCGAGGAACTGGCGGCGTCCATCCGAGAAATCTCGCAAAGCATGGCGCAATCGCGGACGGCGGCCGAAAGTGCCGCCGAACTGGCCGACCAGGCCGACGCCTCCACCCAGCGGCTGGCCGAGGTGGCGCGCTCCATGGAAGGGGTGGTCGAGGTCATCCGGGGCATCGCGGGCCAGATCAACCTGCTGGCCCTGAACGCGACCATCGAGGCGGCACGGGCGGGCGACGCCGGCAAGGGCTTCGCCGTGGTGGCGACGGAGGTGAAGAACCTGGCCACCCAGTCCGCCAACGCCACCCAGCAGATCTCCGATGAGATCGAGGGCATGCAGGCCGTCTCCGGCGAAGTGGTGGGCGCCTTGAGCACCATCCGCCAGTCCATCGGCACGGTGCGGGAATTCGTGACCTCCACCGCCGGCGCCGTGGAGGAACAGAGTGCGGTGACCCGCAACATGTCCTCCAGCATGCAAGGCATGGCCGCGGCGGTGGAAACGGTGACCAACAACCTCGGCAGCATCGCCGCGGCCATCGCACAGGTGGGCGGGGCCGTCGCCACCACCAAGGAGGCCGCGAACGTCCTGGCGCGCTGAACAGCTGCGGGCGGCGTGAGGTCTCCCCCCACGTCGCCCGCCTGGGCCGCCCGCCTGTCGCTTCTGGAAGCGAACTACGCCCGGAACAGGGCCGGATCGCCGCTGCCCGGGTGGAAGCCCGGGAAGACGCCGTCAACCTGACCGACGCCCATGCGATGCTTCAGCACGCTGGTCAGCACCTCGCGATAGTCGGTGGTGACGGCCAGGTCCACCCGCTCGTCCAAGTCCTGCGGCTGCAGGCCCGGCCAGCGGCCCAGCAGGCGGCCGCCCGCCACACCGCCGCCCAGCACCATCATGAGCGAGCCATGGCCGTGGTCGGTGCCGCCGCTGCGGTTGGCGCGCAGGCGGCGGCCGAACTCGCTGACCGTCACCAGGGTGATGCGGTCGTGATAGGCCGACAGGTCGTTCCAGAAGGTGGCCAGCGAGCCTGACAGCTGGTGGACCAGGCTTTTGAAGCGACCGGCCTGACCCTCGTGCGTGTCCCAGCCGCCCATGTCGACGCAGGCGACCTTGAGGCCGGCGTCCATGCGGATCAGGCGGGCCACCGTTTCCAGCGAGCGGCCGACATCCCCCTCGAAGGCGCCGCCATGCTCTGGCTGGTAGGCCAGGACCTTGCCGTCCGGCCCCTTGGGCAGGGCCCCGTTCAGGCGCAGCGCGGCGTCCAGCGCCACACGGCCCCCGCGCGCCACGTTGGGGTTGAACCCAGCCGGCTGACCGCCGGCCGGGTATAGCCGCTCCAGCACCGCCTGGGTGCTCGGGCCCCCCGGCAGACCGAAGCCGCCGCGCAGATCGGGAATGGACAGGGCCTCGGGATAGCCTTGCAGCAGCTTTGGCACGCCGCCGGCGGTGCTGACCGCCACCAGCTCGCCATTGCTTCCCATCTGGCGCAACAGGCGGGCGACCCAGCCGCCCTCCGTGCCCAGGACGCCGTTGCCCTTGGGCTCCTCCGCCAAGCCGCGTTCCATCAGTTCCTGCGCCTCGAAATGGCTGCGCGTGGCGTTGGACAGACCGGTGGCATGGACGATAGCCAGGTCGCCCTGGCGGTAAATCTCGTGCAGGGCGGCCGCCTCGGGATGCAGGCGGAAGTCCACACCCTGGGCCAGGCCGCTGTCCAGCGCGATGCCGGCCTTGTCGCCGCTGTCCAGCAGCCGCAGGTCGGCCGGTCGCGCGTCGATGTAAACCGCGTCGTTGGCCGGGCCGATGAAGTTCAGCACGTCCATGCCGCCGCGGAAGAACAGCACGACCAGGATCTTGCCGTTCGCCTCCTGCGCGCCGCCGGGTGCCGCGAAGGCCAGCTGGCCCAGGCCGGGCATGGTGGTGAGCGCGCCGGCGGCGGCCAGGGTCTTCAGGATGTCGCGGCGCCGGACGCCGCCTGTATTGAACGCCATGATCGTCTCCTCCTCCCGCTCAGCGCAGCTGGAACGCCGGGCTCATCGCCACGTAGGCGGCCAGGCGGCGGTTGGCGAACTCGCCGGTTTTGTTGTCCACCATGGGCGGGGCGTCGGCGGTCAGCGACAGGCCGCCCAGCAGCGCGGCGGTGTCGACGGCCGTGGGGCTGCCCAGCAGGCGGTCGGACCAGAAGGCCACCGCCTGGCCGCTGTGGGCGGCGGCCGGCCCCATCTGGGCGGTGGCGGACAGCCCCGGGGGCATCCACCACCCTTCGGCCAGGCCCAGCGCCAGATTCCAGCGCGCCCGCATGTTCTGCGCGCCCAGCCAGTAATCGTCGGCTACGGGGTGCCCGTCGGGGCTGGGCCAGGCGTACAGCTTCTGCCCGGCGCTATCCATGGTGCCCACCAGCGGCTCGCTGGCGGTGACGGGGATGCCGGTGGCGCGCGCGAAGCTGGCCACCAACTCCAGCGGCCGCTTGGGCCGCGCGCCCCAGTTGGCCGTGGCCTGGGGCGACAGGGCGATCAGCCGCACCACCCGGGCGATCTGGTCGGGGCGCTGGCGGCTGTCCAGCCAGGTCGCGGCGGCGGCCCTGACCAGCTCTGGCGACGGTTCCCCACCCAGCAGGGAGCGCACCATCTTGGTGCAGATGAACTGGGCGGTGGCGGGATGGTTGGCCACCAGATCCAACACCTTGTGCCCGTCATTCTGCGGCGGCTGGTAGCTGTCGAACTCCGCCGCCAGCACGCGCTTCTGGTAATTGTCGTGCCAGGATTCGATGTAGGTGAAGCGGCCGTCGTTGGGCGCCTTGTAGCCGCCCAGGTCCTGGCCGCTCTGGATGCTCCACCCGGTGAAGGCGCGGCTGGCCTCATAGACGTCCTGGTCGATGTACCCCTCGGGCGCGCCCTTCAGGGCGCCGGGCACGTCGCGCCAGCGGTCGTACTGGGTGTTCAGGTAGGCGTCGCGGCCCAGGGTGTGCAGCTCGAACAGCTCACGGGCGTAGTTCTCGTTGGCGGCCCCGCCGCGCGAGGACCGGTTGTTCAGGTAGATCAGCATGGCGGGGCTGGTCGCCACCGCCTCCAGCAGGTCGCGGAAATTGCCCAGGGCGTGAGCGCGCAAGGCGGCGTCATAGGCGGGCAGCGCCGGGGCGGTGTAGCTGTCGGCCGCGTTGACGGAGAAGTGATCGTGCCAGAACATCGTCATGACCTGGCGCAGCTGGGCGGGGTCATAGACGGCGCGGATGACGGTGGCGGCGGCCAGGTCCAGACGCGGGCGCACCCGTTCCTGGTAGGGCAGCTTGCGGTCCGGCTGGTTCAGCGACCATAGCGCGTCCACCGGCTGGTCCAGGGTGCGCAGCGGCCGCATCTCGTCCAGCGCGGCCCATCCTTCGCCGGCGTCGTACTTGATGCGCATGACCGCGCTGTCCAGCTTCTGCTGGCATTCCGGCCCGGGGCTGGTGCCGGCGGCGGCCAGGCGCAGCTGCTCGTCCAGCCAATGCGGGATGCCCTGTTGCTTCAGGGCCTGCGCGTCACCCGGCCGGGGGCCATAGGCGAAGCGGTTGAGGAATATCCATTCCTGCGACGGGGCGGCGCCAGCGGCCGCAACTGGGGTGGGGACGACCATTCCCGGCCCTCCTTCGATCAATCGATCCGACCCCCATGCTACTCTATTTCCGCCTCCAACCCGGCGTCCGCCAGTAGCGGTAGGAACTATGGATAGAAAAGGGGGCCCCATTGGGACCCCCTTTCTAATCCTTTCGGGATGAGGCTTTTCGCCCCACTTGTTATCCGGTGCCGGTTACTTCCGTTCGGCCAGCACCCAGCGGACGCTCCACAGGCAGGCCACCAGGAAGACGGCGCCGCCCAGCCATTCAGCCGCCCCGGCGAAGCCGTCGCCCATGACCGCCAGCGGTTCCTGGTTGCCGGTCAGCGAGATGATGGCCGCCTGGGCCACGCCGAACAGGCTTTCACCCACGATCATGCCCGAGGCCAGCAGCATGGCGCGCCGCTGGGGCACGTCGGCGAACTTCTCGAAGGGCACGCCGGCCGCCTTGGCCCGTTGGGCCAGCACGCGGTCGACGATATAGGCCAGCAGGGCGCCCAGGCTGACGGGCACGGTGACCGTCATGGGCAGGTAGATGCCCAGGGCCACGGCCAGCGGCGGCAGGCGGAAGCGGCGGGTGGTGGCCTTCAGCACCTCGTCCACCACCACCAGGCAGATGCCGACCACGGCGCCGATGCCCAGCATGGACCAGTCCAGCTTGCCGCTGAGGATGCCGGTAGCCAGGGTGGCCATCAGCGTCGCCTGCGGGGCGCCCAGGGTCTTGGCCGGGTCCATGCCCGGATCCAGCGGCGCGCCGGCGAAGCCGTAGGCGTGCTGCAGCAGGTTCAGCACCGGCGGGATGACGGCGGCGCCGACGATGCAGCCCAGCACCAGGGCCACCTGCTGACGCCAGGGCGTGGCGCCCACCAGCTGGCCTGTCTTCAGGTCCTGCAGGTTGTCGTTGGCGATGGTGGCGATGGTCAGCACGACCGAGGTGGTGAACAGCGCCAGCGCCACGGCGGCGGCGCGGATGACCGGATCGGCCACGCCGTCCTTGCCCAGCAGGGACACCAGCAGCAGGGACGAGGCGATGGCCGCCAGGATGCCGATGCTGGAGATGGGGCTGTTGGAACTGCCGATCAGGCCCGCCATGTAGCCCGAGGCGGCGGCGACGATGAAGCCCATGACGGCGGCGAAGACGACGCCGGCCAGGACCAGCACCACCAGGTGGGTGGACAGCGGCGTGCCCAGGATGAAGGAGATGAACAGGCCCGCCAGCGGCACCAGCAGCACGGCGGCGATGGCCATGACGTAGTGGAAGGGGATGTCCTGCTCCACCCGGGGGACGGAGTGGGCGTTGCCGGCGCGCACGGTCTTCATGGCGTTCAGCGAGGCGCGGATGCCGTCCGTCATGGGCTTGGCCAGGACGATCAGGGTCCAGATGGCGGCGGCGGCGATGGCGCCGGCGCCGATCAGCCGGACCTGCTGGCGCCAGACGACGCCGTTGGCGTACTTGATCAGGTCCATGCCGTCGACCGGCGGATGCAGCCAGGTCAGGATGGGCACCGCGCCGAACCAGGCGATGGCCACGCCCACGAACATGGCGAAGCCCACGGTGGCGCCCACTAGATAGCCGGCGCCCAGCAGGGCCATGGACAGGCCGGTGCCCAGGCCCGTGACGGCATTGCCGATGCGCAGGAAGCCCTGGAACTGCTCGGTGAAGAAACGCATCGCCGTCATCAGGAAGAACCCGATGGAAACGAGGGTGCCGGCGATCACGTCGCGCAGGCCCGCGCCCTTGGCGGCCTCATCCGCGCCGGCCTCGCCGGCCGTGTCGGGGGAACCAACCTTCAGCACCTCGGCCGCCGCCACGCCCTCGGGGTAGGGCAGGTTGCCCTGCACCACCATGGCCCGGCGCAGGGGCACGGTGTACATGACGCCCAGGATGCCGCCCACGGCGCAGATGCCAGCGGACTGCCAGAAGGGGAAGCCCGTCCAGTAGCCGACGATGACCAGGCCGGGCAGCACGAAGATGACGGACGACAGGGTGCCGGCGGATGAGGCCAGCGTCTGCACGAAGTTGTTTTCCTGGATGGTGCTGTCCTTGGCCAGGCGCAGCACCGCCATGGAGATGACCGCCGCCGGGATGGAGGAGGCGAAGGTCAGGCCCACCTTCAGGCCCAGGTAGACGTTGGCGGCGGTGAACACCACGGTGATCAGGGCACCCAGGATGATGCCGCGCAGGGTCAGTTCCCTAATCGAGCTGCGCGCGAACCGGGTCATCGGATGAAATCCGTCATATGTGAGGAATCCCCATCTGCGTCGTATCGACGTCGTCGTGTAGGCGCCGGCCGCTTTTTGTGAGCCCCTTCAAGCGGGCGCCGGACTGGATGGGCGGGGAGTTTAGCGGGCGCCCCCCGCCCCGTCGAGATCGGCCAGGGCGGACAAGGCCAGAATCCGGGGCTTTCCCGCCAAAAAGAAACGGGGCCGGCGCTGGGCCGACCCCGTTCCTTACTTTATTGCGCTTTTTTGTTCCCTCAGGCGCCGGGCGGCCACGTTCGTGGCCTTGGCTATCCTCGCTCCGGCCTTCGGTGCTCGCTGCGGGGCCAGCGGTCGCTGGCCTTCATCGGCACAGGAGAGGTCTGGGGGAAATGCCCCGGGGCCAATGTTACGCTGGCTGGTTGAGGTACAGCAGCCAGGCCTTGGCCAGTTCGCCGACACCTTCCGGCGCGCTGGTCAGTTCCTGGAACGCCTTCTGGGCCTGGTCCTTCTGGCCGGCGTTCAGGTAGGCGACGGCCAGGTGCAGCTTGGCGTCGTTGGGGTTCTTCAGGCCGCCCTTGTCGATGCCCTTCTGGATCAGCTCGATGGCCTTGGCCTGGTTGCCATAGCTGGCATAGGCCTCACCCAGCTTCTCCAGCGGCAGGCCTGTGGGGGCCTTGGAGACCTCGGCGACCTGCTTGTCGATGCCCTTCTGGTCCTCGGCGGCGGCCTTCGTCGCCTCGGCCAGCATCTGCTTGGCGGTCGGGTTGCCGGCCAGCTGGCTCTGCCCCTTTTCCAGGACGGCCTTGGCTTCGCCCGGCAGGGTGGCGCGGGTGGCGAGGTCGGCGTACTCCAGGTACTCGTTGCCGCCTTTGAGGGCGCCGACGCGCGCGCTCAGGCGGTACAGGTCCAGCGCCAGCCGGTCGGAGAAGCCGGGCTTGCGCGGAAGGAAGGCCAGATAGTCGGACCAATAGTCCGGCTTCTGGTAGTGCTGCAGCAGGATGGCGATGTAGTCGACGTAGCTGCTGTAGTCCTTGCGCTGCGCGGCGCTGTCCACCAGCATCTGGTAGACCTGCTCCTGCGCCGGCTTGCCGGCCTTCTCGTCGGCGTCGATGGCCTGCTTGCAGTTCGTGTCGGTCGCGGCCCAGTCCTTCAGCGACCAGGAGGCCTGGCAGCGCAGGGTGTACATTTCCGGCGTGGCGCCGCCCTTCTGGATCACGGCGTCCGACTTCGCCAGGAACTTGGCGTAATCCTTGTTCTGGTAGTACAGCTGCGACAGGGTCCGCTCGCGCTTGGCGGCGTCCGCTTCCGGCAGCTGGTTGGTGGCCAGCTCGGCTTCCAGCGCGTCGATCAGGTGCGGCGTGTCGTTCAGGCCCAGGTAGGCCTGCACGCGCATCTCGGCGATGAAGAAGTTCTCGTACGGCGTACGGTCGGCCTTGGCGGCCTCGGCCTGCGCCGTGGCGTCGATGATGGCCTGGTAGTTCTTCTCGTCCAGCGCCTTTTGCGCGGCCTGCAGCGACGGGGTCAGCTCCTTGCTGATCTGCTTTTCCGGCGGCGTGGCGTCGGCCTTGTCCTTGTCCTTGGCCTGGGCGGACCCGATGCCGGCGGCCAGCAGGGCACCCAGCATGAGGGGATAGAATTTGGCGCGCATTCGGTCCTCGTCGATGGCAATCACGTGATGGCCCGGTCCGGCGTCGCGTCGAAGGGGCCAAGGTCGAATTTCGGGGGCAACCGCCTCCCCCATCGCCGCGGCCCCCGATGGGGACACCGCTGCCACGGAAGGATAGGGTTAATCCCTGGCGGGGCGACCCTGCGGGATGGAACGGGTGCTCGTCAACCCCTACACCCGTCTTCTGTCAAAAGCGGGGCGGCGCAAAAGAGCCAATGGGGTTGGGGACGGCTTAGCCGAAAGTAAGGTCCAGCAGGTACAGGGCGGCGCCGATCAGGGCGCCCAGCACCGTGCCGTTGATGCGGATGAACTGCAGGTCCTTGCCCACGCCCTCCTCCAGGCGGCGGGCGAAATCGGCCGCGTCCTGCGCCTTCAGGGTGTCGGTGATGAAGCTGCGGATGGACACGCGCCAGCCGGGAATGGCGGCGAGGAAGGCGCCCTCCACCGCCGCGTCCAGCCGGGCGCGGGTGGCGGGCTGCTCCAGTTCCTGCGCCAACGACAACAACATGGCGTCCAGGGCGTCGCGCAACACGCCGTCCGGCTTGGCCGCGTCCTCCAGCGCCGCCGACTTCAGTCGGCCGATGAGATGATGCAGCAACAGGCGCAGGGTCTTGATGTCCACCGCGTTGCGCAGCACCGACGCCAGCCGGTCGCCCAGCGGATCGCCGTCCAGGATGCGGTCGGGAATCTCCGCCAGCCATTGCCGCAGGGCGTGGCCGGCCTCGCTGTGGGGGCTGCGCAGGTCGAACAGGTGGCCGGCCAAGGCGTCCGTCACCTGGTCGGCCAGGCTGCGGTCCAGGGTTCGCGGCATCCACCATTTCGACCGGTTGGCGACCGCGTCGCGGATGTGTGACCGGCTGCCGTGGATCAGCACCACGCCGTAGTCCGACACCTCTTGGATCAGGGCCTCGAACAGGGGGCTGTTGATGGCGTCGCGCAGCAGGCGGGCGACCATGGGCCGCATGTCCATGGCGCGCAGGCCCTCCATCGCCGCCCGCGCCAGCGCCTCCCGCAGCGCCGCCTCTTGTCCCCGGGCCCGCCCTCGCGACAGCAGCCGGGGCAGGGACGCCAGGGCCAGGTCCGCCAGCTGGGCGCGGTTGGCGGGGTCGGCCAGGGCGCGGGCCAGCTGGTCGGCGGCGTTCAGGCGCTGCACCTGGCCGCGCAGCCGGTCGGGGGCCAGGAATTCGCTGTCGATGTAGGTCGCGATACCGTCGGCGATGCGGTCGCGGTTCTGTGGCACCAGGGCGGTATGCGGCACCGGCACGCCCAGCGGATGGCGGAACAGGGCCGTGACGGCGAACCAGTCGGCCAGCCCGCCCACCAGTCCCGCTTCCCCCACCGCGCGCAGCAGGCTCCAGAACCCGGGCCAGGGCCAGCCGATATAGTCGGGCAGCAGGCGCGGCACCAGCCGGGCGGCCAGCCACAGGCAGGCGACGATGGCGAGGTAAAGGCCGGCGATGCGCCGCCAGCGGCGCAGGGCGGCGGCGCGGTCGCCGGCGGTGGCGGGGTCGAAGGGCAGGGGCAGGGAATGGTCAGGCATGGGCATCCCGAGGGGTGTGACGAGCCTCATGATGACGGCGCCCGGCGGCGCTGTCCCGGACCATATGGCCCCGACGGGACGGAACCACCCGCCCCGTCGAAACCCCGACGGCGGGCGGCCGGTTCCCATGGCCGCCTCGGGTTGCGGCGATCAGCCGCCGGCCCGTCAGTCGGCGGCGGCATCCTCCTCCTGGAAGGGGAAGCCGCGCAGGGCGCCGTCCATGTCGCCGCTGTCGGAATGGAAGCAATAGGTGCGGTCGGCCGGCGGGCGATAGCGGCCGGACTGCAGGCCGTCCAGGATGCGGGCGGATATCCAGCCCGACAGCAGGCTGGCGGGCCCGGCCAATGCCCGGTCCGGGTCCTTGAGGTAGGTGCGGTCGTACAGGGCGGCGCCAATGGCCGCCCCGTGGTGGGCCAGGAACTCCGCCAGCAGATCGACGAATTCCACAGGTTCCAGCATGGGTTCCACCGTCCCGGCGGCGCGCGCCAGCACGGGGTACAGCAGATGGGTGCGGTCCGCGAAGCGGCCGTCGCGCTCCACCCGGTCGGCGACCAGGTTCAGGTAGCGGCTGCGGGGCGCGGGCTGGCTGCGCAGGGCCGCATCCAGGATTTGGCGATGGTTCATGCGGGCGTGTTCAGGGTCTGCAACTTTCCTGGCCGATCAGCTTGCGGACTTTCCCCCGCCCGGGCCACCCCTTTATGTGGGCCCCGCCGACCGGGTTAACCAGGCCGTGGAGGGTGCCGGTCGCTCTCGGCGCAAGGGCCCGTCCCGCCGACGGGACTGGATTTTGCCGCCGTCAGCCAGTAGACCAAGGACCGACGGCCACCAATCGGGGCGGCTCCGATGGTCCAGCAGTGACGTCGGGCCAGCAGTGACTTCGGGAGACACCTTTATGCGGAAGCTCATCGAGGGATTTCTGAATTTCCGCGCCAGCGCCCTTCCCGAATACGCACGCCGCTTCCAATGGCTGGCCGAGGTCGGGCAGAATCCGCGCGCGGCCGTGGTCGCCTGCTGCGATAGCCGGGTGGACCCGCAGATGATCTTCTCGGCGGGGCCGGGTGACCTGTTCATCATCCGCAACGTCGCCAACCTGATCCCGCCCTACCAACCCAACAGCGATTTCCACGGTACCAGCGCCGCGCTGGAATTCGCCGTGCGCCAGCTGCGCGTGGGCGACATCATCGTCATGGGCCATACCCACTGTGGTGGCGTGAAAGCCCTGATGGCGGAGGGGGAGGCCGACGGCGACTTCATCGGCCACTGGATGTCCATCGCCAAGAGCGTGCGCGGCAAGGCGAACGACGTGGCCGACGCCGAGCGCGAGGTCATCCGCCTGACCATCGCCAACCTGCTGACCTTCCCCTGGATCAAGGCGGCGGTGGAGGCCGGCGGCCTGCGCCTGCACGGCTGCCTGTTCGACGTCGCCGATGCCGACCTGCTGTTGCTGAACCAGGCCACCGGTGAGTTCAAGTCGGTGCAGCAGGGCATCGAGGGTATTCCCCTCTAATTTATTCTGATGTCGAAATAATAAAGGGCGCCCCATGTTGGGCGCCCTTTATTGTCGCCTAAGGAACTCAGACCGGCTGCGCCGGGCAGCCGATGAAGCGGCTGCCGGCGGGCAGATGCTCGCCCTTCATGGCCAGCGACAGGGGACCGAGCTCGGAGCCCCGGCCCAGCACCGAATCGTACAGCACCACCGACCCGGCGCCGACATGGGCGCCGTCTTCGATGGTGACGGGGCCCAGCTTCATGACCCGGTCCTCGAACAGGTGGGTCTGCAGGGTGACGCCGGGTCCCATGGCGGCGTCGTCACCGATGTGGATCATGTCCAGTTCGCACAGATAGGCCGTTTCCAGATAGACGCGGCGGCCCACCTTGGCACCCAGCAGGCGCATGTACAGCGGCAGGAAGGGCGTGCCCAGGAAGGGGCCCAGGACCCAGCCCGCCAGGGCGTCGTACAGCGAGGTCACGAACTCGATGCGCCAGACGGCCGTGCTCCACAGCGGGTGGATGCCGGGGCGGAAGCGGCCGATCACCCCCCACTTCACGCAGGCCAGCAGCAGGGCCGCGCTGACGCAGATGACCAGCGGGCCCAGGCCCAGCCACAGCAGGGCCAGCCACAGGCTGGAGACGGCCAGGGCGTGGGCCGCCAGCCACAACGCCCCCACGGTGGCGGTGCCGGTGATGGCGCCCTGCACCAGGATGCGCAGCGCCTCGATGACGGCGCGGGTGGCGACCAGGCGCGCGGTGGGCGCCACGGTGTAGGCCTCGGAAATGCCTTCCACCTTCTGGCGCCGGGGCAGGCGCACCGGCGGCAGGCCCAGCCAGTCGGTTTGGCGGTCGGCATCCGAGGGGGCGGTGGACAGCACACCCACCAGGCAATTGTCCGGCAGGTCCGCCCCGGCCGGCAGGAAGGCGGAGTTGCCGACGAAGGTGTCGTGGCCCACGCGGGTGGGCGCGAAGCGCACCAGCCCGCCGTGGATGGCGGGGCTGCCCACCAGCGAGGCGTCGGCCAGGAAGGCGCGGTCCCCCACCTCCAGCTGTTCCGGCACCACATGGGCCACGGTCGACACCTCGCAGGCGTGGCCGATCTTGGCGCCCAGCAGGCGCAGCCAAGTGGCGGAGAACAGGCTGCCGTAGACGGTGTACAGCTGCTCCACCGCCATGCGGTGGACGCGGTCTGCGAACCAGCGGTGGCATTCCACCATGCTGTCCAGGCGCACGCTGGCGCGGCCCACCACCGGCGGCACCAGACGGCGGGCGGCCAGCAGCACCAGGGCGGTCCAGGGCATGCACACCGCCCCGCCCACCACGCCGGCCAGCACCAGCAGCGGGCCCATGCGGGCGATGGGCAGCTCGGTGCCCAGCACCAGGGCGAAGGCGACGGCCAAGGGCAGCAGGGTCAGGAAGCGCACCAGGCTGAGCCCGGCCAGTCCCAGCAGGTAGCGGCCGGCGCGGGGGCGCAAGGGGCCGTCCGCGCGGCCCACCATCCAGTCCGGCCGCGACGACGGGCCGGCGGGAGACCCCGCCCATACCGCGTCCGCCGGCACCACGGCCCCGTCGATCAGGCAGCTGCGCGCGTCCAGGCCGGCCCCGGCCTCCAGCGCGCTGCCCAGGCCGACGATGGACGCGGCGCCCACCGTGGCGTTGGCGCCGATCGCCACGGTGCCGACCTCGATATGGCCGGCGCGCACATGGTGGGTCAGCAGCAGCGTGTCCTCGCCCACCGTGGCGTGATCGCCGATGGTGATCAGGTCCCACAGCATGCCGCCGTGGCATCCCAGGAAGCTGCCGTGGCCGATGCGCCCGCCCATGGCGCGGGCGTACAGCCGCATCAGCGGCGTGCCGGCGATCCAGGACATGGGCAGCGCGGCCTCGATATGGCTGACCGTCCACCAGCGCCAGTGCCACAGGCCCCACAGGCGGTGGCGTCCCGGGCGTATCCGGCCCAGCAGCAGCCATTTGGCGGCGATGGCCAGGGCGAAGGAGACCGGCAGGGCGGCGATGGACAGCCCGGCCATGATGACGAAGGACAGCGGGCTCAGCCGCCCGGTCATCCCGTGGTGGACCAGCACGCCCAGCATGACCAGCATGGGCAGGCCGCCCAGCGCCGTCACCAGGGGCAGGGTCAACGCCTGGGCCAGGCCGAAGGCCAGGTGGCGGCGGGTGCTGGCGCGCCGTGTCTCGCTGGTGACCTTGGGAGTCGGCGGCGCCGCCAGCACCTGCGCCAGGCCCCGCACGGTGGGGTTCAGGTACAGGGCGCGCACGGTGGCGCCGGGGTGGCGCAGGCGCAGGCGCGAGATGGCCGAGGCCGCGGCCAGCGAATGGCCGCCCAGATCAATGAAGAAGTCGGCGTCGCGGGCGCGGATGGGCCGGCCCAGCGCATGGGCGAAGGCGTCGGCCACCTCTTCCTCCGCCTCGCCCTGGGGCGGGTCGCCGATGTCCTCGGGCACATCGCGGGGCGTGGGTTCTGGCAGCTCACGCCGGTCGATCTTGCCGCCCACGGTGCGGGTCATGGCCGGCACCTTCACCAGGAAGCTGGGGCGCATGTAAGCGGGGACGGAGGCGGCGACGTGGGCGGCGAGGGTGTTGCGGTCGGCCGCGCCGACGTACCAGATGACGATGCTGTCCACGCCGGCCACCGGGCGCACCGCGGCGGCGGCCAGCTGCACGCCGGGGCAGCCGGCGGCAATGGCCTCGATCTCGCCCAGCTCGATGCGGAAGCCGCGCAGCTTCACTTGGTTGTCCACCCGGCCCAGGAAATCGACGCGGCCGTCGATCAGGGGGCGGCCCAGGTCACCGGTGGCGTAGAGCCGCTGGCCGGCGGCGTCCACCTTGAAGCGCTTGGCCGTTTCCTCCGGCCGGTTCAGGTAGCCGTCGGCCAGGGCCGGGCCCCCGATGTGGATCTCCCCCGTCTCGCCCACCGGCACCGGCAGGCCGTCCGGGCCCAGCACCAGCACGCGGTAGCCCGGCAGCCCCCGGCCGATGGTCACCGGCTGGCCGGCACGGGCCTCGTCGGCCGTCGCCACCACCGAGGCCTCGGTGGGGCCATAGGTGTTCAGCATGCGCCGGCCCGGCGCCCAACGGTCGACCAGGGCGGCGGAGCAGGTCTCACCCCCCACCACCAGCAGGCGGACGTCGGGCAGATCCTCGTCGATCAGGCCCAGCAGGGTGGGAACGGTGGAGAAGAAGGTGGCGCGGCGGCAGCGCAGCTCGCTGGCCAGCAGCTGCGGGTCGCGCATGACCAGGCCCGAGGCCGGCAGCAGGCAGGCGCCGGCGGCCACGGCCAGCCACACCTCCTCCACCGAGGCGTCGAAGGCCAACGAGAAGCCCTGCCACACCCGGTCCGTTTCGGTCAGCTGATAGACCTGCGAGGCGCCGCGCACGTAGGTCATGACGGCGCCGTGCGACAACACGACGCCCTTGGGCAGGCCGGTCGTGCCGGAGGTGAAGATGAGATAGCAGGTGTCGGCCGGCGTGGCCGGCAACACCGCGTCCGGCAGGCCATGGGCCGAGACGATGGGATCGTCCAACAGGGCGGTGCCGATCAGATCCTCCGGCGCCACCGAGGCGACACCGGGCACGGCGAAGTCGCCAGCGGCGTCGACCATCAGCAGGCTGTCGGATTGTTCGGCGATGCTGGCCACGCGGGCGGCGGGCCAGCTGGCGTCGATGGGAATATAGGCGGCGCGGCGCAACAGGATGCCGAACAGGCAGGCGTATAACTCGGCGTTGCCCCGGCCGCGCAGCATGATTCGCGCGCCGGGGCCCACACCCCGGGCGGCCAGGGTGGCGGCGACACGGCGGGCCCGTTCGCCCATGTCGCCCCAGGTCAGCATGAAGCCGTCGCCGGTTTCCACCGCCGGCAGGGCCGGCGTGGCGGCCACGCGCGCCAGGAACAGGGCCGCCAGCGTCTGGGCGCCGGCCAGGCCGTGATGCGGGTCGGCCGGCTGCTGGCCGGGCCCCTCCGCCTCCATCCGTTCGGCGATCAACGAACCGCTGAGCATCAACGTCCCACCCTTGAGCCCGGGGGGCGAGAAGCCGCCCGCCCCGGGGGAACCCGGTATACGCCGGTAAAGGTCCACATTCCCATTACCGTTTTCATCCCCTACGTAGGGATGGGCATCCCGATTTCGCGTAAACGCGCGGCGGGGCCGCGGCACCGGTCCGACCCTATCCGATACACACCCGTTGTAGATGGCCGATCACCCCCCCATGTCAAGCGGTTGGCCTCTGGACCCAGGGTCGCATACAAAATAAAGGGGGGCGAGGGGGAAAGCCTACTTCCCTGGAGGTAGCGGCCGGGAGGCTCGGAAGGGGCCCGTAAAGCTCCGTTACAAAACGATACAAAGAGCGGCTTTTCCCGTAACACAACCCTCTGTAGGTTCAGCCTCGAAACAGGCGGACCTGCGGAGATTAGGCTTTTGGTCAGATCTTCCGCTGTAAATCAGGCGTTGTCCGCCACCACGGTCGCGGGGGCCGTGGGTTCGCTGGCAGGCACGCCCCTTTTGGGTTCCCCCAAAAGCGCTGGACTGTGCCCGCACGAGCCCTTGCTTCCATCGTCCGTGCCACCGCCAATCCCGTCATCCCAACGCGGCAGCAGCTTGGGTGCCGGCTGGACAGAAGGCTAAAAGACGATGAGCATCCATTCCGCAGAACTTCCGGCCGATCGGACCGACCTGGGCGCCTACGCACCGGCGGGGGCCCCTGGCCGCCTGCGGAGCCGGTCGGGGCTCAAGCGCTACCGCTGGTGGTTGCTGGCCGGGGGTGTCGTCGTCCTGGGCGCCATCGCCGCCACCGTCCTCATGCGCTCGGGCGCCAAGCCGGCGGCCCCGGCCGCCGCCCCCGCCAAGGTGTCCGCCCTGCCGGTGACGGTGGCGCCGGTCGTCGTGGCCCCCGTCACCCGCACCCTGCTGGTCACCGGTTCGCTGGCCGCCTTCGACGATCTGCCCATCGGCACGGAAACGTCGGGCCTGGCCCTGTCCGAGGTGCTGGTCGACATCGGTGACGCGGTGAAGAAGGGTCAGCTGCTGGCCCGCTTCAACGACAGCGTGCTGCGCGCCGACCTGGCCGAGAAAGAAGCCTTGCTGACCGAGGCCAAGGGCAACGTGGTCGAGGCCGACGCCAACTACGCCCGCGCCCAGGACCTGGTGCGCACCGGCGCCATGAGCGCGCGTGACCTGGACAACCGCCGGGCCCTGGCTGTCAGCATGCGCGCCCGCGTCGGCGTGGCCGAAGCCAACCGCGACCTGTCGATCGCCCGGCTGAAGCAGTCGGAGGTGCGGGCGCCGTCCGACGGCACCATCACCGCCCGCTCCGCCCGCATCGGCGCCGTGCTGTCCGCCGGCGGGACCGAACTGTTCCGCATGATCCGCGAGAACCGGGTGGAGCTGGTGGCCGAGGTGCCCGAGAACGACATGATGGTGGCCAAGGCCGGCCAGACCGTGAACATCACCATCGACGGCGACAACATGGCCCACCACTACGTTGGCACCATCCGCGTGGTGGAGCCGACGGTGGACAACAAGACCCGCCTGGGCCGCCTGCGTATCGACCTGGAACGGAACCCCGACCTGCGCCCCGGCATGTTCGTCACCGGCCGCGTGGCCGTGGGCCAGGCCGACGGCCTGGTGGTGCCGGAAGCCGCCATCGTCTATCGCGAGGTGCGACCGGTCGTCTTCGTGGTGGACCAGGACAGTAAGGTCGCTGCCCGCAGCGTCACCACCGGCGCCCGGCAAGACGGCAACATCGCCATCGTGTCCGGCGTGAAGGCGGGCGAGAAGGTGGTGCTGTCCGGCGCCGGCTACCTCAAGGACGGCGACGTGGTCACCGTGGTCGACAAGGCCGTTGACGGCGCGGTCAAGCCGCTGCCGGTGCAGCAGTGAACCGGGAAAAGGGGGCCCTATCATGAGCAGCGGCAATATCTCCGCGGTCGCCATCCGCCATCCCATCCCGCCCATCGTCCTGTTCATCGTCCTGATCATCGCGGGCATCGTCGCCTATTTCAGCCTGGACGTGACCGGCAGCCCGGATCTCGATTTCCCCGTGGTCACCGTGACGGTCAGCCGGCCGGGTGCCGCGCCGTCGGAAATGGAAGTCCAGGTGACCAAGCTGGTCGAGGATGCGGTGTCCAACATCGTGGGCCTGGACCACGTGTCGTCCGACATCACCGACGGCCTGTCCAACACGGTGCTGGAATTCAAGATCGGCTACGACACCGATCGCGCCGTGAACGACGTGCGCAACGCCGTGGCCCGCATCCGCTCCAACCTGCCGGGCGACATCTACGAGCCGCAGGTGGAACGCCAGGACGTCACCGGCGACGAAATCCTGACCTACGCCGTCTCGTCCGACACCCGGTCGGTGGAAGAGCTGTCATGGCTGATCGACAACGACATCAGCCGCGCCATCACCCATGTCTCCGGCGTGGGCGCGACGGATCGCTTCGGCGGCCTGGACCGTGAAATCCGCATCAACCTGGATCCCAACCGCCTGATGGCGCGGGGCATCACGGCGGACGAGGTCAATTCCCAACTGCGGGCGCTGAACGTCGACCTGCCGGGTGGCCGCGGCGCCGTGGGCACCAAGGAACAGTCCATCCGCACCCTGGGCTCCGCCCGCACGGTGGAGGATCTGGCCAATACCGAGATCACCATCCCGGTCTACTTCGGCACCTTCGCCGGCTCCGCCGCCAAGGTCCGCCTGAGCGACCTGGGCACCGTGACCGACGGCACGTCGGAGATGCGCTACATCTCCCGTTATGACGGCCATCCCACGGTGGGCTTCAGCATCCGCCGCGCCCCCCACTCCTCGGAAGTGACCATCGCCAAGGGTGTGGACGAGGAAATCGACAGGCTCAGCAAGCAGTATCCCGACGTCCACTTCAACCTGATCTTCGACAACGTCAAGTACACCAAGCAGAGCTTCGCCGGTTCGGTCGAGGCCCTGGTCCTGGGCTCCTTCCTGGCGGTCCTGGTGGTGTGGTGGTTCCTGCGTGACGGCCGCGCCACCTTCATCTCGGCCGTGGCCATGCCGCTGTCGACCATCCCGACCTTCCTGGCCATGAAGTGGTTCGGCTTCTCGCTCAACGGCATCACCCTTTTGGCCCTGTCGCTGGTGGTCGGCATCCTGGTCGACGACGCCATCGTGGAAATCGAAAACATCGTCCGCCACATCCGCATGGGCAAACGCCCCTTCCAGGCGGCGCTTGAGGCGGCGGACGAGATCGGCTTGGCGGTGGTCGCCACCACCATGACCATCGTCGTGGTCTTCCTGCCCGTGTCCTTCATGTCCGGCATCGTCGGCCAGTACTTCAAGTCCTTCGGCGTCACGGTGGCCGTGGCCGTGCTGTTCTCGCTGCTGGTGGCGCGTCTGATCACGCCCCTGATGGCGGCCTACATGCTGAAGCCGGCCCAGCCCGACCATCACAGCGAGGACGGCCGCTGGATGCGCCAGTACAGCCGGCTGCTGGGGTGGAGCATGAACCACCGCTGGCTGACCGTGCTGGCCGGCATCGGCATCTTCGCGGTGTCGCTGTTCATGGCCGCCATGCTGCCCTCCGGCTTCGTGCCGCCCAGCGACAATGGCCTGTCCACGGTGCAGGTCATCCTGCCCCCGGGCGCCACCCTGGCGGAGACGGACGCCACCACCCAGATGGTGGGCAACATCCTGGCCAAGCGGCCCGAGGTGCTGCACGTCTGGACCCGCGCCGGCCGCAACAACCAGCTGCGCAACGGTGCCGTCACCGCCATCCTGAAGCCCAAGTCCGAGCGCATGAGCAAGCAGGACTTCGAGGCAGCCGTGACGCCGGACCTGAACCGCGTGCCGGGCGCCCACATCGGCTTCAACTCGTCCATCGGCTGGGGGGCCAAGGACATCAGCGTGCTGCTGACCAGCAACGACGGCCCCGCGCTGGAACGCTTCTCCAACCAGGTGCTGGACGAGATGCGGCAGCAGCCCTTCCTGGCCAACGTCACCTCCACCGCGGCCCTGCTGCGCCCGGAAATCCAGATCCGACCCTTCTTCGACCGGGCGGCGGAACAGGGCGTGTCCGTGGCCGCCATCGGCCAGGTGGCCAAGATCGCCACCCTGGGCGACCTGGACACCAGTGTGGCCAAGTTCAACCTGGGCGATCGCCAGGTTCCCATCCGGGTGCAGATCGATCCTAAGTACCGCGCCGACATGGACGTGATGGAGAACCTGCGCGTCCGCACCTCGGCCGGCGACCTGCTGCCGCTGCGCGCCGTGGCCAACATCGGCATGGGCGCCGGCGCCGTGGAGATCGAGCGCTTCGACCGGGCCCGCAAGATCGCGGTCGAGGCCGACCTGCGCGGCATCGAGGTGGGCGAGGCCATGAAGAAGATCAATGAGCTGCCCTCCATGGCCCACATGCCGCCTGGCATCTCCAAGCCCGCCTACGGGCAGACGCAGGAGATGCAGAACATGATGATCGGCTTCGCCATCGCCCTGGCCACCGCCTTCCTGCTGATCCTGGCGGTGCTGGTCCTGCTGTTCCGCAACTTCTTCCAGCCGCTGACCATCATGACCGCCCTGCCGCTCAGCTTCGGCGGCGCCTTCGCGGCCCTGCTGATCGGCCACATGTCGCTGTCCCTGCCGGCCCTCATCGGCATCCTGATGCTGATGGGCATCGTGACGAAGAACTCCATCCTGCTGGTGGAATACGCCATCGTCTCGATGCGCGACCGGGGCATGAGCCGGCGCGAGGCCCTGCTGGACGCCGGCGCCAAGCGCGCCCGCCCCATCATCATGACCACCATCGCCATGGTGGCGGGCATGGTTCCCATCGCCGTCGGCGTGGGCAACGACAGCTCCTTCCAGCAGCCGATGGCCACGGCCGTGATCGGCGGCCTGATCACCTCGACCCTGCTGTCCCTGGTGTTCGTGCCGGCGGTGTTCACCATCGTGGACGACATCAACAAGTGGCTGTCGCCCAAATTCGGCCGCTTCATCACCCCGAAGGACGGCCCGGCCCAGGCCATTCCCCTGCACCCGGTGGTGAAGGGTGCCGAGTAAGCTTCAAGTTTGCGCGTGAAATTGAGGCGGGCGGGTCCTTCGGGGCCCGTCCGTTTTCATTGTATGCAGGCCCCCACCGGGGCCGCCGGCGCTTGAGGGGGGACCAAAACTAGTTCCCCAACAATCCCGCCCCCAGGTTGACGCCCAGGGCGAGGATGGCGGTGTTGAAGACGAAGGACAGCAGGCTGTGCGCCAGCACGGCGCGGCGGATGGCGGGCCCTTGGGTCGTCACGTCCGACACCTGGGCGGTCATGCCGACGGTGAAGGCGAAGTACAGGAATTCCCAATAGTCGGGCTGCTTGCAGCCGGGGAAGTCGATGCCCTTGCCCTCCAGCCAATAGGAATGGGCGTAGTGCTGGGCGAAGATGACGTGGACGAAACTCCACGAGCAGAAAACGGTGGCCGCCCCTAGGGCGGCGCTGCCACCCACATGGGCCGTGCCCTTGGCGTCCGCCACCTCCATGACGATGGCGGCCAGGGACGCCAGCGCCGCCGTGCTGGTGACCAGCAGGATGATCCACTTGCCCGATTCCAATTCGCGCGCGCGGGCGCGGATGCTGTCCAGGTTGGCGCGGCCGAAATGGATCAGCACCAGGGCGATATAGAGGATGATACCGGCGCACCAGCCGATCAGCACGGCGCTGACCGGTGCGGTCGCGCGCGAGGCGCCCAAGCCGGCGGCGATACTGAAAGCCAGGCCGATGTACAGGCTGGGGTGGTGGCGGAAGGGCTGAAGCGGATTGAAAACGGCCATGGACGACGGCCCCGGCGATCTGGGGAAGGGGAAGTCCAGCGTTAAGCCGCCGGCCCGCGCGGGGCAAGAGGACAAGAGGAAAGGCCGGCCCGGCGTTTCGACCGAGGGAATAAGCCGGGGGTCAAAGGCGGTGCGGTGGCGCCCTATCGCCGTTTCATCCCGTTTCAGCGCCCGCTATGGCCTTTGGCCTACCGGGGCAAGGTCGAATGGCGGGCCGTACCGACAACGCGCCTGTTGCAATACCGTCCAAAACATCGTCCTCTGGCGCCCTGACTGGCCGGATGCCCATCTATACGGGCGCCGGTCCTCCTGGTTTCTTGCCGTTATTATCTATCGGGGTGGAGGCCCCGCTGCCCATGGTGCGTAGCTTCGCCGCGGCCCTCGCTTTGGCTGTCTTCCTGCCCGCCGCCGCCACAGCTTCCCCCAAGAGCGCGCGCCGGCGTCCCCGCCGACCGCCCCGGCCCAGCCGGCCAAGCCCGGCGCCGGCACACCCCCGGGCGCCCCCCCTGGGGCACCTCCCGCCGGGGCGACTCAGGCGCCGGCGGACACGGGCCCCTTCGGCCTGACCGGGCTGGAGGTGAATGCCGAGCGGGATGATCCGGAGGCCTGCTTCACCTTCAACCGTCCTCTGGCCAAGGCCCGCCCCGGCCTGCAGGATCCCTATGCCGGCAAGGTCGAGGTGCTGGCCAAGACAGCCGCCAGCGGCGCCGGCGCCGATCCCGGCACGCCCACGCAGAAGCCGGTGGTGGCGCGCGACCGAACCCTGTGCGTCCAGAAGCTGGAGCACGGCCACCACTACACCGTGACCCTGAAGGCCGGCCTGCCCGCCGCCGGCGGAACCGAGACCCTGTCCCAGCCGCAGACGCGCGAGATCGAGGTGCTGAACCGCCGGCCGGTGCTGTCCTTCCGCGGCGGCGGCTACATCCTGCCGCGCATCGGCCGTGACGGCCTGCCGTTGCGCACCATCAACGTGGACCGCGCCCGCCTGCAGGTGCTGCACATCAAGGACCGTTCCTTGGTGGAGCAGATTTATTACGGCCGCCTGAACCAGACGCTGAACGACCTGGACGTCGGCTCCCTGGTGGAAAAGAACGGGGAGCTGGTGTGGCGCGGTGAGATGGCCGTGGGCGCCAAGCGCAACCAGGCGCAGGTGACGCCCTTCCCCATCGATGCCGTCCTGGGCCAGCTGAAGCCGGGTGTCTACGTGGCGGTGGCGGAGGATGCCGGCGCCAAGACCGCCGGCTGGGAAGGGCGCGCCACCCAGTGGTTCATCGTCTCCGACCTGGGCCTGACCACCCTGTCGGGCAGCAACGGCCTGCTGGTCTACGTCCATTCCCTGCGTACGGCGACGCCGCTGGCGGGGGTGGAGGTGCGCGTGGCCGCCCGCGACAACAAGGAACTGGGCAAGAACCTGACCGGCGCCGACGGCGCCGCCCGCTTCGACCCGGCCTCCGGCGCCGCCAAGGGCCAGGCCCTGTTCGCCAGCACCAAGGACGGCGACTTCAGCTTCCTGGACCTGTCGGCCCCCGGCCTGGACCTGGCCGCGCGCGGCGCCGCCGGCCGGCCCTCCCCCGGGGCGCTGGATGCCTACGTCTTCGCCGAGCGCGGCATCTACCGCCCGGGCGAGACGGTGCACGTCACCGCCCTGCTGCGTGACGCCGCCGGCCTGGCGGTGGCGGGGCGTCCGCTGACCCTGAAGGTGCAGCGGCCCGACGGCCTGGAGATCGAGCGCTTCGCCCTGACCGACAGGGGCATGGGTGGTTTCGCCGCCACCGTGGACCTGCCCGGCAACGCCGCCACCGGCGCCTGGACGGTGACGGTCCATGCCGATCCCGACGGCCCGGCCGTGGGCGCCCTGCGCTTCCAGGTGGCCGACTTCGTGCCGCCGCGCGTGAACCTGGACCTGACCGCCGACCAGCCCCGCGTGGGGCCGGACGGCGCCTTGACGCTGGACATCACCGGCCGCACGCCCAGCGGCGCCCCGGCCGCCAATCTGGCCGGCACCCTGTCGGTGACCCTGCGCCCGGCGGCGGATCCCTTCCCCGACCTGAAGGGCCCCCAGTTCCAGGGTTATCGCTATGGCCTGGCGCAGGAGGACGCGACCCCGCGGCAGGAGACGCTGCCCGGCTTCGCCACCGACGCCAATGGCGTGGCCAGCGTGGCCGTGTCGCTGAAGGGCAAGCTGGACGGCTCCCGCCCGCTGGAGGCGGTGGTGCACGCCGCCCTGTTCGACGTGGGCGGCGGCACCACCGGCCACGACCTGGTGGTGCCGGTGGAACGCCATCCCTACACCATCGGCATCCGCCCCCGCTTCAACGACGACGCCGTGCCGGAAGGGGCGACCGCCGCCTTCGACGTCATCGCCGTGTCGCCGGACGGCAAGCAGCTGGACAAGGGCCAGCTGTCCTATGACCTCTATGAGGAACGCCTGGACTACGTCTGGTTCGAGGCCAACGGCAGTTGGGACTACAAGCCCCAGGTGCACGACCAGAAGGTGACGGGCGGCACGCTGGCGGCCAGCGCCAAGGCGCCGGCGGGCGTCGAGGTGCCCGTGTCCTCCGGCCGCTACCGGCTGGAGGTGTACGACCCGGCCACCGGCGTGGCGGGCAGCGTGCAATTCGCCGCCGGTTCCTGGGTCAGCGCCCGGCTGGGTGAGACGCCGGACGCGGTGGAGGTGACGGTGAAGGGCGCGGTGGGCGGGGGCCCGCTGGTGCCCGGGGCCAAGGCGGCCGTATTCGTGCGCCCGCCCTACCGCAGCACCGTGCTGATCACCCTGGCCGACCGCGCCGTGCGCCAGACCCTGACCCGCGAGATCGGGGCCGAGGGCGCCCTGGTGGAAATCCCGGTCGATACCGATATCGGCGGCGGCGCCTACGTCATCGCCAACGCCTTCGCCCCGGTGGAGGCCGGCCGACGCTCGCTGCCGCGCCGCGCCGTGGGCGTGGACTATCTGCCGGTCGCCATGGCCGGCCATACGCTGGCGCCCAAGGTGGACGGCCCCGCGGAGGCCAAGCCGCGCCAGACCGTGCACATCCCCATCCAGGTGCCGGGCGTGGCGGCGGGCCAGGGCGTGCACCTGGTGCTGGCCGCCGTCGACCAGGGCGTGCTGGACCTCACGGGTTACAAGACGCCCGATCCCGAGGCCTGGTTCTTTGGCCAGCGCCAACTGGGCGTGGACATCCATGATGTCTACGGCCGCCTGACGGCGCCCCACGGTGCCGCTGGAACCGCGCCGCCGGCGCCGGCCCCCACCTCCTCCGACGCCGTGCCGCCGCGCGGCGCCCCGGTGGTGGCGCTCTATTCCGGCATCCTGCCCGTGGGCAACGACGGCAAGGTGCAGGTGCCGCTGGCCCTGCCGGACTTCCAGGGCCACCTGCGCCTGATGGCCACCGTCTGGTCCGCCGGCGCCGTGGGCCATGCCGACCGGGTGTTGTCGGTGCGCGACCCGGTGCAGGCCGACATGGCGCTGCCCCGCTTCCTGGCGCCGGACGACACCGCCCGTCTCGCCCTGACCCTGAACAATGTCAGCGGCACGCGCGGCAGCTACACCGTCACCCTGCAGGCCGAGGGGCCGCTGTCCTTCCCCGTCGACACCGCGAACCGCGGCGTGGGCGCCAAGAAGCGCAAGGGCAAGGACGTGGTGCGGCCGGAACCCCGTGAGATCGTCGTCGTCTTCCACGGCTTGGCCAAGGGCGGCAAGGTCACCCTGAACCGCGTGGTGAAGGGGGTGGCCGTGGGCGCCGGGCGCCTGCTGATGACGGTCAAGGGGCCGGAGGGCGTGGTGCTGACCCGCGAGTTCGCCGTGCCGGTGCGGGGCAACCTGCCCGTGGTCACCCGGCACCAGACCGTGGACATCCGCCCCGCCACGACCGTCCAGGTTCCGGCCGAGTCGGCCCAGGGCCTACGCCCGGAGACGGCAGTGTCGGGCCTGGCGCTCAGCCCCCTGCCGGAGCTGGACGTCCCGGGCCTGCTGATGACCCTGGACCGCAACCCCTACGGCTCGTCGGAACAGATCGCCAGCCGCGCCCTGCCGCTGCTCTACCTGGGGGACGCCGGCAAGGCGCTGGGCCTTTACACCGACGCCACCTTACGGGACCGCATCGACCGCGCGATCGACAAGCTGCTGACTCTGGAACGGGCCGACGGCGGCTTCGCCCTGTGGTCGGCCGATGGCCCGGCGGAGCCCTGGCTGTCCGCCTATGTCATGGACGTGCTGACCCGGGCGCGCGACGCCGGCCATGCCGTGCCGGACGCGCCCTATCGCAAGGGCCTGGACTGGCTGGTGCGCAGCATCGGCAACAGCTGGGTGGAACCGGCGGATCTGCCGGCCCGCGCCTACGGCTTGGCCGTGGTGGCCAAGGCCAAGGCGGTAGACGCCACGCCGGTCCGCTATTTCTACGAAACCTTCTGGGACAAGCTGCCCACCCGCCTGGCCCGCGCCCACGTCGCGGCCGCGTTGGCCGCCGTGGGCCTGCCCCAGGCCCAGGACGCCTACAACCGCGTCGACGGCCTGCGCATCACCCTGCCTGGCATGCGCGACTTCGGTTCCGACTTGCGCGACCGGGCGGCCAGCCTGGCGCTGTTGGCGGAGGGCAACGCCCCGCTGGACCGCGTGACCGCCCAGGCCAAGGAAGTGCAGGGCCTGCTGCGTGAGCCGGCGCTGATCAGCAGCCAGGAACGCGCCTGGCTGCTGGTGGCCAGCCGCGGCCTGATGCAGCGGGCCGGGTCCATGACCCTGGGCCTGGCCGGCCAGGCGCCGGCCGAGACCCGTCCGCTGGTCCGCCGGCTGGAGATCGGTGGCCGCCCCCTGGCCGTCAACAATGGTGGCCAGGCGCCGATACAACGCACGGTTGCCGTTGCCGGCGTTCCCCTGGCGGAAGCACCGGCCCCGGCGAGCCCCAACGCGAATGGCCAGGGCTATACCATAGAACGACGCCTGCTGGACCTGAAGGGCCATCCGGTGGACCCGGCGCGCATCCACCAGAACGACCTGCTGGCCGTGGTGCTGTCCGGCAAGGTGGAGGGCACGGCGCCGACCCAGGTGCTGGTCAGCGACCCGGTGGCCGCCGGACTCGCCATCGAGACGGTGCGCATCGCCCGGGGCGGCCTGCCGCCGGAGTTGGCGGGCGCGGTGGGCGACCTCAGCGACGCCACCCATGTCGAGGCGCGGGAGGATCGCTACGTCGCCGCCGTGGACCTGCCGGTGGACCGCCGCGAATTCCGCCTGGTCTATCTCGTGCGGGCCGTCCTGCCCGGCACCTACTCCCTGGCGCCGTCGCAGGTGGAGGAATGGGCCTCCCCCAACCACCAGGCCACCAGCGCCGCCGGCAGCCTGACGATTGTCCCTTGATTGCAACCTCGGGCGGCGGGCGCGGGCATCCGCCCACCCGCCTGCCTGATCCTCGTCTTCCGGTTCGTGCCGCTCCCCGAAAACGTGGAATTGGGCAAAAAACAGCCCCGGAGGCCATGGCTTCCGGGGCTGTGATCTTTTCGGGGCGGGGGAGGGGCGGGCCTTAGGCCAGGGCCACCCAGACCGCTTCACGGCCCTTGGGCGCGTCGGCGATGCGCATTTGCACCCGTTGGCCTTCGTCCAGGTGGTCCATGCCGCAGCGGCGCAGGACGCTCTTGTGCACGAAGACGTCCTTGCCGCCGTCGTCGGCCAGGACGAAGCCGAAGCCCTTGTCGGCCTTGAACCATTTGACGGTGCCGTCGATTTCGATCTCCGACCCGGTCGGGACCCGGTCGCGGGTGCGGGGGGCGGGGCCGCCGCCGCGTTCCGGCGGTGCCGCGGTGCCCGTCACCTCCACGATGCGCAGCACTTGGGGCCCCTTGGGGCCCGCGCCGATGGTGCACAGCAGTTCCGTCCCCTCGGTGATGTCGGCCAAGCCGGCGCGGCTGATCACCGAGATGTGCAGGAAGGCGTCAGGCGTTCCATCCTCCAGGGCGACGAAGCCGAATCCCTTCGAGGTATTGAACCATTTAACCTGGGCCTTGGCCGGGAGACCCTCCTCCTGGCTGAAGGCGTCATACGATCCGAAGCGTGGCACGAGGCAGTACCTTCCCGATTGCGCCGGGTTCGCCCGAACGGGCGCCGGCCCGATGATCTCACCTCCCAACAACCGCCGTTCCGGGTGCGTCCGGTGCGTCCGGAACGGTCCCTGGTTTTCTTCAATGCGGCAGCTTAACCCGTCTTAATGGTAAACATAAACTCCTGGGGACCGCTACTGTAATGTGTGGGGAAATGTTGCGCTGCGGCAGGGGCTTCGTTCCTTTCATCCACAGGGCTTGGGCCTCCGGCTGGGGCCGGTTTCATGGCGGCGCCCAAATCCTGGCGGCAACTTGGGGTTGCCGGTCGCCGGCCCCTATAGGCGTGGCCCCGCACCCCTCCGCCGCACGAAACGCTTGAGTAGCGTCCGCGATGCAGGCACGTTACCGCCCTAGACCGGGGATGGATGCCCCGGCATATCGGTTGCCGATACGACCGCCGGGTATGCGTCCCTCGTCGCCAGGTCGGCACCCTGAGCTTCAAATCACGAATTGGAGCGGTGGCACCCCCATACCTGAGTGGGGGGCCGCCCCTGGGGAGAAAACGTATGATGGCCGACCCGGCCGTGAGTGCGGCGCACATTTGGGAACATAGCTATCCGACGGGCGTGGACTGGAACGCGCCCATACCGGTGAAGCCCCTGACGGACCTGTTCGACAGCTCCGCCGCGCGCTTCGCCGACCGGCCCTTCATCGATTTCCTGGGAAAACGTTACACCTATCGGCAGGGCGCCGACATGGTGGACCGGGTGGCGAAGGGGCTGCAGGCGCGGGGCGTGGGCCGGGGCAGCAACGTGGGCCTGTTCCTGCCCAACACCCCCTATTCCGTCTTCTGCTACTACGGCATCCTGAAGACCGGCGCCACGGTGGTGAACTTCAATCCGCTGTACGCGGAGCGCGAGCTCGTCAAGCAGATCAATGACTCCGAGGTGGAGATCATGATCACGGTCGACGTGCCGCAGTGTTATGACAAGCTGGTCCTGATGCTGGGCCAGACCTGCCTGAAGACCATCGTCACCGGCCGCATGGCCGACATCCTGCCCTTCACCAAAAGCCTGCTGTACCCGCTGGTGAAGCGGAAGGACATCGCCCATCCGCCGGCCGACGGCCATAACCTCAGCTTCCGCGCCCTGACGGCCAACGACGGGCGCTACGCCCCCGTGACCATCAACCCGGTCGAGGACGTGGCCGTGCTGCAGTACACCGGCGGCACCACCGGCGTGCCCAAGGGCGCCATGCTGACCCACGCCAACCTGACCGCCAACACGGTGCAGTCGGCGCTGTGGTTCTACCAGGGCCGGCCGGGGCAGGAACGCATGCTGGGCGTGCTGCCCCTGTTCCATGTCTTCGCCATGACGGGCGTCATGAACCTGTCGATCTACCTGGGCGCGGAGATGATCCTGCTGCCCCGGTTCGAGATCGAGCAGGTTCTGGACACCATCGACAAGAAGAAGCCGACGCAGTTCCCGGCGGTGCCCACCATCTACACCGCCATCAACAACTACAAGGACCGGGCCAAGTACGACCTGTCCTCGCTGGCCTTCAGCATTTCCGGCGGCGCGCCGCTGCCGCTGGATGTCTGCCAGACCTTCGAGGGCCACACAGGCTGCAAGCTGGTGGAAGGCTACGGCCTGTCCGAGTCGTCGCCCGTGGCCACGGTCAATCCCATCGACGGGCCGGTGGGCGGCAAGGTCAAGGTGGGCTCCATCGGCCTGCCCGTGCCCGGCACCGTCATCGAGATCATCGATGTGGAGGACGGCAAGACCCCGGTCGCCCAGGGCCAACGGGGCGAGGTCTGCATCAGTGGCCCGCAGGTCATGAAGGGCTACTGGAAGCGCCCGGATGAGACGGCGCTGACCCTGCGCAACGGCCGCCTGCACACCGGCGACGTCGGTTACATGGATGAGGACGGCTACATCTACATCGTCGACCGCATCAAGGACATGATCCTGGCCGGCGGCTACAACGTCTATCCCCGCAACGTGGAAGAGGCGATCTATCTGCACCCGGCGGTGAACGAGTGCATCGTGCTGGGCGTGCCCGATCCCTACCGCGGCCAGACGGTGAAGGCCTACATCAAGCTGACCGAGGGCCACACCCTGACGCAGGCGGAGCTGTGCGACTTCCTGCGCGACAAGCTGTCGGCCATCGAGCTGCCCAAGCAGGTGGAGTTCCGCACCGAGCTGCCGAAGACCATGATCGGCAAGCTGTCGCGCAAGGCCCTGCTGGACGAGTTGGAGGCGCAGAAGGCCAAGGCCTCCTGACACCGCCGCGTTTGATTTTGTAGACTGGATCGGCGGCGGTGCCCTGCATCGCCGCCGATCTTTTTCCACCCCCGTGATCAGGTTCACTTATGCCCAAAGTCGTCGTCGCCGGCAGCATCAACACCGATGTGCTCACCACCATGCAGCGCGCGCCACGCCCGGGGGAGACGGTCAGCGGTGACACCGTGGCCTTCGGCCGGGGCGGCAAGGGCCTGAACCAGGCCGTGGCCGCCGCCCGGCAGGGTGTGGACGTGGCTTTCATCGGCCGTGTGGGGCGTGACGCCTTCGGCGACCAGGCGCTGGCCTTCCTGCAGGCCAATGGCGTGGGCACCCTCGGCGTCGCCCGGACGGACACCGCCACCGGCACCGCCATCGTCATGGTGGACGCTCATGCGGAGAACAGCATCGTCGTCATCCCCGCCGCCAATGGCGAGGTGGCGCCGGCCGACCTGGACGCCGTCGCCCTCCAGGCGGGCGACATCCTGGTCAGCCAGTTCGAAATTCCCCGGGCCACCATCGCCGATTTCTTCCGCCGGGGCCGCGCGGTCGGCGCCACCACCATCCTCAACGCCGCCCCGGCGCTGGACGACGCGCCCGACAGCCTGTGGGCCGACGTCGACATCCTGGTGGTGAACGAGACGGAACTGGGCCACTTCGCCGGCGTGGACTTGGCCGGCGACGCGCCGGAGGATCAGGTGGCCGCCGCCGCCCGCCGCCTGATGCGCCGCCCGGGCCAGACCGTGGTGGCCACCCTGGGTGTGCGCGGCGCGCTGGCGGTCACGGCGGATGACCAGGTCATCGTTCCCGGCCGCAGCGTCAAGGCGGTGGACACCACCGGTGCCGGCGACTGCTTCGTGGGCTCCCTGGCCGCCCGCCTGGCCCTGGGCGACACGCTGCCCCAGGCCATGCGCCACGCCAACGTCGCGGCCAGCATCGCCGTGACGCGGGTGGGGGCGGGCGACGCCATGCCCACCGCCGACGAGGTGCTGGCCCTGTTGGTCTAAACCTACCCGGCAAGCTTTGCCCGGCGGCGGTTCGGGACCACCGCCACCGGGCAAGTTCCTTGCAATCCTGTGTGGAAATCCAAGGCCTTCGGGGGCATGCCCAAGTGGCACACCCCTTGCTCTCCTCCCCGCGCAAAGACGCGACCTAGCCCCCGAGGAGGAGTGGATGTCCTTCGTCCAGGATTGTGTGGACCTGTCCCGCCAGCATCTGATGGCCGGTTTCCTGGCGGAAGCCGAGATGAGTTGCCGCACCGCGCTGGCGACCAACCCCGTCCATGCCGAGGCCACCCACCTGCTGGGCGTCATCGCGCTGAAGGCCAACCGGCCGATCGAGGCCAACGACCTGTTTGAGCGGGCCATCGAGCTGGATGGCGAGAACTTCCAATATCACAACAGCCGTGGCGTCCTGCTGTACGGCTGCCGCCAGTTCGAGATGGCGGAGGTCTGCTTCCGCACCGCCGTCACCCTCAACCCCGATGACGCCATCAGCCAGAACAACCTGGGCAACGCCTTGCGCGCCCTGGGCCGCCTGGCCGAGGCGGAGGCCCGCTTCCGCGAGGCGGTGGAGATCAACCCCCGCTATGCCGAGGCGCACAACAACCTGGGCAACACCCTGCGTGAGCTGGGCAACCTGGAGGAGGCGGAGTTCTGCCTGCGCCACTCCCTGGGTCTGCTGCCCGACAATCTCGACGCGCTGTACAACCTCGGCACCCTGCTGCTCTACACCGGCCGGCTGGACGAGGCCGGCGGCCTGTTCGCCCAGGTGCTGGCCGCCGACAGCAGCCGGTATGAGGCCGCGATCTGCCTGGCCCAGGTGTTCCAGGGCCAGGACCGCACGGAGGACGCCGTCGCCCTGCTGACCGGCGTGCAGACCCGCCTGCCGGAAAACCAGGCGGTGCAGTACGCCCTGCAGCTGCTGCGCAGCACGCAGGTGCCGGCCTGGCACATCCCCCGCCTGAACGACCACGAGCGCAACGACGCCTATGAGGCCGCCCTGCTGCGCGCCATCCGCCCGGGCGACCTGGTGCTGGAACTGGGCGCCGGTTCCGCCCTGGTCAGCATGATGGCGGCCCGCGCCGGTGCCGCCCGCGTGGTGGCGTCCGAGCCGCTGGCCGCGCTGGCCACCGTGGCGCGCGAGACCGTGGCCCTGAACGGCTACGCCGACCGCGTCACCATCGTGGCCAAGAAGCCCCAGGATCTGAAGCTGGGCGTGGATCTGCCGCGCCCGGCCGACGTGCTGGTGTCCGACATCGTCAACGTCGGCATGCTGGCGCCCGACATGCTGGCCATCCTGGACCATGCCCGCCGCAACCTGGCCCGCCCCGGCGCCCGCGTCATCCCCGCCGCCGCCACCGTCTGGGCCCAGCTGATCCAGGCCGACGACCTGCGCAACGTCAGCCCGATCCGCAGCGTCAGCGGTTTCGACATGAGCCGTTTCGACCAGTTCCGCGCCCCGGGCTACCAGCAGATCGACCTGGCCGCCGACACCCACCAGATGCTGTCCGATCCGTTCCCGGCCTGGTTCTTCGACTTCCGCGTCAGCATGCCGGACAGCGACCTGAAAAGCCTGACCATCCAGGCGACCAAGCCGGGCCTGGTCCAGGGTGTCGCCTTCTGGTTCGACCTGCACATGGACGAGGAGGTGGTCTACAGCTCCCGCTCCGCCGCCCGTACCAACCACTGGAAGCAGGCGGTCTACTTCTTCGGCCATGACTTCCCGGTGGCCCAGGGCCAGCCCATGCTGCTGGGCACCGGCTACGACCGGACGCAGATACACTTTTTCATCTGACCCACTGGCGCCGGCAGGCCTATCCGGGCCTTTGGCTATCCTCGCTGCGCCCTGCGGTGCTCGCTACGGCGGCCGCAGTCTACGGATACTTTCCTGGTTGGGCGGAGGGACCAGCGGATGCTGGCGCCCGGCGCTTGATGGCGTGATTTATGAAGCCAACCATTACCCCGAACGGGTGAAGTTGAAAGTTGATTCAGGCGATTGACATCGGCCGCCTCTCACTTTACGTTTACGTAAACGTAAGGCGCCGTCCCTCCACTGAAAGAGAGGAGTTCGGCTAGCCCAGGGAGAGGACAGATGCCCGATGGAGCGCCCGTGACGGCGGTGGAAGAAACCTACACCATCAGTCAACTGGCCGAGGCGTTCGAGCTGACGCCCCGCACCATCCGCTATTACGAGGACGAAGGCCTGCTGGCCCCGCGCCGCGAGGGGCAGCAGCGGGTTTATACCCACCGCGACTGGGCGCGCCTGAAGCTGATCATGCGCGGCAAGCGCCTGGGCTTCACCATCGCCGGCATCAAGGACTTCCTCGACCTCTATGAGGTGGGCGACGCCCAGGTGCCGCAGATGCGTTTCTTGCTGAGCAGCGCCCGCGACCGCATCGCCACCCTGGAACAGCAGCTGCGCGACGTGCAGCAGACCCTGGTCGACCTGAAGGAGATCGAGGGCCTGGTGGTCGATCACCTGGCTCGCAAGGGCGCCCTGGACGTCTGAAAAGACGGCCGCCGCCTTCCCACATTCATTCACGCCGTACCGGGGACGCATCCCGGTCCGGCCTTTCCCGCGTCATCCCCCATCCGGCGCCCGCCAAATGAGGCGCCGCCCCGTTTGCCAAGGCGAGGAACACACCAATGACTAAAGCCGTTATCGCCGGTTACGCCCGGTCCCCGTTCACGCTGGCCAACAAGGGCGACCTGGTGAAGGTCCGCCCCGACGATCTGGCCGCGACGGTGGTCAAGGCGCTGGTCGAGCGCACGGGCGTGAACACCGCCGATCTGGAAGATCTGATCGTCGGCTGCGCCTTCCCGGAAGGGGAGCAGGGCTTCAACGTCGCCAAGCTGATCGGCATGATCGCCGGCCTGCCCCAGGCGGTTGCGGGCACCACCGTGAACCGCTTCTGCGGCTCCTCCATGCAGTCCATCCACATGGCGGCGGGCGCCATCGCCCTGGGCGCCGGCAAGGCCTTCATCGCCGCCGGTGTCGAGAGCATGACCCGCATCCCCATGGGCGGCTTCAACCCCATGCCCAACGCGGCCCTGCACGCCGCCAACCCCGGCGCCTACATGGCCATGGGCATCACGGCGGAGAACCTGGCCAAGAAGTTCGGCTTCAGCCGCGCCGACCAGGAGGCCTACGCCGTCGCCTCGCACCAGAAGGCCGCCGCCGCGCAGGCCGCTGGCCGCCTGGCCGATGAGATCGTCGGCATCGACGTGAAGGGCAAGCTGGTGGACAAGGACGGCTGCATCCGTCCGGAGACCACCGCCGAGGGCCTGGCCGGCCTGAAGCTGGCCTTCGACCAGGAGGGCACCGTCACCGCCGGCACCTCCAGCCCGCTGACCGACGGCGCGTCGGCCACGCTGGTGACCAGCGAGGAATACGCCAAGGCCCACGGCCTGCCCATCCTGGCCCGTATCCGCTCCGTCGCCGTGTCCGGCTGCGACGCCACCATCATGGGCTACGGCCCGGTGCCGGCCTCGCGCAAGGCGCTGGAGCGCGCCGGCCTGACGGTGAAAGACATCGACATCGTCGAAAGCAACGAGGCCTTCGCCGTGCAGTCCATGACCGTGGCGCGCGAGTTGGGCTTCGACCCCGCCAAGGTGAACCTGGACGGCGGCGCCATCGCCCTGGGCCACCCGCTGGGCGCCACCGGCGCCCGCATCACCGGCAAGGCCGCCAGCCTGCTGAAGCGCGAAGGCAAGCAGTTCGCGCTGGCCACGCAGTGCATCGGCGGCGGCCAGGGCATCGCCACCGTCCTGGAAGCGGTCTGATCGGCCCCGGTTGAGGAGAGACCCCATGGAAATCAAAAGCGCCGCCGTCATCGGCGCCGGGGTGATGGGCAGCGGCATCGCGGCCCACATCGCCAACGCGGGCATTCCCGTCTTCCTGCTGGACATCGTTCCCCAGGCGGTGAAGGACAATGGCGGTGACCGCAGCGTCGTCGCCAAGGGGGCGGTCGAAAAGCTGCTGAAGACGGAACCCGCCGCCTTCATGCACAAGGACGCCGCCCGCCTGGTGACCCCGGGCAACACGGAAGACGACCTGGAGAAGCTGAAGGACGTCGACTGGATCATCGAGGCGGTGATCGAGAACAAGGACATCAAGCACGCGCTGTACCGCCGCCTGGACGCGGTGCGCAAGCCGGGCTCGGTCGTCAGCTCCAACACCTCCACCATCCCGCTGGAGATCCTGCTGGAAGGCGCCAGCGACCAGTTCGCCGCCGACTTCATGATCACCCACTTCTTCAATCCGCCGCGTTATATGCGGTTGCTGGAGATCGTGGCGGGCCCCAAGACCCGCAAGGATGCCGTCGACATCATCCGCCAGGTGTGTGACGTGCGCTTGGGCAAGGGCGTCGTGCACTGCAAGGACACCCCCGGCTTCATCGCCAACCGCATCGGCACCTACTGGTTCCAGGCGGCGGTGAACGCGGCCGAGGATCTGGGCCTGACGGTGGAGGAGACGGACCTCATCACCGGCAAGCCCATGGGCCTGCCCAAGACCGGCACCTTCGGCCTCTTGGACCTGGTCGGCATCGACCTGGGGCCGCACATCGCCAAGAGCCTCCTGTCCACCCTGCCGGCGCAGGACGACTACCGCCGCGTCTATCGTGAGAATCCGCTGCAGGCGAAGATGATCGCGGAGGGCTACACCGGCCGTAAGGGCAAGGGCGGCTTCTACCGCCAGACCAAGACGCCGGACGGCAAGCGGGTGCGCGAGACCATCGACCTGAAGACCGGCGCCTACCGCCCGACCGTGAAGGCCGAGCTGGCGTCGGCCAAGGAGCGCAGCCTGAAGGGCCTGGTGACCCACAGCGACAAGGGCGGCCAGTACGCCTGGAAGGTGCTGAGCCAGGCGCTGGCCTACGCCGCCAGCCTGGTGCCGGAGATCGCCGACACCATCCTGGACGTCGATGCCGCCATGCGCCTCGGCTACAACTGGAAGCAGGGCCCGTTCGAGATGATCGACGCCCTGGGCACGGCCTGGTTCGCCGAGAAGCTGACCGAGGCCGGCCTGCCGGTGCCGGCCCTGGTGACGCTGGCCGCCGGGCGCCCCTTCTACAAGGTGGAGGACGGCCGCCTGCACTACCTGACCACGCAGGGCGAGTACGCCGTGGTGGAACGGCCCGAGGGCGTGCTGCTGCTGTCGGACGTCAAGCGGGCGTCGAAGCCCGTGGCCAAGACAGCGTCGGCGGCCCTGTGGGATATCGGCGACGGCGTGCTGTGCCTGGAATTCACCGGCAAGATGAACGCCCTGGACGACCAGGTGATGGCGCTCTACCGCAAGGCCATTGAGATCATCGGCGACGGCAAGTCCGGGGCCTACAAGGCGCTGGTCATCCACAACGAGGGCGACAACTTCTCCGTCGGCGCCAACCTGGGCCTGGCCCTGTTCGCGCTGAACATCGCCCTGTGGCCGCAGATCGAGCAGGCGACCGCCGAAGGCCAGCAGACCTACAAGGCGCTGAAGTACGCGCCCTTCCCGGTGGTGGGCGCGCCCTCGGGCATGGCCCTGGGCGGCGGCTGCGAGATCCTGCTGCACTGCGACGCGGTGCAGGCGCACGCCGAAAGCTACATCGGCCTGGTCGAGGTCGGCGTCGGCCTGGTCCCCGGCTGGGGCGGCTGCAAGGAAATGCTGTTCCGCCACACCTACAACAAGAAGCGCCCGGGCGGCCCCATGCCCCCCATCGCCAAGGCCTTCGAGTACATCAGCACGGCCAAGGTGGCGAAGTCGGCGTTCGAGGCGAAGGAGATGCTGATCCTGCGCCCGACCGACGGCATCACCATGAACCGCGACCGGCTGCTGGCCGACGCCAAGGCCAAGGCCCTGGAACTGGCCAAGGACTACACGGCGCCGGAGCCGCTGGAAATCCGCCTGCCCGGTCCCGGCGCCCGCACGGCGCTGGAAATGGCGGTGGACGGCTTCCACAGCCAGGGCAAGGCCACCGACCACGACGTGGTGGTGTCCGGCGAACTGGCCTGGGTGCTGAGCGGTGGCGACACCGACATCACCACCGTGCTGACCGAGGACGACCTGCTGGATCTGGAGCGCGAGGCCTTCATGCGCCTGGTGCGCACGCCCGGCACCATCGACCGCATCGACCACATGCTGTCCACCGGCAAGCCGCTGCGCAACTGACGTTCTCATGGGGGCCGGGGCGGGCGATCGCCCCGGCGTCTTCCCCCAGAACCCTTGGAATTCAAGGAATTCTCCGATGCCGACCTACAAGGCGCCGCTCGAAGACATCGATTTCGTCCTGAACGACCTGCTGCAGGCCGAGAATCTGACCAAGCTGCCGGGCTTCGAGGACGCCACCCGCGACCTCGTCTCCAGCATCCTGGAAGAGGCGGCCAAGCTCTGCGAGAACGAGCTGCAGCCCCTGAACCGCCCCGGCCATGAGGAAGGCTGCCACTACGAGAACGGCGTGGTGCGCACGCCCAAGGGCTTCAAGGAAGCCTACCAGGCCTACGTCGACGGCGGCTGGCAGGGCCTGTCCATGGATCCGAAGTACGGTGGCCAGGGCCTGCCCCACGCCATCACCTTCGTGCTGGAAGAACTGCTGATCTCCGCCAACATGGCCTTCGCCATGTACCCGGGCCTGACCCAGGGGGCGTGGAACGCCATCCACACCCATGCCAACGATCAGCTGAAGGACACCTACCTGCCCAAGATGACCACGGGCGAGTGGTCGGGCACCATGTGCCTGACGGAGCCGCACTGCGGCACCGACCTGGGCCTGATCAAGACCAAGGCCGTCCCCAACGACGACGGCAGCTACAGCATCACCGGCACCAAGATCTTCATCTCCGCCGGCGAGCACGACCTGACCAGCAACATTATCCACTTGGTGCTGGCCAAGCTGCCGGACGCGCCCCCGGGCGTGAAGGGCATCAGCCTGTTCCTGGTGCCCAAGTTCCTGCCGACCGAGGACAACCAGCCCGGCCCGCGCAACGGCGTCATGTGCGGCTCCATCGAGCACAAGATGGGCATCATGGCCAACGCCACCTGCGTCATGAACTTCGACGACGCCAAGGGCTGGCTGGTGGGCGAGCCCCACAAGGGCATGCGCGCCATGTTCACCATGATGAACGCCGCCCGCCTGGGCGTGGGCATGCAGGGCCTGGGCATCGCCACCGTCGCCTACCAGAACGCGCTGACCTACACCAAGGAGCGCCTGCAGGGCCGCGCGCTGACCGGCGCCAAGGAGCCGGAGAAGGCGGCCGATCCGCTGATCGTCCATCCGGACGTGCGCAAGAACCTGATGACCATCAAGGCCTTCACCGAGGGCGCCCGCGCGCTGGGCTACTGGGTGGGCATCCAGCTGGACCAGGCCGACCACAACCCGGACCCCAAGGCCCGCGCCGAGGCGGACGAGTTCGTGGCCCTGCTGACCCCGGTGGTGAAGGCCTACTTCACCGACATGGGCTATGAGTGCGCCACCATGGCCCAGCAGATGTATGGCGGCCACGGCTACATCCGCGAATGGGGCATGGAGCAGTTCGTGCGCGATGCCCGCATCGCCATGATCTACGAAGGCGCCAACGGCATCCAGGCGCTGGACCTGGTGGGCCGCAAGCTGGGCCAGGACATGGGCCGCCTGCTGCGCCGTTTCTTCCACCCGCTGGCGGGTGAGCTTGAGTCGGCGATGGAAGACACCGACCTGCTGGAATTCGCCGGTCCGCTGGCCAAGGCCTTCGGCAAGCTGCAGCAGGCCACGGCCATCGTCGCCCAGAGGGGGATGAAGAACCCGGACGAGGCCGGTGCCGCCTCCACCGACTACCTGCGCATCTTCGGCCTGGTGGCCCTGGGCTGGATGTGGCTGCGCATGGTCAAGGTGGCGAACGCCAAACTGGCCGAGGGCGGCAACGGCAAGTCCGGCTTCTACGAGGCCAAGATCAAGACCGCCCGCTTCTTCGTCCAGCGCCTGCTGCCGGAGGTGGATTTCCGCTTCAAGGCCCTGATGTCGGGGGCCAAGACCGTCATGGACCTGGAGGCCGACCTGTTCTGAGGCTCACACCCGCTTTTTCTCCGTCGACGCCGGTTCGACAGCCATTGCGCGTCGCCCCGGCATCGACCAAACTATTGAAATGAGAGGATCAAACGCCAATCCCGGGACGGTTGTCCCAGAGGTGGGGGATCCTTGAATTGGGCGTTTGGGAATGTGCGTTTGAACCAAGACCCACTCGGCTAATGAGACGCGCGCGTCGGCGGACAGCCGGCCGCATAAGGGAGGAAAAAGGATGAAGTGGAGCAACACCGCGTTGGTCGGCGGCGCCTTCGCCGTCTTTCTGGGGGGCATGGCGGGCGTCGCCATGGCGCAGTCCGCGGCTGATCTGGGCAAGACCCTGACGCCGAACGGCGCCGAAAAGGCGGGCAACAAGGACGGCACCATCCCGGAATGGACGGGCGGCATCACCGCCCCGCCGGCGGGGTACAAGGCTGGTGGCGTCTACGTCGATCCCTACGCCAGCGACAAGCCGTTGTTCACCATCACCGGCCAGAACATGGCCCAGTACGCGGACAAGCTGCCGGAGGGCCTGAAGGCCCTGCTGAAGCAGTACCCCGACTACAAGATGAACGTCTATCCGACGCACCGCAGCGCCTCGCTGCCCAAGAGCGTCTATGACGAGACGCTGGCCAACGCCACCCGCGCCAAGCTGGTGGACGACGGCAACGGCGTCGAGGGCGCCAAGGTGGGCGTGCCCTTCCCGATTCCCAAGACGGGCGTGGAGGTGGTGTGGAACCACATCCTGCGCTGGAAGGGTAAGCAGCTGGAGCGCAGCTACGGCGCCGCCAACCCGCAGTCCGACGGCTCGTACACGATGATCAACATCAACGAGAAGTCGAAGTTCCTGTACTCCGACACCGGTCCGGAAGGCCAGACCTCGCTGTTCTTCCAGCAGGAAGTGACGGCGCCGGCCCGCCTGGCGGGCGAGATCCTGCTGGTGCATGAGACCATGGACCAGGTGAAGGAGCCGCGTAACGCTTGGACCTACAATCCCGGCCAGCGCCGCGTGCGCCGCGCGCCCAACGTCGCCTACGACAACCCGGGCACGGCCTCGGACGGCCTGCGCACCTCCGACCAGTTGGACGTCTTCAACGGCTCCCCCGACCGGTACGAGTGGAAGCTGGTGGGCAAGAAGGAGATGTACGTCCCCTACAACGCCTATCAGCTGCAAAGCGACAAGCTGACCTACGACCAGCTGATCAAGGCCAAGCACATCAACCAGGACTACGCCCGTTATGAGCTGCATCGGGTGTGGGTGGTCGAGGGCAAGCTGAAGTCCGGCACCAGCCACATCTATCCCCGCCGCACTTTCTACGTGGACGAGGACAGCTGGGGCATCCTGGTCGCCGACCAGTACGACAGCCGCGACCAGCTGTGGCGCGTGACCGAGGCCCACGGCATCAACTTCTACGATGTCCAGACCTTCTGGGCGGGCCTGTTCGCCGTGTACGACCTGCAGTCGGGCCGGTACACCGCCAGCGGCTTCACCAACCAGGAGAAGCCCTACAACTTCAACGTCACCCTGACGGCGGCCGACTTCTCGCCGGACAGCCTGCGCCGGTCCGGCGTGCGCTGAGGCCTGAGGTCTAGAAGGGACAGGCGGCGGGGGACGCGCCCCCGCCGCCGATACCCGGCCCTGATGGGCCGGCTACCATCGAGATCGCATCCGGTCGGGTTCAGGTCCACCGGACGCGTAAAGCCTGCGGGAGGAAGGACGCACCTCCCGCAGGCTTTTCCTTTTTCACCGGCAAAAATGGCGCCGGTCAAGTTTCCCTAAACGTAAAGGGGTGGGTGGGGGCTGGCCTTGATCGGCCCTTCCGGGCGCAGGTGCTCCCCTGCGACCCGCGTGACGTCAGGCGGTCGCCCGCGCGTTGCCGGCCTCATTCTCCGGCGCGGGCAGGCGCACGGTGACGATGGTGCCCCGGCCGGGAACGCTGGCGATGTCCAGGCTGCCGCCCAGCATCTCCACGAAGCGCTTGGTCAGGGGCAGGCCCAGGCCGGTGCCGCGCACGCCCGGCTGCTGCGCCCCGCGCACCTGGCCGAAGGGTTTCAGCGCGATGGGCAGTTCATGCGGGGCCATGCCCACGCCGGTATCGCGCACGATCAGGATCAGCGCGCCGCCCTTGTCGTCGGCCTGCACCTCCACCGTCACCCGGCCGCCGCGCGGCGTGAACTTCAGGGCGTTGGAGCCCAGGTTCAGGATGATCTGGCGCACCTTCTCCGGATCGGTGCGCAGGCGCAACGGCTGCTCCGGCACCTTCACCGTCAGGTCCACGCCGCAGTCGGCCGCCAGGGTGCGCAGCATGCGGGTGCTGTCCTGCACGGCGCGGCCGATGTCGATGTCGCGGATGTCCAGGGTCACCTGGCCCGATTCGGCGCGGCTGAGATCCAGCGTGTCATCGACGACGGCGGCCATGTGGCTGGCGGCGGCGTGCACATCCTCGGCATATTCCAGGTAACGGGCGTCGCCCAGCGGCCCATGGAACTCCCGCCGTAACAGGTCGGCGAAGCCCAGGATGGCGTTCAGGGGCGTGCGCAGTTCGTGCGTGGCATGGGCCAGGAACTCCGCCTTCTGCCGAATTTCCGTGCGGGTTTGCTCCAGCGCCGCCAGTAGGGTCCGCTCCCGCTCCTGCATCGTTTCCAGCGACTCCAGCAGGCGGGCGGTGCGGTCCTTGACCTGGATGTCCACCTGCCGCTGCTGCTGCGCCACCTGGCGGCTTAGGAACTGCAGGTGGGCGGCGCCGGCCACGCGGGTCACCACCTCCACCGGGTCACAATTGTGGGCGATGAAATCGCTGACGCCCCGCCGGCGCGCTTCCTCGCGCGCGGCGGCGTCCAGCACGCCGGTGCGCAGCAGCAGGGTGGGACGCTCGCCCGACGGCATCTGGGCCACCATGCCCAGGGTGGCCATCAGGGCGCTGACGGCGGCTGGGCTGTCGCCCGGCTGGTTCAGCACCAGCACGTCGGGGGACAGGTCACGGCAGTACTGCGGCAGATCCCGCAGATCCTGCCGGCAATGCACGAAGCGGAATCCCCCCTGGCGCAACAAATCCACCAGGGAGATCAGCAATCCCTGGTTGCCGTCGACCAGCAGGACGGTGGCGTTGCGTTGATCTTGGGCCAGGAGGTTGGCCGAGGTCTTGAATAGTTCGGACATGGGGTCTCTAAAGCTGATCCCCCACTTTACAGGATTCCCGTACCTTTGTCCCGGGCCGTGAGCGTGGCCGGCACTAAAAGCAAAGTCTTGGCCAAAGGTTTAGTTAACGAGTCAGAGACTAGCCAAGAGGTATTAGATTCGGTATGTGAACCGGGCGTAAACGACTCGGTTGACTCATTGCCTAAAAATTTCCCGGTATTTTTCAAGGTTTTGTGAGCGCTTAGGGTGGTGAGACCGGTATCACGGCGTGCGTTTGTACCAACGTTCCGCCGCCTGGTCGTCCTCCTCCTTGGCAGCCACCCAGCGGGCCCCGGCCGGCGTCTCCTCCTGCTTCCAGAAGGGCGCCTTGGTCTTCAGCCAGTCCATCAGGAACCAGCAGGCCTCGAACGCGGCGGCGCGGTGGGCGCTGGCGCAGGCGGCCAGCACGATGCGGTCGCCGGGCAGCAGGCGGCCATGGCGGTGGATGATCAGCACGCCGTCCAGGGGCCAGCGGGCCCGCGCCTCCGCCTCGATGGCGGCCAGCTGCCGCTCCGTCATGCCGGGATAGTGCTCCAGGGTCATGGCGCTGACGGTGTCGCCGCCGGCCCCGTCACCCTTGGACATGTCGCGCACCAGCCCGACGAAGCTGGCCACGCCGCCGATGGACGGGTTGCCGTCGGTCAGGGCCGCCAGTTCGGCGCCGACGTCGAAGTCTTCCGCCTGGACACGTATGGCCATGTCAGCCCCCGGTGACCGGCGGAAACAGGGCGACCTCGTCCCCCGGCGCCACGGGATGGTCCAGGCCGACGTAGTCCTGGTTCACCGCCACCTTGACCACCGCGCGGTTGGCCAGCGCGTCGGCGTAATGGGGGCCGCGCGATTGCAGCCAGGTGATCAGGTCGCCGGTGGTGGCCACGCCGGCGGGCGGCGCCACCTCTTCCTCCGCGGTGCCGATCTTGGCGCGCAGCCAGGCGAAATAGAGGATGCGCATGGCGGTCAGGCCCCCGTGCGCACGGGGGCGGCCGCCGGCGCCTTGGCCGCCGGCTCCACCTGGGCGGGGGCGCCCGCCGGGGCCAGCATGTGGCGCAGGCCGGCGCGCAGGTAATCCCAGCCCGTGATCAGCGTCAGCGCGGCGGCGGCCCACAGGCCGATTTCCCCGATGGGGCGGACATACAGCCAGTCGGGCCCGTGGTCGCCCACGATCAGCCAGCCGATGGCCATCAGCTGGATGGCGGTCTTCCACTTGGCCAAGCGCGAGACGGGGACGCCGACGCGCAGGCCGGCCAGGAACTCCCGCAGGCCCGACACCGCCACCTCGCGCAGCAGGATGATCACGGCGGGCAGCACGGCATGGCCCACGATCTTGTGATCGGCCACCAGCAGGAACAGCACCGCCGCCACCAGCAGCTTGTCGGCGATGGGGTCAAGGAAGCGGCCGATGATGGATTCCTCGTGCCACGCCCGGGCCAGGTAGCCATCGAAATAGTCGGTGATGGCGGCCAGCGCGAACAGCCCGGCGGCCGTCCAGGCCGTCCAGGTCGCCGGAAACCACAGCAGGGCCAGGATGACGGGGATCAGCACGATCCGCGACAGGGTCAACAGGTTGGGCAGGCTGGTCAGCATGAAGCGGTCCTGGGGCGATCTCAGGCGGCACGATGGAATTGCCGGCAGGTCGGTGGCACCTGACGGAAGCCCACGGGCGGCGGTCCGTCGGGTGAGAGTCCGTTGGACGGGAGTTTAGCCGTCCGGATGGAAGTGGTCATAGATGATTTTGGCGACGGCGTCCGATATCCCGTCCACCGCGCGCAAGTCCGCCAGTCCTGCGCGCGAAACGGCCTGGGCGGAGCCGAAATGCAGCAGCAGGGCCTTCTTGCGCTTGGGTCCGATGCCTGCCACCTCGTCCAGCGGGCTGGCGCTGATGGCCTTTTCCCGGCGCTGGCGATGGCTGCCAATGGCCCAGCGGTGGGCCTCGTCGCGCAGGCGCTGCAGGAAATAGAGCACGGGGTCGCGCGGATCCATGCCGAAGGGTGCCCGGCCCGGCATGAAGAAACGCTCGCGCCCCGCGTCGCGGTCGGGGCCCTTGGCGATGCCCACCAGGGCGATATCGGACAGGCCCAGCTCGGCCAGCACCTCCACCACCACGCCCAGCTGGCCCTCGCCGCCGTCGATCAGCAGCAGGTCGGGCCAGGTGTCGCCCGTGCGCTCCGGATCCTCCTTCAGCGCGCGCTCGAAACGGCGGGTCAGCACCTCGCGCATCATGGCGAAGTCGTCGCCGGCGGCCTTGGGGTCGCGGATGTTGAACTTGCGGTAGGCGTTCTTGATGAAGCCATCCGGCCCCGCCACCACCATGCCGCCGATGGGGTGGGCGCCCTGGATGTGGCTGTTGTCGTAAATCTCGATGCGGGTGGGCGGCGCCTCCAGCCCGAACAGCTCGGCCACGCCGGCCAGCAGCTTGGCCTGGCTGCCCGTCTCGGACAGGCGGCGGCCGTGGGCCTCGCGCGCGTTGGTCAGGGCGTGGTCCATCAGGCGCTTCTTGTCGCCGCGCTTGGGCACGGCCAGTTCCACCTTGCGGCCGGCGCGCAGGGTCAGGGCCTCGGCCAGCAACGCCTGCTCCTCCGCGTCCTCGCTGATCAGCACCAGGCCGGGGGCGGCGCGGTTGTCGTAGAACTGGGCGATGAAGGCGGACAGCACCTCCGCCGTGCCCTGGTTCTTGTCATGGCTGGGGAAATAGGCGCGGTTGCCGTTGTTGCGCCCACCGCGGAAGAAGAAGACCTGGATGCAGGTGCTGCCGCCGTCCTGGTAGGCGGCGATGATGTCCGCGTCCTCCATGCCCTCGACATTGATGTCCTGGTGCGCCTGGATGGCGGTCAACGCGCGGATGCGGTCGCGCATCTTGGCGGCGGTCTCGAAGTCCAGCGCCTCCGACGCCGCCATCATGGCGCGCGCCATGCGGGTCTGGATGTCGCGGCTCTTGCCCGCCAGGAAGGCGGCGGCCTCGTCCACCTGCTCGCCATACTGGGCGCGGTTGACGCGGCCGACGCAGGGGGCGGTGCAGCGCTTGATCTGGAACTGCAGGCAGGGGCGGGTGCGGGTGGAAAACACGCTGTCGGTGCAGTTGCGCAGCAGGAAGGCGCGCTGCAGGGCGGTGATGGTGCGGTTGACCGCCCCGGCCGAGGCGAACGGCCCGAAATAGTCGCCGGCCCGGTCGCGCGCGCCCCGGTGCTTGATCAGGGCCGGGTAGTCATGGTCCCGGGTGATCATGATGTGGGGGAAGGTCTTGTCGTCGCGCAGCAGCACGTTGTACCGCGGCATCAGACGCTTGATCAGATTGGATTCCAGCAGCAGCGCCTCGACCTCGGTATGGGTCGTGACGAACTCCATGGTCACCGTCTCGGCCACCATGCGCTGCAGCCGCACGGGCAGCTTGGCCGGCACGGTGTAGTTGGCCACCCGGCGCTTCAGGTTGCGCGCCTTGCCCACGTACAGGACGTCCCCGCCCTCGTTCATCATGCGGTAGACGCCCGGCGTCACCGGCAGGGTGCGCAGGTAGGCCTTGATGGTCTCCACCCCCCGGTTCAGGTCGGCCACGGTGCGGCGGCGCACCTTGGGCGCCGTCTGGCCGGACGCGGTGTCCGGGGGCGCCGCCTCGGGCGTTTCAATGGGCGTGTCGGGGGTGGTGTCGGTCATGGCCATGGGGCGGACACTCTGCCCATTGGCGGCCCCGGGTCAATGGCCATCGCGTCGCGTTCGCGCTCCCCCGGTTGTGCGGCGGCCCGCCTGGAAAACGTCCGGTCACCCCCTATCGCTTCCGGGGTAAGGGGGAACGAATCATCCCCTGTTCGAGGGGGTGGGGAAAACGCCGCTGTCGTCCACGGAAGCTGTGGATAAGTTTGCGGAAAAGCCTTTGATAGCGTGTGCCGACGCAGGCGCCGCAAGGCTTTCCGGATTTTGCCTATAAAATAGGCATAAAACACTAACGCGTTGATTTTTATGGAAACACGATCTGTCAATATCTAACAAATAGTTCATTATAGGCAAAAAAGGGATTGACAGGGTTGGCCGCCAACCGCGTCCGGCCGTTGTGTAAAACTCACCCCGTACGCCGATTTCCAGGGATTTCCTAGGGCGGGCTTGGGGCGGCCTTGAACGCCGGGAAAGAATCACCAAGGCGGACCAAGCTCATACGCAAGTATGCCTTGCCACCCATGGTCGATTTTCCGCCACACTCACATCCTAAGCTGGGTTTGGATCGCGATAGGCGATGGCTGCCATTCCCGCCAGCGGCGGGTCGCCCAACACGACAAATAAGAATGGAGTACCCCATGCGCGTGCTGAAGACCCTGATGCTCACGACCGCCCTGCTGGCGTCGGGTGGTGCGATGGATGGCCTGTTCAACCACGCGGTGGCGGCCGTGCCCGCCGGCACGCCCGTCACGATGAACGCCGCCGACCGCCAGGCGGCGGAGACGCTCGTCGACTTCCTGCAGAAGACACGCATCCAGGCCGGGCTGCCGGCGCTCAGCCGCCAGCCGGTGCTGGACGATGCCGCCGCCGCCCGGGCGATGGCGCTGGCCAGCGGGACGGAGACGCCGGACCTGCGCCAGGGCCTGATCCACTCGCTCTACGTTCCCATGCAGGACATCGCGCTGGAGGCGCGGGCGTCCGGCGACCCCGGCCAGCCGCTGGCCATCTGGCAGGACACCGGCTCCACCGTCGGCGCCCTGGCCACCCCCGGCATGACCGACGTGGGCGTGGCCCGCGTGGCCAACCCCACGCCCAATGGGCCCAACGACGCCTACATCTGGGTGGTGGTCCTGGCCCAGCCCCTGCGCACCCCGGCGGAATCGCCCGACAGCCCACGGTGGAGTCCCAAGTAAGCCCCAAGCGAAAACGGCCGCCCCAATGATGGGGCGGCCGTTGCCGTTCGCTATGAAGCCGCTGCTCAGCGCAGCGCGGCGGTCGCGCGCTGGATGCGGCGGCAGGCTTCCTCCAGCGCCTCGGTCGAGGTCGCGTAGCTGATGCGGAAATGCGGGGCCAGGCCGAAGGCGCTGCCCTGGACCACGGCCACCCCTTCCGATTCAAGCAGATAGGTGACGAAGTCCTCATCCGTGTTCAGCACGGCGCCGCTGGGCGTGGTCTTGCCCAGGGTGCCGGCGCAGGACGGATAGACGTAGAACGCGCCTTCGGGGCGCGGGCAATGGATGCCGGTGGCCTGGTTCAGCATGGACACCACCAGGTCGCGGCGCTGGCGGAAGACCTCGGCGCGTTCCTTGATGAAGTCCTGCGGGCCCACCAGGGCCTCCACCGCCGCCGCCTGGCTGATGGAGGAGGGGTTGCTGGTGGACTGGCTCTGCACGTTGGCCATGGCCTTGATCAGCTGCGTGGGACCGGCGCCGTAGCCGATGCGCCAGCCGGTCATGGCATAGGCCTTGGACACGCCGTTGACCGTCAGGGTGCGGTCGTACAGGGCCGGCTCCACCTGGGCCGGGGTCACGAAGGTGAAGCCGTCGTAGACCAGGTGCTCATACATGTCGTCGGTGAACACCCAGACGTGCGGGTGGCGCACCAGCACGTCGGTCAGGGCCTTCATCTCGTCATAGGTGTAGGCCGCGCCCGACGGGTTGGACGGGCTGTTCAGCATGACCCACTTGGTGCGCGGGGTGATGGCGCGCTCCAGCTGGTCGGCCCGCATCTTGAAGCCGCTCTCGGCCCCGCACTCCACGAACACCGGGGTGCCCTCGGCCATCAGCACGATGTCGGGATAGCTGACCCAGTAGGGGGCGGGGATGATGACCTCGTCGCCGGGCGACAGGGTGGCCATCATGGCGTTGAAGATCACCTGCTTGCCGCCGGTGCCGACGCTGACCTGCTCCGGCTTGTAGTCTAGGCCGTTCTCGCGCTTGAACTTCAGGCAGACGGCGCGCTTCAGCTCCGGCGTGCCGTCGACGTCGGTGTACTTGGTCTGCCCCTGCTGGATGGCGCGGATGGCGGCCTGCTTGATGTTGTCGGGCGTGTCGAAATCCGGTTCGCCGGCGCCCAGGCCGATGATATCGCGGCCGGCGGCCTTCAGCGCGCGGGCCTTGGCGGTGACGGCGATGGTCTGGGACGGTTTAATCCGGGCGAGACGCTCGGCAACGATCGACATGACGGCTACCCTTGTTGGGAAAGGAAAATCCGCGGCGGACCTTACGCCCGGCAAAAAATGGGCACAACCGCAGCCCGCGCATGCCGCGCCTGCCCCGCCGTGGGACCCGCGACATTAAGATGCGTGCCGCCACGCGTGGCCATGATGACAGCCCGGGCGCGGATGGGGTAATCAACCGGCATGGCGCAGGATATCAGCGATCAGGCCCCCCAGCTCATGGGCGTCAGCCAGATGGTCACCATCGGCACGGTGGCGCTTGTCATCATCGTGCTCATGCTGGTGGTGATGTGGGCCCTGCGGCCCAAGACCCGCGCCTTGTCCCGCCGGCGCTACAACGCCGAGGCTTACCGCCGCAAGCTGGCGCTGGACGACGCCGGCTATTCCGTGGTGCATGGCATCTACATCCGGGACAAGCAGGGCAAGGCGCTGCGCGTCGACCACCTGATCCGCCTGCCGGCCAGCGTGCTGATGGTGATGAGCGCGCCGGCCGACATGGGTGGCCGCATCAGCGCCCAGACCAAGGCGGGGCAGTGGCGCTATCTGGCGGCCAGCGGCCGGGTCGGTTTCTTCGTGAACCCCGTGGTCCAGGTCCAGCCGCTGATCCACATCATGAAGGCGCGCTTCCCCATGGTGCGCCTGCGCGTGCTGGTGGTGTTCCCCGACGGGACGGAGTTCACCAGCGGCGTGCCCAGCACCGCCTGCCTGGCGGGTGATTTCCTGGCGACCTTGAAGTCCATGGCGCGCGAGGACGGAACGGAGAGCGAGGCCATGGCCGCGGCGTGGGAGCCCCTGTCCAAGGCGCTGGCGCGCAGCGGGGCCAACACCAGCAACGCCGGCCGCGACGAGGAAGGCGGCGCGAAAGGGCGGCCCCCCGCAAAAGCCGCCAAGCGGCCTGGAAAAGTGGCGCGGCGCAGCCTACCTTGAGGCCATGCCGCACGATGCCCATACGATCGAACCCAACCTGCCGTTGCCCATGACCATGCCGCGGGGAAGCGCCCTGCCGCCGGCCATGGACGGCGTCCCCCTGCGCATCCACTCTGAATTCCAGCCGGCCGGCGACCAGCCGCAGGCCATCAAGGAATTGCTGGAAGGTATCCATGGCGGGGAGCGCGACCAGGTGCTGCTGGGCGTGACCGGTTCGGGCAAGACCTTCACCATGGCGCACGTCATCGAACGGCTGCAGCGGCCCACCCTGATCCTGGCGCCCAACAAGACGCTGGCGGCCCAGCTGTATGGGGAGATGAAGAGCTTCTTCCCCGACAACGCGGTGGAGTACTTCGTCAGCTATTACGACTATTACCAGCCCGAGGCCTACGTTCCGCGCACCGACACCTATATCGAGAAGGAAAGCTCGATCAACGAGCAGATCGACCGCATGCGCCATGCCGCCACGCGCTCGCTGCTGGAGCGGCGCGACTGCATCATCGTGGCCTCGGTGTCGTGCATCTACGGTATCGGCTCGGTCGAGACCTATTCGGAGATGACCCTGCCGGTGAAGGTGGGGCATGTGCTGAACCGCACCCATTTCCTGCAGCGGCTGGTGGAATTGCAGTACCGCCGCAACGACATCGGCTTCGGCCGCGGTTCCTTCCGTGTGCGCGGCGACACCATCGAGCTGTTCCCCGCCCACATGGAGGATCGCGCCTGGCGCTTCTCCCTGTTCGGGGATGAGCTGGAGGCCATCCAGGAGATCGATCCCCTGACGGGCGAGAAGATCGCCAGCCTGAAAGAGGTGCGCATCTACGCCAACAGCCACTACGTCACGCCCAAGCCCACCCTGCTGCAGGCCGTGGAGCAGATGAAGCGTGACCTGAAGCTGCGGCTGGAGGAGTTCACCGCCCAAGGCAAGCTGCTGGAGGCCCAGCGGCTGGAACAGCGCACCACCTTCGACATCGAGATGATGGTGGCCACCGGTTCCTGCGCCGGCATCGAGAACTATTCCCGCTACCTGTCGGGCCGCGCCCCGGGCGAGCCGCCGCCCACCCTGTTCGAATATCTGCCGCAGGACGCCCTGCTGATCGTGGACGAAAGCCATGTCATGGTGCCCCAGGTGGGTGGCATGTATAAGGGCGACTACATGCGCAAGTCGACCCTGTCGGACTACGGCTTCCGCCTGCCGGCCTGCATCGACAACCGCCCCCTGAAGTTCGAGGAATGGGACGCCATGCGGCCCCAGTCCGTCTTCGTTTCCGCCACCCCCGGCCCGTGGGAGATGGAACGGACGGGCGGCGTCTTCGTGGAACAGGTGGTGCGGCCCACCGGCCTGATCGACCCTGAGGTCATCATCCGCCCCACCGAGACCCAGGTGGACGACGTGATGGCGGAGTGCCGCGAGTGTATCGCCAAGGGCCAACGCGTCCTGGTCACCACCCTGACCAAGAAGATGGCCGAGGCCCTGACCGACTACATGCACGAGGCCGGGATCAAGGTCCGCTACATTCATTCCGACGTCGAAACGTTGGAGCGTATCGAGATCATCCGCGACCTGCGCCTGGGCGCCTTCGACGTGCTGATCGGCATCAACCTGCTGCGCGAGGGACTGGATATTCCGGAGTGCGGCCTGGTCGCCATCCTGGACGCGGACAAGGAAGGCTATCTGCGCTCCCGCACCTCGCTGATCCAGACCATCGGCCGCGCGGCGCGCAACGTCGACGGCCGCGCCATCCTGTATGCCGACAAGACGACGGCCAGCATGGCCGCAGCGCTGGAGGAAACCAGCCGCCGCCGGGAAAAGCAGCGCGCCTATAACGAGGCCCACGGCATCACCCCGGAATCGGTGAAGAAGCAGATCGCCGACGTGCTGAACTCGGTCTACGAACGCGGCGACCGGGTGAACGTGAACACCGGCTTCGCCGAAGAGGGCAGCCTGGTGGGCCACAACCTCAAGGCCGCCATCGCCGACCTGGAAAAGAAGATGCGCACCGCCGCCGCCGACCTGGAGTTCGAGGAGGCCGCCCGCATCCGTGACGAGATCCGCCGTCTGGAGGCCATCGACCTGGGCCTGGATCCCGGCGCCACACCCCTGCGGGCCAGCGCCATGGGAGAAAAGGGGCGCGCCAGCACCGTGGGCGAGAGGTCCAACATCAAGGCGCCCATCCCCGCCGGCCGTCCGGCCGGCAGCAAGCCCGGCGGGCGGCGGCGCAAGGGGCCGTAATTAAATTTACCCGGGTAATATTGACTTGAGGCGTTTTCGGGCCTAGGTATCGCGTCGTTCATGGGAATGGAGGATGTGATGGGCCTGGATCCGGACATGCGCTGCACCGCCTTTGCCGGCACGCGCTTTCTCGCCACCGGCACGTTGATGGAGGCGGCGCTGGCGGCCAAGGGGGCGCAGGACGCCGGCGACGAGGGCCTGATCTTCATCTTCAATGAGGCGACGGGGCGGGCGGTGGACGTGGACCTGCGCGGGTCCGTGGAGGCCGTGCGCGGCCGCCTGGCGCCCGTGTTCCCGGCCGATCTGGCGCCCCCGCCGCCGACCCCGCCGCGTCCCGGCCGGCCCAAGCTGGGCGTGGTGGCGCGCGAGGTCACGCTGCTGCCCCGGCATTGGGAATGGCTGAACAGCCAGCCGGGCGGGGCCTCCGTCGCCCTGCGCAAGCTGGTGGACGCCGCCCGCCACGCCAACGAAGGCGCCGACCGTGTGCGCCAGGCGCGGGAGGCGGCCTACCGTTTCATGTCCACCATGGCCGGCGACCGCCCCGGCTTCGAGGAGGCGGCGCGCGCCCTGTTCGCCGGCGATCGCGCGGGGCTGGAGACGTACAGCCAGGGCTGGCCCACCGACGTGCGCACCCATGCCCTGCGGCTGGCGGAACCCGCCTTCACCGCCTGATACCCGGGTGGGGGTCAGAAGAACAGGCGGACGCCCAGCTGCGCCTGGTTCTCGTGCGCCTCGATGGGCAGGCCGACGTTCAGGCGCTGCTGCCGGCGGCTGTCGATGTGCACGCCCTCCAGGGTCCAGCGCATCCAGGCCAGCGGCCGGTAGGAGAGGGCGGCGGTGTAGGCCTTGCCGTGTTCATCGAAATGGGGGCGCGAGGTGACGGGCGTGTCCTCGTGCGTGCCGAAGGCGTCGAAGCGCCCGCTGAGACGGAAGCGGCCCCATTCCTGGCTGGCCAGCAGGTATAGCGCCTGGAAACGGCCGTCGCTCTCGCTGGCGGCGGTGGGGTAGATGCGGGTGCCCCCGCGCATGGCCTGGGCCAGCAGGGTCAGGCCCTGTGCCGGCGTGATCCTGTAGCCGACGCTGTCGAAGTCGGTGTCCCAGGCGTAGCCCTTGCCGTTGGTGACGCTGGGATCGCCCCGATTGTCCCAATGCAGGTAGGACAGCTCACCTCCCAGCGGGTCCGTCCAACGCCCGCCGACATAAAAGCCCGGCTGGTGGTCGATCTCCGCGAAGGGTTGGAAGCTGGCGGGCGGGCTGCGGTGCTGGTGCATGGGCACCTCGTCCGGCAGGCGCAACTTGTCCAGCAGGCCGGCCGGCCGCTCGATCAGGGCCCAGCCGCGATAGTCCAGCATCTCGCCCGTGCCGTCATTGCCGGCGAAGACGGCGCCGATCAGGTCGAAACGACTACCGCCCGGCCCGTCCGGCCGCCAGGTCAACGTGACCTCCGACCCTTCGGTGCGCAGTTCCTCCCCCACCCAGCTGTTGATGGCGCTGGGCGTCAGGGTGTAACGGCTGGTCCAGGCGATCCCGTCGTTTTCCAGAGAGATGGGCGGGAAGAAGGCGCCGGCCTTCACCTGCCAGGACAAGGGGCTGGTGGGGGCGGGGCGCCAGCGCGCATAGGCCTCGATGATGTCCACCGCCGTGCGTTGTTCCCCTTCCGCCCGCACATGGGTGTAGACGTCCAGGCCAGGGATCAGGTGGGCGGTCGCCGTCAGCGACGCCTCTTCCAGCGTGGTGGTGCGCGAGCCCGGGTCGCCGCCGGTGCGCAGCTTGCCCAGGCCGCCGTCGAAGGTGCTGCGGTCGTCGGGGGTTCGCGCCACCCGGGCGTCCAGCAGGCCGTGGAACTCGATATCCGGAAAGCCGTCATCCGCCTGGGCGGGGGGCGCCACGGCGGAAGCGCCGGCCAGCAGCATCGCCCCGGCGGCCAAAAGGAGCGGCCGCGGGGCGGCGCGGTGGCTCATGCGCGCGCCTCCCGCAGGGTGGCCTGCCAGGGAATCTCGCCGGCCGCGTGGCTGGCCAGGAAGTCGTTGAAGGCGCCTGGCATGAGGGGGCGGGCGATATAATAGCCCTGGGCCAAGTCGCACCCCATCTTCGCCAGCAGGTTCAGGCTGGCGCCGTTCTCCACCCCCTCCGCCGTCACCTTGTAGCCCAGGCTGTGGCCCAGCTTGATGATGGAATCGACGATGGCCTGGTCCTGCGCCGTCTCATCCAGCGCCTTGACGAAGGAACGGTCGATCTTGATCTCCCGCACCGGCAGGCGGCGCAGATAGGCGAAGGAGGACTGGCCCACGCCGAAATCGTCGATGGACAACTCCACCCCCCGGTCGGCCAAGCGGCGCAGCAGCACGATGGCCGCCTCCGGCTCGCCCATGATGGCGCTTTCGGTGATCTCCAGCATCAGCCGGTCCGGCTTCAGGCCGGTCTCCGCCAGCAGGGCGTCGATGCGGTCCGGCAGGCCGGCGTCGCCCAGGTCGCGCACCGACAGGTTGACGGACATGCGCAGGTCATGGCCCGCCGCCGCCCAGGCGGCGGACTGGCGCAGGGCCCGGCGCAGGCCCCAGCGGGTCAGGTGGCGGATGGCGCCCGTCTCTTCCGCCAGGGGGATGAAGCTGTCAGGTGGGACGAAGCCGCGCCGGGGATGGGTCCAGCGCACCAGCGCCTCCGCCCCCACCACCCGGCCGGTCTGGAGCTCCAGCTTGGGCTGATAGGCCAATTCCAGGGCGTCCTGCTCGATGGCGATCTTCAAATCACCCATCAGGGACAGCCGTTCCGGCCGGTGCGGGTCGGCGGCATGGTCGTAGAGGCGGACGTATGGTTCGGCCGCGCGCGCGTTCAACACCGCCACGTCGGCATGGCGCAGCAGGATGCTGGCGGTGTCGGAGGGCGGCGCGCCCGGGTTGGGGTCGGGGTAGACGGCGATGCCCACGCCCGCCGCCAGGTCCACGGTCACGTCCGCCTCGCCATACGGCGCCTCGGTGTAGGGCGCGTCGAAGGCGGCGACCAGGGCCGGGGCCAGCGCATGGGCGGCGGCGGCGTCGCGGTCCACCAGCAGGACGGCGAAGCCGTGTTCCGACACCCGGGCGATGACCGCGTCGCCGGCGCCGTTGGCGGCCAGGGCGCGGGCCAGGCGGTCGCCGGCATCGCGGGCGACGCGGTCCGCCAGGTCGTGGCCCAGGGTGTTGGTCACCTCGCGCAGGCGGTCCAGTCCCACCAGCAGCAGGGCCACACCGTGGCCCTGGTCGATGGCCTGGTCCACCTGCTCTTCCAAATTCAGGCGGTTGGGCAGGCCGGTGACGGCGTCATGCAGGGACTGGTGGCGGATATGCTCCTCACGGTCGGCGATGGCCTGGGCCATGTCGTCCAGGGCCGCGGTCAGCTGCCCGATCTCGTCGCTGGTGCGCACCGGCGGCAGGGGGGTGTAGTCGCCGTCGGCGATGCGCCGGGCCACGGCGGCCAGGGCCGTCACCGGGCGGGTGACGCCGCGCGCGATCAGGCCGATGCCAATCAACGCTGCCACCAGGCCGCCGGCCATCAGCGCGCCCATGTACAGCATGATCTTGCGATAGGGGGCCAGCGCCTCGTCCAGCGGGTATTGCAGCACGGCCATCATGGGGAGGCTGCCCGGGGCGGTGGGGATGGGCGTGGTCAGCACCAGGTATTCGGCGCCGCGCTTGGTCAGCAGCTGCGGCTCGGCCGCCGCCAGCTGCCCCGGGGCGGCGATGCCGGCCAGCGGGTCCATGGGGTCGCCGGCCGAGGCCACCACGGACCAGGGCGCGTCCGGCGCCGTCTGGCCGGCCAGGGCGATATCCTTGCGCAGGGGGGACAGGGCGCGCAGCTCCTCCGCGAAGCGGTCGTCCACCCGCACCAGGATGCAGATCCAGGCGATGGGATCGGGCAGCAGCACCGGCACCACCACCAGGCGGTAGGGCACACCGTCCACCACGCCGGAGGCCGCCGCCCGGCCGGACTCGCCCGCCAGCGGCAGCAGGTCGGGGAAGGCGAAGCGGCCCAGGCCGGTCAACTCGCGCGGGCGGGCGGTGTCGGCGGCGATGGTGCCGTCCAGGTTGATCAGAATCATCCGGCTGGCGCCCACGCGCCGGCCGAAATTGCGCAACGCGCTGATGGCCGTGCCGCTGTCATGCACCGCGATCGATTGGCGCAGGGCGTAGTCCAGCGACATGATCTTGGCGTCTTCCGCCAGATGGCCGGCCAGGGTGTCCAGATGGCGCGAGAAGGATTGGGCGCTGGTCACCAACTGCTGCTTGCCGGTGTCGATCAGGGCCGAGCGCGCAACGCCGTACAGGATGACCATGGTGCCCAATTGCACGACGGCCAGGCTGGCGACCAGGAACAACACCAGTCGATTTCGAAAGCCGAGAGCCACGGGGGCGCGTCCTGTCGTTTCTTAGTAACCGCCGCGTTCAGGGTCGACGCCCTGCCGGGTGTCGGGCAGCAGGGCGGGCAGGGTCAGGGTGACGGGGGTGCCGATCGCCGCGGCGGCCACGGTCTGCTGCGGCGCCGTGCCGCCGGGCTTCAGGCGCGGTTGCCAGGCGGCCACGGTGACGCCCGCGGCGGGCAATCCGCCCAGCACGGCCTTGCCGTCCTTGCCCGTCACGGCGGCGAAGGGGGCGGCCGTCACGTACAGGTGGGCGATCATATGGTCATGGATGTTGCAGCCCAGCGCCACGATGCCGGCCTGGTCGAACTTGCGCTGGCCGATCTGCCCGGGCGACAGCACGAACTCGAACTTCGCGGCCTCGGAATAGGAATAGACGTGGTGGCGGGTCAGGTCGCTGTTGCGGAAGGTGACCGTGCCGCCCTTGGGCACCACCATGACATAGGGCACGAAGGCCTCGTCGATCTGGTCCACGATCAGCGACGACGGCGGGGTGGCGGGCGGCAGGGCCGGGCCGTCCGGCGTGGCGGTGACCACCGCGTCGGCGACGGGATGGCCGGCGCCGTCGACCACCGTCACCGTCAGGTCGGCGGCGGCGGCGCGGACCATGGGGGTCAGCGCCAAGCAAGCCGCCACGCAGGAACCCAAGGCGGTGCCGGCCCGCCGGCCGGTCTTCATCATCGCGCGACCGTGATCGGTGCCGCCGGCGAAACCCATAAAGCGCCCCTCGAAGGCAGGTTGTATTTTCGACGCGCAAGTGTGCCACAATCCGCGCGCCGATCCGTGGACATTTTCCCTAAGCACAGGCGCCGGAAAAGTCCATCGGGGGTGACAAACCGCCTCGCTATTCCGGCCCCCGGAGACGAGGCGGGGAGGGGGAACGGTGCGACGGCGGAATTTAGAATAATTCTAAATCCCCTTGCCGACCACTGTCCAAGGGGTTACCTTGACCGGCAGACCAGAGAACGGAAGGAAACAAGAATGGCTATCGACATCGGCATCTCCGAACAGGACCGCAAGGCCATCGCCGAGGGGCTCAGCCGCCTGCTGGCCGATACCTACACGCTGTACCTGAAGACCCATAACTTCCATTGGAACGTTACCGGGCCGATGTTCAACACCCTGCACACCATGTTCATGACCCAGTATACCGAGCTGTCGGTGGCGGTGGACGACATCGCGGAACGCATCCGCGCCCTGGGCTTTCCGGCCCCGGGTTCCTACGCCCAGTTCGCCGAGCTGACCGTCATCCGGGAAGAGCGCGGCGTGCCCAAGGCGGAAGAGATGATCCAGCAGCTGGTCGAGGGGCAGGAGGCGGTGGCCCGCACCGCCCGCTCCATTTTCCCGGTGGCGGAGAGCGCCAGTGACGAGCCGACCTGCGACCTGCTGACCCAGCGCCTGCAGGTGCATGAGAAGACCGCCTGGATGCTGCGGGCCATGCTGGAAGGCTGACCGGCCGATCATCGGTACTTATGGGAAGGGCGGCCTCGCGGGGCCGCCTTTCGTTCTTTCAAGCCATTCATTCTTTCAACAGGGCGCGACCACGCCCGGCGCTTGAGGGCCCCTCAACGAAGCGCCGCCTGCCGCTCGATGCGCTCATGCAGGCCGGCGGGGGCCAGGCGCAGGGCGACCAGGGCCTCCGTCGCCACGAACATGGGGCCGATCAGGGCCTGGAACAGATTGTCCACCAGGGCCGGCTTGCGGCCCTCATAGACGTGGCCCAGCAACTGCAGCACCCAGCCGCCCACGAACAGGCCGCCGGCCAGCCCCTGCACGGCGCCGACGGACAGCCGCTCCACCAGCCAGTCCGACAGCAGCACCGACGGCACCACCAGCAGGCCCAGCGCCAGGCCCACCGGGCGGTTCAGGGCGATCCACAGCGCCCAGACCACGGCCGACAGGGCGAGGCCCAGGGTCACCGTCCCCAGGCCCGCCACCTCGCCCAGCCGCACCAGGCTACAGGCCAGCACCACGGAAAAGACGATCACTGGAATGCCCACGGCATGGGTGGCCTTGTTGCGGCGGTCGCGATGATAGGTCGTGTACATGGCCATCTGGCGCTCGAACACCGTGTCCGCCACCGGCCCCTCCCTGTTGTTTGAAGTTATCGATCGCTAACCATAACGCTTTTCTTTCCTCATTGCGCGGCATATCCGGCCTGGCGCCCTTCCACCACGCGGTCTGCCAGGCGGCCCATCAGATCCGCCAGGTGGTCGAAGCGGGCGGTATAGCCGCCCAGGCCCAGGGTCAGGGACCGCAGGTCGACGATGAAGTCGCCCATGTCGGCCTGGGGCACGTAGGCCGTCACCTGGTCCCAGCCGGTCCAGCCCGGTCGCACGTCGAAGCCCAGGATCTGCCCCCGCCGGCCGCTCAGCAGCCGCTGCGCCTTGGCCGTGAACTCGGTGGGCGTGTGGACCGTGACCAGCAGCACGGGTTCCAGCAGCACCGGTTCCGCCTTGGCCAGCGCCTCCTGCACCGCCATGCGGCCGGCGGTGCGGAAGGCCTGTTCGCTGCTGTCCACGGCGTGGAACTGGCCACCGGTCAGGGTGACGGATACGTCCACCACCGGGAAGCCCAGGGGACCGCAGGCCAGGGCCTCCCGCGCCCCGTCCTCCACCGCCGGGATGAAGGGGCGGGGGATGGCGCCGCCCACCACCTTGTCCTCGAAACGGAAGCCGTCGCCGCGGCCCAGGGGCGTCACCGTCAGGTGCACGTCGGCGAACTGCCCGTGGCCGCCGGACTGGCGTTTGAAACGGGCGTGCTCCGCCACCATACGCCGGATGCTTTCGCGGTAGGGCACGGCCGGCGGTCGCCCGGTGACGGCCAGGCCGAAGCGGCCGCGCAGCCGGTCCAGCGCGATGCCCAGATGCACCGTGCCCTGGCCGGACAGCACCATCTCCCCGTCCTCCATCGCCAGGCGCAGATCCGGATCCTCGTCCAGCAGCTTGGCCAGGGCGCCCGTCAGCTTCACCTCGTCGGCACGCTGCTCCGCGCGCACGGCCAGGGCGTGCACCGGCTCCGCCGGCGCCGGCCACGACGGGGGCGTGCCCGCCTCACCCTTGGCGGACAACAGGGCGCCGGGCTGGGCATGCTCCAGTTTGGCCAGCGCCACCACCGCCCCCGGCCCGGCGCCGATGATCTTGGTGGGCGTGCTCCCGCCCAGGGCGAAGATGCCGCCCACCCGGTCGGGCCCCAGGACCTGGCCGTCCGCCACATCCCCCTGCCAGACGCGGCAATAGGCCAGGCGGCCGCTGTGCGGGGCATGGTGGATGCGGAAGGGCTGAACCAACGCGGACCCCGTTCCCCCTGGGCCGTCCAGGCCCAGGCGCCGGGCGGTCACGTCCACCGGCGGCGCCTCGTGCCGCAGGGCTTTCAACAGGCGGCGCACGCCGTGGTCGTTCTGGGCGGACCCCAGGAAGACGGGGACGATGAGGTCATCGGCCAGGTCGCGGCTCAGCTGGCGGTAGACGTCGGCCGGCGGCGGCGACACGTCGTCCAGCAGCTGTTCCAGCAGGGCGTCGTCGAAATCGGCCAGGGCCTCCAGCAAATCCTGGCGGGCGGCCCGTTCCCGCGACAGCACCGCGTCGGGCATGGGCACCGTCTCGGACCTGGCGCCGGCGCAATAGCGATAGGCGCGCTCGCTCACCAGGTCGACATAGCCAGTGACGGCCCGCCCCTGGCGGATGGGGACTTGTCGCAGTACCAGGGGCCGCTGCGACACCCCCTCCAGTGCCGTCATCAAATCGGCCACGCGCACGTCGCCGCTGCCCAGCTGGTCCACCTTGTTCACGAACAGCAGATGGGGGATGGCGTTCTCATCCAGGAAGCGCAGCAGGGGGGCCAGCATGGCGGCCTTGTCCGGCACCGGCTCGCACACCACCACGGCCACGTCGGCCACCATCAGGGCGCGGGCGGCATCGCCCGCCAGCTCGATGGAACCGGGACAGTCCAGGATGTGCCAAGGGTCGCCCAGATACGCGCAGGTGTGGACGCTGACCTCCGTGCTCATATGGCGCGCCCGGGCTTCGGCGCTGGCGTCGCCGGCGCTGGTGCCGTCCTGGACGCTGCCCTTGCGGACGATCTGGCCCGTGGCCATCAACAGGCTTTCCAACAAAGTGGTCTTGCCGCTGAGGTAGGGCCCCACCAGGGCCGCGCACCGCGGCGCCGTTCTTGTGCCGTTGCTCATCCTTAGCCTCCGGATCTCGTTGTCCGGGGCCTGGTGCTGGGCGGTCATGCCGAGCCGGGGGCGCCATGGTACGCGAAGGCGGTGACGAGATGCTGGCGATGGAAACGTTGCTGACAGGAACGTTGGGGCGCCCGGGGAACGGCGGCCGGATCCAGTCCGGGCACCCGCTTCCTCCCGAGGCATGATGACACACCCGCCCCGCCCGGCTGTCGAGTGAAAAGCGAGTCCAGGGCCGATTCGGCGGCGGGCGGGGCCGATGCCGCGGCCGGCTATCGAATCCATAGCCGGCTGGGTCCTTGATATGGCCACGGCCGTCCCCTCTTTATAAGGTGCGCCGGGAATGGGCGGACATCGCCCAGCGCGACGGAAACGAGGGAACGGCATCATGCTGATCAGGACCACGCGGGACTGGGAATTGCCGGAATCGGCGGCGACGCCGGAATCGGTCTACATCAACCGCCGTGCGCTCATGGCCGGCGCCGGCGCCATCGCCGGTGGCCTGGCCCTGGGGGGCGGTGGGGTCGCGCGGGCGGCCGACGCCCCGGTGCGCAATCCCGCTTATACGCTGGACCGGCCGGTGACGCCGGAGGCCGCCGCCACCAGCTACAACAATTTCTATGAGTTCGGCACGTCCAAGGATGTGGTGACGGCGGCGCAGAAGATGCCGCTGCGTCCCTGGACCCTGCGCATCGACGGCATGGTGGAAAAGCCCCTGACCCTGGGCATCGACGACCTGCTGAAGGCCATGCCGGTGGAAGAGCGCCTTTACCGGCACCGTTGCGTCGAGGCCTGGGCCATGGCCGTGCCGTGGATGGGCTTCCCCCTGGCCAAGCTGGTGGCCTTCGCCAAGCCGCTCTCGTCCGCCACTTATGTGGAGCTGCAGACCTTCGGCCGCGACACCTACGCCGCCCCCGGCCTGCGCCAGCCCTTCTATCCCTGGCCCTATGTCGAGGGCCTGACGATGGCGGAGGCGACGAACGACCTGGCCTTCATCTCCACCGGCCTGTACGGCAAGCCCTTGCAGGGCCAGAACGGCGCGCCGCTACGCCTTACCCTGCCGTGGAAGTATGGCTTCAAGTCGGTGAAGTCCATCGTGCGAATCAGCTTCACCGACAAGAAGCCCAAGACCTTCTGGGCCCTGCTGAACGCCGACGAATATGGCTTCTGGGCCAACGTCAACCCGGCTGTGCCCCACCCCCGTTGGTCCCAGGCGCACGAGCGTTTGCTGGGCAGCAACGAGTCGGTGCCTACGCAGATATTCAACGGCTATGGTGCCCAGGTGGCCGGACTATACAAGGGATTGGAGAAGGAAGCGTTGTTCATGTAGTCGCGTGAACCGGCCATTAACTATATTGGCCGGTTCAAATAATCGCTTGCCGCCGCCACCGGATAATTTACAGTATTGGGGGTTGAGAACATCGCCAGGGGGCGTTGGGGTGGGCGAGGGCGTTATCGCCATATTGGAGTTCGGGCTTTTCGTTTTTCTGGCCACCGCCGGAATAAGCGTGCTCGTGTCCCTGGTCGCCCACGTCTATAGCATGGTGCTGGAGCATACGGCCGACGTCAGCGGCCTGCGCCAGCGCCTGGCCCGCTACGCCCGCATCGCCAGCGGCCTGTCGGACCGGGTGGAGGCGCGCAAGTCCACGGCGGCCGGGGCCGCCACCGTCCTGTTTTCCACCCAACGCCAGGAAGCCCAGCTCAAGAAAAAGGTGCGGGAGCTGGAGGCGTCGCCCCACCGTTTCGTGCGCATCCTGGGGCATGAGCTGCTGCCCAACCGCCCTTTCGAATTCCTGGTCATGAACAGCTCCGTCTCCCACCAGGTCAAGCGGGGGGAGCGGCACGCCTTCTTCGACAGCAGCTGGGCGCGGCCGGTGCCGGTCCATGTCTGGGCCGCCAACATGGAAGAGGCGCGCGCGGAGTTCGAGCGCGCCTTTCCCCGGACCCTGGGCTTCAAGATCACCCATGCCCAGTCCCTGCCCACCGACGTGGCGTTGACCGATCCGGCCACCATGGCGCTGGAGGCGGCGCCGTGAACTGGTTCGGCATCGTCCTGGGCGTGATGATCGTCCTCATCGGTGTGAAGCCCGCCTTTCAAAAGGCGCAGCGCCAGATCAGGCGCACCCGCCGCAACATCAAAGATCTGCAGCGCCGGCGCTTCGTGCTGAGCCAGCAGGTGCGCACCCTGGCGCGGGAAAGCCTGTCCCAGCGCCTGACCAGCGCCGCCGACGATGTGGAATCGGCCGAACTGACCAGTCATGTGAAAGGGCTGGCCGACCAGGTCAACAGCCTGGAATCGGTGGACCGCCGCATCCTGGTGACGGATGAGCGGCGCGGCTTGCAGGAAACCGGCTGGATCGTCCTGATCCGCCGCACCGAGGGCCTGCCCATGGAGCCCACCCGGGTGGTGAAGCTGTGGGAGGAGGGACGCTACTTCTTCTTCTTCGCCAGCGACCTCACGCGGGCCCGGCGCAAGGCGCAGCTGCGTTTCCCTGCCGCCCAGGGGTATGAAATCCTGGACGTGGTGCCGCATGAGGGCGACCTGTCGGAAAATCCCACCTTCGGCGCAAAGAAGCAGAGCGCGTGAGACGGGCCATGGCGGCGCGTGGACACGCGACCCGCATCCGCCCGTGGCGGTCACCCCGCTAATTCAAGCCGGCGACATGCCGAATTCGCTCAAGGCAGCCTTCAGCGGCGGCGGAGCGAAAAGGGTGAAGAAAGCGCTTTACAGCCCCCGGACCTTCCCCTATAACCCGCCGCCCTGACCCCAGGGGCGGTTGCCCAGCAATCGAACAGTGGGTTAGGCGTCGCAAGTAACGGCGACATGGTTCTCTGAAAAGTAAAAACATCTAACGCTGCATCGGCCAGTAACGTGGGTCTTGTCGCGGATCTTATGGGTTAGTGGCGATCTAAATGGATCACCTATAGTTCATGGTCTCGCCGCAAATAGCCATAGAATGGCCCGTGTCATATCTGCGGCGTCGACGTTGATTTGAGAAAATGAACGACGACGAAAAAAGATACTTGACGGCGACGTGATGAGCGATTAGATGTTTGGCCATCGACGCGGTGAACGCCGCACGATGAAA